>NZ_JAPZKZ010000013.1:0-237346 GCF_033804605.1 Mycobacterium sp. RTGN6
GTCGTATGCCCCCTCCCCACACTGTCGCCGGCGGCGCGGGCGGGGGGGTGGATTGGGCGGCGTAATGTGGGGTGGCGCGCGCTTTGCCGCGCCGAAATCGCTACAGGGTGACCTCGTTGAGCTTGCCGGTCGCCACGTCGAACACGAAGCCACGCAACGACTCGTGCTTGGTGACGAACGGGCTGGCCTCGATGCGGCGCAACGACTGACGCACGTCCTCGTCGACATCACCAAACGCCTCGGCCGCCCACTCCGGCTTGAGTCCCGTCTCGTCCTGGATGTCCTTCTTGAAGCCGTCGTCGGTGAACGTCAACATCCCGCAGTCCGTGTGGTGGATGAGGATGATCTCCTTGGTGCCAAGGAGCCGCTGACTGATGGCAAGCGAACGGATTTCATCGTCGGTCACGACGCCGCCCGCGTTGCGGATGACGTGCGCCTCGCCCTCGGCCAGACCGAGGGCGCGGTACACGTCCAACCGCGCGTCCATGCACGCCACCACCGCGACGTGCTTGCTGGGCGGCAACGGCAGCGGGCCGTTGAACTCAGCGGCGTAGGCCTCGTTGTTCTTGAGGTACTCGTCGGTGACGGACATGGGACCTCCTATGCGCGGACATACGTCGACTGATGACGCTAGTCAACGACTACCCGCTGGCAGAGGGTGACAATCGCGGTGATTCCAGGTCATAGACGGTCGTGCCGCCGACGTCACGCTTGGTGAAGTTCTGCTCCACCCACGCGGTGATGTCCTTGGCGACGCTGTCCCGATCGCCGCCCGGACCACCCGAGCCGCCGGGTCCGCCGCGGTCGCTGGCGATGAAGTACCGCACCTGACCGTCGGCGACGTACTGCTGGAACTGCGCGAGCGTCGGTGACGGGTCGCCACCGGTGAAGCCGCCGATCGCCATCAACGATGCGCCGGTCTTCAACTCGAGATCACTCACTTCCATCGAGCCGATACCCGCTGCCGCCCAACGGTTGTCGAGGCCCGAGACGAGCGCTTGGAGTTCGGCATTGTCCCCGCGTGCGCCACCCGGACCGTGCCCACCGAAACCGCCGAAACCGCCGGCCTTGACGGGGCCCGACATGGTGCCGGGTCCGCTGTGCGACTGGGTGGCGTTGTAGACCGCGAACGCGGTACTGCCCGCGAGCCCGAAGACCGCTGCCGCGACGACGACCGCTGCGGCGACCCGGCGCCACCGGTGCACGCCGACGGCCAGCACGACGGCCGTCGCGATGCTTCCGACGAGCACCACCCACCGGACTACGGGCAGCCAGTCCGGAGTGCGGTTCAAGAGCTCGAACGCCCACACCCCCGTCGTTGCGAGCATGACGGCGAGCGTGCCACGGGCCAGCCAGGAGCCGCGCCGCCGCCAGAGTTCGACCGCGGAGATGCCGACCAGTGCGGCGATCGCCGGTGCCAGTGCGACCGTGTAGTACGGGTGCACGGTGCCGTCCATGAAGCTGAACACTCCGCCGGTCACCACCAGCCAGCCGCCCCACAACAACACACTGGCCCGAAGCCGATCGGTGCGTGCGCGACGCCAGGTCAACACCAGCCCGACCATCAATCCGATGAGTGCGGCGGGCAGCAGCCACGACGCCTCGGCACCGAAGGACGGACCGAACATCCGGGTGAGGCCTGGCTCGCCGCCGAAGAACAGGTTGGCCCCGCCGGGACCGCCACCGCCGGGCCCGCCACCGCCACCTGGCGAACCGCCACCGCCGGTGATGCGTTGAATTCCGTTGTAGCCCAATGCGAGCTGCAACAGGCTGTTGTCGGTGGAGCCCGCGATGTAGGGCCGAGAGTCGGCGGGCCAAAGGCTGACCAGCGCGATGTACCAGCCGGCCGAGACGATCATCGTCACGCCGCCGACCAATAGCGCGCCCAACCGTTTCCACAGGCCGGTCGGCGCCGCGATCAGGAATGCCACCGCGAGCCCAGGCACGATCAGGAACGCCTGCAGCATCTTGGTGAGGAACGCGAACCCGATCACGCAGCCCGCCAACGCCATCCACCGAGTGCCACCGGTCTCGATGGCCCGCACCGTGAAGTACGCGGCCACGACAAGCAGCAGCACGAGCAGCGCATCGGGATTGTTGTAGCGGAACATCAGCACGGCCACCGGCGTGACGGCCAGCGCCAAGCCCGCGATGAGCCCCGCGCCCGGCCCACTGCACCGCCGGACGGTGAAGTACAGCACCGCCACCGCGGCGACGCCCATCAGCGCCTGCGGGAGCAGCATGGTGAACTCGTTGAACCCGAAGAGCCTGCCGGACAAGCCCATCACCCACACGGCGGCGGGCGGCTTGTCGACCGTGATGGCGTTGCCCGCGTCCAGCGAGCCAAACAGCCACGCCTTCCAACTCTGGGTGCCCGCCTGCGCGGCGGCGGCGTAGTAGCTGTTGGCCCAGCCCGTCGAACCGAGGCCCCACAGGTACAGCACGGCCGTGGCGGCGAGCAGCGCGAGCAGGCCCGGCCGGGCCCAGCGGGGTTCCGGCGGGGCGGCCGCGACGGCGGCGGGCTCGGATGGAGCGTCGACGGTGAGTGTCATGGTGATCGGTTCTCCAGATCGGTCAGTGGGAGCGGCGCGGGTGAAAGACCCAGCCGCGCAATAGGACGAAGCGCACGGCGGTGGCCACCAGGTTGGCCAGTACCAGCACGGTGAGTTCGAGCAATCGGTGCGGTTGGTCGACAAGGGCGTGCAGCCCGGCGAGCGCGCCGCTGGTGATCGCCAGTGCGATCGCGAAGACGATGAGCCCCTCGACGTGATGGCGCGCCGCCTTGTCGCGACCGCCCACCCCGAAGGTGAAGCGCCGGTTGGCCGCGGTGTTGCCGATGGCGGTGACCAACAGCGCCACCAGGTTCGCGGCCTGCGCGCCGAGCGACGAATGCAACAGCATGAACAGCAGCAGGTAGGCCAGCGTCGACGCGACGCCAACGGCTCCGAAGCGCACCACCTGCCGGAACAGCGAACCCGGCGCCGCGGCCCGTCGCGACGAACTCAGCTGGGCGGCAATGGCATTGACGGGGATCGTGCCGCTGGCGAACCCGCGCAGCAGCCGCCCGACGCCCCGCAGGTCGGCGGCGGCGGTGGCGACGATGTCCACCCGGCTGTCGGGGTCGTCGACCCAGTCGACGGGCACCTCGTGGATGCGCAGCCCGCTGCGTTCGGCCAGCACCAACAGTTCGGTGTCGAAGAACCACCCGGTGTCGGCGACGTGCGGAAGCAGCCGCTCGGCCACGTCGGCACGGATGGCCTTGAACCCGCACTGAGCGTCGGAGAACCGCGCAGCGAGCGTCGAGCGCAGAATCAGGTTGTAGCAACGCGAGATGAACTCCCGCTTCGCGCCGCGCACCACGCGCGAGCCGCGTCCGAGCCGGGTGCCGATCGCGAGGTCGGAGTGCCCCGAGATGAGCGGCGCGACGAGCGGGGCAAGTGCGGCGAGATCGGTCGACAGGTCGACGTCCATGTAGGCCAGTACCTGCGCGTCGGACGAGGCCCACACCTGGTGCAACGCGCGACCGCGGCCCTTCTGCTCGAGCCGGACAACCCGCACGTCGTCGAGTTCGGCGGCGAGCTCGGCCGCGATGCGTGGCGTGTCGTCGACGCTGGCGTTGTCGGCGATCGTAATCCGGACCAGATACGGGAAGCTCTCGCGCAGGTGGTGGTGCAGCCGGTGAATCGAATCGGCCAGGGCGCCCTGCTCGTTGTACACGGGCACGACGACGTCGAGCACCGGGACCGCGAGTGCGCGGGCGACGAGCGCCGCATTGGGTCGGGACTCGAATCGGGAGGGGCGCTCAATGGCGAGGTCGGTCATGAAATCCATCGTCGGACTCGTCGGTGTGTCGGCCGTTGGCGGAGGCTATGCGCCCGCTATGAGTTCTTCGGCGCGGCGGTCAGGTCGTAGATCACGACGTCGTCGACCCTGGTCGGGGCGTAGTTGGCCTGCACCCATGCGGCGATGTTCGCGGCCTCGCGACTGCCGCTGCCGCCGTGTCCGCCGAAGCCGCCCATCATCGACCGGCCGCGGATGAAGTAGTGAATGTGCTTGCCCGCCACGAAGTCCTTGAATTCCGCCAGCGTGGGCGCCGGGTCGGTTCCGTTGAAGCCGCCGACCGCCATCACCGGTGCGCCTGCCGCCAGTTGGTAGCCCGCGGCGTTGTTGGAGCCGACGACGGCCGCGGTCCACGTGTAGCGGTCGGCTCCGTCGGCCAGCATCGACTTCAGCGCGGGTCCGGCATCGGGCGAATCCAGCAGTCCCCCAGCGAATCCGGCCATGCTGCCGTGTACGCGCGCCGGACCCACTGACGGCATGGCTCCGCTGTGTGCACTCGCCGCGGTGGCCACCGAGTAGGCAGCGGGGGCGGTCAGGCACGCGGCGACGGCCAGCGCGGCCGCGGCCGCGGCCGCGCGTCGCGGCAACCGCGCGACGACCAACAGGAGCACCGCGGCGCCGACTCCCCCGATCGCGACGACGGCGCGCAACCACCGCAGCCAGTCCCCGTGCTGGCCCAGCAGGACCGCCGCCAGTGCGACGGTGACGATCACCGTGGCAGACATCGCCGCGGCCACCCGCACGTCACTGCGGTTGCGCCACAACAGGATCGCACCGATCCCGATGCATGCGCCCAGCGCAGGGGCGAGCGCGACGGTGTAGTACGGGTGCAGGATGCCGTTGGCATAGCTGAAGACCACTGCCGTGACGACCAGCCACCCACCCCACAGGATCAGGGCCGCCCGCGTCGGATCGGTGCGGGGAGCCCGCCGGGTGAGGATCAACCCCGCCGCGAGGCACACCAGCGCCGCGGGCAGCAGCCACGCCGCATAGGCGCCCATGGTGCTGCCGAACAACCGGCCCCAACCGACGTCGAAGTTCAGATTCCCGAGGCCCCCTGGTTCGTCGCCCGTCAGTCGTCCGAACCCGTTGTAGCCCAATGCCAGTTCGACGATGCTGTCGTGCTGCGACCCACCGATGTAGGGCCGCGACGACGACGGCCACAGTTCGACCAGCAGCAGATACCAGCCGGCGGACACCACGAGCGCGCCCAACGCGGCCGCCGACCGCAGCAGCCGGGTCCGCAGCGGCGCGGCCGCGCACACCAGATAGGCCAACCCAAAGCCAGGCAGTACCAAGCCCGCCTGCAGCATCTTGGCGAGGAAGCCAAACCCGACGGCCGCACCTGCGCCGACCATCCACCACCGACTCGCGTCCTCTTCGCACGCCCGTTGCACGCAGTACGCGGCCGCGACGAGCATCAGCACCAGCAGCGCATCCGGGTTGTTGAAGCGAAACATCAACGCCGCCACGGGCGTCAGCGCGAACACCGCGCCGGCGAGCAACGCCGCGGCCGGACCACTCGCACGGCGCACCGCGGCGTAGAGCAACGCGACCGCGCCGACGCCCTCGAGCGCCTGCGGCACCAGCACGCTCCACGAGTTCAGCCCGAACAGGCGCACCGAGAGGTCCATGACCCACAGGGCTGCGGGCGTCTTGTCGACGGTGATCGCGTTGCTCGCATCGCTGGACCCGAACAGCATGGCCGTCCAGTTGTCGGCACCCGCCTGCGCGGCAGCGGAGTAGAAGGCGTTGGCCCAGCCACTGGCCGACAGGTTCCACAGGTAGAGCGCGGCGGTCGCGACTAGCAGCACGCCGAGCGCCACCCGCTCGCGCCCCGGCATCGGAAACCGTGCCGTCGCGACTTCGGACCGGGTGGCGTCCACGGCATCCGGGCGCGGCAGTACGGCAGTCATCCACCCGATTCTCACGCGCGACCCTAGGCGTCGGATTTGACCGCACTGTGGGTCGGCTGTGAACTGCCGGGCAGTGTCACGACGAATTCGGTGCTGCCGGGCACACTTCGCACGTCGATGGTGCCGTCATGCGCCTTGACCACCGCCGCGACGATCGCCAACCCAAGCCCCGTGCTGCCGCCGCGACGCGAGCGCGACGAGTCACCGCGCGCGAATCGTTCGAAGATTTCCGGTCGCAGCGCGTCCGGGATGCCCGGTCCGTCGTCGGCGATGGTCAGCACGGCCGCCCCGGCGCCGTTGGTCACCAGCGACGTCGTCACCGTCGTCCCGGCCGGGGTGTGCACACGAGCGTTGGCGAGCAGGTTCGCCAGCACCTGGTGCAGCCGGGCCTCGTCGCCGACGACGAGCACCGGTTCGTCGGGCAGGTCGAGCGACCATTCGTGGTCGGGGCCCGCGACGTGCGCGTCGCTGACCACGTCGAGCACCAACGGGGACAGATCCAGCGACTCGCGGGCCAGCGCACGCCCTTCGTCGAGGCGGGCCAGCAGCAGCATGTCCTCGACGAGATGGGTCATGCGCTCGGTCTCGGATTCGACGCGGCTCATCGCGTGCGCCACGTCGTCGGGCAGTTGGTCACGTTTGCGTTGCGCCAGTTCGGTGTAGCCGCGGATCGCGGCCAACGGAGTGCGCAGCTCGTGGCTCGCGTCCGACACGAAGCGACGGACCCGGGTCTCACTGGCGTGCCGGGCCGACAGTGCTCCCGCGATGCGGTCGAGCATGCGGTTGAGCGCCGAGCCGAGCTGACCCACCTCGGTGTGCGCGGCAGCCGGGTCGACGCGCACGATGTGGGTGGGCAGGTGCACCTCGCCGCGATCGAGTTCGAGATCGGCGACGTTCCGGGCAGCAGCGGAAACCCTTGACAGCGGCGCCAGTTGGCGGCGGATGAGAACGATGCCCGCTGTGGTGGCGGCGAGCAGCGCGACCGCGGCGACGACACAGAACATGCCGACGACCCACAGCAACGTGCGGTCGACGTCGGTCGTGGGCAATCCGGTGACGATGGTCTCGCCGCCGTGCCTGGCGTGCAGCGCGATCAGCCGGTAGCTCCCAAGCCCATCGAGTTCGACGGTGCGGGGTTTGCGATCCGGTGTGACCGAGGCGAGTTGGGCCTGCGCCGCGGCGCTGACCTCCGCGCGGCCACCGTCGGAGGTGATGACACCCGCGTCGACGGTGCCGTCGCGCAGCAGCGCCGCGCCGACGGTGCGGGTGGCCTGCCCCGGTGCGTTGAGGAACCCGGGGCCTGGCCCGGCCTCCGGATCGAAGCGCTCGCGGTAGGGAAAATTCGGCGGGGGGAATCCCGGCGGCGGCCCCGCCACTACGACATGGCCCCCCGGTGGCATGTCGGGCATCGGTGGCATGCCGGGCAACGGCGGCGGAAACCCCGGCGTGTCGAAGATGATCGCGGAACGACGCCCGGCCTCGAGCAGTTGGGTGTCCAGCTGGTGCATCAGAAAGCGGTGCAGCGCAGCCTCTGTCGCGATGCCGATGGCGGCGCACACGACGGCGAGCAACGCCACCATGGTGACGAGCAGACGGACGCGCAGCGACCACGTCCGCGGCGACCAGAACCGCGTCCGCGACTCAGCGCGCGGGTTTGAGGACATACCCGGCGCCCCGAAGTGTGTGGATCATCGGGTCGCGGCCGCTGTCGATCTTCTTGCGCAGATACGACACGTACAGCTCGACGATGTTGGACCGCCCTCCGAAGTCGTAGCTCCACACCCGGTCCAGGATTTGCGCCTTGCTCAGCACGCGCTTGGCGTTGCGCATCATGAAGCGCAGCAGTTCGAACTCCGTGGCGGTCAACGTGATCGGCTCCCCCGCGCGGCTGACCTCGTGGCTGTCCTCGTCGAGTACGAGGTCCCCGACGACCAGCTGCGCGCCGCCGGTCTCGTCGGCGACGCCAGTGCGGCGCAGCAACGCCCGCAGCCGCAGCACCACCTCTTCGAGGCTGAAGGGCTTGGTGACGTAGTCGTCGCCGCCGGCGGTGAGCCCGGCGATGCGGTCCTCGACGGAGTCCTTCGCCGTCAGCAGCAGCAGCGGCAACCCCGGGATCTGCTGGCGCAGCTCGTGGAGTACGTCGAGCCCGCTCATGTCGGGCAGCATCACGTCGAGCACGACGACGTCGGGTGGGTTCTCCCGGGCCGATGCAATCGCCGACGCGCCGTCACCGGCCGTCGCGATGTCCCAGCCCTCATAGCGCAAGGCCATGGAGACCAGCTCGGCGAGCACGGGCTCGTCGTCGACGACCAGCACGTTGATCGGCTTGCCGTCGGCCCGGCGCATGACGACGCGGTCGTTGTCTGTCCCGTTCGCGTTGGTCACGGGAGCTGATTATTCGCGCAGGTCATGGGCGAACACTGTGCCAATCCTATGCGCGGGCTGTGAACCTTGACGCACACCCGGAGCAGAGCCTGCTCACAGCCGTCGCACGAGCAACACGCGCACAGTGACATCCATGAACACCTGGGGTCTGCGCGGCACCTTGGCGGCCGTCGGCGTGGCGGCCGTCATCGCCGGTGTCGGTGGTGCCGCGATCTATGCGGCCACCGGCAGCGACGTACACGTCATGGGTGCACACAGTGCCCCAGCCCCACCGCAGTCGGGCGGCGGACCACCGGCACACGACCGGCCCGGCCCGAACGCCGTCGACGCGTCGGCTCTGCACGGTGAGTCGGTGGTGTCCGACGGCAGCGGCGGCTTCACGACGGAGCTATCCCAGACCGGCACGATCACCGCGATCGACGCGACGTCCGTATCCGCCCGCAGCGCCGACGGTTACAGCCAGACCTACGTCATCCCCGCGGCCGCGACCGCGCCGCCGTTCAACGTCGGGGATCAGGTGACCATCCGCGCGACGCGCAGCGGGGCTGACGCCACCGTCACGACCATCCGGCCACCGCTGCACTAAGCGGGCAACTACTGCGGGTTGGAGTCGGGCGCCTCACCAGCCCACAACGGCGCCGGGCCCCTGATCGCGGGCACGGCCTCGGTGATCGTTTCAGTGGCCGGCGGCGGCCCCATCGTGGTGGTCGAGCCGATGTCTATCACCGCCGCGTTTGCGCCGGCCATGGTCCCGAGGGCGGCGCTTAGCGCACCCACGGCCACGATGGCGCTGCCGCCCACGAAGGCAGCCCCCATTCTCACGTTGCGTCGACTTGTCGAATTCATTGCACATCCCGTCTGTGAATCCCGTCACTGACTGTCGGGCCGCCCGCCCCACTGCGCGCCGACCCGATTTCGAGTCAACGCCCGCCGACTGTGAGCGGGCTTGTCCGCCGGTACGAGTTGGCTAGCGGGGCCTCGCCGCGCCAGAAAGCCCACTTCGCGGCGTCCTGATCGCCGATCTCCTACCCTGTGCGCATGCAGTGTGCGGCGGGAGCGACGTGACGCGCTTCCTGGCTCGTCGGCTGCTGAACTACGTGGTGCTGCTGGCGCTGGCCTCGTTCATGACGTTCGCGCTCACCTCGTACAGCTTCAAGCCCCTCGACAGCCTCGAACAGCGCAACCCGCGGCCGCCCCAGTCCACGATCGACGCCAAGCGCGTCGAACTCGGCCTCGACCAGCCGATCGTCATCCGGTACGCGCACTGGGTGTCCGGGGCGGTGCATGGGGACTTCGGGACCACGATCGCCGGCCAGCCGGTCGCCGACGAGCTGTGGCGCCGCGTCGGCATCAGCCTGCAGCTGGTGTCCATCGGCGCTCTGATGGGCACGGTGCTCGGCGTGATCATCGGTGCCTGGGGCGCGATACGGCAGTACCGGCTGTCCGATCGCCTCATCACCGCCGCCTCGCTGCTGTTGATCAGCACACCGACGTTCGTGCTCGCCCCGCTGCTGATGTTGCCCGCGGACAGGGTCAACGCGCTGCTGGGATTTCAACTGTTCGAGTACATCGGGGCGACGTCCAGCACGCCGCCGCCCAGCGCTTGGGCCGGGTTCGTCGACCGGCTGCAGCACCTGGTGTTGCCGACGACGACGCTCGCGCTATTCGCCATCGCCGGGTACAGCCGCTATCAGCGCAACGCGATGCTCGACGTGCTCGGTCAGGACTTTATCCGCACCGCCCGCGCCAAGGGCCTGACGCGCCGCGAGGCGCTGTTCAAGCACGGGTTGCGCACGGCGTTGATCCCGATGGCGACGCTCTTTGCGTACGGCGTCAGCGGCCTGGTCACCGGCGCGGTGTTCGTCGAGCAGATCTTCGGCTGGCACGGCATGGGCGAATGGGTGCTGCGCGGCATCGCCACACAGGACGTCAACATCGTCGCCGCGTTCACGGTGTTCTCCGGCGTCACGATCCTGTTGGGCGGCCTGCTCTCCGACGTGTTCTACGCCGCACTCGACCCGCGGGTGCGGGTGACGTGACCGAACCCGTGACCACCGAGTCGGCCTCGACTGCGAAGTCGGGCATCGCGGCGCAGAAATTCGCGTCGCGCGGGACGTTGGTGTTGCGCAGGTTCGTGCGCAACCGCCCGGCCGTGGTCGCACTCGTCATCTTGGCGGTGCTGCTGGTCGGCTGCTACGCCCTGCCGCCGTTGTTGCCCTACGGGTATGACGAACTGGACTACTACGCGCTGCAACAGCCGCCGACGCTCAAGCACTGGTTCGGCACGAATGCGTTGGGTCAGGACCTGTTCGCTCAGACGCTTCGCGGCATGCAGAAGTCGATGCTGATCGGCGTGTGCGTCGCGTTCGCCTCCACGCTGATCGCGGCGACGGTCGGCTCGATCGCCGGCTACTTCGGCGGATGGCGCGACCGCACGCTGATGTGGATCGTCGACCTGCTGCTGGTGGTGCCCAGCTTCATCCTCATCGCGATCGTCACACCGCGGCTCGGACAATCCGACCGGGTGCTCTGGTTGATCGTGCTCTTCTCGATATTCGGCTGGATGATCAGCTCGCGCATCGTGCGGGGCCTGACGATGAGCTTGCGCGAGCGCGAGTTCGTCACGGCTGCAAGGTACATGGGCGTCAGCAACACTCGCATCATCCTGCGCCACGTGCTGCCCAACGTGGCGTCGATCCTCATCATCGACACCGCGCTCAACGTCGGCGTCGCGATCATGGGCGAGACCGGTCTGAGCTTCCTCGGGTTCGGCATTCAGCCACCCGACATCTCGCTCGGCACGCTGATCTCCGCCGGCACCAAGTCGGCCACCACCTTTCCCTGGCTGTTCCTGTTCCCCGGCGGTGTGCTCGTCACGATCGTCGTGTGCGCCAACCTCGTCGGCGACGGCCTGCGGGACGCGCTCGACCCCGACAGCCGGAAACCACGGCGGGACAAGAAGAAATGAGCCTGCTCGAGGTTTCCGACCTGCGGGTCACCTTCCAGACCGACGCTGAGGTCGTCACCGCGGTCCGAGGGCTCGACTTCCGGGTGGATGCACGCGAAGTGTTGGCCATCGTCGGCGAGTCCGGCTCAGGCAAGTCGGCCTCCGCGATGGCGGTGACGGGCCTGCTGCCCGCATACGCCGAGGTATCCGGTTCGGTCCGGCTGCACGGCGACGAGCTCATCGGCCTTGGCGACCAACAGATGTCACGTATACGCGGCGCGAAGATCGGCATGGTGTTCCAGGACCCGATGTCCGCGCTGACGCCCGTCTACACCGTCGGCGACCAGATCGCCGAGGGGCTGCGCACCCATCAACGCACGCTGAGCAACCAGGCGGCCAAGGCGCGCGCCGTCGAACTGCTGGAACTCGTTGGCATCGCCCAACCCGAGCGCCGCGCCCGCGCGTTTCCTCACGAATTGTCCGGGGGCGAGCGACAGCGCGTCGTCATCGCCATCGCGATCGCCAACGATCCCGACCTGATCATCTGCGACGAGCCGACGACCGCGCTGGACGTCACGGTGCAGGCGCAGATCCTGGAGGTGCTGAAGACCGCTCGCGACGTGACGGGCGCCGGGGTGCTCATCATCACCCACGACCTCGGCGTCGTCGCGGAGTTCGCGGATCGGGCCCTGGTGATGTACGCGGGCCGCGCCGTCGAGGTGGCGCCGGTGGCCACGCTGTACGGGGACCGCCGAATGCCCTACACCGCAGGACTTCTTGGGTCGGTTCCACGGCTCGAAGCTCCGCAGGGCACCCGGCTGGTGCCCATTCCCGGGGCGCCGCCATCGCTTGCGGCCCTGCCGGAAGGCTGCCCGTTCGCACCGCGCTGCCCGCTCGCGATCGACGAGTGCCGCACCGCCGAACCGGAGCTGGTGTCGGTGGACACCGCGCACACCGCCGCCTGCATCCGCACCGACCAGGTCGCCGGCCGCACGGCGGCCGAGATCTACGGCGTCTCGACCGTGCCACTCGAAGACGCCCCCAGCCCCGGCGACGTCGTGGTGCGCGTCCAGGATCTGGTGAAGACGTTCACGCTCACCAAGGGCGTGGTGTTCCGCCGTCAGATCGGCGAGGTACGCGCCGTCGACGGCATCAGCTTCGAGCTGCGGCAGGGCCGCACGCTTGGCATCGTCGGCGAGTCCGGTTCGGGCAAGTCGACCACGCTGCACCAGATCCTGGAACTCACTGCCCCGCAAGGTGGTTCGATCGAGATACTCGGCCACGACGTCGCCACGCTGGATCGCCGCGGCAGACGTGCGTTGCGCGCCGACCTGCAGGTGGTCTTCCAGGACCCGGTCGCGTCGCTGGACCCGCGGCTGCCGGTCTTCGAGGTACTTGCGGAACCGTTGACCGCCAACGGATTCGACAAGAATCGGGTCGACGACCGGGTGGCGGAGCTATTGAGCACCGTCGGGATGCGCCGTGAGGACGCCGGCCGATACCCTGCGGAGTTCTCCGGCGGGCAGAAGCAACGCATCGGCATCGCGCGCGCGTTGGCGACGCAACCGAAGATCCTCGCCCTCGACGAGCCGGTGTCCGCGCTGGACGTCTCGATCCAGGCCGGAATCATCAATCTGCTACTCGATCTGCAGGCCCGCTTCGGGCTCTCGTACCTATTCGTCTCGCACGACCTTTCGGTGGTCAAGCACCTCGCGCACCAGGTGGCGGTGATGTTTCGGGGTGAGGTCGTCGAGCAGGGTGATGCCGACGACGTGTTCGCCGACCCGCAGCACGCGTACACCCGGCGGCTGTTGGACGCGGTACCCCAGCCCTAGCCACGGACGACGAATCGTCCGGCCGCCACCCAACGACCGCTAACATCGCGGAATGATCTTGCGACGCCTGACCGTGGCCGCGCTGGCCGCGGCCCTGACCCTCACCGCCTGCTCCAGTGGCGACCAGGCGCCGCCTCCGGTCGGCGGTGACGCGACGGTCGGCACGACCAACGACATGAACCCACAGGATCCCGCCACGCTGCAAGACGGTGGCGCGCTGCGCTTGGCGCTGAGCGGCTTCCCAGAGAACTACAACGTGCTACACATCGACGGGAACGACGGCGACATGTTCGCCCTCATGAAGCCGACCATGCCGCGCGCGTTCATCATCGGGGCAGACGGTTCGGCAACGGTCAACCACGACTACTTCACCAACGTCGAGCTGACGGGTACCAACCCGCAGGTGGTCACCTACACGATCAATCCCAAGGCGGTGTGGAGCGACGGCACGCCGATCACGTGGGAGGACATCAAGGCTCAGGTCGAGTCACAGAACGGAAAGAACAAGGCGTTCGTAATCGGGTCCCCCAACGGCTGCGACCGCGTCGGGTCGGTCACGCGCGGTGTCGACGACCGCCAAGCCATCATGACGTTCGCCAAGCCCTACGCCGACTGGAAGGGCATCTTCGCAGGCAACGGAATACTGGTACCCAAGTCCGTCACGTCCGACCCGGAGACCTTCAACAAGGGCTTCCTCAACGGTCCCCCTCCATCGGCGGGGCCGTTCATCATCAGTGGGATCGACAAGACCGCACAACGAATCACGTTGACGCGCAACCCGAAGTGGTGGGGCACCCCGCCGCGGCTGGACAGCATCACCTTCCTGGTACTCGACGACGCCGCCCGCATTCCCGCGCTGCAGAACAACGCGATCGATGCCAGCGGACTCGCCTCGCTCGACGAACTCACCATCGCGCGCAACACCCCCGGCATCGTGATCCGGCGGGCGCCCGGGCTGTCCTGGTACCACTTCACCTTCAATGGCGCACCCGGCTCGATCCTCGCCGATCCCGCGCTGCGCCGGGCCATCTCCAAGGGCATCGACCGGCAGACGATCGCCAACATCACCCAGCGTGGCCTGGTCGACAACCCGGCTCCGCTCAACAATCACATCTACGTCGCGGGCCAGGAGGGCTACCAGGACAACAGCGGAGTCGTAGCCTTCGACCCGGAGGCGGCCAAGCGCGAGCTCGATGAGCTGGGCTGGAAGATGAACGGCCAGTTCCGGGAGAAGGACGGCAGGCAACTGGTCATCCGCGACGTCTTCTACGACGCGCAGAGCACCCGGCAGTTCGGGCAGATCGCGCAGAACAACCTGGCCCAGATCGGCGTCAAACTGATCCTGGACGCCAAGGCGGGCACCGGATTCTTCAGCCAGTACGTCATCCCGGGCGACTTCGACATCGCTCAATTCGCCTGGGGTGCAGACGCATTCCCGTTCTCTGGGCTCACCCAGATCTACTTGTCCACCGGGGAAAGCAACTTCGGCAAGGTCGGCAGCCCCGAGATCGACGCGAAGATCGAAGCCACGCTCGAGGAACTCGACCCGGTGAAGGCCCGCGCGCTGGCCAACGAACTCGACAAGCTGATCTGGGCAGAGGGCTTCAGCCTGCCGTTGACCCAGACGTCGGGAAACGTGGCCGTGCGAAGCAATCTGGCCAACTTCGGCGCCGCGGGGCTCGCCGACGTGATCTACACCGCGATCGGATTCACCAAGGTCTGACGGTCTAGTGCGCGACGCGACGGACCAGTCGCGGGACGGCAGCGGGGATGGCCGACTCGGCCACCGCCCCGACCCCGATCGCCAGGGACAGCATCCGGACGCTGAAGACGTCCGGGGCGGCCCCGAGTTGGGCCGCCCGATCGGGTAGGTCGCCCATGCGACCCGAAACGACGGCCTTCATCACGTCGAGGGCGGCCCGCTCCTTGGTGTCGATGAGGCTGTGTCCCACCGAGGGGATTTCGACCAGTACGGAGTTGGGGATCAGCGCGGCGATCCGCTTGGCCACCGCAGGCGGAGTGGTTAGGTCGCGCGCACCCGAGATGACGGCGGTGGGCCAGCTGAACTTCGGCATCTCGCCGATCAAGTCGAACGGCTCAGCCTCGAAATTCACGTCGCCAGTGGCGAATTCGCGGAAAGACACCGCCGGGTCCAGCGGTTGGCCATCGGGTATGGCCCCGTAGTTCAACTCGCGATAGCCGATGCGCTCCACCAGATCGGGCTCGTGGTGATACGGCGTCTTGTGCGCCAGGAACCGCTTGGCGCTCTGCCCGATGGCGGCCCACATCCAGTCCCGGCCACTCAGGAGTAGGTCGAGCTGGCGGCGCAGCACGTCCGGGCCGACGAGCCCGTACATGCCCACCGCGAGCTGTGCCGCGTCCGGGGTCAGCACCCCGTCGTCGACGAGGCGCCGCACCTTGGACGCCAATTCGGCGGTCTCCGGATCGTCCCCGTCCCACAGCAACCGGCGGGTGGCCTGTCGCACCACGTCGATGTCGTCGGCCGAGAGCAGCGGCGAGTCGAGGATCATCGCGTGCACGCGGCCCGGGTGCCGGACACCGACGCCGGCCGCCAGATACGTGCCGTACGACGTCCCGTAGCACGTCGCCTGATCGACCTGCGCGTCGTCGAGCACCGCCGCGATGTCGTCGACCGCCCGTTCGATGGTCAACGCCTCGGCGGGCAGGTCGGCTCCGTCGTCGTCGTGGCGGGACATGCCGACGCCGCGGTGCTCCACCATGATGACGTCGAGCCCGTCGACCGCCGCCCGCCTGCGCAGTCCGCGGTACAGCGCGATGGACGCCGCCCCTGGGCCGCCGGGGATGATCACCACGGGATGCGCCGACTTGCGGCCCGCTCGCACGTAGAACAGGTCGAACTCACCACCGCCGGGTCCACTGGGCCTACGCACCGGACGCACGCCCGGAAGGGCGGCGAGCCTGGCGTGTGCCCTGCGGCGCCTGGCGTTCATGGTCATCGCTTGCCATTCTGCTCGTCCCCTTCCCCTGCCGACAATGCAAGAACGCGAGCCTTACGTTCTGCACGAGACAAAGCAGTGCCGCGGGGCGCGGAGTTGGATACAACTTCAGGCGTGACCACCGTAGAAGACATCTCCTCGACCGTGCCCGGATCCGTTGAGTGGACCGAGCTGCTGAGCAGGATCGCCGCGGGCGCCAAGGACCGAGACCTCAACGACGAGAATCCCTTCGACCAAGTCGCGCAGTTGAAACGGGCCGGCTTCGGCGCGCTGCGTCTGCCCCACGAGCTCGGCGGAGCGGGTTTGACTGTCCCGCAGCTGTTCTCCGCAGTGATCGACGTCGCACGAGCCGATCCCATTGTGGCTCACATCTTTCGGACGCACTTCTGGTTCACCGAGGAGCGGCTGCGCACACAAGCGGACCCCGTTTCGCTTCGTTGGCTGCGCGAGGTCGCCGACGGCAAGATCGTCGGCAACGCGTTCAGCGAGAAGGGCTCGGCAGCGGTCGGAAGCCTGGTGTTCAACACCCGACTGCTCCCCGACCCCGTGGGCGGCTTCCACCTCGACGGCGAGAAGTACTACAGCACGGGCACCCTGTTCTCCGACTACCTGACCGTGACCGCCACCACCGACCACGACTCCGTTGCCACCGTGGTGGTGCCCGCCGACCGGGACGGGGTGCGGCTCGTCGACGATTGGGACGGCTTCGGCCAGCGCCGAACCGGTACCGGAACCACCACGTTCGCGGGCGTGGCCGTGTCCGACGACGAGGTGCTCTCCGACGCCCAGTACGACGCCGCGCCAACTCCGACGGTGCAGTACGCGGCACTGCAGCTGTACATCCACGCCGTCGTCGCAGGCATTCTGGCCAACGTCGTCGACGACGGCGTAGCCCTGCTCCGCTCCCGTGACCGCAGCTTCAGCCACGCGCTGACGGAGCGCCCCGTCGACGATCCGCTGTATCAGCGCCAGCTCGGCGAATTGGCGAGCACCGCCTACGTCGCGCGGGCCGCGGTGCTGGACGCAGCGGCCGCGATCGAGGCCGCCGATGCATCACAGTTCGATGGCGTGCCCGATCCGGCGCTGGCCGCCGATGCGCAGTTGAAGGTCGCCAAGGTCAAGGTGCACCTCGACGACGTCGCCCCCGAGGCGGCGACCCGGCTGCTCGAACTCGGAGGCGCCAGCGCGGCCAGCCGGACGCGCAACCTCGACCGGCACTGGCGCAACATCCGGACGATCACGCTTCACAATCCGGTCGCGTACAAGGCGCGCGTGGTCGGGCTCAACCTGCTGCACGGCGCCCCGGTACCCGCGAACGCCTACTTCTGAGCCGCGATTTCGGCGCGCTTTTGGCCCCTGAAACGGTCAAAAGCGCGCCGAAATCGCACTAGCGGTCGGCCAGGCGGATGAGGTCGGCGGCCTTCTCCCCGATCAACACGCTCGGGGCGTGGGTGTGGCCGCGGATGATCGTCGGCATTACCGAGGCGTCGGCCACCCGCAACCCGTCGATACCCCGCACCCTGAGTTGCGGGTCGACCACGCTGGCGTCGTCGCTACCCATCCGGCAGGTACCCACCGGGTGGTACAGCGTGTGCGACTCCGTCTTGAGCGCCGTCTCCAGCGTGTCGTCGGTCAACCCGGTGGCACCGGCCGGGCGTGCAATGGCGCCGAGCACCGACTGCATGGCGGGTGCCTGTGCGATGCGGGCCGTGATCCTCAGCCCCTCCATCAGCGTCTCGCGGTCGGCGCCCTTGTCGTCACTGAGGTACTGCGGGTCGATGACCGGGTTGTCGTGCGGATCGGCGGACCGCAGCGTGACGGACCCGCGGCTCTTGGGCTTGAGCAGTATGGGCCCCATGACGACGGCATGGCGGGGATGGGGATCGCCGATGCCCTGGTCGAAGAAGGGGGCAGGCGCGAAGATCAACTCGAGATCGGGTAGCGCGAGGTCGGCGCGGCTGCGCACGAAGCCATACGCCTCCCCGACGTTGGACGTCAGCATCCCGCGTCTGCGGATCAAGTAGTTTGCCAACTCCAGCGGCTTCTCGGCCGCGAAGAGCGTGTCGTGACCGACGTCGAAACCCATCGGGACGATGAGGTGATCCATCAGGTTCTGGCCGACCTCCGGCAGGTGCGCCACGGTGTCGATGTCCTGATCGGCGAGGCGCTCCCGATCGCCGACACCCGACAGCATCAGCAGCTGCGGGGAGTTGATGGCGCCGCCGCACAACACGACCTCCCGACGAGCCCGCACCACCTGCCGTCGTCCGTCCTGCTCGAACTCCACCCCGACCGCGCGGCCGTCCTCGATGACCACGCGCGTCGCCGTGGCGTTGGTCAGCAGCCGCAGGTTGGGTCGGCGCATCGCCGGTTTGAGATAGGCGTCGGCGGTGCTCCACCGCGCGCCTCGACGCTGCGTCACGCGGGTCTCGCAAAACCCTTCCGGGGAATCGAGATTGGGCGCTTCGAGGCGGTATCCACATTCGGCGACGGCGGTCAGCCAGGACGCCGTCGAGCTACGGGGGCTGCGCTGCTCGGAGATCACCAACCGGCGACCCTCGATGCGGCCGAAGTACTTCGAAACGTGGGCGAAGTCCCATGACTGGTCGGCGAGCTCGCCCCATTCGTCGTAGTCCGCGGCGAAGCCTCGTACCCACATCATCGCGTTCATCGACGACGATCCGCCGAGCGTCTTGCCGCGCGGCCAATAGATTTCTCGCCCGTCGAGTTCCTTCTGCGGCTCGGTCGCATAGTTCCAGTCGGTCTCCGTGCGGAACAGCCGAGGGAAGCCCGCCGGGATGTGAATGAACTTGTCCTTGTCCGGTGGGCCGGCCTCAAGCACCGTCACCTGCACACCCGGAGCTTTGCTGAGCCGGTTTGCTACCACGGATCCTGCGGATCCAGTCCCCACGACGATGTAGTCGGCGATCACGACGCGACAGTGTAGGAGGGTTCGGGGTTGCTAGGCGCTCAATTCGACATGTCGCGCGTCGCCGACCGCGGCGTAGCGCTCGGGACTGCACGTCAGCACGATGACCTGGCCGTCGCCGCCGACCGCGTCGAACACCTCGCCCATCCTGGTCAGGCGGACCGCGTCGGTGAACCCCAGCGCGTCGTCGATGATGACCGGCACCCCGTCCTCCTTGGCGACCAACGCCGCCCCGGCAAGCCGCGCGACGATGCCGAGCTGTTCCTTGGCACCACCCGACAGCGAGTCGTAGCCGACCGTGACGCCCGCCAGCGTGCGACTGAGGATGCGCAGGTCGCCGTCGATGTCCACTTCGAAGTCGTCACCAAACACGATGCGGCCCAACCGCTCTACCTCGCGACGGAACGGATCGACGTAGCGCAGCCGCGCGGCGTCCCGGTGCCGACCCATCACCGACCGCAGGAGCTCCGCGGCGCCGGCGCGACGCTGCAACCGCGCGTGCTCGGCGTGGGCGTGTTGACGTTCGGCCTCGGCGGCGTCGAGTCGGCCCTTAAGCCCTTCGCTGCCGTAGACCTTCAACTGTGCGGCGACGTCCCGCAGGTGCTCACCGACCTGTTCGTGCCGTTCGACGAGGGTTTCAGCGACTCGCCCGGCCTCCTCGAATTCCGCGGCGACGGCGGCGGGTGCCAATCCGGCCAATTCGGCGGCCACGGCCTCGGCGTCGGCCAGGGCCACCCGCGCGCGTTCCGCGTCGGCGTCGGCCGTCGCAGCGAGTTGATCGTCGGTGACCAACTCACGCTGCTGCACGAGCTTGTCCGAGGCGACGGCCAATTCGGCCCGCGCCGAGGCCACCTTCTGACTCAGCACGGTCGCAAGGGTGGTCTGCTCGGCGGCCGCGGCAGCTGCCCGTTCGGCCGCCGCACGCATCACATCCGAGTGGCCGACGGCTTCGCGGTGAGCGGCGACTGCGGCTTCGAGCTCGACGCGCGCGGCAGCGGCGTCGCAGGTGTGGTCGTCCGGCTCGTCGGCGTGCAACGCGACCAGCCGAGCCCGTAGCGTCTCGACGTCATCGTCGCCGAGCAGCGCGTCGCAGGTGGCCTGCAGCCTGTCCCGGTCGGCGGTGAGCTCGCGGCGCCGCTCGTCGAGTGCGCGGGCCGCGGCGACGTCGGGCACGTGGGCGTCGTCCAGCAGTGCGGCGAGGTGTTGGCGCGCGGCGTCGAAAAGGGCCGCCGAATCCGCGGCGGGCTCACCCGGCACGACCCGCACCGTCAACAGACCCGGCACGTCCACGTCGGTGGTGGCACCGGCGACGACCGAGTGAACCGAACCCGCGGCGAGCTCGACGGGTTCGCCGGCGATGGTCACCGCGATGTCGGTGAGTGCGGTGACTTCCACTCGCGCCGAGGCCAATTCGGCCTGCAAGCCCGCGCGTTCGACCGCCGAATTGGCCGTCTCGATCGCCTTCATCACGGGCGCCGACAACGTGATCGCCGCGAGTGTCGCCGCGCAGTCGCTCAGTTCGGCGCGGATCGCATCGGTCTTCGTGACCCGGGCCGCGAGCCGGGTGGCTTCGTCGCGGCGCGCAATGGCTTCGCACGCGCGCCGGGCGGTCTGCACCCGGGTGTCGCTCAGTTCCGTCGCGGAGCGCGCGGCACCTGCTGCTGCCGCGGCGGTTTCGCTGGCGGCGAGTGTCTGCGCTTGCTGGGCCACCGCTCGTTGCTCGGACGCGTCGAGTTCGGTGATCGCGGCGGCGCGCAGGTCGACCTCGTCGCGCAGTTCCATGCGCTGCTGGACGGCGAGCACGGAGGCCGCACTAGCGGCGTCCACGGCATCGGCCAACGTGCGCGCTCGACCCGCCCGGTCGGTGAGTGTGGCGACTGCATCGGCGGCTTGACGTGCCGTCTCGAGCCGCAGTCGCGCGGCGGCACGGTCGAGCGACAGGCGTGCGAGCCGTTCGGTGAGCTCCGCGTGCTGCGCCACCGCCTGGTCGACCTCCGCAACGTCCGCCGCGCACCGGGTGACCTCGTCGGCGGCCTGTTGGAGCCGTTTGGTGGCGGCCAGCCACTCGGCCGTGGGCCTGCCGGTGGCCGTGAAGTACTGCCGGAACTCGACTTCGATCTGGTCGACGAGCAGCGGCTCGGAACCCGACAGCGCCACCACCTGACCCGCGGCGACGTCGAGCGCGCGGGACAGCGCGTCGCTGCCGGAGAGGTCGACCGGGGCCGTGGACGCGGACTGCAGGACACGCTGTGCGCGCCAGAGTTCCACGTCGACGGTCTCGTCGAGAATGGCCAGCACGCGTTCGTGTGCTTCGTCGCCGGTCAGCTGTTCACGACGCGGAGCAAGCACGGTGAGCTCAGTGAGCGCCTGCTTGTGGAACCGCTTCCGGTACACGAAGCGATAAGGGCCAGTGGATATTTCGGCGGTGACTTCGGCGCCGACGTCGGCGTGCGTTGGCTTGACCTGCTTGACCTGCTGCTTGGTCGAGCGATCCTTGGCCTCAAGCAGCAGGTCCAACGCCTCGATCATCGACGACTTGCCGATTTCGTTGGGCCCGCTGACCACGACCACCCCACGGTCGGGGAACTCAATGTCGCGGTGCGTGATTCCGCGATAGTTGGTCAGGACCAGCCGGTGCAACTTCATGCGGCGCTCCCCTTGTCGACGAGCCGCCGCAACAGCGCAAGCGCTGCCTGGGCGTCGTCGGCCTGGGCGCCGCCCGCGCGCGCGATGTCGACCAATTCGTCGACGGCGGTGGCCGCGAAGCCGCCGACCCCGAGGTCGTCGAACTCGCCGTCGGCGGGCATCACCGCGAGGTCGGTCTCCTTGTCCCACGGGGTGAGCGCGGCGAACAGCCGACCGTACTTGGCGAGGCACTCGTCGAGGGCGGCCATGTCCGTGACGCTCACCGTGCCGGTGAGCCCCACCTGGACGACCGTGCGCTCCTTGTCCGGCAGGTTGTCCAGGTTGATGTCGAGATCGACGACGTCCCTTGCGGTGTCGACCGTGTGCTTGAGCGTGACGAACCGCCAGCGGCCGACGTGGCGGCCGTCGACGTGCACCGGGTGGTCCGGGTCGGCCTCGTCGACGTCGACCACCAGCACGTGGCCCGGGTCGGACTCGACGTGGTCGTAGTTGGTGACCTCGGGCGAGCCCGAGTACCACACCCGCCCGGACGACCCGACCTGCATCCGGGAGTGCTTGTCCCCCAACGCCACATAGTGCACGGCCCCGCGCTGGAGCGCCGTCTCCATGCCTGCCAGCCGGATCAGCGACGGCTTGTCGCGGTCGGGCTCGAACACGTCGACCCCGCCGTGGCCGACGACGATGCGCACGACCCCATCAGCGGGCAACCCCTCCAGCGCCGCGCCCACCAGGTCGGTGGTCGGCTTCTTGGAACGCCAAGGGGCACTGACGAGCTGCACGCCGGGACGTACGTCGAACACCCCGTCGCGGTCGAGCACCACCACGTTGTCGGGACGCTCGGAGGTGAACAGCGCACTGGTGTACACCGACCCCGCGTCCAGCGGATCGTGGTTGCCGGGAAGCAGATACACCGGAACCCCGATGGCACGCATCGCCTCCAGCGACTGCCCGACGACGTGTGGCGCGAGCTGATTGTGTTCGAACACGTCGCCGGCCACGACGACGAACTCGGCGCCGGTCTCGGCGGCCAGGGCGCCGAGCCCCGCGACCGCGTCTCGGCGGGCGGCCGAATACCTTGGCTGTGCCTCACCGTTGAGGAAGTGTCGGGTCATGCCGAGCTGCCAATCGGCGGTGTGAATGAAACGCATCGGATGACCCTCCTTCCTCATGTTCGTGGGGCATCGCGAGTGTAGGTCCGCGAACCGACAAGTCCGCGGACCTCACTCGGCATGTGCCAAAGCACTCGGAAGTCAACCCGGCTGGCTCGCCTTAACGCGACCCAAGATCACGTCTAGCAGCAAGAACGCCAGGAGACTGATGCCTAGCAGCGGCAGGAACACGCCGACGACCACCGCGCACACCGCCACCGCCGCGAGCACGGCGGGATGCTGACGGCTCAGCAGCCCGCGCATGGGCGCCCGGCCCACGGCCCACTGCGAGCCGCGCGTCGGCCTTCGTTGCCACCACATCCGGTACCCGCGCATGATGACCGTCACCAGTGCCGACGCCACGACGAACAGCACCAACTGGTTGAGCCACCCAAACAGGAAGCCCATGTGCATGCGGATGCCCCAGTCCGCGAGTTTCGCGATGAGCGAGTAGTCGCGGCCATAGTCGACGACGCCGCGCACCTGCAGCGTGGCGGGATCGACCGCGGCAGAGTTGGTGGTCAGCCGATACGGCTCGTCGAGCTCGGTGACGGACGCGGCCTCCCCCGGCGCGGCGGGCAGCGTGAGCTCAAGCGGCGCGACGACGCCTCCCGCGTTGGCGGCCCGCACGATTCCGTCGACGTCCATCGGGCCGGCCTCGGCTGGCGCCATCGCGCCATCGTGCCCCTGGTGTGCGCCGCTCCCCGCGGTGTCCAGCTGCGGTCGTGCCCAGTCGAACTGCGTGCGCAGGTCCGTCACCCATTCGCCCGCATACGTCGACCACGTGATCCCGGTCGCCGACAGGAACAGCAGCATCGGCAGAATCCAGATACCAACGGCGCCATGCCAGTTCAACGTCCGTCCGCGTGCTTCGGTGGTTCGGTCCACGGTCAGCAGCCGGCCCGGTCGACCGCGACGACGCTCGGCGCGCCGCCTTCCCCACCAGAGCACCAACCCACCGAGCGCGACCACCCACAGCCACGACGCGGCGAGCTCGCTGTACACCCGGCCCGGCTCACCGAGTTGGAGATGGCGGTGCAGACCGTCGAGCCAGGTGCTCAGCGGCAGATAGCCGAACCACGTCGGCTCCTGGCCAAGCACCGCTCCGCTGTACGGGTCGACGAACACCGCGCGGCTGAACTCCTCACCCAGTGCGGTGTCGGCGAACAGCACGCGGCTGGAGTCGGTGGTGCCCGCCGCGGGTCGCAGGCCCGTCATCGTCAGGTCGGGCACCGCTGCCTGGGCGGCGGCGGCCTGCGCGGACAGCGGCAATACCTCGCCGCCGGGCTCGACGAACAGCACGTCGCGGTACACGACGCGCTCGATGGTCGGGGCGACGGCGTAGAGCGCCCCGGTGATCGCCGCGATCAGGATGAACGGCGCCACCAGGACGCCCGCGTAGAAGTGCAGGCGCCGGATCAGCGGGAGCAGGCCGCGCCTGGCGTGGCCCGGCGGCCCGGTCGGCGGGTCGTCGAGGGTGTCGTCGGATTGGGACAGTGATGAGGACATGGAGGTTTTCCTTCGTTCGCGAACGGGGCTCGTCGGCGCGGTTGGCGCGCGGACGGCGCAATGCGGGACGGCGCGTAGGCACCGTCCAGGAAGAGATGTGTCGCGCGGTTACGCGGCGACGAACGAAGGCGGCCCGCGGGTGACGCGCCCCGAGCCTGCCCGGGTACGGATCGCGAGTGCGGCGGCCCACCAGCCGGCGCTGGGTCTGCGTCGCCGACCTGCGTCGCGCACGGCCACCAGAACGAGGATCAGCCGCCAGACCGCTGCGGCGACGGCGGCGAACAGCCGCTCGGCGGTGCAGATCAGCGCGCCAGCGGCCACCGCCGCAACCGCGTGGGCCGCCAGCATCGGCGCCGACCACTGGGTCGCGTGTGCGTGTTCGGAGGCAAGCCCGAGGAGGTAGTGGCCCAGCAGTTGTCCGGCCGCCAGATACGCCATGACCACGGGCACGCGACGCGGGGCATCGACGGAGGCGGCGGCACCCACCACGGCCGAGCAGAGCACCACCATGACGACTGCCACGCTGCCCGGCATCGTCGCGCCGCCCAGCCCGTGGCCAGCCACGGCGGTGACGCCTGCGATGGCGCCAACGAAAACCCCGCGCAGCCGCGCGGCCCGTGTTCGTGCGGCGGTCACGCGCCAGAGCGTACCGGTTACGGTGGAGCCGATGAGCACCCCGGAACGCACAGTGCTGCTGATGCGACATGCGAAGTCGGACTACCCGGACGGAGTTTCCGACCACGAGCGACCGCTGGCCCCGCGCGGCATCCGGGAGGCCGGGCTGGCGGGCGACTGGATTCGCGCGAACGCGCCAGCCGTCGACGCAGTGCTCTGCTCGACCGCGACCCGCACCCGGGAGACGTTGGCCCGCACGCGCATCGACGCGCCCACCCAGTTCGTCGACCGGCTCTACGACTCGACGCCGGGCAGCACGCTCGACGTGATCAACACCGTCGGCGCGCTATTCGACGGCGACGTCCAGACGCTGTTGGTCGTCGGGCACGAGCCCACCACCTCGGAGCTGGCGCTGCGGCTCGCCGCCGACGGCGACCCCGCGGCCATCGAAGCGATGTCGCTGAAGTACCCGACGTCGGCGATCGCGATGCTTCGCACCACCGCGGCGTGGGATCGCCTGGAGTTGGGCGGCGCGACGCTGGCCGCGTTCCACGTGCCGCGGTAGTTGCTCTAGTCACGCTGCGGCGTAATGCAGGCGGCATCGTCTGCCCAGTAGCAACGAAACATCTGCGCGCGACATTGGTCCCATCTTGAGGAGGTGGGATGTTTCATCTTGGTTGGTTCATGGGCAGTGGATTCAGCGTCCAGACCTGGGCGAACGATCCGTGGGCGGGAAACACTGGCCACGATTGGATGAAGGGCGACCTGTTCGTCGACCTGGCCGCGTCGCTGGAGCGCGCGCGCTTCGACTACCTGCTGGTCGAGGACACCAGCATGGTCGAGGACGCGTATGGCCGCTCCATGGAGACGACGCTCAAGTACGGGCTGTTGGCGCCGAAGTGCGACCCCGTCCCGCTGATCCCGCTCCTGACGCAGCGCACGAAGCACATCGGCATCGCCGTCACCCTGTCGACGAGTTTCTACCACCCGTACATGGCAGCCCGCACGATGACCACGCTCGACCACCTGACCGACGGCCGCGTCGGCCTGAACGTGGTGACCGGGAGTTCCGACCGCGCCGCGCAGCAGTACGGCTACGACGGGCTGATGCTGCACAGCGAGCGCTACGGCATGGCCGCGGAGTGGATGGAAGCCGTTGGTGCGCTCTGGGATTCGTGGGAGGACGGCGCCGTCCTGGTGGACCAGGAGACGCCGCGCTACGCCGACCACACGAAGGTGCACACCGTCGACTTCAAGGGGAAGTACTTCCGCACGCGCGGGCCGCTGAACACCATCCCCGGCCCTCAGCGCCGACCGGTCATCGTACAAGCAGGCGCCTCGCCGGCCGGGCGCGATCTGGCCGCCAAGTACGCGGAATCGATGCTCGCGCACGGCACCAGCCTCGAGGGCATGAAGGCGTTCCGGCTGGACATGCACCGCCGGATGAAGGAGTACGGGCGCGACCCGAGCACTCTGAAGATCTTGTTCCTCATCGACCCGATCCTCGGCGACACCGACCGCGTCGCGCAGGCCCGCGAGGAGGACATGAAAGCCGCAGCCTGGAGCGATCAGGCGATCGAGCGAAGGTTGTGGGGGCTCAGTTACACCTCGGGCGGCGAATTCGACTTCTCCACGTTCGATCTCGACAAGGAGGTCCCCGACGTGTGGGGCAACGGCGAGACGAGCACCTTGCGGACGTTCATCGAAGGGGCCCGCGGCAAGACACTGCGCGAAGCGATCGCCACCGTCGACACCCACGCCGGGCTGGCCTTCGTCGGGTCGCCGGAAACCGTTGCGGCGAAGATGGGCGAGGCGATGGAGGAAGTGGGCGGCGACGGCTTCCTCCTGTCGCCGACCGTCACCCGGCGCAACATCGCCGAAATCGCCGACGGCCTGGCACCGGCGTTGCGTAAACGCGGCCTCATCAGGGACGGCTACAACCACAGCACGTTCCGGGAGAACCTCCTCGAGTTCTAGGCCCGAAATGTCGGCGTAATACGAGAGGTACTGACGCGACGCAGATGCGACACGCGACGCCGATTTACTCATGACGAAAGCGCGCCAGCGAGTGCCGTGCTTCCCAGGTCAAGCGTTGACCCAAGCAGGAGGCATTCGTGTTCGACACAGCACACTCTCACGGCACCCCATCTGGTTCGCCGGCCGAATGGGACCGTCGCAAGTTTCTGAAGGCGAGCGGTCTGACGGTCGGCGGCATCAGCCTCGCGGCCCTGATCGCGGCGTGCGGTGGCGGCGGCGGCGGATCGAGCAGTGACACGCTGACCCTGCGGCTGCCGTTCCTCGCCGACATGCAGGTTCCCGACCCGGACATCATGTACGAGGGCGAGGGCGTCCAGGTGATGGAGTCGGCCTACGAGGGACTCGTCCGCTACAAGTCAGGCACGCCGGAGATCATCGCCGGGCTGGCGAAGTCGTGGACAGTGTCGGACGACCTACTGACGTACACCTTCACGCTGCAACCCGACGTGAAGTTCCACGACGGAACCCCCGCCGATGCCGACTCCTGGATCAAGAGCTTCGAACGCCGCGGCAAGATCAATCAGGGCCCGGCCTACATGGTGACGGGGGTGGCCAAGACCGCAGCGCCAAACCCGACGACGTTCGTCGTCACGCTCAAAGAACCCAACAACGCATTCCTGCACTACCTGGCCTGCCCGTGGCAGCCGTTCGCGGTGAGCCCGACCGCAGTGGCCAAGAACGCCAAGGGCGACG
The DNA here is from genome assembly GCF_033804605.1 of Mycobacterium sp. RTGN6. Classification (NCBI taxonomy): domain Bacteria; kingdom Bacillati; phylum Actinomycetota; class Actinomycetes; order Mycobacteriales; family Mycobacteriaceae; genus Mycobacterium; species Mycobacterium sp. RTGN6. The sequence continues at coordinate 27,479 of NZ_JAPZKZ010000013.1, forward strand.
ACCTCGCGCAGGACTGGTTGAAGACCAACGACGCCGGCACCGGGCCCTATACGTTCAAGGAGTTCGTCCCCGGGAGCCACTACACGCTCGAGGCGTTTCCCGGCTACTGGGGCGGACCGCCCGCGTTCCAAACCATTCGCATCGAGATCACGCCGAGCATCTCGACCCAGAAACTGCAGCTCGACTCCGGTGCGTTCGACATGGTGACGAAGGGCTTCGCGATCCCGGACGTGCTGCAGTACCAACAGAACTCGCAGTTCTCCGTGGTCAACTCGTTCGGCGGTGTCGGCGAGGCAGTCTGGTTGAACCCGAACTCGGGCATCTTCGCCGACAAGGCGCTACGCAAGGCCCTGCTCACGGCCCTTGACCGCAAGTCCATCGTCGACACCTCGTGGGGCGGGTTGACGACCGTGCAGGAGGGGATGTTTCCGCCGAACACCCTCGACCCGAAGCTAGCCCCGTTCCCAGCTGCGGTGGACACCGCGCCGCTCGCAGCATTGGTGGCCAAGCTTGCGTCCAAGAAGGTCGACCTTGCGTGGGCCGCCGACGGTGGGGCGCCGCGCCAGCAGATGGCCGAACTGGTGCAGAGCCAGCTCGCCGCCGTCGGGCTCGACGTCACCGTGCGGACACTACCGACGGCCGAGATGTTCGACCTTGCCAACCAGCCACCCGAGAAGCGGCCGGACATGATGGTGGCCTTCCTCGGTGGTGACGCCCTGCACTTGGACACCACGTTTCGGATCTTGCTGCGGACCGGCGCCAAGCCGTTGAACTTCTATCAGTACTCGAACCTGGAGCTCGACAAGTTGATGGACGACGCGATCAAGCAGCCGACGACGGCGCTGACGGACGCGGTCTACCAGAAGTGCAGTCAGATCGTCCTGGACGACGCCGTCTGGATCCCGCTGTGCCTGCCACCGAACTCGACGATCTCACACAACTACGTGACGGGCGTCGAGGACAACTCGTTCTATCCGCCGATCTTCTGGCCGCAGTCCCTCAAGCGGGCCTGACGGATGGCGCCCACCGCCTAGGCGGTGGGCGCCAACTCGTGAAAGTTGCTGCGGTGGAACACCATCGGAGCCACGTCCGGGTACATTGCCAGCGCGACGATCTCCAGCACGACGATCTCGTGGTCGCCCGCCTCGACATGCTTGAACGGCGCGCACTCCAACCACAGCGTCGCGCCGTGCACGAAGACGGCTCCGCTGTCGGTCGCCATCCAGTCGACCCCGTCGAACCGGTTGCCGGTCTTGGACGCCAGCGCCCGCGCGATGGGTGCATGGTCACCGGCCAGGACGCTGAGCCCCAGACGGTCGAGCGTCGCCAGCTTCGGCCAGGTGGTGGAGGTATTGGCTACGCACACCGACACCAAGGCCGGCTCGAGCGAGACTGAGGTATAGGAACTCGCCGCCATCCCCTCGGCCGCGCCGTCGAGCAGGCCGCAGAAGGCCGTGACGCCGGTGGGGAAGCAGCCGAAGGCCTTGCGCAACAACGCCTGGTCGAATTCGTCGTCGATGGCGATCATGACGACACCGGGACGAACCGACGAGCGACCTCGAGCCACTTGTCCAGATCTGGTGACGTCTCGTACTCGGAGTCGAGCAGATACAGACTCGGCGCGGGACAGCTGGCGCCAATCTCGACGAGCACTGGGCGCAGCGTCAATTCGGGAGCCAGCGCATGCGCATAGGAGCCACCGAGCATGAGCGGGAACGTCGTGAGCTGACCGAGCTCGCCCGCTCCGAACTGGTCGAGGAACAGTTTCAACAGGCCGGTGTAAGTGGCCTTGAAGGTGGGAGAGGCCACCACCAGGGAATCGGCGGACTTCACGATCTCCTTGGCCTCGGCCACCTTCGGGTCACCCCAACCGAGCAGGGCGGGGCCGAGGTCGACGACATCGATCACGTGTTGGGGCGCAACGCCGGTCAGCTTCTCGGCGACCAATTCAGCGGCAGCTCGCGTGCGCGACATCGGCTTGGGATTTCCTACGACTACGACGGTCATCGTTGCAGTCAACGGGGCACGAGTTTCGGACGTCGACCATGGCAGTAAAAGCTGCATTGCGCCGCGGATCTCGTCAGTGGCGTAATGCCGATGCTACGGCGGCGAATCCGGTGGGACACCGAGCGGTCGTTTGATGTTCCAGAAGCGACTCAAAGGAGCATGGCGATGACGAAGAAGTTCCACCTCGGCTGGTTCATGAACTTCATTCCACCGGAATGGGATACGCCCTGGGCCTCACCGGACGTGGCGCAGTGGCCCAACGGCCGGTTCTACGTCGACATGGCCAAGAGCATGGAGCGGGCCTGCTTCGACTACATCATGATCGAGGACACGGTGATGGTGGCCGATGCCTACGGCGGCACGATGGAGGGCTCGCTCAAGAATTCCGTCTTCGCGCCCAAGCACGATCCGATTCCGCTGGCGGTGCTGATCGCAGCGCACACGTCGCGGCTGGGCGTGGTGGCGACGATGTCGACGTCGTTCTACCCGCCGTACCTGCTGGCCCGGCTGGCCTCGACGGTCGATTCCATCGCCGAGGGCCGGTTCGGCTGGAACATCGTGTCCTCGGCCGAAGACCGGGCCGCGCAGAACTTCGGTCTGGACGGCCTGCCCGAGCACGACGAGCGCTACAACGTCGCCGACGAGTACTTCGACGTCGTGAACCAGCTCTGGGAGTCATGGGACGCGGACGCAGTGGTGATGGACCGCGAAACCCATACTTACGCCGACTTCAAGAAAGTGCGCACGGTCGACTTCGTCGGCAAGTACTTCAAGTCAAGGGGTCCGCTCAACACCGTGCCCTCCCCGCAGCACAAGCCGACGATCCTGCAAGCCGGGGCGTCCCCGCGCGGGCGGGCGTTCGCCGCCCGCGCCGCCGACTCGATCGTCGCCGTCGGCACTGGTGTCGAGGGAATGCGTGAGTACCGCAACGACATTCGGGCCCGCGCAAAAGAGGCGGGCCGAAATCCCGACGACATCAAGCTGATGTTCTGCGTGTCGCCCGTGGTCGCGCCGACCGAGGCCGAGGCGCGGACGGAGGTCGACCGGCTCACCGCGAGGGCGAGCTACGTGGAGAAGCAGCTGGTCGGGATCTCGTCCAACACCGAAATCGACTTCAAGCAGTTCGACTGGGACGAGCCGCTGCCTGAGGGTCTGACCACCAACGGCGAGCGGGGTTCGCTCGAGCACTTCATGCGCGGTGACGGCACGCCGGGGCCAAAGACTCTGCGCAAGCTCGCAATCGACTGGGCCACCACCGGCGTCGAGTTCATCGGCACGCCCGAACAGGTCGCCCGCCAGATGGGCGAGGCGATGGAGGAGATCGGCGGTGATGGCTTCCTGATCATGAAGCCGGGCTGGGATCTGAACCGGAACTACATCGCGTCGATCACCGACGGCCTGGTGCCCGAGCTGCAGCGCCTTGGCCTGACCCGGACCGAGTACACCAAGTCGACCCTGCGGGAGACGCTGCGCGAGTTCTAAGGGGCCATCGGGAGTTAACCGTTGATTGCGCCATTGCGGGCCTCGTCAGGTCCACGTCGTCCGGCGCAATCGCCAGGGAACCGCGCGGATCCGACGCCGTCACGCCGGCTTAGTACGTTGCCCAACGGGCTGTCGCACGGTCACCCCACATGGCGCGCCAAGGAGGGCGAGAGATGACGACGAAGAGGGTCGATCCGATCTCCCCGGCGCACCCCATGCCGACGGCCGAAAGGGCTGCGCTGCAGCGGCGTACGCTGCGCGTGCTCGTGATGGGCCAGGTGGTCGGCGCCGCCGCGCTTGGCGCCGCCATCACCGTCGGCGGATTCGTCGTCGAGGACATCGTCGGCGTCGGAACGCCGTGGGTGGGCGTCTCGACCGCGGCGGTCACGGCCGGCTCGGGCACGATGGCCATGATCCTGTCGCGGGTGATGCGCCGCTACGGCCGGCGCTCGGGCATGCAGTTGGGCTACGGCCTGGCAGTCGTCGGCGGCGTGATCGCCTGCGTCGGGGTCCAACTGTCAATGCTCCCAGTGTTTCTCGTCGGCCTGCTGCTCTACGGGGCCGGGTCGGCGACCAACCTGCTGGCCCGCTACGCCGCCACCGATCTGGCCGAGCCGGACCAGCGCGGCCGCGCGATGGGCCGGATCCTGTTCGCGTCGACCTTCGGCGCCGTGTTCGGTCCCACCCTCGTCGTCCCCGCCGAGCACCTGGGCGCGGTCTGGTTCGGCCTCCACCACTACGCCGGCCCATGGCTGTTCAGCGCGTTCTTCTTCGCCTGCGCCGCAGTGAACGTGGCGGTCCGGCTGCGGCCCGACCCGCTACTGGTAGTGGCGGCCGAACACGGCCTGAGCACCGAGCGCCGGCCGGTGCGGCTGCGGGAGTCGGCGCGTGCCATCGCCGCTTCACCGATGGCGCGGCTGGCCCTGCTGGCGATGGTCGTCGCGCAAGCGGTCATGGTCGGGGTGATGGCGATGGCGCCGATCACCATGAAGGCCCACGACCACGAGGCGGTGAGCTCGCTGGTGGTCTCGGTGCACATCGCCGGCATGTTCGCGTTCAGCCCGCTGGTCGGCCGGTACGCCGACCGCCGCGGGAGGCTCGTCTCGCTGCGCGCTGGTGCACTGGTGCTGATAGCGGCCTGCGGGCTCTCGGCGCTCTCCTCCGACAACGTGCCACTCATGTTCGCGGCGATGTTCGCACTCGGACTGGGCTGGACGCTCGCCCTCATCGGCGGCTCGAGCCTGCTGATCGAGCACATTCCCCTGGATCACCGGGTTCCGGTGCAGGGCGCCGTGGACCTCACGACCGCCGTGTGCGGCGGGCTGGCCAGCGTGGTCTGCGGGTTCGTCATGGACTGGGTCGGATTCGCCACCCTCGCGCTCGGCTCCGCCGCGCTCACTCTCCCGGTCCTGGTCGGCGTGCACTTGACGCGCCGCACCGCGGCCAGGTCCGCTGCCGCCGCATGACCGCTGACGACCTGATCGCCGTTCCCGGCGACGCAGCTGACCGGCCGCAACTCCGCGCCCTGTGGCGGGTGCCTGGCTATCGCAACCTGTTCGTGAGCTCGTTGATCTGGCACACCACTCGCTGGGGCGGCCTCTTCACGACCAGCTACCTGCTCACTCAGATCGCGGATTCGCCGATGCTCAACCAGGTCGTCGGAGCGCTCATCTTCGCCCCGATGCTGATTGGCGGATTCTTCGCCGGCGTGATCAGCGACAGGTTCGAGCGCAAGCGGTTCATCCTCGTCGTGCAACTGGTGCTCATCCCGGTCGAGTTCGTCATGTTCGCCGTGGTGCAGTCCGGCCGTGTCGAAGTGTGGATGACGTTCCCGTTCATGTTCCTCATCGGCATCGGCGGCCTGGTGAACATGACCGCCCAGCGCCCGCTCATCTACGAGACGGTGGGACCGCGGCTGGCCAGCCAGGCCATGACCATCGAGTCAACGGCGCAGGCGGGATCGGCGATGTTCGGCACCCTCGTCGGCGGTGTGCTGATCCAGGAGCTCGGTATGGGCGCCGGTTTCGCCGGGATGGGCGCGCTGCTGTGCGTGTCGACGGTGCTGCTCGCCTTCGTCCCCCAACCCCGCTACGGTGCCCCACTCGCGGCGGGTTCGGTCTCGCTGCGAGATCAGGTTGCGGCCGGTGCGAACCTGGTACGGCGCAGCAGGCGATTCGTCGCCATGCTCGCGATCACGGTCGTGATGAACCTGTGCATGTTCGGCTACATCCCGCTGATACCGGTCGTCGCCGAGGGATTCGCGCAGAGCGCTGTGCTCGCAGGCGCGCTCGCCGCGGCTCCCGGCCTCGGCCAGATCACCGCCGGCATGGTGCTCAGCACCAGACCGCTGCGCCGGCACGGCCTGGTGTTCGCCTGCGGCTCGGCCATCGCCCTGCTCGGGCTATTCGTCTTCGCCACGGTGCCAGTGCTGGGCGTCGCGTTCGTCGCACTGTTCGTCTCCGGTATCGGCCAGTCCGGGTTCGGCTCGATGCAGAGCCTGCTGGCCATCGAGTCCGCGGGTGCCAGCGAGCGTGGCGTCGCGCTCGGCATGCTCAGCACCGCCATCGGAGCGCTCCCCATCGGCATGGCCACCATCGGCGTTGGCGCGGAGCTGCTCGGCACCCGGGCGGCGCTGCTGATCGCGTCGGTAGTCGGCCTGGCTGCACTTGGCGCGATCGTGCTGCGGCGCCGGGATCTGTTGGGCCCCAACCCACAGCCGGCCGCGCCGGAGCCCACCTGAGCCGTGGCGCAATGCCGCGGGAACGGGAGCGATCCGGCACCGCAACCACGCGTCACTACGTTTCGGTCAACCCCGACGGAAAGACGCGAGGAGGCACGGATGCAGGCGACGAAGTTCCATCTCGGCTGGTTCATGAACGGCTACCGGGTCCACGGCTGGCGCGACCAGTGGATCGGCACGCAGAAGTCCGAGGGCATGCTGCCCGACTTCTACGTGGACATGGCGCGATCGCTGGAGCGGGCCTGCTTCGACTACTTCATCCTCGAGGACTCGTCGTTCGTTCCCGATGCCTGGGAGGGAAAGCACGACTTCTATCTCGAGAATGCCTATGCGGTGCCGAAATTCGACCCCGCCGTCCTGGCGTCGATCCTCACCCAGAACACCAACCGGCTGGGCATCGTTACGACGCTGGCGATCACCGAGTACCCGCCGTACCTCCTTGCGCGACTGGTGTCGACGATGGACCACGTGTCGCGCGGCCGCGCCGGCTGGAACATGGTGACCGCCAGTTCCGACCGCGCCGCCCAGAACTATGGGCACGACGCGCAACCGGACCATGACGTCCGCTACGAAATGGCCGAGGAGTTCACCGACCTCGTCACCCAGCTCTGGGAGTCGTGGGAGCCGGATTCGATGGTCGTCGACCAGGACGGCATGTTCGCCGATCCCGACAAGGTGCATGCGGTGGACTTCGACGGCCGCTTCTACAAGTCGCGCGGCCCGATCAATTCCGCGCGATCCCCGCAGGGTCGACCCGTGATCGTCCAGGCCGGCGGCTCGGAGAAGGGTCGGGCGTACGCGTCGCGGTGTGCCGACTCGATCATTGCGTCGGCCACCACAGTCGACCAGATGAGGGAGTACCGCGATGACGTTCGCGCCCGCGCAGAGGGCCACGGACGCAAGGCCGACGAGGTCAAGGTGCTCTTCCTGATCTCCCCCATCCTCGGCGAGACGCACCAGCACGCGGTGGAGCGCAAGGAGCAGATGGTTGCCGACGCCGCCGTCGATCCGCGGTTCCGGCTCGCGGGGATGGGGTACGCGACCGACATCGACTTCTCGGTGTTCGACCTCGACGTCCCCATCCGTGAGCTCGCCGACCAGATGGTCACCAACGGACACCAGAGTTCCCTGGCCTCGTTCGTCCGGCAAAACCTCGACCGGACGCTGCGGGAAGTCGCCTCGAACTCGGCGTACGGCGCCGGGCAGCGGGTCGAGTTCCTCGGTACGCCAGCGGAAGTCGCTGAGCAGATGGGCGAGGTGATGGCCGAGGTCGGCGGCGACGGCTTCCTGATCACCCAGGACGTGCTCACCCGTCGCTCGATCAGTGAGATCACCGACGGCCTAGTGCCGGAATTGCAGAAGCGCGGCCTCACCCGGGAGCACTATCGCTACGAGATGTTTCGCGACAACCTGCTCGAGTTCTAAAGCGATCGGTTACACGGGCAATGCGCGGAGCCGTGCGGCGCAATGGAAAGACCACGGTGACGACCCCGTTCTGTCACGTACAGCGGTTTGGATGGGAACTCACAGATACATCTGCCCTGTCCCAGGGCCGAGCCTCACCCGCCGCCGCGCCGTCGACTGCCGCGTCGTAGACCCCAGCACCGCAGCCTGAGGAGACACCCGTGACCCTTGCCCCGATCGACCTGGACCGCCGTACCTTCCTGCGGGCCAGCGGCCTGACCATTGGCGGACTCGCCCTGGCGAACTTCCTCGCAGCGTGCGGTGGCTCGGCAACCGACGACGGCAAGGGCACGCTGACCCTGCGCATGCCATTCCTGCAGGACATGCAGGTGCCTGACCCCGACATCATGTACGAGGGCGAGGGCGTGCAGGTGATGAAGTCCTGCTACGAGGGCCTGGTCAACTACAAGTCGGGCACCTCCGAGATCATCCCCGCGCTGGCGCAGTCCTGGACGGTGTCCGACGACCAGCTGACCTACACCTTCAAACTGGTGCCCGACGTGAAATTCCACGACGGCACCCCTGCCGACGCGGCGGCCTGGATCAAGAGCTTCGAGCGCCGGCTCGCGGTCAAGGAGGGACCGGCCTACATGGTGGAGGGCATCGCCAAATCTGTTGCGCCCGACCCGACTACGCTTGTGGTGACGCTCAAGGAGCCCAACAACGCATTCCTGCACTACGCGGCCTGCCCGTGGCAGATGTTCGCGGTGAGTCCGACCGCGGTCCAAACCAACGCTACCGGAGGCGATTTGGCCCAGGAGTGGCTCAAGACCAACGACGCCGGCACCGGGCCGTACGTGATGAAGGAGTTCGTCCCCGGCAGCCACTACACGCTGGAGCGCTTCGACGGCTACTGGGGCGAAAAGCCGTACTTCCAAACCGTGCGCATCGAGATCGTCCCCGAGATCGCCACGCAGAAGCTGCAATTGGACCAGGGCGCCTTCGACTTGGTCGCCAAGGGCTTCGCGATCCCCGACGTGCTCAGCTACCGGAAGAACCCCGACTTCAACACGACGACGGTGCTCGGCTCCTCGATCATCGTGCTGTGGATGAACTTCAGCGCAGGCACCTTCACCAACAAGGCGCTGCGGCAGGCGATGATGACCGCCCTGGACCGCACCTCGATCGTCGATACCGCCTTCCAGGGCGTCGTGCAGGTGGCCGAGAACTTCTGGCCCGAGAACACCTTTCCCGCTGGGCTGACGCCGTATTCGACCGACTTCGACCTCGAACCACTCAAGGCGATCGTGCCGACGCTGCCGTCCAAGAAGATCGACCTCGCCTGGGTGACGTCGTACGGCGCGCCGGGTCAACAGGTGGCCGAGCTGATCCAGACCCAGCTCGCCCCGACCGGGTTGGACATCACCGTGCGCGCCATGCCAAGCGCGGAGTCCTTCGACCTGGCCAACCAGCCGGCCGAGAAGCGCCCCGACCTCATGGTCGCCGGAATCGGCGGCGACGCGCTGCACCTCGACACCGTGCTGCGCATCTTCCTGCGCACCGGAGCCAAACCGCTCAACTACTTCCAGTACGGCAACCCGACGGTGGACCGGCTCATGGACGAAGCGATCACCAAGCCAACGATCGACGACACCAACCAGGCATACGTGCAGATCACCGAGCTCATCGAAGACGAAGCGCTCTGGGTGCCGCTGTGCCGGCGGCCGGAAAACATGATCCGCCACAAGGGGATCGACGGGATCCTACCGAACTCCTACCTTCCCTCCATCTTCGACGCGGGAGCCATCAAGCGCGTGTAAAAAGGTTCGCCGAAAGTACGGTTGTTTACGGCCCTTCTCGGGTGATCTGTACAACAACCGTACCTTCGGCGCTTGGATCGCGACGCTGCTCGAAACACGGCGCAATCTGGCAGGCATCGCGGCGACCCATCCGCGTCACGCGGTCGGGTTTTCATCGTGACACACCACAGAAGAGGTAGCGTCCATGACCACATTGCGCGATGTCGCCGCCGCTCCAACCGATGCGCCGAACGTCCCGCGCGCCCGCGTTGAGGACCTGACCGTCTCGTTCGAACGACGCGGGGTCGCGGTCAACGCGTTGCGCGGTGTCACGCTGGACATCAACCCGGGCGAGATCCTGGCCGTGGTCGGCGAATCCGGCTCGGGCAAGAGCGTGATGGGGCTCGCCTTGCTCGGGCTGCTATCCGGCGAGCCGATGCCCAAGATCACCGGTCGCGCCGAGGTATGCGGCGTGGACATGGTCGCGGCCTCCGACGACGAGCGGCGCGAGGTCCGAAAGGCACACCTGGGCGCCGTCTTTCAAGACCCGATGACCTCGCTCAACCCGACGATGCGGGTGGGTCGCCAGGTCAAGGAAGCCGCGGGCTCAGACGAGGAGGCGCTGCGCCTGCTCGACCTGGTCGGCATCCCCGACCCAGCTCGGCGCATGAAGGCGTTTCCACACGAACTGTCCGGCGGCCTGCGGCAGCGGGTGATGATCGCCATGGCGGTGGCAGGCAAGCCGGATCTCGTCATCGCCGACGAGCCGACCACGGCCCTCGACGTCACCGTCCAGGCTCAGGTGCTTGGCCTGATCCGCGACCTCTGCGACCAGCTCGGCACCTCCTTCATCCTGGTCACCCACGACGTCGCCGTGGCCTCGCAGGTGTGCGATCGCATCGCCGTCATGTACGGCGGCCGACTGGCCGAGGAGGGCCAGATGGGAAGCGTGCTCCGGGCGCCGTCGCACCCCTACACCGTCGGCCTGCTCAAGGCGCGACTCAACCTGGACCTGCCGATCGGCCACGCAATCCCCTCGCTGCCCGGCGAGCCGCCCGACCCTCGGGCGCACCCACCCGGCTGTGCCTTCGCGCCCCGCTGCCCATCCGCAGCCGAGCCATGTCTGGAATCCGTACCCGCCCCCCGGCCGGCCGCCACCCATGACGGCGTGACCGCATGCGTGATCCCCGACGCCACTCAAGCGATCGTCAGCCTCGCCGAAACCGAGTCCTTCGCGCCGATGGCCGAGCCGGACGACACACAGCCCGCGGCCCGAATCAACGGCGTCGACAAGCAGTTTGACGTGCGACGCGGGCTACTGCACAAGGACAAGCTTCACGCGTTGCGCAACATCATCCTCGACATCGCCCCCGGCGAGTCGGTGGCCGTGGTCGGGGAATCCGGATCGGGTAAGTCCACCCTTCTGCGGGTCGTGGCCGGGCTGATGAAGCCAGAGCGGGGCACCGTCGACCGCCCCGGCGGCCAGCCGCAGATGGTGTTCCAGGACGCCGGCGCGTCCTTGACTCCCTGGCTGACAGTCGGCGAGATCGTCGGAGAGCGGTTGATCAAGACCACCGGCCGGACCGAGCGGCGGGAACGCGTCGGCCGGGCATTGCGCCAGGTGGGCCTGCCGCCCGAGGTTGCCGACGTCAAGGCCGGCATGCTGTCGGGCGGCCAGCGGCAGCGCGCGGCGTTCGCCAGGGCGATCATCGTGCCGCCCAAACTGCTGCTGTGCGACGAGCCCACGTCCGCGCTGGACGCGTCGCTGGCCGCGTCCGTGCTGAACCTGCTGCAGGAGCTGCGTCGGGAGCTCGGCATGGCCGTGATGTTCGTGACGCACGACCTCGCCGCCGCCCGGTTCATCTCCGACCGCACGGCGGTCATGTACCTCGGCCAGATCGTCGAGGTCGGCCCCACCGTGGAAGTCATCAGCAACCCGAAACACCCCTATACCAAAGCGCTTCTGGCCGCGATCCCGTCACCTGGCACGGCGCCCGTCCGGTTGCCGGGCGAGCCGGCCAGCCCGCTCGCAGTGCCATCGGGGTGCTCCTTCCATCCACGGTGCCCGGAACGGATCGACGAGTGCGCCACCGAAGCGCCGATCCTGTACTCGCTCGACGGCACCAGTAGCCGCCTCGCGGCCTGCCTGCTGACCGACAGGGATCGGGATCGCCCGGAGCGGGCCGCCTCCTAACGAGCGGTCGTCGTCGTGCCTGCTGCCGGCGAAATCCCCGAAACGTCGGCGCAATAGAGGCGCCACGGTGGCGCATTCACTGCGACATCCGCGGGCGCTGTGATGGTTTCGGAAGGGACGGGCGAACCCAGGAGCGGCGATGACCAAGAAATTTCACCTCGGCTGGTTCATGAACTTCATCCCGCCGGATTGGGAATCCGAGTGGGCCTCGCCGGATGTAACCGACTGGGCGAATGGACGCTTCCACGTCGACATGGCCCGCAGCATGGAGCGCGCCTGTTTCGACTTCATGATGATCGAGGACACCGTCATGGTGGCCGACGCCTACGGCGGCACCATGGAGGGCTCACTCAAGAACGCCATCTTCGCGCCCAAGCAGGACCCGGTGCCGCTGGCCGTCCAGGTCGCGGTCAACACCACAAATCTCGGGGTGGTCGCGACGATGTCGACGAGCTTCTACCCGCCATATCTATTGGCACGGCTGTGCTCGACCGTCGACTCGATCGCAGAGGGCCGATTCGGGTGGAACATCGTGTCCTCCGCCGAAGACCGGGCGGCGCAGAACTTCGGGCTCGACGGGCTGCCCGAGCACGACGAGCGCTACAACGTGGCCGAGGAGTACTTCGACGTCGTCAACCAACTCTGGGACTCCTGGGAAGCCGACGCGGTGGTGATGGATCGAAAGACCAACACCTTCGCCGACTTCAACAAAGTCCACACCATCGACTTTCACGGCAAGTACTTCAAGTCCCGCGGGCCGCTCAACACCGTGCCGTCTCCACAACATCGACCGACCTTCCTGCAGGCCGGCGCCTCCCCGCGGGGACGGGCGTTCGCCGCCGGTGCCGCCGACGCGATCATCGCCGTCGGCACCGGAATTGAAGGAATGAAGGAGTACCGCGATGACGTTCGCGCGCGGGCGAAGGCGGCCGGCCGCAACCCCGACGACATCAAGGTGCTCTTCGTCGTGTCGCCGACCGTCGCCGCAACCGAGGAAGAGGCCCGCGCGGCACACAATCGGTTCGGCGCGTCCGACCGGTTCGTCGAAAAGGCCCTCGTCGCGATCTCGTCGAACACCGAGATCGACTTCAAGCAGTTCCCGCTCGATGAGCCACTGCCACAGGGCCTTACCACCAACGGCGAACGCGGATCGCTGGAACACTTCATGCGCGGCGACGGCAGCCCCGGGCCCAAGACGCTGCGTGAGCTCGCCGTCGCCGCATCCTCCTTCGGGATGGAGTTCATCGGGACCCCCGCGCAGGTCGCCGACGATATGGAGGCCGCCATCACCGAGATTGGCGGCGACGGCTTCCTCGTCTGGCGGCGGGGGCTGACCCGTAGCTACATCGAATCGATCTGCGACGGCCTGGTGCCCGAGTTGCAGCGGCGCGGTCTGACCCGCACCGAATACACCAAACCCACTCTGCGCGAAACACTCCGCGAGTTCTAATACCCTGCACCCCAACGAGATTCAGGAGATATCGAGATGACCAAGAAGCTTCACCTCGGCTGGTTCATGAACTTCACGCCGCCGGACTGGGAGTCCGAGTGGGCGTCGCCCGAGGTAGCCAACTGGGCCGACGGGCGGTTCTACGTCGACATGGCGCGAAGCATGGAGCGGGCCTGTTTCGACTTCATGATGATCGAGGACACCGTGATGGTGGCCGACGCCTACGGCGGCACCATGGAGGGCTCGCTGAAGAACGCGATCTTCGCGCCAAAGCAGGACCCAGTGCCGTTGGCGATCCAAGTTGCGGTCAACACAACGCATCTCGGAGTGGTGGCGACGATGTCGACCAGCTTCTACCCGCCGTATCTGTTGGCGCGGTTGTGCTCGACGGCGGATTCGATTGCGGGGGGCCGGTTCGGCTGGAACATCGTGTCCTCGGCCGAGGACCGGGCGGCGCAGAACTTCGGGCTCGACGGGCTGCCCGAGCACGACGAGCGCTACAACGTCGCCGAGGAGTACTTCGACGTCGTCACCCAACTCTGGGACTCCTGGGAGGCCGACGCGGTGGTGATGGACCGCGAAACCCACACCTACGCCGACTTCAACAAGGTCCACACCATCGACTTTCACGGCAAGTACTTCAAATCGCGCGGGCCACTGAACACCGTGCCCTCCCCTCAGCACCGACCCACCTTCCTGCAGGCCGGCGCGTCCCCGAAGGGCCGGCAGTTCGCCGCGGGCGCGGCCGATGCGATCATCGCGGTCGGCACCGGGGTCGAGGGGATGAAGGAGTACCGCGACGACGTCCGCGCCAGGGCCAAGGCGGCAGGCCGCAACCCCGACGACATCAAGTTGTTCTTCGTCGTCTCCCCGACGATCGCCGCCACCGAGGAAGAGGCCCGCGCGAAGGTGGCCCGGTTCGCCGCGGCTCCGAACTTCGAAGAGAAGGCCCTCGTTGGCATTTCGTCGAACACCGAGATCGACTTCAAGCAGTTCGATCTCGACGAGCCGCTGCCTGCGGACTTGACCACCAACGGCGAACGCGGCTCACTGGAGCACTTCATGCGCGGCAACGGGGCGCCCGGCCCCAAGACGCTGCGCCAGCTCACTCACGAGCGGACCACCCGCGGTCTCGAGCTGGTCGGCACCGCCGACCAGGTCGCCGAGAAGATGGGCGAGGCCATGGAGGCGATCGGTGGCGACGGCTTCCTGATCAGCAGGGGCGGACGCGATCTGTCCCGCGAGTACATCACCGAGGTCTGCGACGGCCTAGTGCCCGCACTGCAGCGGCGCGGCCTGATGCGCACCGAGTACACCAAGTCCACCCTGCGCGAAACCCTGCGCGAGTTCTAACGCCCCCGCAGCCCAACGAGATTGACGGAGATATCGAGATGACCAAGAAGTTTCACCTCGGCTGGTTCATGAACTTCATCCCGCCGGAGTGGGACACCGACGACGCCTCGCCAGACGCGCGGAAGTGGCCGAACGGGCAGTTCTACGTCGACATGGCCCGCAGCATGGAACGAGCGTGCTTCGACCTGATCATGATCGAGGACACCGTCATGGTGGCCGACGCATACGGCGCGACCATGGAAGGGGCGCTGAAGCATTCGGCTTTCGCACCCAAGCACGACCCCGTCCCGCTGGCCGTGCTCATCGCGGCCCACACCGCCAAGATGGGTGTGGTCGCGACCCTCTCGACGAGTTTCTACCCGCCGTATCTGTTGGCGCGGCTGTGCTCGACGGTCGACTCGATCACAGAAGGCCGGTTCGGCTGGAACATCGTGTCCTCGGCCGAAGACCGGGCTGCGCAGAACTTCGGACTCGACGGTCTCCCGGAGCACGACGAACGCTACAACGTGGCCGAGGAGTACTTCGACGTCGTCACCCATCTCTGGGACTCGTGGGAAGCCGACGCCGTGGTGATGGACCGCGAAACCCACACCTACGCCGACTACAACAAGGTCAACACCATCGACTTTCACGGCAAGTACTTCAAGTCTCGCGGGCCGCTCAACACCGTTCCCTCCCCACAACATCGGCCCACCTTCCTGCAGGCAGGCGCCTCCCCGAAGGGCCGCCAGTTCGCCGCCGGTGCCGCCGACGCGGTCATCGCCGTCGGCACCGGGATCGAGGGCATGAAGGAATACCGCGACGACGTCCGCGCCCGCGCCGAGGCCGCTGGCCGCAACCCCGACGACATCAAACTGCTGTTCGTCGTCTCCCCCACGATCGCCGCCACCGAATCCGAAGCCCGCGCCGAGGTCGAGCGGCTGCTCAATCACCCCTCGTACGTGGAGAAGTCACTGGTCAGCATCTCGTCGAACACCGAGATCGACTTCAAGCGGTTCGACCTCGATGAGCCGCTGCCTGCCGATTTGACCACCAACGGCGAACGCGGCTCGCTGGAGTACTTCATGCGCGGCGACGGCAGCCCCGGCCCAAAGACATTGCGCCAGCTCGTCATGCACCGGGCCAAGCGCGGCCTGGAGCTCGTCGGCACCCCCGAGCAGGTCGCCAAGAAGATGGGCGAGGCCATGGAAGAAGTCGGCGGCGATGGCTTCCTGATTGCCAAGCCCGGTTGGGACCTGTCGCGCAAGTACATCGAGTCGATCTGCGACGGTCTCGTCCCGGCGTTGCAGCGGCAGGGCCTGACCCGCACCGAATACACCAAACCCACTCTGCGCGAAACACTCCGCGAGTTCTGATGAGCACCCACCATCAGTAGCCCCCGACCCTGGAGCCATTCGGTCACCATGGTCCTGGTCGGCTTCGTCATGGCCATGACGGCGCCGATCGAACTGCTCTACGCCATCAAACTGGGCCTGTCCACCGCCCAGGTGACGGTGTTCATCATGGTCTCGGCGCTGGGCGCCATCGCCGTGGACGTACTCGGCACCCGCGTCACCACCCGCATCGACGCACGCGCGACGGTCGCGACCGGGCTGGTGTTGTTTGCGGCCAGCGAGGGGTGCTACGCCCTCTCTCAAGGAGCGCCCGGCCTGTTCGCCTCGCGTGTTCTTCAGGGGGTGGCAAGCGCGGCGATCGCCGGGGCGGCGTTGCAGGTCGCGGTCCGGATGCACAGCAGCAGTCCCCACCGCGTGCTGGGTTCCAATCAGGGGCTCCAGCTGCTCGGCGCGGCGTTCGGCGCACCCACCGGCGGCCTCGTCGCCAGCCTGCTCGTCGGACTGGACGGCTACCGACTCAGCTTCTGGGTGTGTGCCGGGCTCGGTGTGGTGGTCGCCGTCGTGGCGATCCTGCTGTTGCCGACGCTGCCGCCCCCACCCGACAGCGGCCGGCCCCGAATTGGGCTGCCCGACTTCGCCGTTCCCCCGTTGCTGCGCCTGGCGCTATCCCTTGGCCTGTTCGGCAACTACCTGCGTAGCGGCATCGAGAACACCGCCCTCCCGCTGGTTGGCAACGCCTACGGCCTGTCGGCCGCGAGTATCGGGCTGGCGCTCGGAGTCCTCTCCGCGGTCGAAATCGGCGTGTTGGCAATATCCGGCCGGTTGTTCGACAGGATTGCACCGGCGCGCTGCCTGGCGCTCGCGCTCATGCTCGGCATCGGCGCGGTGGTGGTGCTGGCCACCGTGCAGGACCTGCGCGGGTTCTTGGTGGCGGCGGCCCTGTTCGGCGTCGTCGACGGCATCGCCTTGTCGGCCCCGCCCGTCCTGATCGTGGCGCTCAGCCCGAACGCGTCGACCGGGGTGGCGACCTATCGCATCGCCTGCGGGGTGGGGTCCTTCCTTGGCGCGGGCAGCGTCAACCTGCTGATCGCCGTGCTCGGGGCGGCCGGGGGCCTGACGGTGGTGTCCGGAGTGCTCGCGGTCGGTGTCGTACTCGCCCGCAGCACCGGCAGGCGCATCACGCCGCGGTTCCCCGCGCCAGGCTGATTCGGCACGTAACCCGCACCGGTGACGCCGGCCGAAACTTCAAGGCCCGGCGCGCAATCGCCCGGCAACGTGGACGATCTGCTGGCGATACCCGTTGCGTGTGCACTCATACCACAGACGTCCGACAAAGCGCCGGCAGGAGAAGTCATGGCAATCGCACAACCGTACGTCCCAGTCCCCCTGGTTCGGGTGCCCTCACGGAGCAACGTCGCCCTCGCGCTCAACCAGTACTTCCGTGGCACATCCGTCTCGAGCTGGGTCGCCTTCGGCGCGCTCGCGGCGATGTTCTTCGTCACGATCTTCGCGCACGCGCTCGCCCCGTTCGACCCGCTGGTGCCGGCCGGAAAGCCGATGACCGCACCCAGCGCCGCGAACTGGCTTGGCACCGACACCGTGGGCCGCGACCTGCTGTCCCGGGTGCTCGTCGGCATGTCCACCAGCTGGTGGGGCGCGCTGGGCGTCGTGGCCTCGGGCGTGATCATCGGCGGCATCATCGGCCTCGTCGCCGGCGCCTGCGGAGGCATCGTCGACAGCATGCTGATGCGGTTTACCGACGTGTTCCTGTCGCTGCCAGGCCCAATCCTGGCGATCGCGGTGGTGGCCGCGCTTGGTCCGTCCTACTTCCACACGCTCGTCGGGGTCTCGATCGTGTGGTGGCCGCTCTACACCCGGATCATCCGGGCCGAGGTGCGCAAGCTGCGCGCCTCACCGCACATGGAGGCGGCCCGGATCGCCGGGGCCGGCTGGTGGCGCCAACTCACCCGCCACCTGCTACCGGGTGCCGTCCCGGTCACCATCGTCACCGCCAGCCTCGACGTCTCCGCGCTGGTGCTGCTGCTGTCGGGGTTGTCCTTCCTGGGTCTTGGCGCGCCGCAGCCTGCGCCCGAACTGGGCGCGATGAGTGCGCAGGGCATGACCCACATCTTCAGCGCGTGGTGGATCCCGATCTTCCCCGCCATCGCGGTCGGGCTGATCGCAATCGTCAGCAATTTCGCCGGCGACGCGCTACGCGACCGCATCCGCGACCGCTGACCGAGGAGAAACGGCGATGCTCGTCACGCTCACCCGGCGATTCCTCGGTGCCATCCCCGTACTGCTCGCGCTCGTCGTGGTCGTCTTCACGCTGCAGAAGATTGCGCCGGTCGACCCGGTGGTGGCGCTGATCGGCGACAAGGCGCCCCCAGAGGTCTACGAAGCCGCTCGGGAGAAGCTGGGCCTCAACGACCCACTGCCGGTACAGCTCCTCTCCTACCTCGGCAAGGCAGTGCAGGGCGACCTCGGCACCTCCACGGTGACGCGCACGCCGGTAGCGCACAACATCCTCGAATTCCTGCCGGTGACACTGGAACTGGTCTTCGTCGCCGGCATCCTGATCGCGGTGATCGGCTTCTTCCTCGGTCTGTCGACCGCCCAGGGATGGCGCGGTTCGGGAGTGCTGCGGGTGGTCATGATTTCCGGCGCGTCGGTGCCGGTGTTCCTGGCCTGCCTGCTTGCCATGCTGATTTTCTACCGGTGGCTGGGCATCCTGCCGGCCACAGGGCAGACCTATGCGTACGACGCCCCAAGCGGCCCAACACATTTCCTACTCATCGACAGCCTGCTGGCGGGCCGGCCCGCGTTGTTCCTTGACGCGCTCGCACACCTCATCCTGCCGGCACTGTGCATCGCCATCACGCCAGCGGTCGCCGTCGGCCGAGTGCTGCGCAGCAGTCTGGAAACGACGATGCGGGCCGAATACACCCGCACCGCCCGGGCCAAGGGCTTGGGCGAAAAGCGCATCTTGATCCAGCACGCGCTGCGCAATGCCGTCGGCCCGGTGTTCGCACTCCTGGGTCTGCAACTGGCTGGCCTGATCGGCAACAGCATCGTCGTCGAGATGATCTTCGCCCGGCCCGGCATCGGCCTGTTCATCTCCCAAGCGATCTCCAAGGGCGACTTCAACACCATCGCCGGCGTCACCCTGGTCATCGGTGTGCTCTACGTGCTGGCCAACATCGTCGTCGATGTCATGCAGGCCGCCGCGGACCCGCGCGTCGCCGTCTGAGCAAACCTCGGTAGCGCAATCCGCTTGCAACGGCGGGGTTTCCGGCTGGACTCGCGCGACGGGTGCGATGGAGTCATGACAACTCCATTCGACGTGCGGGAAGCAGAAGCCATCGGGACCCCTGCGGAGCTCCCCGTCGAATCGGAGCATCACCAGAACTACGACCGCGGCACGCTGCGCCTACTGGCGCCCGTGCTGAGCCGGCGCAACCGACGCGGGATCTTGGCTGGCGCGGTGCTCGCCATTATCGCGATGGGGCTGCTCGGGCTGATCCCGTACATCCAGGCCGTCATCCTCGACGACGCGATCGTCGCGCGCGAGCGCTCGCTCCCGCTGTGGCTAGGCATCCTCGTGGGAGTTGGCTTGGCCAGCTTCGTATTCAACTACCTGCGACGCTCCGTCGGGGGGCGGGCCGCGGTGCGCGTCCAGCGCGATCTGCAGGTCAAGGTCCACCACCATCTGCAGTACCTCGACGCGGCCCGCCGCGACGAGATGCGCTCGGGCGACATCATGTCCAGGGCGTCGGTCGACCTGACGCTGATCCAGATGTTCCTGCAACAGCTTGGGGTCGCGTACGGCAACATCACTCTGCTGATCGTCTCCCTGGTCGTCATGGTGGTGCTGTCCCCCATGCTCGCGCTCATCATGGTGGTATCGGTGCCGACCTTCCTGTTCATCGCAATGCGGTTCCGTAGCAAGTCCTTTCCGGCCAGCTGGATGGACCAACGCTTCCAGGGCACCGTCGCCGGAGTCGTCGAGGAGGCGGTCACGGGCGTCCGCGTCGTCAAGGCGTTCGGTCAGGAGGGCCAGGAACAAGACGCGCTGCACGACGAGGCGGGCAAGCTCTTCCAGTCCCGGCTGCGCACCGCTCGAGTCACCGCGGTGTACGCCGCAGCACTGGACGCGATCCCGGGACTCACCCAACTCGCGGCGCTCGCACTCGGGGGCTGGCTGGTCATGAACGATCAGGTGTCCGTTGGCGTGTTCCTGGCGTTCGCCAGTTACATTCTGCAGCTCGTCGCCCCGGTGCGTTTCCTGTCCGGGCTCATGGCCACCAGCCAGCAGGCGCGTGCGGGAGCGCAGCGGATCGTGGAGCTGTTGTCGGTCCAGCCGCAGGTCCAGGAGTCGCCAGCACCCATCGTCCTGGCCGAGCCAGTCGGCTTGGTGGAATTCGACCACGTCGACTTCGCCTACCCGGGCGGCGAGCCGGTCCTGCACGACATCTGCTTGCGCATCGAACCGGGAGAGCGAATCGCCATCGTCGGTGCCTCCGGCTCCGGCAAATCGACTCTGGCACATCTGATTGCGCGTTTCCGCGACCCCACCGCCGGAGCGGTCAGGCTCGACGACCGCGATGTCCGCAACTACAGCCTGACCTCGCTGCGCGCGACCGTCGGCATCGTCTTCGAAGAGGGCTTCCTCTTCTCGACGACGATCAGGGACAACATCGCATTCGGTCGCCCCGATGCCACTGACGACGAGGTGGAGCACGCGGCCGTGGCCGCGCACGCGCATGGCTTCGTCGCCGGCCTGCCCGAAGGCTACGAAACACTGGTCGGAGAACGTGGCTTCACGCTGTCCGGTGGTCAGCGACAGCGGCTGGCCCTGGCCCGCGCGGCACTGACCAACCCGACCGTGCTCATCCTCGACGACGCGACGTCGGCCATCGACGCCCGCACCGAGCAGGCCATCCACCGCTCACTGGAGGAGGTGCTCGCCCGGCGCACGACTGTGCTTATCGCACACCGGCATTCGACCCTGATGCTGGCAGATCGGGTCATCGTGCTGGACCACGGCCGGATCGTGGACAGCGGCACGACCGAGGAGCTGCTGGCTCACTCCCGGCTGTTCCGGGAGCTGCTGACCGGGCCCGACGCCGAGTCCCCTGATTCGACGGCACCGCACGTGCCCGCGACCCACCTCGACCCGGCGGCCTGGCCCGAGGGCGTCTCGCGGCTTGGCGCACCGAAGATGAGCAGCTACACCAGCGAAGCCGCCACCCGGGCGGCCTCGGGATCGGGCGGGCCCGGCGGGGTCAGCGCCGACACGTCGACGCTGGCCGGGCTGGCCAGCGTCTCCCCCAAGCTGCTGGCCGCGGTGGAGGCCCTGCCGCCACTGCGCGACGACCCGGACGTCGAGCTTGCGCAAGCGATGGCGCCCACCCGTGACCTCACCATGGCCAGTGTGTTCCGGCCGTTCCGCCGACCACTGCTGCTGGCCGGCGTGATGGTGGTGGTCGACGTGGTGTTGTGGATCTCCGCACCGGTACTGATCCGGTATGGGATCGACCACGGCGTCCTCAAGCGCTCCCACCAAGCGCTTGGCGCCGTGTGCCTGGTGCTGCTGGCGGTGCAGGCGCTCATCTGGATCAACACCAGGGTGATGGTGGTCTTCACCCAGCGCACGGCGGAGCGAATGCTGTTCGGGCTGCGGGTGCGCACTTTCGCTCACTTGCAACGGCTTTCGCTGAACTACTACGAGCAGCACATGGCCGGCAAGATCATGACCCGGATGACCTCCGACGTGGAGGCCTTCGCCCAGCTGCTCCAGCAGGGCCTGCTGACGGCGATGGTGAGCCTGCTCTCCTGTGCCGGGATCGCGGTGGCGCTGGCGATCTTGGACCCGCTGCTGGCCTTGGCGACCGCGGCGGTGCTGCCGTTCCTGATCGCCTCGACGCTGTGGTTCCGACGCGAGTCGGGGCGGACCTATCTGCTTGCCCGGGAGCGGATCTCGCTGCTCTACGCCAACATGCAGGAAAGCCTGGCGGGGGTGGCCGTGAGCCAGGCCTACTGCCAGCAGCCGGCCAACGAGGTGCGGTTCGCGGTCCTGGCCGACGCATATTGCGCGGCGCGGGTGCGCTCGGCCGAGCTGATGGCGCGGTTCTTCCCCTTCCTCATGTTGCTCAGCACCGTCGCGAAGGCGATTGCCATCGCCGTCGCGGCGCCCCGCCTGGTCGCGGGCGACCTCAGCTACGGCGTGCTCATCGCCTTCCTGCTCTACCTGGACCAGTTCTTCACGCCGATTCAGCAGCTGTCGTTCGTGTTCGACCAGTGGCTGCAGGCGCGCGTTGCGCTGATCCAGCTGCGCGAGCTGTTGCAGACGGACAGCGGCACGCCTGCTGCGGAGACCGGCGTCCGGCCGGACCGGTTGGCGGGCCGGATCCAGCTCGACCACGTCACGTTCGCCTACGAGAGCACCGGGCTAGTCGCGATGGACGACGTGTCCCTCGAGATCCCGCCGGGGCAGACCGTCGCACTGGTCGGCACCACGGGGGCGGGCAAGTCGACGCTGGTCAAGCTGATTGCGCGGTTCTACGACACCACTTCCGGCACGGTGCTGATCGACGGGCTGCCCATCAAGGAGCTCGACATGGTGGCTTACCGCCGCCAGCTGGGCTACGTCCCGCAGGAGCCGTTTCTGTTCTCCGGGACGATCCGCTCCAACATCGCCTACGGCAATCCGGATGCGCCCGACCTGGTGGTGGAACGGGCCGCCCGCGCGGTCGGAGCGCACGCATTCATTGCCGAGTTGCCCTACGGCTACCACACGCCGGTCAGTGAGCAGGGCAGATCATTGTCGGCGGGGCAGCGCCAACTGCTCGGGCTTGCCCGCGCCCTCCTGGTCGACCCCCGCATCCTGCTGCTGGACGAGGCCACCGCCAACCTGGACCTGGCCACCGAGGCACAGGTCCAGCGCGCCATGGGACAGGTGTCGCGCGGCCGCACCACGATCGTCATCGCCCACAGGTTGCAGACCGCCCGTACCGCACAACGGGTGTTGGTCGTCGACAACGGGCTGATCGTCGAGGACGGCTCCCACGACGAACTGCTCGCCTTGGGCGGCCGCTACGCCGGGCTCTGGTCCGCCAATGGCCAGCTCGCGGGAGTCACGCCGAGCGCGAGGCACTCGCCGTGAAGGCGATCCGGTCGCTGCGCATCCTGAACTGCGACAGCGCACGCGGCTGCCCGCTCTCGTCCTCGAGGATGTCCTCCAGGAAGATCATCGGCGCACCGAGTTCGACGCCGACCAACGCTGCGGACTGCTCGTCGGCCGCGGTCGCACCGATCGTGGTACGGCTCCCGGCGATCTTGACGTCGAGCTGCCGCTCCAGGAAGAGGATGGGATCGGGCTCCTCGACCTCCAGGTTGCAGCACTGATCGGGGTCTAGCGCGATGTAGCTGACCGAGATGCCCAGCGGCTCGTTGTCCTGCACCTGCACCAGCAGCGCCTCGATCATGAGCACCGTCCAGCCGGGCGGGATTTGCAGCCGTTCGCGCACCATGCGGAGGCCACCTAGCGTCCGATACTCGAGTGTCCTGAGCTCGGTGCGGATGCTGGAGTCGCCGCCGCCGAACTCCTTGACGGGGGACAGGTTGTTGATGCGCAGCATCAGCGACCCTGCCGACCGGGTGCCGCGCTTGGGGCTGCGGGTGACCAGCCCCTCCTTCGCAAGCTGCTGCAGCACCGCCCGGACGGTGTTGCGGCTCGCCGAGAGCGCGTCGGTCAGATCGCCTTCTACCAGGGACTGATCGCTCTGCCCGTTCTGCAGGGTCGACCGCAACAGATCGTAGGTCCGTCGCAGCGAGTTGTTGAGGCGGTCCGGGGTCGGCCGGTTCCGCTGGTAGAGCGTCTCGGGCCGCACGGGTCCGGTTGGTAGGGGCCTCATGAAGAACCTCCCTTTCAGGTGGTTGGCGCGACATCTCTAGCTAACAAATGGTGTGTTTCCACCGTTCGCCGGTACGGAGTCGGGAGCTTTACGCGGGTGATATCGCCTGGTGATGGACACCACACGGAGATGACGAAGGGGTGCCCGTCACACCCCTGCGCCACCGGCGCGTTGCGGCGAAATTGCGTAGCCATTGCGAAGTCCGCGCGGCGCAATCGGTTCGTTCGGCATCCGACACGCACCGATGACTCGCGGTGGATTTCATGGACCAACGACCGAATGGACGGAGAGCATCACGTGAATGGTGACCGGCGCATGCACCTGGCCTGGTTTCTCGGCAATGGGTTCGGGGTCCACGACTGGAACAGCCAATGGCGCGGAACGGCCGCCACGGACTGGATGAACGGCGAGTTCCACGTGGACTTCATCCACGCGCTCGAACGCGCGTGCTTCGACTACCTGATCATCGAGGACTCGGCGTATGTACCCGACGGCTACGAGGAGTCGACGCGGTATTACCTCCAGCACGCCAGGGCGGTTCCCAAGCATGATCCGGCAGTGCTGGCCACGGTCATGCTCACCGCCACCCGGCGCATCGGCGTGGTGCCCACCCTGGCGGTTACCGAGTACCAGCCCTACCTGCTGGCCAGACTCGTTGCGACGCTTGACAATCTGTCCGGCGGCCGAGCCGGGTGGAACATCGTCACCGGCAGCTCGGATCGCGCGGCCCAGAACTACGGCAAGCAGGCCCAGCCCGCGCACGACCTGCGCTACGAAATCGCCCAGGAGATGACCGATGCCGTCTGCGCGCTTTGGTCATCGTGGGACGCCGACGCCGTCGTCGCCGATCTCGAAGCCGAGATGTTCGCCGACCACAGCAAGGTCCGACCGGTGGACTTCAACGGCCGGTTCTTCCAGACCCGCGGGCCGTTGAACACCACGCCGCCGCCCCAGGGTCGGCCCGCGCTGATCCAGGCCGGCGGCTCGAGCGCTGGCCGCGACTTCGCCGCCCGAAATGCCGACAGCATCATCGCGGCGGCGACATCGGTCGAGGAGATGAAGGAGTACCGCGACGACGTCCGTGGCCGGGCCGAGGCAGCGGGACGTGATCCGGACCAGGTCAAGGTGCTATTCCTGTGCACGCCCTACCTGGGCGAGACCCACGCCGAGGCGGTGGATCGCAAGAAGCGGCACGACGACGAGATGTGGGAGAACCCCGAGGCCGGACTGGCCGGCCTTGGCTTCATCACCGACATCGACTTCTCGCCCTATGACGTCGACACACCGCTGCAGGAGCTGGCCGCCACGTTCGAGACCAACGGCCACCAAAGTTCACTGGCGGCCCGGCTGGGCGATCCACGCCGCACCCTTCGAGAGGTGGCGGCGCAAGCTCACGCCGTCGAGCCCGTAGGCACTCCGGCGGAGGTGGCCGACGAGCTGGGGAAAATGGTGGCCGAAGTCGGCGGCGACGGCTTGCTCTTCGTCGCCGGACCGCTGAACCGGCGGGTGGTCGCCGAGATCGCCGACGGTCTAGTGCCCGAGCTGCAGGTCCGCGGGCTGGCCCGGACCAGCTACGACTCGCCGCATCTGCGCGGCAACCTGACGAGCTTTTGAACGCGCCGATATACGCGGTCTCAGGCAGAGCGACGCGCGTTGGCGGAGAAGGCAACTCGGTCGCCGCGCAGCCGCAGCTGGGATAGCGCCCGCGGCTGCCCGTGCTCGTCCTCGATTACGTCCTCGAGCCAGATCAGTGGCGCGCCGCCCTCGACACCGAGCAGCTCGGCGGACTGCTCGTCGGCGGAGACCGCGCTGACGGTGGTGCGGCTACCGCCGATGCGTATCCCGAGTTGCCGCTCGAGGATGAGCAGAACGTCCGGCTCGTCGGTGTTGATGTCGGACTCCTGCCCCTCGCCGAGGGCGATGTAGCAGACCGAAAGCCCCAGCGGGAGACCACCTTCCAAGAGGAGACTCTCGATCATCAGCACCGTCCACCCGGCCGACAGACATAGCCGGTCACGCACCATCGGTGGGCAGCCCAGCAGTTGGGATTCGAGAGTGCGCGCCTGGATCGGGCTGAGTTCGTCGATGGGCAGCAGGAGCGAACCGGTGGCCCGAGTTCCGTTCTTCGGCTCGCGGGTGACGAGGCCCTCGCGAGCGAGCTGCTGCAGCACGGCCCGGACTGTGCTGCGGCTGGCCGACATCGCGTCGGTGAGCTCACCCTCGACGAGGGGCACGCTCCTGCCCATCGCGACGAGGGTCGAGCGGAGCAGGTCGTACGTCCGTCGCGTCGAGTTGTTCAGCCGGTCCGGGCTGTGCCGCTGCCGCTGATAGATCACTTCCGGGCGGTCCCGTCCGTTCGTTGGGAGCCTCGCTCGGCACTCTCCGTACAGTGCTCGTTCGGGTGCTGCCATGGCCCAGCGCTCCTTCAGGACGGTGTCGAGGCCCCCAGACTCTATGGGACCAGTCGATTGTTAACGGATGCGGGCGTTGATGATTCGTCCAAGTTACGCGGCCGCCATCCGCCGTCCCACGAAGTGCGCCAGCCCCGCGCTGCCCAGCAAAGCGACCGCGACCACGGCGAAGACTTCCGCGATCCCGACCTCGGTGCCGAGCACGGCGCATCCGACCGACCCGCCCAGGATCCCGATGCCGGCTGAGATGCGGAACTTCGCCAGGCCGACCGAGGAATCCCCAACCTGGGAAACCACCAGTACCGGCAAGCTGGCGGTGGCCCCGGCCAGGCTGACACCGAACAGCGCGGACGCCACCAGGTACGTCGGCACGCCTGGCATGACAGCAAGCAGGATCGCGCACAACGTCCCCAACACGAGCGAGGCGGTGAGCATGGCGACCACCCCGACGTACCGGATGAGCTGAGAAGCCATCAACAGCACGACGATCTCCACACCGGACATCAGCGCGATCGCCGCCATGATCGTGATCGTCGAGTATTCACGGGCGGCGCCTGCCAGCGGCAGCGCGGTGAAAAGCACGCCGCCACGCAGGAAGTCGCCGCTCATCGCCAGCACGAGAGCGCCGGAGCTGCCGGGTGACTTGACGAAGCGCGGCAGGCCGATCCGCGGGCGCGCCATCCCTGGCGGTGCGGCCAGGCTCGGCAGTACTGCGGCCAAGGCCGCGGCGACCAGCAGTGCCAGCAGGCCCGTGACGACCAACGCGAGCTGATAACCCGCCCGTCCGTCAACGATCCCCGCGACGAGCAGACCACCGGGAGCGCCGACGGCGCCGCCGAACAGGAACGCTGCGTTGAACCGCGCCAACGACCGGGCGAGCTCGTCGGACGGTGCCAGTGATGCGACGGGTGAATTGGCGGCGGTGCTCGGACGGATTCGCACGGCGGCCTGCAACCCGGCGCCGAGCACCACCCCGCCACCGAAGCCCTGCAGGACCCGCGATCCCATCAGTAGGGTGCCGCCGGGAGCCAGGCCCATGCCGATGCACGCCATTCCGAACAGGAACAGTCCGACGGTGAGTGCGGCCCTGGCATCCAGGCCAGGGACGAACCTGGTGCCGAACACGTCCACGACGATCACTCCGATGGACGCACTCAGCATGAAGATGCCGATGTAGGCGCCGCTGTGCGAGAACTCCCGCACGAAAAGAACTTCCAGGGGAGCGGTCAGGCTCATCGTGACCCCGCTGGCCGCCATCAAGGGCAGGAACCACCGCGACCCGCGCCCTTGCAGGACGGAGCTGGACATCAACCAGAAGCCGAGGCGAAGTCGTGCGGAGTGTCGCGGATCGCCAGGCGCACGGTCTCGACGACCTCGAGACCGTAGGCCTCCAGCCCGATCCGCTTGACCGGATTGTTCGTGAGCAGCCGCATGCGTCGCACGCCTAGGTCGCCAAGAATCTGCGCCCCGACGCCGTAGTCGCGCGCATCGACCGTATCCGCTCCGGCGTCCTGCGGGTGGCGCGCATGCAGCTCCTGCATCAACCCGATGCCGTGGCTCTCACGGCCGCGCAGGTACAGCACGACACCGCGCCCCTCCTCGGCAACCATCTGCAGGGCACGTTGCAGACGAGGCCCGCAGTCACAGCGCGCGGACTCGAACACGTTGCCCGTCAGGCATTCTGACTGCACCCGGACGAGCGTCGGCGCAAGACCCTGTCCCGAAACGTCGCCCATCACCAGCGCGATGTGCTCACGACCGTCGAGCACGGAACGGAAGCCGTGCGCGGTGAATACGCCGTGGTGCGTTGGCAGGCGGCTGGAGGCCTTGAACTCCACCAGGCGCTCGGTGCGGCGTCGGTAGGTGATCAGGTCGGACATCGTCACGATGATGAGCCCGCGCTTGGAGGCGAAGTCCCGCAACCGCTCTCCGCGTGCGACCGTCCCGTCGTCGTCCATCACTTCACCGATCACGGCGACCGGCGGCAGCCCGGCCAACCGCGCCATGTCGACGGCCGCCTCGGCGTGCCCGGCCCGACGCAGCACGCCGCCTTCGACGGCGCGCAGCGGGAACACGTGTCCAGGCCGGATCAGGTCGCCCGGCTGAGTATCGGGGCTGGCGAGCAGTGAAATCGTCGTGGCGCGGTCGGCCGCGGAGATGCCACTCGCGATTCCCGTCCGGGCATTCACGGACACCGCATAGCCGGCGCCCTTGGGATCCTCGTTGATGGCGACCATCGGCGGCAGGCGCAGCCGATCGAGCTCACCGGCTGGCATTGGGACGCACAGGATGCCACTCGTGTTCCGCACCATGAACGCCACCCGCTCCGGTGTGGCGTGCGCGGCGGCGAGCACCAGATCGCCGTCGTCCTCCGGGTCCTCGGTGTCGACCACGATCACCATGTGGCCCGCGCGCAGTGCGGCGACGGCGGCGTCGACGGTCGAGTCGATCAGCGACATGCTCAGAACTCGCGCAACGTGTCTCGCAGGTGAGCGTGCGTGTACTCGGTGCGGGCCAAGCCCTTTCGCTGTAGCGCAGGGAACAGCCCGTCGCATATCTCGGTGATGTACTGCTTGCTGACCCGCTGGGTGCTGATCAGGAAGCCGTCGCCGCCGACCTCCGCCATCGCCTCGCCGATCTTGTCGGCGACCTGATCGGGTGTGCCGACCAGCTCGATCGAGTCGGACGTCCCGCCGGCGTCGAGCACCAGCTCGCGCAGCGTCTTGCCGCTGCCCCACTGCGCGAACTTGTCCAGCGATCCCCGCTCCCCGTTGGTCTCGAGCTCGGGCAGCGGCTCGTCGAGCTCGAACTGCGAGAAGTCGATGTCGGTGACCGACGAGATGCTCGCCAGTGACTGCTCGAAGAACGCCGGGTCCTCGGCCGCCGCCTTCTTGCGGGCCCACGCCTCCGCCTCCGTCGTGCCGAGCACCGGGCTAATGACGAACAGCACCTTGATGTCGTCCGGATTGCGGCCTTGCGCCGCGGCCCTGGCGCGGACGTCATCGCGGTAGGCCTTCATCCCCTCCACTCCGTTCGCGACCGCGATGATCGAGTCGGCGTACTTCGCCGCGAACTGGCGCCCCTTCGGTGATCCCCCGGCCTGCACGAAGGTGGGTTGGCCCTGCGGTGAACGCACCGTGTTCAGCGGGCCTCGGGACTTGAAGTACTTGCCCGCGAAGTGAATTGCGTGGACCTTCTTGAAGTCCGCGTACGTGTTGGTCTCCTGGTCGCGGATCACCGCGCCTTCCTCCCAGGAGTTCCAGAGCTGGCAGACGAGGTCGACGTACTCGTCGGCGATGTCGTAGCGCAGGTCGTGCTCGGTGAGCTTGTCCATGCCGAAGTTCTGCGCCGAGCCGTCCTCGCCGGAGGTGACGATGTTCCAGCCGAAGCGGCCCTCGGCGATGCTGTCGAGGGTGGAGGCCAGGCGGGCGAGCAGAAACGGCGGGTAGAAGGTCGTGGACATGGTCGCGACGACGCCCATCTTCGACGTGGCCGAGGCCATGATCGCGGCCAGCGGCGCCGGGTCGTGCTTGGGCGCCATGGTCGCGTACTTCAGGTACACCTCGGAGTTGCCTCCGTAGGCCTCGGACACCATCAGCGTGTCCTCGATCATGATGTAGTCGAAGCAGGCCCTCTCCATCGCCTGGGCCATCTCGATGTAGAACTTCCCGTTCCACGGATTTCCATCGTTGCCGAACGGCGTGTTCCACTCGTTGGCCGTGAAGTTCATGAACCAGCCGAAGTGCAATCGCTTGTCGGCCATCAGAACTCACGCAGGTGGTCGCGAAGCATGGTCGTGGTGTACTCCGAGCGGACGAGGCCGCGCTTCTGCAGCTCCGGGACCAGGCCGTCGGTGATCTCGGTGACGTAGCGGCGATTCAGCCGCATCACCGGACTGGTGATGAGGAAGCCATCGCCACCGACCTCGTCCATCACCGCCCCCATCTCGTCGGCCACCTCGGCGGGGGTGCCAACAAAGGGGACGTTGCCGGAAAGTCCACTGCCGGTGACGATCTCGCGCAGCGTCTTACCCTTGCCGCGGGCCAGGAAGCTCTCGAGGGCACCGCGCTCGCCGTTGGTCGACACGTCCGACGGCACCGGCTCGTCGAGATCGAACTGGGCGAAGTCGATCTCGGTGATTGAGGAGATCTCGGCCAGCATGTACTCGATGTAGAGCGGGTCGTTGAACCACCGTTCCTGCTTGGCCAACGCCTCCTCGTGCGTGTCGGCGACGATCGGGGTGACCAAGTAGAGCAGCTTGCAGTGCGCGGGATCGCGGCCGTTGGCCTTCATCCTGGCGTGGATGTCATCGCGGTAGGCCTTCATCGCCTCGACGCCGTTGGCGGGCGCGACGATCGTGTCGGCGTGTTGGGCGGCCAGCTCACGCCCCGGGGGCGAGGCGCCGGCTTGGGCGATCGTCGGGCGGTACTGCGGTGACGGCGCGGTGTTCAGCGGACCTCGGGACTTGTAGTACTTGCCCTCGAAGTCGATCGTGTGCACCTTCTTGTAGTTGGCGTACGTCCCGGTCATGTAGTCGCGTTCGATGGCGTCCGGTTCCCACGACTCCCACAGCTTGCTGACGACTTCCAGGTACTCGCTCGCCATCGCGTAGCGCTCGTCGTGTTCGTAGAGCTTGTCCATGCCGAAGTTCTGCGCCGAGCGGTCCTCGCCGGAGGTGACGACGTTCCAGCCGAAGCGGCCGCGGGCGATGTGGTCGATGGTGCTGCACAGCCGCGCAAGGAGGAACGGTGGGTAGAAGCTGGTCGACATCGTCGGGACGACGCCGAGCCGGGACGTGGCGGCGGCCATCAGTACGGCCAGCGGAACGGGGTCGTGCTTGGGGTTCACGCCGTGCTTGAGGTCGTGCTCCATCGTGCCGCCGTAGGCGGTCGACACCATCAGCTTGTCCTCGATCAGGACGTAGTCGAACTTGGCGCGCTCGAGATCCTTTGCCATTTCGACGTAGAAGTCGCCGGTGAAGTCACGCCCGCCGTCGCCCCAGTTTCCGTTCCACTCGTCGGCGACGAAGTTCAGGAACCACCCCAGGTGGAACATGTCGGTCATGACGTCAAGACAACTGGGAAGCCGTTACTGCTAGGTGTCCTCGCGGTACCACCGAGATTGCGCTGAGCCCGGCCCAATGGTGGAGGCTCGCCGAAAGTACGGTTCTTTGCGGCCCTACTCGGGCGATCTGTACAACAACCGTATGTTCGAGGGTCGCTTAGCTGTTGGTGTTGAGCGTTAGCTCCATGAGCTTGATCGCCATGCCACACGCGTCGACGCCCGGCTGCTGCGGGTTCACCCACCAGCCGACTACGCCCGCCGCGTCACTGGCCACTCCGCACGCGCCGTTCGCGTCGGTGGTCTTCAGCACGATCGAGTCGACGCCGTTGATCCGGCGGCTTTCGATCTGGTAGTTCAGCGACTGCGCCACCTTGCGTTCGTTGTCCAGGCTGCCCTGCTCGAACCAGAACCGGGTGATGTCAATCAGTCCCGACGTCTGGTTCAGCGCCTGCCAGCGGCAGATCGCGCCGACGAACGTGCTCTGGATGTCGAGCGGGTCCGCCCCGACGGTCTCGGCGAGGATGTCGGTGGTCAGGACGTCGCACTCCTTGAGCAGGTTCGGGTACTTCTTCTCCGAGTCGTCGTTGCGCGGCACGTCACCGGCGCCGGCCTTGGTGGCCGTGCCCTCCACGGTGCGTCCACATCCCACGGTGAACGTGGCGGCCGCGAGCACCGCCATCACGCCCGCCAGCACCCGGCGACCGGTCGTGGCGCTCACTTCGCGTTCACGATCGACTGGCGGGTGAGTTCCTTGACGACCTCGCAGGCGTCGGGGAACGGCTTCTGGTCGAAACTGACCGACCACTCGATGAAGTCGTCGTCGAATTGAATGCCGACCTCGCACAGGCTGATGCCGAGATTGGTCGCGGGGCTGGTGTCGTCGCTGTAGGCGATGAATCCGTCGTGGCCCTCGACGTTGATGTCCTCCACGCTGGTCCGCGTCAACTCCTCGGTCTTGCGCTCGCGCCCGATGGGGCTGCCGCGGTACCAAGAGAAGGAGAAGTGCGGCCCGGTGATCTGCCCGCCGGCCAGCCACTGGCATCCGACCGAGTTCTTCGCCGTGTTGACCAACCCGGTGACGCGCGTCTGCTTGGCGACCTCTTCATCACTGACGCCACCGCACTCGGGAAAGGACGGGCCGTGCTTGGCCGCTCCTGCCGGGGCCGGGCCTCCGGTCTGGGGAACGTCGGGTCCCGTCGAGTCACCCGAACCCGAGCACGCGGCCAGCAACGGGATCATCGCCGCGGCCGCTGCGACCAGCACCTTCGCATTGGGCCTGTTGATCAGGCGGCCACGTCGTCCACTCACGCCCGCAACTGTAGCGGCAGCCCGGAACGATACGCACCGACATGCCGATTGACCTGGCGTTTTCGCTCCACACGCGGGGTCGCGGCCGAACACGATCCGGCCAGCAACGTATGCGACAGTTACGAGATGCTCTGGGCACTGCTGCGCACACACGTGCGGCCGTACCGGAACTTGCTCGGCATCGTCGCGGTGCTCCAGGTGATCAGCACGCTGGCGTCGCTGTACCTGCCGACGATCAACGCGGCCATCATCGACGACGGCGTCGCCAAGGGTGACAGCGGCAGAATCACTGAACTCGGCGGCATGATGCTGGCGGTCACCGCGGGCCAGGTGGTGTGCGCCGTCGGCGCGGTGTACTTCGGCTCGCGGGCGGGCATGGGGTTCGGCCGCGACCTGCGCTCGGCGATCTTTCACCACGTGACCGGACTGTCTGCCGAGGAGACGGCCCGATTCGGGGCGCCCACGCTGCTCACCCGCACCACCAACGACGTTCAGCAGATCCAACTGCTGGTGCAGATGACGTGCACCATGTTGATCACCGCGCCCATCATGAGCGTCGGCGGCATCGCGATGGCGATCCACCAGGACGCCGGACTGTCGTGGTTGTTGCTCGTCAGCGTGCCGGTGCTGGCGCTCGGCAACTATTGGATCGTGTCGCATCTGCTGCCACTGTTCCGCACCATGCAGCGACTGATCGACGGCATCAACCGCGTGATGCGCGAACAGCTTTCGGGCATCCGGGTCATCCGGGCCTTCGCGCGGGAGCCGTTCGAACGGGCTCGCTTCGGCGCCGCCAGCCAGGAGCTGTCCGACACCGCGCTGACGGTAGGCCGTTGGCAGGCGCTGATGCTGCCGGTCACGACGCTCGTGATCAACGTGTCCAGCGTGGCGTTGATCTGGTTCGGCGGCCAGCGGATCGACGACGGCCGGATGCAGGTCGGCTCGCTGATCGCGTTCTTGAGCTACTTCATGCAAATCCTGATGGCGGTGCTGCTGGCGACCATCATCCTGGTGATCCTGCCGCGGGCGTCGGTGTGCGCCGAACGCATCACAGCGGTGCTGGACACCTCCCCCGCGATCGCCAGTCCCGAGCATCCCGTCCGGGCCGACTCAGTCCGCGGCGAGCTGGTGCTGGACGACGCCACGTTCTGCTACCCCGGCGCTGATCGCCCAGTGCTGCAAGGTGTCTCGTTGACTGCGCGACCGGGTACCACCACCGCGGTGGTCGGGTCGACGGGCTCGGGCAAGTCGACGCTGATCTCCCTCATCTGCCGGCTGTTCGACGTCACCGACGGCGCGGTGCGCATCGACGGCGTCGACGTCCGCGACTACGACCTCGAACGGCTGTGGGCGACCATCGGGCTGGTGCCGCAGCGCGGCTACCTGTTCTCGGGGACGATCGCCGAGAACCTCCGCTTCGGCAAGGCCGACGCCAGCGCCGACGAGATGTGGGACGCATTGCGGGTAGCGGCCGCAGACGGTTTCGTCTCCGCGCACCCCGACGGGCTGGACATGCGGGTGGCGCAGGGCGGCAACAACTTCTCGGGCGGGCAGCGCCAACGCCTGGCCATCGCGCGCGCCGTCATCCGACGGCCCGCCATCTACCTGTTCGACGACGCATTCTCAGCGCTCGACGTGCACACCGACGCCAAGGTGCGTGCGGCGCTGCGCGAGGTGTCGGCGATGGCCACGGTACTCGTCGTCTCGCAACGTATTTCGACGGTTGTCGAGGCGGATCAGGTGATCGTCATCGATGACGGCGTCGTGGTCGGGGTCGGCACGCACGAGTCGCTACTGGCCGACTGCCCCATCTACGCCGAGTTCGCCGATTCCCAGTCGGTCGGCGCGCGGGACGCGCGATGAGCGGCCCGATGAACCGTCCGATCGGCGTGACCGAACCGCCGGCCACGCGATCACGCGACTTTCGCGGT
This sequence comes from Mycobacterium sp. RTGN6, assembly GCF_033804605.1. Classification (NCBI taxonomy): domain Bacteria; kingdom Bacillati; phylum Actinomycetota; class Actinomycetes; order Mycobacteriales; family Mycobacteriaceae; genus Mycobacterium; species Mycobacterium sp. RTGN6. The sequence continues at coordinate 61,872 of NZ_JAPZKZ010000013.1, forward strand.
ACGGCGGTGCGCCTGGTGAAACGACTTACCCCGCAGCGCACCCTGACCGCGACGGTGCTGCTGCTGGGCATCGGCGGCATCGCCATCGGGGTGATCGGACCGCGGGTGCTCGGCCACGCGACCGATCTGTTGTTCAACGGCGTGATCGGGCGCGAACTGCCCGCCGGGCTCACCAAGGAGCAGGCGATCGATGCTGCACGGGCGCGCGGCGACGACAGCTTCGCCGACCTACTGTCCGGCATGAACGTCATCCCCGGGCATGGCGTCGACTTCACCGCCATCGGCCGCACCCTGCTGCTGGCCTTGGGGCTGTATCTCGTTGCAGCACTCCTGATCTGGCTGCAGGCTCGGCTACTCAACGTCGCGGTACAACGCACGATGGTGGCACTGCGCGCCGACGTCGAGGACAAGGTTCACCGACTTCCGTTGTCGTACTTCGACACTCGGCAACGCGGCGAGGTGCTCAGCCGCGTCACCAACGACATCGACAACGTCCAGACGTCACTGACGATGACGATCAGCCAGCTGTTGACGTCGCTGCTGACCATCGTCGCGGTGTTGGTGATGATGGTGGTCATCTCGCCGTTGCTGGCGCTGCTCACCGTGCTGACGGTGCCGTTGTCGCTGCTGGCGACGCGCACGATCGCGCGCCGCTCGCAAGGGTTGTTCGTCGCGCAGTGGCGCAACACCGGTCGGCTCAACGCCCACATCGAGGAGACCTACAGCGGCTTCACCGTGGTGAAGACCTTCGGGCATCGGGCGATGGCGGAGGAGCAGTTCCGCGAGCTCAACTCCGATGTCTATCAGGCCAGCTTCGGCGCGCAGTTCCTGTCGGGGCTGGTGTCGCCCGCGACGACGTTCATCGGCAACGTCAGCTACGTCGCCGTCGCAGTGGTCGGCGGCATCCAGGTTGCAACGGGCCAGCTCACGCTGGGCAGCATTCAGGCGTTCATCCAGTACGTCCGCCAGTTCAATCAACCGCTCACCCAGGTGGCGGCGATGTACAACACGATGCAGTCGGGGATCGCCAGCGCCGAAAGGGTATTCGACCTGCTCGACGCCGACGAGCAGATTCCCGACCCGCCGACGCCTGCCGCGTCCGACCATCCGTTCGCCGGACGCGTCGAGTTCGAGCACGTCGACTTCGCCTACCGGCCCGGCACGCCCGTCATCGAGGACCTGTCGTTCGTCGCCGAGCCCGGAAGCACCGTGGCGATCGTCGGGGCGACTGGCGCTGGCAAGACCACCCTGGTCAATCTGCTGATGCGCTTCTACGAGGTGGACTCGGGCCGAATATTGATCGACGGCGTCGACGTCGCGAACATGACGCGCCACCAGCTGCGTTCGCGGATCGGCATGGTGCTGCAGGACACCTGGCTCTTCGGCGGCACCATCTACGACAACATCGCCTACGGAAGGCCCGACGCGACCGAGGACGAGGTGATCGAGGCCGCGACCGCCGCCCACGTCGACAGGTTCGTCCACACGCTGCCGAACGGATACCAGACCTGGGTCAACGACGACGGGGGCAACGTCAGCGCCGGCGAGAAGCAGCTGATCACGATTGCCCGAGCGATCCTCGCCCAGCCGCGGCTGCTGATCCTCGACGAGGCCACCAGTTCGGTGGACACCCGCACCGAACTGCTGATTCAGCTCGCAACGGCCGAACTGCGGCGCGACCGAACCAGTTTCATCATCGCCCACCGCCTTTCGACGATCCGCGACGCCGACACGATCCTCGTGATGGACGCCGGGCAGATCGTCGAGCGCGGCACCCACGCCGAACTGCTCGCCCGCCGCGGCGAGTACTGGTCCATGATCCAGGTCTAACCCCAGCGATTTCGGCGCGCTTTTGGCCCATTTTCGACCGAAAACCGCACCGAAATCGCAAGGGGGCTAGAGGTTGGGGCCCTCGGTGCGGAGGTCGTCGACCGTCGACATCGCCTCGCGCAGCTTGCCCAGCCACTCGTCGGCGTGCTCGCCGACCAACCGGACCGACCACGCCAGCGCGTCCGAACGCGAGCGCGCGACGCCCGCGTCGACGAGGGTGTCGAGCACCTGGCGCTCGGGCTGCTTGAGCCGCGTCATCACCGGAACGGCGATGTGGGTGAACAGGATCCGTTCATATCCAGCGGATCCAACCGCCCCGATTTCTATGCCCCAGGCGACCTTGCGGCCGTAGCGCGCCTCGGCCTCGTCGGCGATGTGCATGCGCTCCGAGCGGGTCTCTTCGCGGAAGCGTGCGGCGCGGCCCGAGGCGCGGGCTTCGCTCTCGTCGTCGCCGTCGGGTTCGGGCAGTCGCCCGATGACGGTGAGCTCCTCGCGGTCGACGACGACGGTCGGGTCGCCGGTGAACCACCCTTCGGGCAGCCGACCTGCGATCCAGTCCGGCGCGGTGCCCGCGTCGGGTTGCTGTGCTTGTTGCCAGCCGCCGGAGCGGCCGCGGTGATGATGGGTTCTCATGATTACATGATTACACCGTTACAACCGCAAAAGAGCAGAGTTCGCCACGGGTGAACGTAGGCGCCCGCCCTACCTCTGCTTGAGCCCCCGGTACACCAGCGCGCCGCCGCCGAGCACCAGCGCGACGAACGCCAGCGTCGCCCACGCGGCACTGCCGGTGAGGAGCCAGATGGCGCCCACGGCCACCAGCGCTGGCGTCGCGAGGAAGAGCACCATGCCCGGATGCTGCTTGATGACCGCGAGCGCGCTCTTGGCCCGCACCGGGTCGATTTCCTTTGCCATCCACCCAGGATGCCAGTTTCGGGCAGCTCTGGCCGGAGCTCACCTGCGAATTCATCGGATTGCCATAGGGTTCCTGTGAGACGACGTGCTATCAACCCGAGGAGCGAACGGTGAGTGGACCTGGACAGGGCAGCTGGCAACCCGACCCCGAGGGCCGGTTCGAACACCGGTGGTGGGACGGCAGACAGTGGACGGACCAGGTGTCCCACCAAGGCCGGACCGGCACCGCACCCATGGGTGGCGCACCTCCACAAGCACAGGCTCAGGGCGGCCCGCCACCGCAGGCGGCGGCCGTCGGGCAACCCGCCGGTGACGGCTTCTCGGGCATCACCGGCGACCTCGTCGACGGGCGGTTCAGCGAGAAGGAAGCCAAGCCGATTGCCAATCAGAACTCCAAGCTGCTACGCGTGCGGCTCGGTGAACCGTTCATGGCCCGACAGGGCGCGATGGTCGCCTATCAGGGCAACGTGGACTTCGCCTACGAGGGCGGCGGCGCCGGCAAGTTTCTCAAGAAGGCACTCACGGGTGAGGGCCTTCCGCTGATGCGCTGTCAGGGTCAGGGTGACGTGTTCCTCGCCGAGGCGGCCCACGACGTGCACCTGCTCAACCTCAACAACACCGGCCTGTCGATCAGCGGCAAGAACGTGCTCGCCTTCTCGCAGAGCCTCGACTGGAACATCGAACGCGTGAAGGGCGGCAGCATCGCGACCGGAGGGCTCTTCAACACGACCCTGCGGGGCAGCGGGTGGGTGGCGCTGACCACCGACGGTCCGCCGGTGGTGCTCAACGCCGCCGAGGCCCCGACGTTCGCCGACACCAACGCGGTGGTCGCGTGGTCGGCGGGCCTGCAGACCCAGTTGAAGACGAGCTTCAAGGCGGGCGCGCTGATCGGGCGCGGTTCGGGCGAAGCACTTCAGGTGTCGTTCCACGGCCAGGGCTTCGTCATCGTCCAACCGTCGGAGGGCATCCAGATCGCGACGGCGCAGTAGCGCCGAGAGGTAGCCCCCTACCCATACCCCCCATGGGTATATACTCGACCACATGAGCAAGGTCTTCGAAGTACGCGGGATGAGTTGCGGGCACTGTGTCGCGGCCATTACGTCCGCCGTGTCGGCGCTGCCCGGTGTCACCGGCGTCGACGTCGACCTGGCCGACGGTGCCGTCCACGTCTCCGGCACCGCGGATGACGCCGCCGTCGCGGCCGCGATCGAGGACGCGGGGTACGACGTCGCCCTCTCGGCGTGAGCACGAACACCGTCACCCTCGCCATCGATGGCATGACGTGCGCGTCGTGCGCCGGGCGGATCGAGAAGCGGCTCAACCGGATCGAGGGCGTGCACGCCAGCGTGAACTTCGCGACCGAACAGGCCTCCATCGAGGCGCCGCCGAACGTCGACACCGCCGAGTTGGTGGCGGCCATCGAAGCCACCGGCTACGGCGCAACGCTGAAGCCCGTCGAGCGACCGGCCGAGGAGCAGTACCTGCGGCGACTGGTGGTGTCCGCCGTATTGAGCGTGCCTGTGCTTGCGCTGTCGATGGTGCCCGCGCTGCAGTTCTCCGGCTGGCCGTGGCTGGCACTCGCGTTGACGACGCCCGTGGTGCTGTGGGGGGCGTGGCCGTTCCACCGCGCGACGGCGACGAACCTGCGGCACGGCGCGGCCACCATGGACACGCTGATCTCGGTCGGCGTGCTGGCGGCCTACACGTGGTCGGTGTGGGAGCTGGTGGCCGGCTCGCATCATCAGCTGTACCTCGAGGTCGCGGCCGTCGTCACCACGTTCGTGTTGGCGGGTCGCTACCTCGAAGCCCGGGCCAAGAAGCAGTCCGGTGCTGCGCTTCGCGCGCTGCTCGACATGGGCGCCAAGGACGTCGCCGTCGTTCGCGACGGCATCGAAAGCCGCATTCCGATAGGCGAACTCGCGGTCGGTGACGTCTTCGTCGTCCGGCCCGGGGAGAAGGTGGCGACCGACGGCGTCGTCACGGCGGGCACGTCGGCGGTCGACGCAGCGATGTTGACCGGCGAATCGGTGCCGGTCGAGGTCGGGCCGGACGACGAGGTGGTCGGGGCCACCGTCAACGCGGGCGGCATGTTGCACGTGCGGGCGACGCGGGTGGGCGCGGATACGCAGCTGGCTCAGATGGCGCGCTTGGTCTCCGAGGCGCAAAGCGGCAAGGCCGCGGTGCAACGGTTGGCGGACCGGGTGTCGGCGGTGTTCGTCCCGGTCGTCATCGGATTGGCGCTGCTGACGTTGGCGGGCTGGCTGCTCGCCGGCGGTTCGGCGAACGCGGCGTTCACGGCCGCCGTCGCGGTGCTCATCATCGCCTGCCCTTGCGCGCTGGGACTGGCGACGCCCACGGCGCTGTTGGTCGGTACCGGGCGCGGCGCGCAACTCGGGATCCTGATCAAGGGCCCGGAGGTGCTCGAGTCCACCCGCCGCGTCGACACCGTGGTGCTGGACAAGACCGGCACGGTGACGACGGGACGCATGAGCGTGGTCGACGTCCACGGTGACGCCGATCTGCTGCCGCTGGCGGCCGCCCTCGAGCATGCCTCGGAGCATCCGATCGCGCGGGCGATCGCCGCGACGGTCGACGACCTTGCGCCGGTCGCCGACTTCGTCAATCACGGCGGCAGGGGCGTCACGGGATCGGTGGCAGGCAGAAGTGTTGCCGTTGGCCGCATTTCGTGGCTGCGCGACGAACTGGGGCTTTCGGTGCCCGACGAACTAAGTGCCGCCGCCGCCGACGCCGAGGCGCGCGGCCAGACTCCGGTTTGGGTGGCGGTCGACGGGGCACTGCGCGTCGTGGTCGTCGTCGCGGATACCGTGAAGGAGTCCGCGGCAGAAGCGATTTCGGACTTGCGCGCCCTCGGGTTGACGCCCGTGCTGCTCACTGGAGACAACGCCCGCGCCGCCGCGTCCGTGGCGGCTGAGGTAGGCATCGAGCAGGTGATCGCGGAGGTGCTGCCCGCCGACAAGGTCGACCACGTCAAGGCATTGCAGGCCGACGGCAAGGTGGTCGCGATGGTTGGCGACGGCGTCAACGATGCCGCAGCGTTGGCCCAGGCCGACCTCGGGCTCGCGATGGGCACCGGCACCGACGTCGCAATCGAGGCATCGGACCTCACCCTCGTCACCGGTGACCTACGCGCCGTCCCCGACGCGATCCGGTTGTCCCGCGCCACGTTGCGGACCATCAAGGGCAATCTGTTCTGGGCCTTCGCCTACAACGTTGCGGCCATCCCGTTGGCCGCGCTTGGATTGCTGAATCCCATGATCGCCGGGGCCGCAATGGCGTTCAGTTCCGTGTTCGTCGTGACGAACAGCCTGCGGCTGCGGCGGTTCAACCCGTCGCGCTAGCGGACGCGTTCACCACTCCTTGAGGACGCGCAGCTTGTTCGACTTCGTGATGGCATCGCGTCTGAGCAGCTTCAACTGCGAGTAGAACGCATTGCGCTTGTTGCTGTCCTGACCGTTGAGCGGCAGGTCCAGCGTCGCGATCAACTTGTCCTCGATCAGCCACGGCTCGGGGTGAACCAGCCACGACACGAGCACATGCTCCGCCATCCACTGGCTGAGCAGTGCCTCGCCGCCGGCGAACGTGCGTCGCTCCCCCGAACCGATGCGGCGAAGTTGGATGCCGAGCTCGTCGGCGAGGAGTACGCCCAGCGTCTTGCGCAGCGTCGAACCCTCAGCGTCCCCATTGCCTCCGCCGAAGTGATACCGGATGCGCTTGCGCAGGTCTTGGGCGCTGCGCCGCCTCCCGTCGGCGGGTGGCCGAGTCGGGCTGACGCCCACGTAGAGCAAGGTCAGTCCGTCGCGTCGTTCGCACCCCGATACGTCGACTTCCGCGGGCAGGGTACGAAACCACCATCCTTGGACACCGGGCTCACTGGGCACCGGACACGGATCGGCGAACACTTCCTCACGCGTAAATGGCCGAGCGGCAAGAAATTCCGCGGGGCGGTCTGCGCCTCGAGACATGCGCCCTCCATTGGTCGTGACGAATCACTCAGCTTAGAGGTTGGCTGAGTTCACCCGTCGCGCGCGGAACATCTTCACGTCGTCCTTGATGCCCTTGAGGCGCCGAGCCCCGGCGAACGACCACGCGAACCGCTCGTCGTCACCGATGGCCTCGCGCGTCGACTCCGCCACCAGGATCGCCCCCGGCCGCGCCGCGCCGGTCACCCGGCTAGCGAGATTGACCGGGCTGCCGAACCAGTCTCCGGCGCGGCTGACCGCCAGGCCCGTCGCCGCCCCGGTGCGCAGTCGCGGGAAGTCCTCGATGGCCTCGGTGGCGTCGACGAGGTCGAGCAAAGCCCCGAGCATGGCGACCGGATCGGTGCTGACCAGCATGACCTCGTCCCCGATGCTCTTGACGTAGCGCACCGGCGGTGTGGCCACCTCGTGGGCCAGGTCGGTCAGCCGATGCGCGAGCTTCTCCAGGTCTTCGGGCGGGACCACCTCGCCGAGCTTCGTGAACCCGACGAGATCGGCGAACGCGATCGTCACCTCGCGGGCGCCGGGAAGCGACAGTCCTTCGGCCCGCTCGGTGGCGGTGATCGCCTCGGTCTCCATCTGGTGCAGCAGCTGACCCCTGAGCAGGTCGGTGATCAACGGGCCAAGCAGCGGTGCGACGGAGCTCATCAACTGCTCGGAACCCTTCGCGATCTCGAGTTCGGTCGTCCCGCCTTCCATGATCGTGGCCAGCGCCGTGGAGCGCATCACCTCGGTCGCCCGGATCAGTCCCTCGCTGAGCACCTGCACGACGAGCACGATCTGGTCGGCCGTGATGCCGAACTCCATGAATTTCCGCGCATAGCCGGCCGCCTCGCCGTCGGTCCGCAGATAGACGGCGGCGTCGGGATCGTCCACCCGTGGCAGCCCGCTGGCACGTTGAATTCGTTCGAGCAGCTCCAGGTCGAGACCGGCCTGCTCGCTGATCTGCCGCGCCGACAGGAAGGTGCCGTCCTCGCCGAAGAAGCGCCGCGACGCCAGCAGCATCGGCTGGGTCGCATCGCGGATCTCGGCCACGGTGAATCCGCGTTCCAGCAGCCAGGGAATGAGTTCGGCCCGTTGCGCCCGTGCCTCGCCCTCTAGGCCGTCGAGCAGGCCGGAAGCCTCGACGTCGAACGCCTCTCCGTCGAACTCTGCCGTCACCGGGTCAAGGTATCCGAATCGTCTGGAATCATTCCCACCGATGACCGAACCGATGCGTGAGGGACTACCACCCGTCGTCGGCGCCGACGCGCGCGTGCTGATCCTCGGCTCATTCCCCAGCGAGCGGTCGCTGGTCGCCGGCGAGTACTACGCCAACCGGCGCAACCAGTTCTGGCCGCTTCTCGGCGAGGTATTCGGGTTCGACGCCGACGGGTCCTACACGCAGCGCATCGCCGCGGTGCAGGAGCACCGGGTGGCGTTGTGGGACGTCGTGCACAGCTGTCGCAGGCAAGGCAGCATGGACAACAAGATCGACCGGAAGACCCTGGTGATCAACGACTTCGGAGTCCTGCTCGCCGAGCATCCCACGGTCGAGCGGGTTTTCGTGAACGGGTTGACGGCGTTCGAGTTGTTCGAGCGGCACGTCGAGACCGGGCTGCCCGCGGTGCGGCTTCCGTCGAGCAGCGGGGCGCTGCCGATGCCGTTTGCGGACAAGCTCGCCCGGTGGCGCGAAGTCATCTGACGGCAAGTTCCCAGCGCACGAGAGGTTCGACGCTCGGATTTCGTGGGTAAACCGGATGGCATGACCAGATTCGTCAGAAACGTGCTGGGCATCGGCCTGGCAGTCGTCGTCTCGCTCGGCTTGGCCGGTGTCACGGGGGCGGGCACCGCCCAGGCGTTCTCTCGACCCGGACTGCCGGTCGAGTACCTCGACGTTCCATCGGCGGCGATGGGACGAAACGTCCGCATCGAGTTCCAAGGTGGCGGCTCGAAGGCCGTCTACCTGCTCGACGGGCTACGCGCGCAGGACGACTTCAACGGCTGGGACATCAACACCCCTGCCTTCGAATGGCTATACCAGTCCGGCCTGTCGACGGTGATGCCCGTCGGCGGCATGTCCAGCTTCTTCGCCGACTGGTATCAGCCGGCGGTCGGAAACGGGACCGTGCAGACCTACAAGTGGGAGACGTTCCTGACCCAGGAGTTACCCGCCTGGCTCGCCGAACACAAAGGGATCTCGCAGCGCGGCAACGCGGCGGTCGGCGTGTCCATGAGCGGGTCGACCGCCCTGAACTTCGTGACCTACCACCCCGACCGGTTCTCCTACGCCGGATCGCTGTCCGGATTCCTGAACCTGTCGGACGGGTTCTGGCCACCGCTGGTGGGGCTCGCGATGAATGACGCGGGCGGCTTCAAGGCCGATGCCATGTGGGGCCCGCCGGGCGACCCGGCGTGGGCACGCAACGACCCAACGGTGAACGTCGCCAAGCTGGTGGCAACCGGCGCCCGCATCTTTGTGTACTGCGGAAACGGCACGCCGAGCGATCTGCCGGGCGCCGTGGCCGGCATCCCCCAGCAGTTCCTGGAGGGCTTCACGCTGGGCTCCAATACGAACTTCCAGAACGCGTACGTCGCGGCCGGCGGCACGAACGCGACGTTCAACTTCCCGCCGGACGGCACCCACTCCTGGCCGTATTGGGGTCAGCAACTGCAACAGATGATTCCCGACATCCAGCACACTCTCGGCGCCAGGTAGGCCGCGCTCGCGGCCCGCCACCCACAGCAAAGTATAAAAGTATGACAACAAGCGGCCTATGCTCATACGAGCGTCGGCAAAATATATTGTGGCGAACCTGGCAAGAGCGTTTATGCTGACCGCATGTCCATCGCCGTTCACGTCGATCAGCCCGTCACCGGCAAGGCTGGACGGGCTCAGGTTTACGCGGGTGCCATCGACATCACGTCGCCCACGCCGGCGTCTCTCGCGTTCGCGACGTTCGCTCGGGAGATGACCGAGGAGGCGTTCGGCGGGCACGATCCGGAACTGGCGCAGTACGAGCTGTCGGTCGATGACTACGCGACCGTCCTCGGTGCGCTCAAGCCCCGCTTCATCCACCACCCCGAATCGAAGCGCCTCCTACGGCAACTCCTCGTCGAACGTGGCTGCGATCCTGCGTCGACGTACTTCGACGTGCCCCGGCTGCGCACCTCGACGAGCGACGGCTACCTCACCACCGGCATCGCATACGCGTGGCACCCGCACCGCGACACGTGGTACTCGGCGCCGCTGGCGCAGCTCAATCACTGGATGCCGGTGTACGAGGTCAGCGCGGACAACGCGATGGCGTTTCATCCCGAGTACTTCGACCGCGCCGTCGCCAACGACTCGGCCGTCTACAACTACTACGAGTGGAACGCCAAGCACCGGTCCGCCGCGACGGCCAACGTCGGCAAGGAGACCCGGCCCCTGCCCGGTCCGACCGAGCCGGTCGACCTGTCCTCATCCACCGTCTTCGTCACGCCGGTCGGCGCCATGCTGCAGTTCTCGGGACACCAACTGCACTCCAGCGTTCCGAACACCAGTGGGCGAACCCGCTTCTCGATCGACTTCAGGACCGTCGACGTCGACGACATCCGGGCCGGTGCGGGCGCGCGCAACGTCGACAGCTTCTGCACCGGCTCGTCGATTCGCGACTTCATCTGCGTCGCCGATCTGTCGCCCATGCCCGACGACGTCGTCGCCCTGTTCAACGACGGGACCGAGACGACGGGCGACCTGGTGTACGTGCCACCGACTCAGGCCGAGCCGGCGCGGGTCTGACGCCCGTCAGCAGTCCGGCGGCCTGCGCTGGGCCCACGGCCGGGCCGACTCCAGCTGTGCGCCGAGCGACAGCAGCGTCGCCTCGTCGAACGGTCTACCCACCAACTGAATCGACGTCGGAATGCCGTCACCGTCCAGGCCCCACGGGACCACCGCGGCGGGTTGTCCCGTCACGTTGAACATGGCGCCGAACGGCACCCGCGACGCCACCAGCGTCAAGGTCGAGAGCGCGCCGCGACGCTGGTAGGCGCCGACCTTCGACGGACCCGTCGCCGTGCCCGGCGTGATCACCACGTCGACGTCGTCGAAGATCGCCTGCACCCGCGCCGAAATCTCGGCCTCCGCCACCCGCATGGCGTCCAGCCGCCGGTCGGACACCAGTCGGCCAATTCGGGCGAACGTGCGGGTGCGACGCTCGAGGCGCTGCTGGTGCGGGAGCGCGCGGACGTCGTCGTACACGCCGCGGAAGTACCGTGGAATCGCGTTGCCGAACACCGCGCCCGGCGGATAGTCCGGATCACGCTCGACGACGTCGTGTCCGAGTTCGCGTAGCAGCGCACCCGCCTCCGCGACCGCGGCCTGCTGCGCCTTGCCGACCCGCGTCAGGGGCAGTGGAGCCTTGGTGCTCAACGCGATTCGTAGCCGGCCCGGGTCGCGCCCTGCCGCTGCGGCGAAGCCACCCTCGGGCACATCGTCGGCCGTGACGTCGAGGAAGACCGCGGCATCCTCGACGGTGCGCGCGATGGGCCCCATGACCTCCAGTCCGCACCACGCTCCGTTGTGCGGTGCGATGGGCACGCGATCGCGCTGCGGCTTGATCCCGAACAGCCCGTTCCACGTCGACGGGATGCGGATCGAACCCATGCCGTCGGAGCCGAGCGCCATGGCGGCCAGGCCCGCACCCATGGCGGCCCCGCTGCCGCCGCTGCTGCCTCCCGGCGCGTAGTCGGTGTGCCACGGATTGCGGGTCGCACCGAACGTCATCGTCTCGGTGAACGGCCAGATCATCATCTCGGGCACCGCGGTCTTGCCCAGGATCACCGCCCCGGCCGCGCGCAGTCGGCGCACCACCTCGGAATCCTCGGTGCGGGCCGGGCCGTGCGCGCTGGTGCCGTAGGTGGTCACCTCGCCTGCCACGTCCGAGTCGTCCTTGATGGCGATGGGCACGCCCAGCAACGGCAACCGCTCCCCCGCGTCGAGCCTGGCCTGCGCCGCGATGGCGGCCTGCCGGGCCGAGTCCGCGAGAACGATGCGGTACGAACGCAATTCGGGGTCGATGCGGGCGATGCGCTCGAGGTAGACGTCGAGCAACTCGGGCGCGGTGATGGTGCCCGCCGCCAGCAGCCGGGCCTGTTCGGCGGCGCCAGCGAAGGCGAGTTCGCGAGGGTCCATGCTCGTCATTGTGCGCTTAGCCGTGACGCAGGACGTACTCCCCCGGCGTGCATCCCAGCATCGACCGGAAGTCGTTGATGAAGTGCGCCTGGTCGTACCAGCCCAGCCGTACGGCGAGCTCGGCGCAGTCGAGCGTCGGATCGGTCTCGAGCTCCAACGCGGCCTGTTGCAACCGGTACCGGCACAGCACCCACTTGACGGGGACGCCCACGTAGCGCTTGAAGACGCGTTGCGTGGTGCGCGTGCTCCACGGCGAGAGCTCCATGACCTGCTCGACGCGGTGCAGACCGTCGTCGTCGCGGATGCGGTCCAGGAGGACGGTGAGCGCCCCATACGTCGAATCCACGGGACGTTCGGTCGCGATCGCCGCGTCCAAGTCCGCCGCGGCAACCTCTCGGTCGTCCTCGAGAACCAATGGCGCACCGAACAACTCGTCGTCCACCGGGACCGCACGGCCCGTGTACGAGGCGGCGTCGCGATCGAAGCGGGCCGCGAAGCCGCCAGGCCGAAAGCGCGCTCCCACCACGGCGCCCCGTTCGGTCAGCGTCGTGGTGAACACCTGCTCGACGACACCCTGGATCAGGTTGGTGGGCAACCGATATCCGTGCCGGGGCGAGTCGGTGCCCCACTCGTGGGTGACGTGCATGGCGGGAAACGTGATGACCATGCTGTCGAACGGGTCGCGCCCGCGCAGGTCCCAACTCACCGACCAGAAGTGCTCGACCCACGTTGCGGCGTCATCCGACGGGGGCCATCGCGTCAGGTCGAACACGTTCGTGGTGCCGGCACGCCCCACCACTCCGAGTTGAGGTTCGTCGGGTGGCGCGTTTTTCCAAGCGTCCACAACGCAAACCCTACGAAACTGGGCGACATGACCGTCAAGCCCATTCCGAACGGCTACACCAGCCTCACCCCATTCCTCGTCGTCGACGGCGCCGCCAAGGCCATCGAGTTCTACTGCGCCGTCTTCGGCGCCGAGCTGATCGAGAAGATGGACGGCTCCGACGGTTCGATCGCGCACGCGGAGCTCGACTTCGGCAACGGACGACTTCAGCTGTCCGATTCGAACTCCGACTACGGGCTCGAGCCGCCGGAACGCAAGGAGTCCGTCACGCATTCGATCGTGCTGTACTGCCACGACGTCGACGAGGTCGTGGCCAGGGCGGAGGCAGCGGGCGCCACCATCCGGGAGCCGCTGACGACGTTCGTGACCGGCGACCGGTTCGCGTCGATCGTCGACCCGTTCGGTCAGCGCTGGGCCGTGATGACCCGTGTCGAAGAGGTCGATGCCGCAGAGCGCGACCGCCGCCTGGCCGAGTGGGCCAAGGAGAACGTCTGAGCCAAGCGCTACGGTGGCGACATGTCATGCGTGTTCTGCGCCATCGTCAACGGTGACGCGCCCGCGGTGCGCGTCTACGAGGACGACGACTACCTCGCCATCCTCGACGTGCGGCCCATCGTGCGTGGCCACACCCTGGTCATGCCGAAGAAGCACACCGTCGACCTGACCGACACCCCGCCTTCTACGCTGGCCGACATGACGCGCATCGCGCAGCGCATCGGGCAGGCGGCCCGGGCCTCGGAGTTGAAGGCCGACGGCAACAACATCGCCATCAACGATGGCAAGGCTGCCTTCCAGAGCGTGTTCCACATCCACCTGCACGTCGCGCCACGACATTCCGGCGACAAGTTGTCGTTCGCCAAGGGGCTCGTCGTGCGGCGCGACCCAGACCGGGAAGCGACGGGACGCATCCTGCGTGACGCGCTGGCCAAACTCGACGCGGTGAAGGAGTAAGACCATGGGCAACGAATTCATGCCGCCGTGGGAGCGCTATGTCGGACTCCCACTGCTGAAGCTGCACGACCAGATCTACAAGCGGACCAACGGCCGGATCGGACACAAGATCCCTGGCACGGCGCCGATTCTGCTGCTGCACACGGTCGGCGCAAAGACCGGCGCCCAGCGGACGAACTCGTTGAGCTACGCGAAGGACGGCGACTCCTACCTGGTGGTCGCGTCCAAGGGCGGTGATCCCAAGGCGCCCGGCTGGTACTTCAACGCGAAGGCCAACCCGAACGTCGAGATCAACGTCGGTCCGAAGCGCTTTCCCGTCACCGCGAAGATCGTCGGGGCCGACGACCCCGACTACGCGCGGCAGTGGAAGCTGGTGAACGACAACAACAACCACGTCTACGAGGGCTATCAGACGCGCACCACGCGACCCATTCCGATCATCGCGTTGACGCCTTAGAGAAGCTCCTTGGCGAGCAACTCCAACGTCCGCTCGCGCCCCGGCGCGGTGCGGGGGTCGACGCCGCGGTAGGCCGACGCCACGGGGCTCACCATGACTTCGTCGACGCCGAACTGTTCGGCCAGTTCGCGTACCTGCGCGGCGGCCTCGGTGGGAGTGCCCACGATGGCGCGGGACAGCCCGGCGTCGACGATCGCCTGCTGCTGGCGCGTCAACTGATTCGCCTGCGCGTCCTCCACGAGGTCGAGCGGGCGCAGCGGTTGGCCGGTGCGTAGCCACGCCATCATGTGCAGGTTCGGCAGCATCAACGCCTCGGCCTCCTCGCGGGTGGGCGCCACAGCGGCGTTGACGGTCATGAACGTGGTGGGCTCGGCCGCCAGGTCGCTCGGCCGGAATTCGGCCCGGTACGCGGCGAGCGCCTCCTCGGTGCCCTGGCCGGAGAAGTGGTGGGCAAAGACGTACGGCAGCCCCTTTGCGGCGGCCAGGTGCGCGGAGTACATCGACGAACCGAGCAGCCACAGCGGTGGCTCGCTGGCCGCCGCGGGCGTCGCCTTCAGCACGTAGTCCTGGTCCAACAGACTGCGGCCCTGGATGGACACCGACACGCCCTTGGCGCTCATCAACGCGGCGACGTCGTCGAGGTACTGCGGGAACTGCTCGATGTCGGCGTCGGAGCGGCCCGCAGGCCCGCGCAGCGCGATCGACGTCACCGGGTCGCTACCCGGTGCGCGTCCGAGGCCGAGGTCGATGCGGCCAGGCGCCGCCGCCTCGAGCAGCGCGAACTGCTCGGCGACCGCGAGCGGCGCGTGGTTGGGCAGCATGACACCGCCGGACCCGAGCCTGATATGCGTGGTCAGCCCGGCCAGGTAGCCGATGAGCACGGGCGGGCTGGTGGCCGCGACAGCGGGCATGTTGTGGTGTTCGGCCAGCCAGTAGCGGGTGTAGCCCAGCGCGTCGGCGGTTTGCGCCAGCCGCACGGTGGCGGCCAGCGCGTCCGACGTGGTCTGGTCGCTGCGGACGGGAACGAGATCGAGTACCGAGAGGCGCACGATTCAAGTCAACGCCATCGCGCCCTGATCCGTTCCCCCAGCGACTTCGGCGCGGTTTCACCCGCTCACCGTCCGTCAGCGCGCCGAAATCGTACGTTTGGCGGCGGCGAAGACGTCGTCGAGCATCGCCGGGGTCAACCGGCCGGTGAACGTGTTCTGCTGGCTGGGGTGATAGCAGCCGATCAGCGTGACGTCACCGAGCCGTGCCGACGCGAGGTGGCCGAACTTCGGCATCGGCGACGGCACGACGCCACCACCGGCGCGCACCATGTCGAGCGCGGCCCGCCACGCGAACCCGCCGAGCGCGACGATCACCTTCACGTGCGGTCGGATCAGCCGCCACTCGGCGTCGAGCCACGGCGCACACGTCGACCGCTCCTCGGGCAACGGCTTGTTGTCGGGCGGCGCGCACCGTACCGCCGCGACCACCCGAGTGTCGTTGAGTACCAACCCATCTGCCGCGTCGATGCTCAGCGCCGCATTCGCGAGCCCGGCTCGGTGCAGCGCCGCGAACAGCACGTCGCCGGAGCGGTCACCGGTGAACACGCGGCCCGTCCGGTTGGCCCCGTGTGCAGCGGGCGCCAGCCCGAGGATCAGCAGTGCCGGCGCGGGCGCGCCGAAGCCCGGCACCGGTCTGCCCCAATAGGGTTCGGCGGCATATGACCGACGCTTCTCCCCCGCGACGTCTTCGCGCCACGTCACCAGCCGCGGACACGCCCGGCACACGCTGACCGCGGCATCGAGCGACTCGACCGACGACGCACGACTGGCCGCCGACCGCACCCGCGCGGGCGTCGTCGCGACGACGGTGTCCTGGGCCGCCGGATCCCCCGGCCAACCCGTGCCCGCGGGCACCGGAGAACCGAAGCTCGCGCCGGATCGCGGATGCGGCAATGTCACGCCACCACTGTGCCCGCTGCCGAAAACCGGTCGCGGGGCGGGCGGCCGCGCTGCTACATTCGCCGCGATACCTCATGAGCACCAAGAAGTACGGCCCCGTCCTGCTCATTCTGTTCGCCGCCCTGATGGCAGGCGCAGGCAACGGCATCTCGCTGATTGCCTTCCCGTGGTTGGTGTTGCAGCGCAACGGGTCCGCGTTGGACGCGTCGATCGTCGCGATGGCGGGCACACTGCCGCTGTTGGTGGCCACGCTGATCGCGGGTGCGGCGGTCGACTACCTTGGCCGCAAACGGGTGTCGATGATCTCCGACGCCCTGTCCGCGCTGTCGGTGATCGCGGTGCCGGTGATCGCGCTGTCCTTCGGGGTCGACGCGGTCAACGTGACGGTGCTCGCGGCGCTCGCCGCGCTCGGAGCGTTCTTCGACCCCGCCGGAATGACGGCGCGCGAAACGATGCTCCCGGAAGCCGCGCAGCGGGCGGGCTGGACGCTGGATCACGCGAACAGCGTCTACGAGGCCACGTTCAACCTCAGCTACATCGTCGGGCCGGGCATCGGCGGCCTGCTGATCACCACGCTCGGTGGCATCAACACGATGTGGGTGACGGCCGGCGCCTTCGGCCTGTCCATCGTGGCGATCTCGACACTGCGGCTCGAGGGCGCGGGCAAACCGAACCTCGACGCCGTGCCGTCCAACGTGTGGGCCGGCGTTCGCGAGGGGTTGTCGTTCGTCTGGCGTTCGAAGGTGCTGCGGGTGCTGGCGTTCGTCGACCTGGCCGCGACGGGGCTCTACATGCCGATGGAGGCCGTCCTATTCCCCAAGTACTTCACCGACCGCAACGAGCCGGCGCAGCTGGGCTGGGTGCTGATGGCGCTGTCCGTCGGCGGACTGGTCGGCGCGCTGGGCTACGCCGTGATGTCGAAGTTCGTGAAGCGCCGTACGACGATGTTGATCGCGCTGCTGACGCTCGGAGTCGCCATGACGGTCATCGCGTTCCTGCCGCCGCTGCCCGTCATCCTGGTGCTGAGCGCGATCGTGGGCTTCGTCTACGGGCCGATCGCGCCGATCTACAACTACGTGATGCAGACCCGGGCGCCCGCCCATCTGCGCGGCCGGGTCGTGGGCGTCATGGGCTCGCTCGCGTATGCGGCCGGGCCACTGGGGCTCATCGTCGCAGGCCCCTTGGCCGATTCGGCCGGACTCACGACGACGTTCCTCGCGTTGTCGCTACCGATGGTGCTGCTCGGATTGGGCGCACTGTTCATGCCGTCGTTGCGCGAGCTGGACCGCGATCCCCAGCCCGCCACCTAGCGTTCAGCCGCGTGCCCGCGGCGCGTCGAACAGCTTCCCGAGGCGGCGAACGGCGCGGGGATCGCCCTCGATCGTCAGGGCACCCGCGGTCACCAGCTCGCCGACGCGTGCGGGGTCCATGGCCGCGGCCAGCGCCTCTGCCGCTCCGGTGAGCGTGACTTCGGCAGGCGCCTCGTCGTCGACGGTGTCGACGGCATCGGGCCCGATGAGCACCGTCGCGCCACCTTCCGGGGTGACGAGCCTGACGGTGACCGGTGGGCCGCTGCGGTCGACGCGGACATAGGCGCGCACAGCCCGCGTCAGCCATTCGGGACGGACGACGTCACCGACCTCACGGGTTTCGATGAGGTGCCTGCCCCACCGCGCAAAGGCGTTGATGACGTCCTCCAGCGCCCGCCCGTCGTCGGTGAGTTCGTAGACGGCGGCCGCCGCCGGCTTGGGCAACGTGCGCTTGCGCACCAGCCCGTGCGCCTCCAGATCGCGCAAGCGTCCGGCGAGCATGTCCGTGGCGATCGGCGCGAGCGCGGCCAGCAGGTCGCCATAGCGCTGCGGGCCCTCGAGCAGTTCGCGCACGACGAGCAGCGTCCAGCGGTCACCGACGACATCGAGGCTCTTCGCCAGTGCGCAGTATTGGCCGTACGAGCGGGCTGCCATGCCGCCACTCTACACTTTGATTGGTTTTTCCAACTTACTACTTGTTTTTTCCAAGCATAGTGATCTAGCGTGGCTCCTATGGCATCACTCACCCACCTGGCCGACGCGGTTGCGGCCGAGGCGCTGACCTTCGCCGACCTGCTGGACCGCCTCGACGCCACCGATCGCACCGCACCGACGCCGTGCGCGGCCTGGACCATCGACGACCTTGCCGCTCACGTCGCGTCAGGCGCCTTTCGCGACGCCGAGTCATTTCACCGGGCCCGACTCGGAACCTCCAGTGCACCAGCCGAATTGGCGTTCTCGGGCGACGCCGCCTCGGCGATCCGGCTGAGCATCGAACACCTGAGGGCGGCGCTCGACCGTCCGCCTGCGAGCTGGCCGACGATCCCGATGGCGTTCGGCCCCTACCCCGTCGACGCCGCGCTCCAGTGCCTCGTCATCGAATTCGGCACGCACCGAAACGATCTCGAGGTGGCCATAGGCGATCCCACTCCGTTCTCCCGCGCCACACTCGACGCGCTGCTGGGCTTCGGCGAGCTCTACCTCTTGCTGCAGGCTGCCCCACTGGAGGCGGCCCCCATGACGCTCACCCTCGACGCGCCGTCGTCGACGATGTCGATCACCTGGGACGGGCGGAGGTGGGCCAGGGGCGCTGTCGACGGCACGCCCCGGTGCGTCGTCACGGGATCCGACGACGCGCTCGCGCGGCTGATGCTCCGCCGGCTGGACGTCACCGACCCCCAGTTGTCCGTCGACGATCCCACCCACCTGGCCCCCGTCCTCGCGACGGCCATCCGACCCCTGTAAGAACGAAAGGCTCACCATGACAACCACTCTGGTCGATATCGACGTCAGCCCGACACTCGAGCACCTCCTCGACATCCGCATCGAGTTCGAACCGGTGCAGATCTTCGCCACCCCCGTCGGCACCCGGATGACCTACGTCGTCAAGCACGGCCGTTGTGAGGGCCCACGCATCGCAGGTGACATCGTGCCCGGCGGCGGCGACTGGATCCTCGTCGGCACCGACCGTGTCGCCCGCCTCGACGTGCGAGCGACGTTGCGCACCGACGACGGCGCACTCATACACATCAGCAACACGGGCCGCGTGCTGATGGACCAAGACGCCTCCGCCAGGTTCGCCGCCGGTGAGCTGATCCGGCACGACGAGATGGTGGCTCGCTCCAGTCCGCTGTTCGACACCGACGACGAGCGCTATCGATGGCTCAACGCCGTCCACACCGTCGCGATCAACCAGGTCTCGCTGACCGAGGTGCACTACCGCGTCTTCGCGGTCCGATGAGCGCGCCCCGCTCGCTACCCGAGCTCTACGAGCGCTACGTCGCGGCCTGGGCCGCACACGATCCCGACGCGATCGTGGCGCTGCACGCACCGGAGACGACGTTCTGGCTGCACCACGGCCAACCGGCGGTCGAGGGGTCCGGCGCCGTGCGGGATGCGTTCGCCGCGATGTTCGCGGCCCTGCCGGACTTCGGATTCGTCATCCACCGCACCGAATTCGGCCCCCACCACTGGGTGCTGGACTGGACGCTGACGAGCAGGCTGCCGACCGGCGAACCCGCGCAATGGGACTGCATCGACCTCGTCACGGTCACCGACGACTGGCGCGTCGCCCGCAAGGACACCTTCCTCGATGGCGTGCAGTTCGAACGGGCGCTCGCGGGCTGAAGCCTACGATCGAGCGATGCAGTCCGCGTTGGCAGACCTGATCGCCGAGCTTCCCGACGGCACCGTCGTCACCGATCCCGACATCCTGGCCTCGTACCGTCAGGACCGCGCCGCGGACCCGAGTGCGGGCACGCCGCTGGCCGTCGTACGGCCGGTCCGCACCGAGGAGGTGCAAACGGTGATGCGGTGGGCGACCGCCCACCACGTCGCCGTCGTCCCGCGCGGTGCGGGCAGCGGCCTGTCCGGCGGCGCCACGGCGCTGGACGGTGGCATCGTGCTCTCGACCGAGCGCATGCGCAACATCACCGTCGACCCGGTCACCCGCACCGCCGTCACCCAACCAGGCCTGTTCAACGCCGAGGTCAAGAAGGCCGTCGCCGCTTACGGGCTCTGGTATCCGCCGGACCCTTCGTCGTTCGAGATATGCAGCATCGGCGGCAACGTCGCCACCAACGCGGGTGGGCTGTGCTGCGTCAAGTACGGCGTCACCACGGACTACGTGCTGGGCCTGCAGGTGGTGCTGGCCGACGGCACCGCGGTACGGCTCGGGGGCCCGAGGCTGAAAGACGTTGCGGGACTGAGTCTGACAAAGCTGTTCGTCGGCAGCGAGGGCACGCTCGGCATCGTCACCGAGGTGACGCTGAAGCTGCTGCCCGCACAGCACCGGGGCTGCACCGTCGTCGCGTCGTTCGCCTCGGTGGCGGCGGCCGCCGAGGCGGTCGTGACGATCACCGGCAAGATCCGGCCGTCGATGCTGGAGTTCATGGACGCCGTCGCCATCAACGCCGTCGAGGACAAACTGAAGATGGGCCTCGATCGCACGGCCGCTGCCATGATGGTCGCCGCGTCCGACGACCGCGGTGCCGCAGGCGCGGAGGACGCGGCGTACATGGCGCGGGTGTTCACCGAACACGGTGCGACGGAAGTGTTCTCGACCGACGATCCGGAGGAGGGTGAGGCGTTCGTGGCCGCGCGCCGGTTCGCGATCCCCGCGGTGGAGGCCAAGGGTGCGTTGTTGCTCGAGGACGTCGGCGTGCCGTTGCCTGCGCTGGCGGACCTGGTGTCCGGCGTCGAGAAGATCGCCGCGCAGCACGACCTGCTGATCTCGGTGATCGCCCACGCAGGCGACGGCAACACCCACCCGCTGATCGTGTACGACCCCGCTGATGCGGCGATGACGCAGCGCGCCCAGCTCGCCTTCGGGGAGATCATGGACCTGGCCGTCGGGCTCGGCGGCACCATCACCGGCGAGCACGGCGTCGGGCGGCTGAAGCGGCCGTGGCTGGCGGGCTACCTCGGCCCCGAGGCGATGGAGCTCAACCAACGGATCAAGGCCGCGCTCGACCCGGACGGCATTCTCAACCCCGGGGCCGCGATCTAGACCACTGGCGCGAGCGCGCGCAAACTCGGGCTTTGCCTCGGCGTGTCGGCCGCAGACACGCGCGCTCGCGGAGGGGTGGCGAGGGGTGCTCAGGTCGGGTTGGCGGCCAGCTGCCAGTCGGCGGCCGCGCGCTGTTGATTCCAGAACTCGTCGAAACGACCACCAGCGGCTCGCAATTCGTCGATCGTGCCGTCCTCGACGACGCGGCCGTCGTCGACGAACAACACCCGGTCGGCGTGCCTGATGCTGGCCAAACGGTGAGCGACGATCACGCGCGTGCGCGGCCGCAGATCGGCGGTCAGCGCGTCGACCACGGCCGCCTCGTTCTCGTTGTCCAACGCGCTCGTCGCCTCATCGACAAGAAGCACGGGTGCGGGCTTCAGCAGGGCGCGCGCGATGCTCACCCGCTGACGTTCGCCGCCCGACAGGACCGCACCAGCCTCGCCGACTCCGGTCTGGTCGCCGTCGGGCAGCCGGGCGGTGAGTTCGTTGACGCGGGCCAGCCGCATCGCACCGGCGACGGTCTCGGCATCGGCCGACGGCCAGCCGACCAGGACGTTGTCGCGCAACGAGCCGTCGAACAGATACGGATGCTGGAACACCACGCTCACCGCGGCTCGCCGGGCGTCGGGATCCAGCGTCGCGAGGTCGACGCCGTCGAACAGCACCCTGCCCCGGGTCGGTTGGTGGAGTCCAGCGATCAGCGCGAGGATCGTGCTCTTCCCCGAGCCCGACGGCCCGACGATGGCCGTTGTGGTGCCGGGCTCCAACGCGAAACTCAGTCCGTCGAGCAGCTTCTCGTCGCAGTAGCCGAATCCGACGTCGTCGAACTCGACGCGGGGCGGGGCGTTCGCGTCGGTTGGTGAGGCGTCGCCCGCGGCCAGCACGGGGGCGTCCAGCACTGCCTGAATCCTGCCCAACGTGGCCCGGGTGGATTCCAGGGCAGGCGCCAACTCGCTCAGCGCGGTGAACGGCTCGAGGTAGCGGGCGATGACGACGATCAAGGCGATCGCTTCGGGGACGCCCAACGTGCCGCGCACCGTGAGCAGTGTCGCCATGCCCGCGAACAGGATCAGCGCCAGCTGGCTGGCGAGGCTGAAGAGCAACTGCCCGGGAATCTGCATCGCAAGCAACCGCAGACTCGCGCCGTGCTGGGCGTCGAGCGCGCTGCCCACCAGGCTGCGAGCCGGCTCGACGCGCCGGGCGGCCCGCAATGCCTGTTGAGTGCGGGCGAATTCGATGATGCGCTCGGTGAACGCGGAGTTGGTCGCGTCCGCGACCGCGTCGGCGGTGCGGGTGAGCCTGCCCGCGGTCCACAGCGCGCCGAGCAGTACCACCACGCCGGCAAGGGCCGCCAGCCCCAGTGCCGGCGCCACCCACACCAGCGCCACCGCGATGGCCGCGGGCAGTAGTACGGCACCGATCAGCGGTGTCAGCAGGTTGACGACGAGGCCGACGAGTTCGGGCCCGGTGGCGGCGACGGCCTGTCGCGCGGTGGCGGTGTGCTCGTGATCCAGCCAGTCCAGTCGGATGTTCGGGAGTCGGTCGGCCACGTCGTGCTGGGTGTTGTCGAGCACGGCGAACCCGAGCTCGAAACCCATTCTCGCCGTGGTGGTGTCGATTACCCAGCCGACCACCGTGGCCGCGGTCAACCAGCCCAACCATGCCCACGCGCGTTCCGGTGTGTCGCCGAATAGCGCCGCCACTAGCGGGACCAGCAGCACGGCGGCCGCGGCGCGAAGCAGTACCGAGCCGATCGTCAGCACGGTGTATGCGCCGACCTTGCCGCGCCGGTCGGCTGGGATGAGCGCGAGCAGGGTGCGGATCATCGACGGGCCTCCTGCGCCGTGCCTGCGGTGACGGGCCGTGCTGAGTCCCACAGCGTGCGGTAGCGCCCGCCCGCTGCGAGAAGCTCGTCGTGGGTCCCGGTCTCGGCGATCACCCCGTCGTCGAGCACGACGATCTGATCGGCGTGGGTGACGGTGTGCAGCCGGTGCGCGATCACGAGGACGGTGCGATCCCGGGTGAGCCGGTTGAGTGCTTGCTGGACAAGGTATTCCGACTCCGGATCGGCGAATGCGGTGGCCTCGTCGAGTATCAGCACCGGCGTGTCGGCCAGGATTGCGCGGGCGATGGTGAGCCGCTGCCGCTCGCCGCCCGACAGCCCGGAGCCTGCGCCGAGCACGGTGTCGTAGCCGTCGGGCATGCGCTGGATGCGATCGTGGATCTGCGCTTCGCGGGCCGCCGCGTGCACCCTCGCGACGTCGGCGTCGGGGTCGGCAAGGGCGACGTTCTCGGCGACGGTGCCGTGCACCAGCTGGGTGTCCTGAAGGACGAACCCCACGTGGCGGTACAGCTCGTCGGCGGTCAATGTCCGAATGTCCTTGCCCCCGATGCGGATTGCACCGTGTTGGACGTCGTGGAAACGTGCCAGCAGGGCGGCCAGCGTGGACTTGCCCGAGCCCGAGGGGCCGACGAGCGCGGTCACGGTGCCCGGCCGCAGCGTCAACGTCACGTCCTTGATCACCGGCACTTCGGGGCGGTAGCCGAACGTCACTCGGTCGAAGACGACGTCGCCTTCGGACGTTTCGCCAGCGCCACCCTCGCGGACGTCGAGGTCTTGCTCGTCGAGCGCGGACTGCACCCGGCGCGCGGCGAGCATTCCGGCTTGGATGCCACCAAGGCCGTATCCGATGCCGAGCAGCCGGGCCCCGAAGGTGGTGCCCAGCAACAGGAATGGGAGCAAGTCCACCGGATCCATCAGGCCCGCAACGATCAACGGCGTGCCGACCACCACGATGAGCCACAGGAACGTGGCGGGCCGGGTGACCAGATCCATCAGGGTCTTCTTGCCGATGAACGGCCGCTGCCAGGACACCAGGAACGCGAGGTAGTCGTCGAGCCTGCGCCGGAAGCTCGACGCCGCCGCGCCGCCGAACACGCGGACCACCGGCTGACCCTCCAGGTATGCGCCCGCCTCGCCGCTCATCCGCTCGGCCCAGCGTGGGGCCTGAGCGATGCGTGTCCCGGACTGGATCGTCATGACCGACATCAGGACTAGATAGACGAGCACCGGGCCGAACAACACCAGTGCGATGCGCCAGTCGACGACGAACAGGTAGACGAGCACCGCCACCGGGGCGACGACCGCGGCGACGGCGTCGGGGATCGCGTGGGTGACCAGGTAGTGCAGGGCCAACGTGTCGTCCTGCACCAGCTGTTTGATCGACCCCGACCCACGCGCGGTGAACCAGCCGAGCGGCAGCCGGGACAGCTTGGTCAGCAGCTTGCCGCGGAGCTCACGGGCGAAGCGGGCGTCGATCCAGTGCAGCCACAGCGTGAGCGCGGCCGCCAACGTGGTTCCGGTGCCGAGCAGCGCCACCGCGGCGATGCCCAGCGTCCACAACCGGGCCGCGTCAGCGCCCGCCAGCAACAGCCTGGCGAGCTCGACGAGCAGCACGAACGGCGCCAGCTGGATCAAGGTAATCAGGCCCTGAAGGACACCGGAGACGATCAACGGCGTCTTCAGCGGGGCGAGCAGTCGGCCCGCGGCCTGCGCACGCCAAGTACCGGGGGCGGCTTCCGGCGGAGCCGCGGCGGGCGCGTCCGGTTTGGCCTCCTCGTCACCGCGCTTGGTACCCATCGCGCGGCCTTCGGTCCAGTAGGCCTGCGCGTGGAGCTCCTGCTTGGGGAAGCCGAACTCGTCACGCAGTCGGGTGCGGAGGTGCTTGAGCGCGCCGGCCTCGGGCCCCGCCCAGGCGTGCCAGTTCGACCAGTCGCGGGACTCGATGGCCGAGGCGAGAGACGTCGCGTCCCGCCGAACCACCCGGTGCACGACGAGCCGCGGGTGTTCGGCGAGTGGGATGAGCAAGTCGTCGTCATGGCGCTGCTCGAGGTAGCCCTCGATGGGGATGTCGTGCGGGACCGCGCCGATGATGCCGTTGATGGCGGGGGTAGACGCCGCGTCGCCGATCAGGAGGTAGCCGGCGGGCCGGTCGACGGGGTCGTCGGGGACGCTGAAGCCCTTCGACCCCATCGACATCACCGAGATCGTCGCCCCGGCTTCGACGTTGCGCGCCCATGCCGACGCCGGTCCCGACGGCTCATGCAGGACGACGTCGACCGCGAAATGGCCAGTGTCGGTGTCGGACTCGGTGATGGTGTACGCCCGTTGGAACTCGGTGTCGGAGCCGTCGGGGTCGGGGAACCAGAAGCGCAGCCACGACGTCGGTTCGGCCAGCGAGTCCTCGAACACCGTCGGCGACACCATGCGGATGCGCCGGAAGTGTGGGGCCAGCCACTCGGTCCCGAGCACCGTCGCTTCGTGGTCACGCGCGCCGAAGCCACGCATCATGGCGCCCTGGAATCCGCGGGCCATCAGCGCTCCCCTTTCGCGTCGTCACAGGTTGCGGCGACGCCATCGATCGACTGAGCTAAGGCTAGCCTTAGCTGGCTTCCACGTGGGGCCTCGGTGGTTGACATGAGACGGTCCGTGTCGTATTCATAAGACATGACAGCTACTTTGTCTCACGAGACTCCGGCGCGATTTCAGCTGGCCACTGCCGCGACCTGGCCGGACCCGTGGCCGATGTACCGGGCGCTGCGCGACCACGACCCCGTCCACCACGTCGTGCCCGAGGACAAGCCCGACCACGACTACTACGTGCTGTCCCGGCACGCCGACATCTTCACCGCCGCCCGCGACCACGAGACGTTCTCCTCCGCACAGGGGCTGACGGTCAACTACGGCGAACTCGAGCTCATCGGGCTGGCCGACAACCCGCCGATGGTCATGCAGGACCCGCCGGTGCACACCGAGTTCCGCAGGCTGGTCTCGCGCGGGTTCACGCCGCGTCAGGTGGAGGCCGTCGAGCCGAAGGTCCGCGAGTACGTCGTCGAGCGCATCGAGGGGTTGCGCTCCAACGGCGGTGGCGACATCGTGGCCGAGTTGTTCAAGCCGCTGCCGTCGATGGTGGTGGCGCACTACCTCGGCGTACCCGAGGAGGACCGCAGCCAATTCGACGGGTGGACCGAGGCGATCGTCGCCGCCAACACCGCCGAGGGTGGCATCGGCGGGGCGCTCGAGACACTCGGTGACGCGCTCGGCGGAATGATGGCGTACTTCACCGCGCTGATTGAGCGCCGCCGCGTCGAACCCGAGGACGACACCGTGTCCCATCTGGTGGCCGCGGGCGTCGGCGCCGACGGCGACATCGCGGGCGTGCTGTCGATCCTGGCGTTCACGTTCACGATGGTCACCGGCGGGAACGACACCACCACCGGCATGCTCGGCGGGTCGGTCCAGCTGCTGCACCAGCGGCCAGACCAACGCAAGCTGCTGGCTCAGCACCCCGAATTGATCGGTGACTCCGTCGACGAGTTCCTGCGGCTCACCTCCCCCGTACAGATGTTGGGCCGCACCGTGACCCGAGATGTGACGGTCGGCGACGTCACCATCCCCGAGGGCCGTCGCGTGATGTTCCTCTACGGCTCGGGCAACCGCGACGAACGCCAGTATGGCGACGACGCAGGCGAACTCAACGTGACGCGCGCGCCGCGCAACATCCTGACATTCAGCCACGGCGCCCACCACTGCCTGGGTGCGGCCGCCGCGCGCATGCAGTCGCGGGTGGCGTTGGAGGAACTCATGGCCCGCATCCCCGACTTCGAGGTCGACGAGGACGGGATCGTATGGGCCGGAGGAAGTTACGTGCGGCGCCCGCTGTCGGTGCCGTTCACGGTGAACTGATGGCGGGAGACTGGCTGGCGGCCAACCGCGGCGACGTCGCAGCCGAGAAGATCCTCGACGCGGCGGAAGATCTGTTCGCCCGGCACGGCGCCGCGAGCGTCGGCATGAACGACATCGCGAAGGCCTCCGGATGTTCCCGCGCGACGCTGTACCGCTACTTCGAGAACCGCGATGCGCTGTACACCGCGTACGTGCACCGCGAGGCCCACCGGGTGTTCCGCGAGTTGGGCGAAACTCTCAGCGGCACAGCTGACCCCGGCGCGCAACTGGTAGAGGGCATCATCGCGGCGCTGCGCCAGGTCCGCGAAAGTCCGGCGCTGTCTTCGTGGTTCGCGCCGACACAGCGACCCATCGGCGGCGAGATGGCCGAACGCTCCGAGGTCATCAAGGCGCTGACCGAGGCGTACCTGCGCGCGCTCGGCGTGGATGACGTCGAGAAGCGCGCGCGCTGGATGGTGCGCGTGATCGTCTCGCTGCTAGTGTTCCCCGGCCGCGACGAATCCGACGAGCGAGCCATGCTGGAGGACTTCGTACTCCCGATGGTCCTGCCGCCACTGTCCGACCCGACGCGCTGACCCCTACTGCCGGGCCATCGCGACCCGGAACCGCTCCTCCGGGTCGATGTAGTGGTCGGCGTCCTTGGCGTCATCGCCGAGGTCGATCTGCACCCAGTTGACCTTGCCGTTGAACGTGCTGGTGTGGGCGGTGTAGTCCGGGCTGACGGTCGTGCCGGTCTC
Organism: Mycobacterium sp. RTGN6; assembly: GCF_033804605.1. Lineage (NCBI taxonomy): Bacteria > Bacillati > Actinomycetota > Actinomycetes > Mycobacteriales > Mycobacteriaceae > Mycobacterium > Mycobacterium sp. RTGN6. The sequence goes on from NZ_JAPZKZ010000013.1 coordinate 89,494, forward strand.
GCGGCCGATGTCCGTCGTCTCGTCGGCCGAGAAGACGACGCCCTGTGTCTGGTCGACACGGCCCGCCCCGACTTCCTTGCCATCGCAGTAGAGCGTGACGTTGCCGCCCTTGCCCATTCCGCCGCCGTCGTAGGCGAACTCCATGCGCACCTGCGTGGCGCCTATCGGAATCGGCGCGGTGGCATCGATCGCGAACGCCGTGATGCCCAGCACGTTGTAGTAGAACTTCGCCCGACCGTCCTTGGCGTACAGAGCCCAGCCGCCGAACCGGCCACCCTGGGCGATGATCACACCCTCGGCACCGGCGGCAGGCACCTCCAGGTCGGACGTGACGGCCCACGACTTATTCTTGATGTCGACCACACAGTTTTCCGACAGCCGACCCATGCCGCCGACGAGCAGCTGGGTGTTGCCCTTGATGAGGGTGGGCCGTCCGGCGATGTCGGGGATGAAGCGCTCGATCTGCCGGTCGTCGAGCGGAAGTACTTTGTACTTGACCGCCTCGATCAGCCAAAGCCGTTGCAGTTCGTGAAGTTTCTCCGGATTTTCCTTCGACAGGTCCTTGGACTGCGTCCAGTCCGAGGTGCCGTCATAGAGTTCCCAGACGTCGTCGTCGAACGCTGGCATGACCGCCCCGCTCATCTCCCAGGGGGTGCGGTGCTTGGTCACCGCGCTCCACCCCTTGTGGTAGATGCCTCTGTTGCAGAACATCTCGAAGTACTGCGTCTCGTGCCGCTCGGGAGCGTGCGCGTCGTTGAAGCTGTACCGCATGCTGGTGCCCTCGTACGGGCTCTGCAGGACACCGTTGACCAGTGTCGGCTCCGGAATGCCCGCTGCCTCCAGCACGGTGGGAGCCAGATCGATGACGTGTGTGAACTGGTTGCGGTGGCCACCCTTTTCGGTGATCCCGGCGGGCCACGACACGATGGTGCCGTTGCGGGTGCCGCCCCAGTGCGAGGCCACCTGCTTGGTCCATTGATACGGCGCGTCCATCGCCCATGCCCAGCCCACGGCGTAGTGGCCGTATGAACCCTCACCGCCGAACTCGTCGAGCTTGGACATCATAAACTCGGGCGTCTCGATCGCGGCCATGCCGTTGAAGTTGGCCATCTCGTTGAACGCACCCTGCAGTGTGCCTTCGGCCGATGCGCCGTTGTCGCCGATGATCAGGTACACCAGCGTGTTGTCCATAACGGGTTCCAGGGCATCCAACAGCCGTCCGACGTGATGGTCGGTGTGCTCCATGAACGCTGCGTAGACCTCCATCTCACGCTCCAGTACGGGCTTGAGCGCGGGATCCATGTCGTCCCAGGCCGGAATCTCCGCGTGGCGCGGCGTGAGCACGGCGTCGGCGGGGATGACGCCGAGTTCCTTCTGACGTTCGAAGGTGAGCTCGCGCTGCTTGTCCCAGCCATGGGCGAACTTGCCGTTGTACTTCTCGATCCACTCCGGGGGGACCTGGTGCGGAGCGTGGGTGGCTCCTGGCGCGAAGTACATGAAGAACGGCTTGTCACCCGTGAGTGCCTTCTGCTGGCGGGCCCAGCTGATCGCCTTGTCGGCCAGGTCTTCTGTCAGGTGATAGCCCTCGGCTGGCGTCTTCGGGGGCTCGATCGGGGTGGTGCCCTCGTACAGGGCCGGGTCCCATTGGTTGTTCTCCCCGCCGATGAAGCCGTAGAAGTACTCGAACCCGCCACCGCCCGTAGGCCATCCGGTGAACGGCCCGGCCGGGCTGGTCTGCCAGACCGGCACCTCGTGGCACTTGCCGAACTGCGCCGTGGAATAGCCGTTGAGCTTGAGCGTCAACGGAAGCGGCGCCTTGGTGTTCGGGAGCACCGAGGTGTAGCCCGGTGCAGCGGTAGCGCCCTCGGTGATGCACCCCATGCCGACCGAATGGTGATTGCGGCCAGTCAGCAGTGCCTGGCGGGTCGGCGAGCACAACGCCGTGGTGTGGAAGCGGTTGTACTTCAGCCCACCCGAGGCCAGCTTCTCGAAGTTCGGCGTCTGGCACGGCCCGCCGAACGCGCTACTGGCGCCGTACCCGACGTCGTCGATGAGGATGACGACGACGTTGGGCGCACCCTCGGGTGGACGCACGTCCCTGATCGGCGGGTAGCTCGTGTCGGGATCCTTCGCGTCATACGTCGTCAAGCCGACGTGCGCCACGTCCGGAATGGGAAGCATGTCGCGCCGAACCACCGGCGCTTGATCGGAAGAACTCATGACACGTCCGCTCGCCGAAGTAATCGCCACACCGGGCGATCTCGAACCACTCTGCTCGAGTCCGAGGGGCACAGCCTATGCGGAGGGTCGAGGCGCGGCGCGATTTTGACGGCCGTGTCGATCTCGACACGAAGCGTTCAACGGTCGGTCACGCGCTCCAGTACGCCTGGGCCTTCATGGCTTTGCGCGGGATGCTGTAGTCCTCGCGGAGCACCTTGGCGACGGACCGCGTGGTGCGATTGTCACAGGCCACCCAAGCGAAGTGGTCGGAGGCATCGAACGCGGCCGCGGCGACGGCCTCGACGAGCGCCTGGCCGTCGTTCTTGCGGTCGATCCAGACGAGCTCGGCCGAGGCGTTGCCGATCGGTACCTCGCGGTCGTCGTCGTGCGCGGCCTCGAGGAACACGCGGGCCGGCGTGTCGCCGATGGCGGTCAGCAGCGAGTTGATCGCGGGCACCGACGCGGTGTCGCCGACGATGACGTAGCCGGTGGGCGCGGGATCGGGCAGCGTGAAGTTGCTTCCCAGCACCGTCACCTCCAGGGTGTCGCCCGGCGCCGCCTGCTTGGCCCAGCGCGTCGCGAGCCCGTCGTGCATGGCGAAGTCGATGTCGACGGTGCCCTTGGCGGGATCGGGATTCACCAGCGTGTAGCCGCGCTGGTGCGACTTCGCCCCGTCGGGAAACCAGCCGCGCACCCACATCGTCGGATGGATCGGACGTTCGGCGAGCAGCGCCTCACCTCTGAAGTGCAGCCGCAGATAGTTCGGCGTGAGTTCGGTCCGCCCCGTCACGGTCAACTCGTAGTCGCCGCCCCGCCACAACTTCACGATGGCGCCGGAGAATCCACGCGACGGCTTCTGTTCGGTCATCTCTCACCTCATCACTCGATTAAAGTAAGGGTAGCCTAACTTTCTGTCGCGATGGGTACGCCGACCCTGCGGTGAGATCGCGTTCGGCGCCCAGATCGCGATCTGACCGCAGTCTCGGCGGATGGGAACGGCGCGGTTACGTCCGCACCCGGGTGAGACGGTGCAGCAGCCACGCGAGCGGGACCGTCACCACCATCGTCACGACGAACAGCCAGAACATCGACCCCGTGTAGATCGGCTGATGCAGCAGCTCCACCATCACCAACTCCATCGTGACCAGATGGATCAAGAAGATCTCGTAGGAGATCTCGCCAAGGAAGACCATCGGCCTGCTCGCCATCACCCGGACGTACCAACCACTGTGACTCAACGCCAGCGGCGCCACGGCCAAGGTCGCGATCACCGCGTAGAACGCAGCCTTGAACAAGCTCTCCCGCAGCTCCGACGGCGACGTCGTTGGCGCGCCGGCGATCGGGGTCGAAGCGATGAAGAAGCAGACCACTGCGAGCGGAATGCACACGGCCGCATACCCGCGCACGCCCAACACCTGCAGCACCGCCAACAGCATGCCGCCAACGAACCACGCGAGGTACGTCGGCAGCCACAGGCGCGCACCGTCGGGCAGGAAGTCGGTGGTGTGCACCAGCACCAGCCACGCCGGAGTGACGAGGACCAGCGCCGCCAACCCGGCGAGCAGAAGCCCTGGACGCCAACGCCTTCGGCACAACACGACCAGCAACAGCCACGCCATCAGCGGAAGAGCGACGTAGAACGCGGCCTCGACCGCAAGGCTCCACATCTGCGTAAGTCCTTGGTGCAGATACGAAAACAGATACTCGTCGGTGTAGATCTGCGTCAACGTGAGGTTGCGGAACAGCCCCATCCAGGTGTGGCCGGGATTGGGCCCCGCCATGCGGAAGTGGTACACCAGATACGCCACCAGCACGGTGACGACATAGGCCGGCATGATGCGTCGCACCCGGTGCCAGGCGTAGCGACGCACCGACGGCGCCGGTCGCTCCGTCGCCGCGGCCCGCACCCACGGCGCGAACAACAGGAAACCCGACAGCACGAAGAAGATCGGCACGCCAATCTCCATGCGGGAGTACATGAGTCCGACGTAGCCGTGGGTGTACTTGCCGGTGGTGTACGCCGCGTGCGTCAACACCACCAGGATCGCCGCGACGGCACGGATGCCGGTGAGCGCGTCGACCCGCCCGGCCGACGTCGACTCCAGTCCGCCTTGGACGTCGAGCCCCTTGGACAGCGACACGGCGACCTAGTGGGGCTTGTGGCGCGCCTTGGGCCCGCGATCGGGTTCGAGGTGGATCAGCTGGCCCGAGATACGGGTGTGCTCAAGGGCTTTCAGGGTCTGCGGGGACAGCTTCTTCGGCAGTTCGACGAGCGAGTGATCGACCTTGATGGTGATGTGGCCGAAGTCGCTGCGATGCAGTCCGCCCTCATTGGCGATCGCGCCGACGATGGCGCCCGGGGCGACCTTGTGCCGCTTGCCCACGGCGATGCGGTACGTCGTGAGGTCGTCGCGCTTCTCGCGCGGGCGACCCTTTCCAGCCTCGCGCGGCGGACGGTCGTCCCGCTCGCGGCGCTTCTCGGGTGGCGGTTCGGTCATGAGGAACTGGTCGCCATCGCGGCTCAGCAGTGCCAGCGCCGCAGCGATGTCGGCCAGCGGCACGTCGTTGTCGTGTTCGTAGTCCTCGATCAGCCTGCGGAACAAGTCGATTCCCGGCGCGCCCAGTGAGGTGGTGATCGACTCGCGGAACTTCTCCACGCGCTGCGCGTTGACGTCGTCGACCGAGGGCAGCTGAGCCTCGACGAGCTTCTGGCGGGCCACTCGCTCGATCGAATTGAGCAGGTGCCGTTCGCGGGGCGTGACGAACAGTATTGCGGTGCCTGACCTTCCGGCCCGACCAGTCCGCCCGATGCGGTGCACGTAGGACTCCGCGTCGTGCGGGATGTCGTAGTTCAGCACGTGTGAGATGCGATCCACGTCGAGTCCGCGTGCGGCGACGTCGGTGGCGACCAGGATGTCGAGCTTGCCGTCCTTGAGCGATGCGATGGTGCGCTCGCGCTGCGCCTGCGCGATGTCGCCGTTGATGGCCATCGCGGAGAACCCACGGGCACGCAACTTTTCGGCGACTTCCTCGGTGGCCTGCTTCGTGCGGACGAACACGATCATCCCGTCGCCCTGCTCGACCTCGAGCAGCCGGGTCAGCGCGTCCATCTTCCGATGCCCGGAGACCTGGTAGTACCGCTGCGTGATGTTGTCGGCGGTCGCGGTCTTCGACTCGACCTTCACCTGGACCGGGTCGTGCAGGTACTTGGTGGTGATCTTGCGGATCCCGGGCGGCATGGTCGCCGAGAACAGGGCGACCTGCTTGTACTCGGGGGTGCCCTCGAGGATGCGTTCGACGTCCTCGGCGAAGCCCATCTGCAGCATCTCGTCGGCCTCGTCGAGCACCAGGTAGTCGAGGTGGGAGAGGTCGAGGCTGCCCTTCTCCAGGTGGTCGATGACCCGGCCCGGAGTGCCGACGACGACCTGGGCGCCACGCTTGAGCCCGGCCAGCTGGGGGCCGTACGGGGATCCGCCGTAGATCGGCAGCACGTTCACGGGCAGATGCGCGCCGTAGCGGCTGAACGCCTCGGCGACCTGCAGCGCCAGCTCGCGCGTCGGCGCCAGCACCAGCGCCTGGGTGATGCGGCTGGACGTATCGATCTTCGACAGGATCGGGATCGCGAACGCCGCCGTCTTGCCGGTTCCGGTCTGCGCGAGCCCGACCACGTCGGACCCTGCCAGCATCGGGGGGATCGTGGCGGCCTGGATGGCCGACGGCGACTCGTAGCCGACGTCGGCGACGGCCTGCAGCACCGATGGGTGAATCTGCAGGTCGGCGAAGGTGGGCTGGGCGCTGGTTGCGTCCGGTTCGGGCGACGTCATCGAGTTGGCAGTCTACGGGTAGATGAGGCTTGCCCCCGCCTCGCCGCCGCGGCGGCGGGTACGGTTCGGGTTGTGAAGTGGGTCGCGCTCCTGGCGGCGGTGTTGACGCTCGCGGGTTGTGGGTCCGGCGACTCCACCGTTTCCAAGACCCCCGAGGCGACCGTGACAACGGCGCCGAACACCTCCCCCAACATCCCGCCGACGGTCGCCGCTGGCCCGACCACCACGGCGGGGCCCGTCGACCCGTGCGCGGTGAACCTCGCGGCGCCCGAGATCGCCAAGGCCGTGTCCGAACTGCCGCGCGACCCGCGCAGCGACCAGCCGTGGAACCCAGAACCGCTTGCAGGCAACTACAACGAGTGCGCCCAGCTGTCGGTGGTGATCGTCAAGGCCAACACCAACGCCGACAACCCCAACACGCGCGCGGTGATGTTCCACCTCGGCAAGTTCATCCCGACGGGCGTACCGGACACCTTCGGGTTCAACGGGGTCGACAACTCGGTGAGCACCGGCGACACCGTCGCGCTGATCTATGCCAGCCCCGGCACCGACCTGCGGAGCGTCGTGCGGTTCCACTGGAACGGCAACGGCGTCGAGCTCGTCGGCAACACCGGCGGCTGACTTCGGCGCGGGGGTGGGGCGTCGGACCGCTGACCTACAGTGGCAATCGTGTTCGTGGCTTCGGAGGGGACCGACCGCCGCGTCGTCTACAGCGCTTCCGACCTCGCCGCCGCGGCGCGTTGCGAGTACGCCCTGCTGCGCTCGTTCGACGCGCGGCTCGGCTGGGGCCCCGACGTATCCGCCGATGATGAACTGCTCGCCCGCACCGCACTACTCGGCGACGAGCACGAGCAGCGGCACCTGGACCAACTCCGCGCTGCGGAGCAGGAGCAGAACGTCGTCGTCATCGGCCGGCCTGCGTACACCCTGGCCGGCCTGACTGCGGCCGCCAAAGCCACGCGCGAGGCCGTCGAGCGCCGCGCGCCCGTCATCTACCAGGCCGCCATGTTCGACGGCCGCTTCCTCGGCTTCGCCGACTTCCTGGTGCTCGACGACGACCGGTACCGACTTCGCGACACGAAGCTGGCCCGGTCGGTCAAGGTCGAGGCGCTGCTGCAGCTCGCCGCGTACGCGGACACGCTGGCCCGGGCCGGCGTTCCGGTGGCCCCCGAGGTCGAGTTGGTGCTGGGCGACGGGGCCGTGGCGAGCTACCGCACCGACGAACTGATGCCGGTCTATCAACCCCGCCGCGCAGCGCTGGAGCGGCTGCTCGACGGCCACCTCGCTGGTGGCGTGGCCGTGTCGTGGGAGGACGCCGAGGTCCGCGCCTGCTTCCGCTGCCCGGAGTGCACCGCGAAGGTACGCGAACACGACGACCTGCTGCTCGTCGCCGGGATGCGGGTCAGTCAGCGCGCCCGACTGCTGGACGCCGGCGTGTCCACCCGCCGCGAGTTGGCCGAGCACGCCGGGCCAGTACCCGAACTGTCGGCGCGCACGGTCAAGGCGCTCACCGCACAGGCCCGGCTTCAAGTCGCCGACCGGGTGGACGGCAAGCCGCCGTACGAAGTGGTCGACGCACAGCCGCTCATGGTGCTGCCCGACGCCGACAAGGGCGATCTGTTCTTCGACTTCGAGGGCGACCCGCTGTGGACGGTCGACGGCCGGGAGTGGGGTCTCGAATACCTGTGGGGCGTGCTGACCTCAGGCGACGAGTTCACCCCGTACTGGGCGCACGACCGGGCCAGTGAACGCCAAGCCCTCGGCGACTTCCTCACCATGGTGCGCAAGCGGCTCAAGAAACACCCCGGCATGCACGTCTACCACTACGCGGCCTACGAGAAGAGCACGCTGCTGCGGCTGGCCGGGCGCTACGGCGTCGGCGAGCACGACGTCGACGAGCTGCTGCGCAACGGCGTCCTCGTCGACCTGTACCCGTTGGTGCGCAAGAGCATTCGGGTCGGCACCGAGAGCTACGGCATAAAGTACCTCGAACCGTTGTACATGGGCAACGAGCTCCGCAGTGGCGAGGTCACCACGGCCACCGACTCGATCACGCAGTACGCCAAGTTCTGCGCGCTGCGCGATGACGGCCGCGCCGACGAAGCGGCGATCGTGCTCAAGGACATCGAGGACTACAACCGCTACGACTGCCGGTCGACCCGACGCTTGCGCGACTGGATGATGGCGCGCGCCATCGAGTCCGGCGTCCCGCCGCGCGGTCCACAGCCGGTGCGCGACGGCGGCGCCGTCGAGCCGGTCGACGACCTCGAGCGCCGACTGCTCAAGTTCGCGGGCGACGGCATCGAGGAACGCACCGCCGAGCAGACCGCCGTCGCAATGGTGGCCGCCGCGAGGGGTTTTCACCAGCGCGAGGACAAGCCGTTCTGGTGGGCCCACTTCGACCGCGTCAACAATCCCGTCGACGAGTGGTCGGACAACGGCGACGTCTTCATCGCCGAGAAGGCCGAGGTCGTCGCCGACTGGCATCAGCCGCCGCGGGCGCGCAAGCCACAGCGGCACGTAAGGCTCACCGGCGAACTCGCCAACGGCGAACTCGCACATGAGATGTACGCGCTGTACGACCCGCCCGCCCCGGCAGGCCTCGCCGACGACCCCGACCGTCGGGCGTTCGGGTCGGCGACGGTGCTCGAGTGCAACGACCCCGAGGTGCCCACCGAGGTCGTCATCTGCGAGCGGCAACCCAAGGACGGCGACGTGTTCGACCAGTTGCCGTTCGCCCTGACGCCTGGGCCACCCATCAACACCAAACCGCTGCAGGAGTCCATCGCCGACACCGCCGCGGCGGTCGCCGCCGGGCTTCCCAACCTGCCCGCCGACGCCGTCACCGACATCCTGCTGCGACGCCCCCCGCGCACCGTCAGCGGCGGCCCACTCCCCCGCACCGGCGTCGTCGCCGACGACATCGCCGCGGCGCTGCTCGACCTCGATTCGTCGTACCTGGCCGTGCACGGGCCACCGGGCACGGGCAAGACGTTCACCTCGGGCCGGGTCATCGCCCGCCTGGTGACCGAGCGCGGGTGGCGCGTCGGCGTGGTCGCGCAATCGCACGCCGTGGTCGAGAACCTCTTCCGCGACATCATGGCCGCCGGGGTCGACGGCGCGCGGGTCGGCAAGAAGCTCTACACCGTCAACCCGGGTTGGACCGAGCTCACCAACCCCGAGTTCGCGGGCTTCATCGCGAACAACGACGGGTGCGTGGTCGGCGGAACCGGTTGGGACTTCGCCAACGCCAACAAGATTCCGCGACAGGCGCTCGATCTGCTCGTCGTCGAGGAGGCCGGCCAGTACAGCCTGGCCAACACCATTGCGGTGGCCCCGTCGGCCCGCAACCTGATGCTGCTCGGCGATCCGCAGCAGCTGCCCCAGGTCAGCCAGGGCACCCATCCCGAACCGGTCAACGAGTCCGCGCTGGGCTGGCTGGTCGAAGGTCACCACACGCTGCCCGAGGAACGCGGCTACTTCCTGGACTGCTCGTACCGCATGCACCCCGCGGTGTGCCGACAGGTGTCGCGGCTGTCCTACGACGGCCGACTGCGGGCGCGCGAGGACGTCAGCGCCGCCCGCCGACTCGAGGGGGTCGCGCCCGGCGTGCGGGTGCTGACCGTCGACCACGACGGCAACTCGACCGACAGCCCCGAGGAGGCCGATGCGATCGTCGCCGAGATCCAGGCACTGCTCGGCACCTCGTGGACCGACGAGGACGGCACCACTGCGCTGTCGCAGCACCACGTGCTCGTCGTGACGCCGTACAACGCGCAGGTGGTCACCCTGCGGCGAAGGCTGGACGCGGCCGGGCTGACCGACGTCGAGGTGGGCACGGTCGACAAGTTCCAGGGCAGGCAGGCACCGGTCGTGTTCGTCTCGATGACGGCGTCCTCGGCCGAGGACGTGCCGCGCGGAGTTTCGTTCCTGTTCAACAGGAATCGGCTCAACGTGGCCGTCAGCAGGGCCAAGCACACCGCCGTCATCGTCCGATCTGCATTGCTGACCGACTACCTGCCGGCCACGCCGGACCGCCTGATCGAGCTCGGCGCGTTCTTGTCGTTGGCCTCGTGTGATACACCCACGGAGTGAGTGATTCGCTGACCGACCGGCTGACGGCCATCGTCGGCGCCAGCCACGTCAGCGCCGATTCCGACGTGCTGGCCGGGCGCTGCGTCGACCACACCGGGCGGTATCGCGGCAACGCCTCGCTGCTGGTGCGACCTGGCTCGGCCGACGAGGTGGCAGCGGTGCTCGCCGCGTGCCGCGAGGCGAAGACGTACGTGACGGTGCAGGGTGGCCGGACGTCACTGGTCGCGGGCACCGTGCCCGAACACGACGACGTGCTGCTGTCCACCGAACGGCTCACCGATATCGGCCCCATCGACACGAAGGAACGACGCGTGCGGGTGGGCGCCGGGGCCACGGCCGCGGCAGTGCAGAAGGCCGCCGCCGAGGCGGGGCTGGTGTTCGGCGTCGACCTCGCATCCCGCGACAGCGCCACCGTCGGCGGTATGGCCGCGACGAACGCAGGCGGACTGCGCACCGTGCGCTACGGGAACATGGGCGAGCAGATCCTCGGGCTCGACGTCGCGCTGCCCGACGGATCAGTGGTGCGCAGGCACAGCGAGGTACGCAGCGACAACACGGGATACGACCTGGCGTCGCTGTTCGTCGGCTCCGAGGGCACCCTCGGTGTGATCACGGCGCTGGACCTGCGGCTGCATCCCGCGCCCGCGCATCGCGTGACCGCCGTCGTCGGGTTCGCCGAACTGGGTGCCCTGCTCGACGTCGGCCGGGAGTTCCGCGACGCCGACGGCATCGCCGCGCTCGAGTTGATCGACGCGCGGGCCAGCGCGCTGACCGCCGAGCACCTCGGCATCGCCGCCCCGGTCGACGGCGCCTGGCTGCTGCTCATCGAACTGGCCGGCGACACCGACCACACCGAGCGGCTCGCCGATGCCTTGGACGGCGCGAAGCTGGTCGGTGAGCCCGCCGTCGGCGTGGACGTCGCGGCGCAGCGCCGACTATGGGCCGTGCGCGAGTCGGTCGCGGAGATCCTCGGCATCCACGGTCCGCCGCTGAAGTTCGACGTCTCCCTGCCGCTGTCGGAGATCGAGCCGTTCGCCGCGGCGGCCGACGAGCTCGTCGCCGAGCACGCTCCCGACGCGATCCCGGTGTTGTTCGGCCACGTCGGCGAGGGCAACCTGCACCTCAATCTGGTGCGCTGCGCACTGGATGGGGATCGGGAGCGGCAGCTGTACGCGGCGATGATGGCATTGATCGCCACGCACCACGGAAACGTCAGCTCCGAGCACGGGGTGGGCAGCCGCAAGCGCGACTACCTGTCCATGTCACGCACCGAGGCCGACATCGACGCCATGCGCGCGGTGAAGGCCGCGTTCGATCCGGACGGCTACCTCAATCCGGCGGTGCTCTTCACGCGCGAGCGCTGAATACGGTCAGTCGCGGAACCGCATCGAGTGCTTGCCGTAGGTCCCCGCGTCGTCGTCGCTGCTGCGTGAATGCCTACCTCCCGACGGGGGCGGCGGAGCCGGTGGCGGCACCTGAAGGTGGTCATCGGCGTCGACGTGAAAACCGTTGTGGGCGAATCCGATCGGCTCGGGCGACGGTGGCGGCGCGGCGGGCATCGGAGGCGGATCAGCGAGCAGCTCGTCGAGGCTGCGGTGCCATGGGTCGTGTCCGTTCGTGACGGCGGCCATCGGCGGCGGTGCGACGGGATCCAGCTGGGGCTCGGGTTCGTCTTCGAGCAGCGAATGCCACGACTCCACCGGCCCGCTGTGCCACGTGTCCGCTGGCGCGTGCAGCGGGTGTTCGACGTGCACGGCCATGGGCTCGGTCAGGCTGTCGTCGGCGGGGATGGCGTCGATCGCGTCGAGGACCAACGTCCGCTCGGCTTCGGTCTCCGGCGCGGGCTCCTCGTCCCATTCGACGGTGTACTCGACGTACTCGTCGTCATCGGGGAAGTAGTCGACGTCGGCGGCGGGCGGGAGGACGTCGTGCCCTCCGGCCGCCGCGAACCGATACCCCGGGGTGCGCAACGCGGCGGTGAACGTGTCCAGTTCGTCGGGCCCGTCGTCGATCACGTCACGCGGCGCCGGGCGGTACCCCTCGGCGCCGGAGCCGCGCAGGAACAGCGCCGCGACGACGCCGAACAGTGCGACGAAGGCGGGCAGCAGCAGCGACTGCGACAGCGCCGCCGAGAACGGGACCTTCAGGAACGCGGGCAGCTCGGCCACGGTCCCCTCCGTCGTGTCCCCGCCCAGTTTCATCCCGGGAAGCTCGGCGCCCAGCCGCGACGTCATGAACGCGGCGATGCCTGCGCTGCCCAGCACGCTGCCGACCTGACGCGTCGTGTTGTAGACACCCGACCCCGCGCCCGCCAGTTGCGTCGGGAGGTTGCGGGTCGCGGTGGCCGCCAGCGGAGACCAGATGAACGCCATCCCCACGCCCATGACGATGAGCGGCAGCACCAGCCGCCACGTCGGCGTCGTCGGCGTCAGTTCGATCGACAGCCACGTCAGCGCGATCGCGACCGCAGAGAAGCCGAACCCGACGATGGGACGCGGGTGGGTGCGGTCGACGATCTTGCCGACGAACGGAGCGAGCACGCCGGACGCTACGGCCATCGGGGCGACCAGCAGCGCCGCACCGGTCGGCGACAGTCCGCGCACCGCCTGCGCGTAGAACATCACCGGAACGATCATGGCCGTCACCCCGAAGCCGATCACCGCGATGCCGAGGTTGGACAGGCTGAAGTCGTTGTCGCGGAAGATCTTCAGCGGGATCAGCGGCTCGTCGCGGTTGACGGACTGCCAGTACACGAAGCCCCCCATGAACGCCAGCCCCACCGTCACCACGGCCCAGATCCACCACGCCCAGTCGTGGGATTCGCCCTCCTGCAACCCGAACACGATCAGGAACATGCCGACGCCCGACAGCAACACGCCAAGCACGTCGAACCGGTGGCGCTCGGTGGACAGCACGGGGACGAACCAGAATGCCAGCGCCAGCCCGATGACGCCGATCGGGACGTTGACGATGAAGATCCACTGCCAGCCGAGGCCGTCGACGAGGAACCCGCCGGCCAGCGGACCGACGAGCGTGGCCACCCCGGCCGTGGCACCCCACACGCTCAATGCGACGCCGCGTCGCTCGGGCGGGAAGATCCTGGTGATCGTCGACAACGTCTGCGGCGTCATCAGCGCCGCGCCGATGCCCTGAACGACACGGGCCGTGATCAGCCATTCGATCGAGCCCGCCAGACCGCACCACAGGGACGCCGCGGTGAACACCGCGAGGCCGACGAGATAGAGGTTCTTGGGCCCGAAGCGGTCGCCGAGCCGGCCGGCCAAGAGCAGCGGCACCGCGTACGCAAGCAGATACGCGCTCGTCACCCACAGCACGCCGTCGTAGTCCGTGTCGAGGTGTTCGAGGATCTCCGGGTTCGCGACCGCCACGATGGTGGCGTCGAGCAGGATCATGAAGAAGCCGACCATCATGGCCCATAGCGCGTGCCACGGATTCTGCGTCCGCTGTGGGTCGTCGTACCGCTCCATCAGGGCCGCCGTCACCGGGTCACCTCACCCACGACGGGGCAGGTCAGCGCCCCACGCCAGGGGGCGCGGCGGACGTGCGGAGCGACGGGTGTTTGCGGCATCTATTCGACCATGCGTAACGAACCTATCCAGGCGACGCTACGTACCGGGTCTTGTCCCGACAAGTCGGGCAGGCGGCATCGCCGCCGGTCACACCGGATCGACCACCACTCCCGCGGGGACGTCGACGTCCTCATTCGAGCCAGTTACCCCCGCGATGAGCAGGGCAAACAGGGCGATTACCGCACCGACCGTCATGACGAGCGCCAGCGCGAACTCACCGTTGCCCAGCAGCCCCACCAGCGGGGCGACGGCCGCACCCAAACCGAACTGAGCGGCCCCGAGCAACGCGGCCGAAGTCCCGGCGGCGTCGGGGTGCCGCGACAGCGCCACCGCAGGCGCGTTGGGAATGACGAAGCCCATGGCGGCGAGGATCACCCACACCGGCACCAGGAACGCAGCCAGCCCGTTGACGCCCGCGCCCGCGAGGGTGACGAAGACGATGCCGGTCAGCGCCGAGGCGGCGAGCGCCCACACCACGATGGTCTGCGGCGTGAAGCGCTTGAGCAGCACGACGTTGAACTGCGTCGCAGCGATCAGCGCGACCGCACCCGCGCCGAAGACCAGCGCGAACGTCTGCTGATCCAGCCCATAAGTGCCCTGCAGCACGAACGCCGCACCCGCGATGTACGCGAACAGCCCGGACATGCCGAGCGCGCCGACGAGCACGAGGATGACGAACTTCGTGTCCTTCAACAGTTCGCCATAGGTCGCGAGGATGCCGCGCACCTTGAGCGGGCGACGGTGCGATACGGGCAGCGTCTCGGGCAGCGCGAGCGCGGCGAGCAGCAGCAGCGCGCCTGCCAGCACCACCAGCACGGCGAACACCCAGTGCCACGACGCGTGCAGCAGCACCGCGGCCCCCAGCGACGGCGCGACGATCGGTGCGACGCCGAGTACCAGCATCAGTCGCGACATCACCGTCGCGGCGACGGAGTCGGCGAAGAGGTCGCCGACGATCGCGATGGCCACCACCATCGCCGCGGCCGCGCCGACACCCTGCAGTCCCCGGGCCACGCCGAGCGTGGCGATGTTGGGTGCGAACAGGCAGCACAACGACGCCACCATGTGCAGCGCGATGCCCGCCATCAAGGGCCTGCGGCGGCCCAGCGAGTCCGACAACGGCCCGATCACCAGCTGCCCGAGGGCCAGCCCGGCCAGCGTCCCGGTCAGCGTCAGCTGCGCCACGGACGAGGACACCGACAGCTCGTCGGCGATTCGCGGCAACGCGGGCAGATACATGTCGATGGTCAGCGGCCCCAGCGCGACGAGCAGTCCGAGCACCACGATCATGCGGACCCGACTGGGCACCGGCTGATCAGGTACTCCGCCCGACATGTTGTAGTCAGCGCAAGCGAGGTCCACGTCAAACGATGTTGCCATGCAAATGATTAGCAATGCATATCAGTTTTTTCTTCCCGCAGGCCAAACGTCCATACGTGAGCGACATCACCCTCGGGCACCACGAGCCCGTCGGCGTTCGTTGAGTAGGCGTTAGCCTGAAAGCTCGTCTGAACGTGTTAGGGGAGGCCGAGACCATGAGCGCTCGTTCCAGCGCCAAGAGCCAGGTGCCTGCTGTCGTCGACGACGATCCGAGCATGGCCGCGCGCGCCCTCTCCCAAATCATCGAACGCGGTGCTCGCGTCCAGGGGCCCGCGGTCAAGGCGTACGTGGAGCGGCTGCGCGAACACAGCCCCGACGCCACGCCCGCCGAGATCGTGGCGAAGCTCGAGAAGTATTACCTCGCGGCCGTGATGGCCAGCGGCGCCGCGGTGGGCTCTGCGGCCGCCTTTCCCGGGATCGGCACGCTGGTGGCCCTGTCGGCGGTCGCGGGCGAGACGGTGGTGTTCCTCGAGGCGACGGCGGTCTTCGTGCTCGCCGTCGCCGAGGTCCACGGGATCCCCGCCGAACACCGCGAGCGGCGGCGCGCCCTGGTGCTCGCCGTGCTGGTCGGCGAGGACAGCAAGCATGCGATCGCCGACCTCATCGGCACCGGCCGCACCAGCGGGGCCTGGATGGCCGACGGCGCGGCGTCGTTGCCGCTCCCCGCGGTGTCGCAGCTCAACAACCGGCTGCTCCGGTACTTCGTGAAGCGCTACGCACTCAAGCGCGGGGCCATCGCGTTCGGCAAGCTGCTTCCCGTCGGAATCGGAGCCGTCGTCGGCGGCGTCGGTAACCGGATGATGGGCCGCAAGATCATCAAGAACGCGCAAGTCGCCTTCGGCGCGCCTCCGCCGCGCTTTCCGTCGACGTTGCACGTGCTGCCCGCTCCAGAGCAGTAGCGGGAGACCCTTCGGCCGCCATCGACGCCGACCGAGTAGACAAGTGCCGTTGGGCGTTCCCATCCTGAGCGGAGGGGCTAGCCTTTAGGGCGGCATATTGCGGGCAACCGCAGACAAGATGGCGGGCGCCGCGAGCGACGCTCGCAGGCAGAAGGAATCGAGGCGAGCAGCCGTCGTGAGCACTTCACCTTCACCATTCGGTCAGAACGAATGGTTGGTCGAGGAGATGTACCGCAAGTTCCGCGAGGACCCCTCGTCGGTGGATCCGAGTTGGCACGAGTTCCTCGTCGACTACTCCCCCGAACCAACCAACGACACAACGGTTTCCGCCCCGGCGCCCGCGCAGCGGGCGGGCACCAACGGCCAGTCGACCCCGCCAACGCCCAAGCCCGAGCCGGCCACCCCCGAGGCTGAGCCCGCCAAGGCCAAGGCCGAGCCCGTCGCCGCCACGGCCGAACCCGCCAAGCCGAAGGCGCCCGCCGGTGCCCTACAAGCCGAGGGCGACGAACTGGCGGTGCTGCGTGGCGCCGCCGCCGCCGTCGTCAAGAACATGAACGCGTCGCTTGACGTGCCGACGGCCACCAGCGTGCGGGCCATCCCGGCCAAGCTGATGATCGACAACCGCACGGTCATCAACAACCACCTCAAGCGCACGCGCGGCGGCAAGATCTCGTTCACCCACCTGCTGGGGTACGCGATCGTGCAGGCGGTCAAGACGTTCCCCGCCATGAACCGCCACTTCGCCGAGGTGGACGGCAAGCCGAACGTGGTGACACCAGCTCACACGAACCTGGGTCTGGCCATCGACCTGCAGGGCAAGGACGGCAAGCGTCAGCTCGTCGTGGCGGCCATCAAGCGTTGCGACACAATGCAGTTCGGCCAGTTCATCGCCGCCTACGAGGACGTCGTGCGCCGCGCCAGGGACGGCAAGCTCACCGCCGAGGACTTCGCCGGGGTCACGATCTCGCTGACAAACCCGGGCACCATCGGCACGGTGCACTCGGTGCCGCGGCTCATGAGCGGTCAGGGCACGATCGTCGGCGCGGGCGCCATGGAGTACCCCGCCGAGTTCCAGGGCGCCAGCGAGGAACGCATCAACGAGATGGGCGTCGGCAAGCTGATGACGCTGACGTCGACGTACGACCACCGCATCATCCAGGGCGCGGAGTCGGGCGACTTCCTGCGCACGATCCACCAGATGCTGCTGTCCGACGACTTCTTCGACGAGATCTTCCGCGAGCTGGGCATCCCGTACGAGCCCGTGCGCTGGCGCACCGACAACCCCGACTCGATCTTCGACAAGAACGCCCGCATCATCGAATTGATCGCGGCGTACCGCAACCGCGGACACCTGATGGCCGACATCGACCCGCTGCGGCTGGACAAGACCCGGTTCCGCAGCCACGTCGACCTCGACGTGAACACCCACGGGCTGACGTTGTGGGACCTCGACCGCGTGTTCAAGGTCGACGGGTTCGCGGGCGCGGAGTACAAGAAGCTGCGCGACGTGCTCTCGGTGCTGCGCGACGCCTACTGCCGCCACGTCGGCGTCGAGTACACCCACATCCTGGAACCCGACCAGCAGAAGTGGATTCAGGAGCGCGTCGAAGTCAAGCACGACAAGCCGACCGTCGCCGAGCAGAAGTACATCCTGAGCAAGCTCAACGCGGCCGAGGCCTTCGAGACCTTCCTGCAAACGAAATATGTTGGGCAAAAGCGATTCTCGCTCGAAGGTGCGGAGACCGTCATCCCGATGATGGACGCCGCGATTGACCAAGCCGCCCAGCATGGCCTCGACGAAGTCGTCATCGGCATGCCGCACCGCGGCAGGCTCAACGTGCTGGCCAACATCGTGGGTAAGCCGTACTCGCAGATCTTCAGCGAGTTCGAGGGCAATCTGAATCCGTCGCAGGCCCACGGTTCCGGCGACGTGAAGTACCACCTCGGCGCGACGGGCACGTATCTACAGATGTTCGGCGACAACGACATCGAGGTGTCGCTGGTGGCCAACCCGAGCCATCTGGAGGCCGTCGATCCGGTGCTCGAGGGCCTGGTCCGCGCCAAGCAGGATCTCCTCGACAAGGGCGATGGGCCCGAAGGCTTCTCGATCGTTCCGATGATGCTGCACGGGGACGCCGCGTTCGCCGGGCAGGGCGTCGTCGCGGAGACGCTGAACCTCGCGCTACTGCGCGGTTACCGGACCGGCGGCACGATTCACATCGTGGTCAACAACCAGATCGGCTTCACCACGTCGCCGCAGGACTCGCGGTCCAGCGAGTACTGCACCGACGTCGCGAAAATGGTTGGCGCGCCGATCTTCCACGTCAACGGGGACGATCCCGAGGCCTCCTCGTGGGTGGCCCGCCTCGCGATGGACTTCCGTCAGGAGTTCAAGAAGGACGTCATCATCGACATGCTGTGCTACCGCCGCCGCGGGCACAACGAGGGCGACGACCCGTCGATGACTCAGCCGTACATGTACGACGTCATCGACACCAAGCGTGGCGTCCGCAAGACCTACACCGAAGCCCTCATCGGCCGCGGCGACATCTCGATGAAGGAGGCCGAGGACGCGTTGCGCGACTACCAGGGCCAACTCGAGCGAGTGTTCAACGAGGTTCGCGACCTCGAGAAGCACGAGATCGAGCCCAGCGAGTCCGTCGAGTCCGACCAGCTGTTGCCCGCGAAACTCAGTACCGCCGTTGACAAGTCGCTGCTGGCCCGCATTGGTGATGCACACCTCGGGTTCCCCGAGGGCTTCACCGTGCATCCGCGCGTCATGCCGGTGTTGGACAAGCGGCGCGAGATGGCCTACGAGGGCAAGGCCGACTGGGCGTTCGGCGAACTGCTCGCGCTCGGCACGCTGGTCGCCGAGGGCAAGACGGTGCGGCTGACCGGTCAGGACACCCGGCGCGGCACCTTCACCCAACGGCACGCGGTGATCCTCGACCGCAAGACTGGCGCCGAGTTCACGCCGCTCGATTTGCTGACCATCAACACCGACGGCACCCCGTCGGGCGGCCGGTTCATGGTGTACGACTCGGCGCTGTCCGAGTATGCGGCGGTCGGCTTCGAATACGGCTACTCGGTGGGCGACCCCGACGCAATGGTGTTGTGGGAGGCGCAGTTCGGCGACTTCGTGAACGGCGCCCAAACGATCATCGACGAGTTCATCAGCTCCGGTGAGGCCAAGTGGGGCCAACTGTCCGACGTCGTGCTACTGCTCCCCCACGGCCACGAGGGTCAAGGCCCCGACCACACGTCGGGTCGCATCGAGCGTTTCCTACAGGTATGTGCCGAGGGCTCGATGACCGTCGCCATGCCCTCCACTCCGGCCAACTACTTCCATCTGCTGCGCAGGCACGCCATGGACGGCATCCACCGTCCGCTGATCGTGTTCACGCCGAAGTCGATGCTGCGCAACAAGGCCGCCGTCAGCGACATCCGCGACTTCACCGAGCAGAACTTCCGCTCGGTCATGGAGGAGCCTGCCTACACCGACGGGGACGGCGACCGGTCGAAGGTGACGCGGGTGCTGCTGACTAGCGGCAAGGTCTACTACGACCTGGCCGCGCGTAAGCAGAAGGACAACCGGGACGACGTCGCGATCGTGCGCATCGAGCAGCTCTACCCGCTGTCGAAGCGGCGGCTGCCCACCATCATCAACAGCTACGAGAACGCCAAGGAATTCTTCTGGGTTCAGGAGGAACCGGCCAATCAGGGCGCCTGGCCCACGTTCGGGCTGTCGATGCCGGAGCTGTTGCCGGACAAGTTGACCGGTATCAAGCGGATCTCGCGGCGCGCCATGTCGGCGCCGTCATCGGGCTCGTCGAAGGTCCACGCCGTCGAGCAGCAGGAGATCATCGACGAGGCGTTCGGCTAAGCGCTTCGGCGCTTAGATGCCGAACAGGTCCAGCGGAATCGGCATGTTTCCGTTGGCCAGCGACGAGACGGCCCCCGGGCAGAACAGCGTGATCGCGAGTCCGGTGAACATCGTGGCGGGGCCGAGCGGCTTGCCGATGGCGTCGGAGACGTCGGCGGCGACGTCCGCCAGTTGCTGTCCAGGTTCGGACAACATCGGGCAGACCTCCTGGCCGACCGAGGTAGCGGTCGCCGGATCGATGTCCGTCAGACCCGCCGACGTCAAGCTCGACAGGAACTCGTCGGTGACGGTATCCGCCTGCGCAGGGGCGGCCCCGAACGTGGCGGCCGCTACGGCGGCGGTGGAGACGGCAAGCAGCGCGGTGCGCGTTAGCTTCATGGTGTTCCCATCGCTGTCCAAGGACCAGTCGTTACCCGCCGATCGTGATACCGCCGGTACTGGCTAGACTCCACACGAGTCGAATAACGATACAAGGGAGTGTCCATGGAGGGCTTCGCCGGGAAGGTCTGCGTCGTCACCGGCGCCGGATCGGGCATCGGGCAGGCGCTGGCAGTCGAACTGGCCCGGTCGGGCGCGAAGGTCGCGATCAGCGACGTCGACACCGAGGGCCTCGCGGTCACCGAGGAGCGCCTGAAGGCCATCGACGCCCCCGTGAAGGCCGACCGGCTGAACGTGACCGAACGCGAGGCGTTCGAGCTCTACGCGGACGCCGTCAAGGCCCACTTCGGCAAGGTCAACCAGATCTACAACAATGCGGGCATCGCCTACGTCGGCGACGTCGAGGTCACCCCGTTCAAGGACATCGAGCGCGTCATGGACGTCGACTTCTGGGGCGTCGTCAACGGCACCAAGGCCTTCCTTCCACACCTCATCGAGTCCGGCGACGGGCACGTCGTCAACGTCTCCAGCGTCTTCGGGCTGTTCTCCGTGCCCGGTCAGGCCGCCTACAACGCGGCCAAGTTCGCCGTCCGCGGCTTCACCGAGGCCCTGCGCCAGGAGATGGACGTGGCCAAGCACCCCGTCAAGGTGACGACGGTGCACCCCGGCGGGATCAAGACCGCCATCATGCGCAACGCGACGGCCGCCGACGGCGTGGACACCGCGACGTTGACCGACTTCTTCGATAAGAAGCTCACCAGGACCACCCCAGAGGACGCCGCGAAGATCATCCTCGAGGCGGTCCACAAGAACAAGGCCCGCGTGCTCGTCGGTGCCGACGCCAAGGCACTCGACCTCATCGTGCGGGTCACCGGCTCGGGCTACCAGAAGCTGTTCTCCTTGGCGACGTCGAAGTTGATGCCGCCGGTGCACTGACGCAGGCTAGTGGCCCAACGGGTGCGCGTTCAGCCACTCGGCGGCCAAGGCACCGGGATCGGCGCCCTCGGCGACCTGACGCCGCATGTCGGCCAGCGTCCCGGTGTCCAGTTCACCGGCGATCTCGTTGAGCGCCAACACCTGTCGCTCGGCGAGCTCGTTGCGCCGGTACAGCGGCACCACGTTCTCGGCCCGGATCAGCGACGTGCGGTCGGTAAGTACGACGACGTCGTCCGGGACGTCCGGCGCTGCCGTCGACGTCCACGCGACGTCCACCTGGCCCGAACGCAACGCCGCGAACAGCGCTGCGGCGTTGGGGAACTCGCGAACGGCCGGCAACCGGCACGTGCCGATCACGGACGGCGGCTGCGCACCGGCCACCGCCCCCACCTTCAGCCCGGCGCAATGCTGGACCAGGGCCGACACCTGGCGTCCGCCCCACGCCGCCGCCGTGCGCTCTGACACCGCGGGTGCGGGCTTGTCGCCTGCGGACTGCGCGTAGTCCCCCGCGGCGACCCCCTCGGGCAACGCGGAGATCATGGTGCGGTAGACCTGTTCGTCACCGCGGGCAACGGCGCCCGGATCGAAGCGCTGCAAGAGCCGACCGGTGAAACCAGGGGCCACCTCGACATCGGCGTCGTCCAGATCGCCGACCGGATCCTTGCTCTGCTCGACGTGAGCCGCGCTGCCGTAGTAGCGCAGCGCCGCGGCGTACAGGTGGGCCAAGACCCCAGATTCGGGATCGGGACCGGCGCCGACGGCGATCGACTCCGCTGCCGATTGACCTCCACAGCCGGCGATCAGCAGCGCGATAAGCGCCACCGCCGACCGGCGCATGGGTGGCTCAGACCTCGGACGCTGCTGCCACCGCAGCCGCGACGGCCGGACCGACTCGCGGATCGAGCGCGCTGGGCACGATGTGGTCGACGGCAAGGTCGTCACCGACCACTGAGAAGATCGCCTCGGCGGCAGCCACCTTCATCTTCTCGGTGATGCGGCGGGCGCCTGCGTCCAGCGCCCCGCGGAATACGCCGGGGAAGGCGAGCACATTGTTGATCTGGTTCGGGAAGTCGCTGCGCCCGGTCGCCACGACGGCCGCGTACTTGCGCGCCACGTCGGGGTGGATCTCCGGGTCGGGGTTCGACATCGCGAACACGATGCCGCCTGGTGCCATCGTCGCGATCAACTCCTCGGGCACTAGCCCTGCCGAGACGCCCATGAAGACGTCGGCGCCGGCGAGCGCTTCGGCCATGCCACCGGTGAGCCCGCGCGGGTTGGTCCTGGTGGCCAGTTCGGCCTTGAACGGGTTCATGTCGCCGCGGCCGGTGTGCACGATGCCCTGGCTGTCGAGCACCGTGATGTCGCTGATGCCCTTGGCCAACAGGATGTTCGCGCAAGCGATGCCAGCGGCGCCCGCGCCGGAGATGACGATCTTCAACGTGTGCATGTCGCGCTCGAGCACCTTGGCGGCACCCAGCAGCGCGGCCAGTACGACGATGGCCGTGCCGTGCTGATCGTCGTGCATGACCGGGCAGTCCAGCGCCTCGATGACGCGGCGCTCGATCTCGAAACACCGTGGCGCCGAGATGTCTTCGAGATTGACCGCGCCGAACGTCGGGCGCAGCCGG
The DNA here is from genome assembly GCF_033804605.1 of Mycobacterium sp. RTGN6. NCBI lineage: Bacteria > Bacillati > Actinomycetota > Actinomycetes > Mycobacteriales > Mycobacteriaceae > Mycobacterium > Mycobacterium sp. RTGN6. The sequence continues at coordinate 112,327 of NZ_JAPZKZ010000013.1, forward strand.
ATGATCGTCTCGACGATCTCGTCGGTGTCCTTCGTGTCGAGCACGATCGGAATGGAGTCCAGCCCGCCGAACGTCTTGAACAGCGCGCTCTTGCCCTCCATCACGGGCAGCGATGCCGCAGGCCCGATGTCGCCGAGGCCGAGTACGGCGCTGCCGTCGCTGATTACGGCAACCAACCGGTTGGCCCACGTGTACTTCGCGGCCAGCGTGTGGTCCGTCGCGATGGCCCGGCTCACCTGGGCCACGCCGGGGGTGTAGGCGATTGACAACGCCCTTTGGGTGTCCAGTGGGGACTTCAGCGCCACCGAGAGCTTGCCGCCTTCGTGAGCGGCGAAGATCTCGGCGTCATCGATGACGACCTGGGGTGTGCGTACGAGTTCAGCCACGGGCGTCAGAGTACGTCACACCAACTTCTCACCCGCGCGGGTTCCCCACTCGTGAGGAGTTCGACGACGAGAAGACTGCCAGCCTTTGGGCGTACCATTCGCCTATCCTTCGGGCCCCGCCGAAGGCTGTTCCGCATGTCGACGGGAGGTCCGAAGTGCCGTCGTTCCGCGCCTTACAACCATCGATGCTCCGGGCGCCTTCCCGCCGCAACGTGACGCCCAACGTCACCGCCATCCACGTGCCCGTCGCACGCGCGATGGTCGACTGCGGCGTCTACGCCGACGGAACCCGCCTGCCCGGCAAATACACCCACGCCGCCGCGCTGAACAAGGTCCGCGAACTCGAGCAGAACGGCGTCACCGCCTTCGTGTGGATCGGCTTGCACGAACCCGACGAACACCAGATGCAGGCGGTGGCCGACGTCTTCGGCTTGCACGAACTGGCCGTCGAGGATGCGGTGCACGCCCATCAGCGGCCCAAACTCGAGCGCTACGACAACACGCTCTTCCTGGTGCTGAAGACCATCACCTACGTGGAACACGAATCCGTCGCCCTGGCGCGCGAGATCGTCGAGACCGGCGAGATCATGATCTTCGTCGGACCGGACTTCGTCGTGACGGTGCGCCATGGCGATCATGGCGGGCTGGCCGGGGTGCGCAAGCGAATGGACAGCACCCCCGCCAACTGCGCGCTCGGCCCGTACGCGGTGATGCACGCGATCGCCGACCACGTCGTCGACTCGTACCTCGAGGTCACCGATCTCGTCGAGTTCGACATCGACTCCATGGAGGAGAACGTCTTCTCCCCGACCACCACCACCGACATCGAGCACATCTACATGCTCAAGCGGGAGGTCGTCGAGATGCGCAGGGCGGTCAGCCCGCTCACCCTGGCGCTGCAACGCATGGGCACCGACCACAACGACCTCATCTCCAAGGAGGTGCGGCGGTACATGCGCGACGTGCTCGACCACAACACGCAGGCTTCCGATCGGATCGCCAGCTACGACGAGGTGTTGAGCTCGCTGGTTCAGGCGGCCGTCGGCAAGGTGTCGATGCAGCAGAACATCGACATGCGCAAGATCTCCGCCTGGGTGGCGATCGCCGCCGTGCCCACGGCGTTGGCCGGCATCTACGGGATGAACTTCGACCACATGCCCGAGCTGCACCAGGTGTGGGGATACCCCGCAGTGCTTCTGGTGATGGCGACGGTGTGCACCGTGCTGTACATGACCTTCCGGCGCAACCACTGGCTGTAGCCGAACTCCTAGCGGGGCTGAGCCGCGGGGCGCCGAGGATCGAGTACGTCGACGCGATCGGTGCGCCAGGCCTCACGCATGGCTTCGGCCCCCTTGAGCCGCACCCATGCGGCCTCCGTCGGCGTGATCGGCGTCGCCGCGAGAAACGTCACCGGGTCATTGGGCGGCGATAGCGCGACGTCCTCGATGTCACTGGGCCCCAACAACATCGCGGTGAACGGCGAACCCTGCCACAACGGCGCCTCCATGTCGATCAGCGCGTCGGCCACCAGTACCAGCCCCTCGACGGACGGCGCAGCGGCGAGCACGGCGATCGACTGCGACAGCCCCGTCGGCGTCGGTCCGCGCAGCGACACCATCACCTCGGCTCGCGGACCCTGGTGCGGATCGGCCAGGAAGTCGGTCGGCTCGATCATGGGATGGCGCGAACAGCCAAGCGACACATGGTGATGGACGCCTTTCAAGCCGGGGCGCGCGTCCGGGCCGAAGCGCAAGACGTCGATGGGCTCGACTCCGACGAACGTCACGCTGGCCACGTCGGGCTCCGATGTGATGCCCGCCCCGGCGAAGTGCTCGAGCAGGTGCGCGCGAACCCTTGCCCGGACGTCGCTCACTCGATGGGCGGGATCGACAGGTTCACTCCCGAGTCCGCATCGAACAACGTCAGCTTGGTGGTGTCGAGCGCCAAGTCGATCTGTTGCCCGACGGTCGCGGTGGACTCAGCGGAAACCCTTGCCACGAACTCGTTCTCACCGACACCCGAGTCGGCGGCCAACTCGTCCAGCTGCGCCGATCGCGCGCCTTCGCCCTCGGAGCGGAAGTGCAGGTACTTGTCGGCGCCGAGCGACTCCACCACGTCGACGGTGACGCCGAAGGTCAACGCCCGGATCCGCGCATAGGTGTCGATGAGCGACGCATCCTCGAGATGTTCGGGACGGATGCCCACGATGAGGTTCTCGGGCCTGGGGTGCTTGGCCAGCGTCTCGAGAGCCTCTGGGGAGAGCAGGATCTCGTCGCCGAAGGGCAGCCGAACGCCCCCGTCGGTCAGCGACGCGGGGAAGAAGTTCATCGCCGGTGAACCGATGAAACCGGCGACGAACAGGTTGGCGGGCCGGTTGTAGAGCTCGTCGGGTGTGCCGATCTGCTGAGCCACGCCGGCCAACATCACCACGACGCGGTCACCGAGCGTCATGGCTTCGGTCTGGTCGTGCGTGACGTAGATCGTGGTGGCGCCCAACCGATTCTGCAGTCGGGCGATCTCCGATCGCATCTGCACGCGCAGCTTCGCGTCGAGGTTCGAGAGCGGCTCGTCCATGAGGAAGGCCTTCGGGTTGCGCACGATCGCGCGGCCCATCGCCACCCGCTGCCGCTGGCCACCGGACAGCTGCCCGGGCTTGCGCTCCAATAGCTCGGTCAGATCGAGGATTCGCGCCGTCTCTTCGACCTTGGCGGCGATGTCGGCCTTGGACAGCTTGGCCAAAGTCAACGGGAACGCGATGTTCTGGCGCACCGTCATGTGCGGATACAGCGCGTACGACTGGAACACCATCGCGATGTCACGGTCCTTGGGCGCCTTCTCGTTGACCCGGTCGCCGCCGATGCGCAGCTCGCCCTCGCTGATGTCCTCCAGGCCGGCGATCATGTTGAGCGTGGTCGACTTTCCGCACCCGGACGGACCGACCAGGATGATGAACTCGCCGTCTGCGATGGTGATCGACAGATCCCTAACGGCCGCAGCGCCATTGGCATAGCTCTTGCTCACGTGATCCAACACGATCTCGGCCATCGATTACCCCTTCACCGCGCCGGACGTCAAACCGGCCACGATACGTCGTTGGAAGATTAGTACGAAGATGATGATCGGCACCGTGATCACCATGGCCCCCGCGGCAATGGACCCCGTCGGCTCCTCGAATTGCGAACTGCCCGTGAAGTTCGCGATCGCCACGGGTGCGGTGATGGCGCGCTGAGTCGCCGTCAGCGACAACGCCAACAACAGGTCGTTCCACGCGAAGATGAACACCAGGATCGCCGCAGTCACGATGCCCGGCGTAGCCAATGGAGCGATGACCTTGCGGAACGCCTGAGCCGGGGTGGCGCCGTCCATCTTGGCGGCCTTCTCCAAATCCCAAGGGATCTCCCGGAAGAACGCCGACATGGTGTAGATGGCCAGCGGAAGCGCGAAGGTGATGTAGGGGATGATCAGCCCGGGCCACGTGTCGAACAGCCCGATCCGGCGCTCGATGTTGAAGATCGGCGTCACCAACGAGATCTGCGGGAACATCGCGATCAGCAGGGCAACTCCGACGAGGGCCTTCTTCCCCGGGAAGGCAAGGCGCGCAATCGCATACGCGGCCATCCCGCCGATGATCACGGCGATCACCGTCGTGATCAGGCCGATGCCGATCGAGTTGATCAACGCCGAGCTGAAGATGTCGCCCTGGAAGATCGCCTTGTAGTTGTCGAACGTCACCTCGGTCGGAATCAGCTTGCCGTCCTTGACCGTCGACGTCGGCTTCAGCGACAACGACAGAATCCACAGCACCGGGAACAAGGCGTAGAGCACCACCAGCACGTTGATGACGATCCAACCGGTGGCGCGGCCTCCGCTCACTCGCTCGGCCATCTAGCGGCCTCCTTCATCCGAGCCGGGAGCGGACGCGCCGAAGATCTTGATGTAGATGAACGCGATCACCGCGACGGACAGGAACACCAGCACGCTGATGGCCGAGCCGAGCCCGAGATTGAAGGCCTTGAACAGGTTGTCGTACCCCAGGATCGACACCGAGCCGGTGTCGTTGGTGCCGCCGGTGAGCACGTAGATGTTGTCGAAGATGCGGAACGCGTCGAGCGTGCGGAACAGCAACGCCACCAGGATGGCCGGCTTGATCAGCGGGACGATCACCTTGGTCAACCGCTTCCACGGACCCGCGCCGTCGACCTGCGCCGCGTTCAGCAGGTCCTGCGGCACCAGCGCGAGCCCGGCCAGCAGCAGCAGCGCCATGAACGGCGTCGTCTTCCACACCTCGGCGAGCACCACGACGGCCAGTGACGGCAGCTGCTCGGTCAGCGGGGCAGTGCCTTCGGGCAACAGGTTGGCGAGATATCCGGTGCCGGGCGTCCACGCGTAGTACCAGCTGTAGGACGCGGCGACCGTCACGATGCCGTACGGGACCAGGATCGCGGTGCGCACCACGCCCTTGCCGAAGATCGTCCGGTGCATCACCAACGCCAGCGCCATGCCGAGCGCGAACTCGATGGCGACCGACACCACCGTGATGGCCAAGGTGACGACGAACGCCGTCCACCACAACTTGTCGGTGAGGATCGTCTGGTAGTTGCCGAGCCCGATGAACTCGACGTCGTCGGGAGCAGCGAGGTTGTACCGCTGCAGGCTGAGCCAGACCGCGTAGACGATGGGATAGGCCGTCACCGCCAGCATGAGCACGACGGCGGGACTGACGAGCCAGAAGGCCAGTCGCCGGTCCGACCGTTTGTCGTCCGAGGCGCCAGCCGTGGGGGCCGGTGTGGCGGGGGCCGTCACGGAATGAGCCCCTTTCCGTCGATGGCCTTCTGAACCTGGACCGCGAGCTCGTCGGCGGTCTTCTCCGGATCGATGTCGCTGATCGGGGCCAGCGTCGCCGAGATGCGGGTGGACACCGATTGGTAGACGGGGGTGGCCGGGCGGACCGCGGCGTTGGTCAACTGCTCGCGGATGATCTCGTATTGCGGGTACTTCTTCTGGAACTCGGGATCGTCGTACAACGAGGCTCGCACTGCGGGTAGCCCACCTTCGATGGACGTGTAGCGCTGGTTCTCGACGCTGCGCATGCAACGGATCGCCTCGAAGGCCTCCGCCTTGTGCTGGCTGTTCTTGCCGACCGCGAGGTTCAGGCCGCCGATCGTGACCCTGGCCTCTTGTCCCGCCTGCACGCCGGGGTAGTTGGCGAAGCCGAACACCTTCTTGCTCGCCTCGTATGCCGTTTCGAACTGTTCGTCGCTTGGCGAGAACGTTCCGACGTCGTTGATGGAGCCCTCGAGGGCCGCGTTCTCGTTGAGCGGCAGGTAGGCGACTCCGCCCTTGACGGCGTTCTCCAACATCGACGGGAGCACGAACGGCCAGTTCACCTCGAGCGCGGCGTTGCCCTGCTCGAGCGCCAGCCGCGCGGTGCCCTCATCGGTCTGGGTGACCGACGGGTCGGCGCCCGGAGCCGTGGCAACCGAGTGGATGATCTGCAGCGCCTTGATGGTGGCCGCGCGATGCTCGGGGGTGTCGGTGAGCGTCACCGTCTTTCCGTCGTCGGAGAGCACCTGGCCTCCGGCGCTGACCAGCAACGTGTTGAACCACACGACCAGACCTTCGTACTGCTTGGCCTGGACGGCGATCCAACTCGGCTCGCCCGCGGCGTGCAGCCGATTCGCCTCGGCCACCATGCCATCCCAGGTGGCCGGCGGCTTGTCCATCAAATCGGCGCGATACCAAAGTAATTGGGTGTTGGTGGTGATCGGGGCGGCATATAGCTGGTCCTGCCACTCCGCGGTCGCGAGCGGGCCGGGCAGCGTGTTCGAGCGTGCATCGGCCTCGGCTTCACCAGCCGGATCGTCGGAAAGCGGCAAAGCCCAACCAGCTTCGGCGAACTCGGCGGTCCACACCACGTCGAGCGCCATCACGTCGAGGGTCTTGTCGTTTCCAGTGAGTCGGCGGGCCAGCTGCAGACGCTGGTCGTCGGCGGCCTTCGGCAAGCTGATCTGCTTGATGGTGAAGCGGCCGCCGAGTTCGTCGTTGCAGCGCTTCGCCACGGCGGTGAACGTCGCCATCTCGCTGGCCGGCGTGTAGTAGTTGATGACGATTCCGCCGCCGCCAGAACTACATGCCGACACCAGCGACGCCGTCGTCAGCGCAGCCAACGCCGCAGCCCACAGCTGTCGAGCGCGCACCGCAGCCTCCCGTCCGGGCGGGAAACCTCCCGCGCGCAAACCGTAGAGCGCGATACGCGTGATGTGCAACACCTTCGACCGCGCGTCGGGATTTTAGATTGCAATCGTGACCTGCGGCGTATCGTTCAGCGAACTCCGGCGGCGCGCGTGGGCATGATCAGATCGTCAAGCGCGCCAGCAGATCCCGACCCGTCTCGGCACTCTGCGGATCGCACAGCACGTCATAGCGGCCGGCGACGAGTTGCATCGTCGAACTGAAATCTCTTGTGCCGCGTGCCATCGCGTACTGAACGGCTGAGGTGATGAGGCCGAAGAACACACCGGCGATCAGACCGGCCACCAGCGGTCCCCACGGATTGGGGTTGAGGAAGCCCAGCACCAGCCCGATGAACAGGCCCAGCCAGGCGCCCGTCGCCGCGCCGCCTGCGAGCACCTTCGGCCACGTCAGCCGCCCGGTGACACGCTCCACCTGCATGAGGTCGACGCCGACGATCGTCACCTGTTGAACCGGGAATTGTTGATCCGAGAGGTAGTCCACCGCGCGCTGCGCCTCGGCGTACGTCGGATACGACCCGATCGGCCAACCCTTCGGCGGGGTCGGCAATCCAGCGGCACCGCCGCGGCGGGGGGTCTGGCCTGGCTGTAGCGGGTTCGTCATGGTCCTGTCCTTAGCATTTCCGTCGGCATGTCCGCGCCTTGGAGTACGGCGAGCGCTTCGACACACCGCATTGTCCAACGCGCGAGGCCCGACGATGGTGCCGAGCGGGCAATGTCGGCAAGCTCGTGCAGGCTCCAGGTATGTTGACCGCCATGTCGCACCCGCCCGGCGCCGCTGGGGACCCAGGGCAGGAACCGAATCCGGGCGTCGATCCGATCTCGGGGGCCGTCGAATATCCGCCGATCGAGTACACCCCGACTCCCCCGCCCGGGTACTCACTGCCGCCGATGCCACCCCCGTTGCCGCCTCCGTTGCCGCCCAGCTACCTCCCACCGGTCGGCGCGTACCCACCGCCGGGTGCGTACCCACCACCGGGCCCGTTTCCGCCGCCCGGCGCCTACCCACCGCCCGCTGCCTACCCACCGCCTGGCGGGTATGGCCCAGCGCCGGGCTACCCCGCGTACGGCGCGCCGTACGGCGGCCAGGCTGGGACGAACGGCATGGCCATCGCGTCGCTGGTGTGCTCGCTGTTGGCCCTTCCGGCCTACGCCATCTGCATCGGCTTCGCGCTGTCGATCCTCGGCATCGTGCTGGGCGTCGTCGCGCTCAACCAGGTCAACCAGACCCACCAGAAGGGCAAGGAGTTGTCCATCGCCGGCATCGTGGTCGGCGCCGTCGGCCTACTCGGCGTCGGTGTTTTCACCGCGTTCTACTTCTGAGCATGCAACGGCGCCACACCTCCGCGACCGCTACCTTGGAGCCATGACCGCAGGTGACGTCGCGTCGCAGGCGTCGGACAGCGACGGGGCCACGCTCGCGAAGCCCCGCACCAACACCCTTGCCATCGTCGCGCTCGTCGCGTCGGCGGTGTCGCTGTTCGGCATCGGCTCGCTCATCGGCGTCGCCCTCGGCGTCGTCGCGCTCAACCAGATCAGCCTCAGCGGGGAGCGCGGCCGCGGGCTGGCGTACGCGTCGATTTTCGTCGGTGCCGTCACCCTGCTGATCAGCATGATCCTCGTCGTGATGGGACTGACAACGTGGTGAACGAGGAACGCGACGAGGCGTCCCACGGTCGCGAGTTCGCGCCGCTGGAGAGCACTCCGCCGTTCGACCCGTACGCACCGGTGGACTACCCCGCCGACGCACCGCCACCGCCCGGCTATCCGCCCCCGAACCCGTACCCACCACCCGGTGGTTATCCGCCACCCGGTGCTTATCCGCCACCCGGCTACGCCCCTTATCCGATGCCCTACCCGCCGCCTCCCGGCGGCTACTCGCCCTACACCCCGTACGACCCCTACGCGACGGGACGACCGACCGGCACCAACGGAAAGGCCATCGGGGCGCTCGTCACGTCCCTGGTCAGCGTCTCGCTCTGCGGATGCTTCATCCCGTCCCTGGTCGGAGTGGTCCTCGGCTTCATCGCGATGGCGGAGACCAAGCGCACCGGCCAGGATGGCCACGGCCTCGCGCTCGCCGCGGTGATCGTCGGAATCGTCACCCTGATCGGCGGAGTGATCGTCATCGGCTTGGCGTTCCTCGACCCCAGCCTCTACGACAGCAACTACTCCAGCTACTAGCTCGGCGGCTCGAACCGCCCAGGGCTGCGAGCCATCCCGGCCGCCCGCCCCTTGCCCGCGATCACCAGCGCCATCTTGCGGCTGGCTTCGTCGATCATCTCGTCACCGAGCATCACCGCGCCCCGGGCGCCACCGGCTCGCGAGGTGTGCCATTCGTACGCCTCGAGAATCAATTCCGCGTGGTCGTAGTCGGCCTGACGGGGACTGAAGAGTTCGTTGCCCGCCGCGATCTGATCCGGATGCAGCACCCACTTGCCGTCGTACCCCAACGCCGCGGAGCGACCCGCGACCCGACGGAACGCCTCGACGTCACGGACCTTGAGGAACGGCCCGTCGATCGCGGCGATACCGCGCGTACGGGCGGCGATGAGGATCTTCATAAGCACGTGGTGGTATGCGTCGCCGACGTCGTAGCCCTCGGGCTGCTCCCCGACGACGAGCGTGCGCATGTTGAGGCTCGCCATCAGATCGGCGGGCCCGAGCACCAGTGCAGCCACCCGGGGCCCGGCCGCAATGGCATCGACATTGGTCAAGCCCTGCGCGGTTTCGATCTGCGCCTCGATGGCGATCCCGCCGGGCGGCAGCCCATGCGTGACCTCCAGCTGGGTCAGCAGCAGATCCAACGCCTGCACGTGCGAGACGTCGACAACCTTCGGCAGCACGATGAGGTCGAGGTGCGCGCCAGCGGCGGCGACCACCTCGATGACGTCGGCGTGCGTCCACGGCGTCGTCCAGTCGTTGACCCGCACCCCGCGCAGCTGGCCCGCCCACCCCGGCTCCGCCAATGCCGCGGCGACGCGGGTGCGGGCCTCGGCCTTGGCATCCGCAGCGACGGCGTCCTCGAGATCCAGGAAGACCTGATCCGCCGGAAGGGCTTTGGCCTTCTCAATCATCTTGGCGCTGCTGCCGGGAACCGACAAGCAAGTTCGACGGGGGCGATAGCGGTTGTCCACGGCTTCAGTCTCTACTCTTTGAGACATGGTGGCGGTCAACAGGGTCTACACGGCCCGCTTGTCGGGGATGCTGGTACTCGGCCCCGACGGTGAGTCGATCGGCCGCGTCCGTGACGTGGTGATCAGCATCAGCTACGGCCGCCAGCAGCCCCGCGTCCTCGGCATCGTCGTCGAATTGCTCAACCGCAGAAGGATTTTCGTCCCGATCCTGCGCGTCACCGCGATCGAACCGAGCGCCGTCACGTTGACCACCGCCAACGTGTCGCTGCGCCGCTTCGCCCAACGCCCCGGCGAGGTCCTGGTCTTCGGCCAGGTGCTCGACACCCGCGTGCGGGTCGACGATCCCGAACTCGAACAGCTCAAGGGCGTCGACGTCGTCGTCGTCGACCTGGCCATCGAACAGGTCCGCACCCGCGACTGGATGGTGACGCGCGTCGCCGTGCGCAGCCATCGCAGGCTAGGCAGACGCACCGCCGTGAACGTGGTCAGCTGGCAGAACGTCTCGGGGCTGACGCCCGCGGCGCTGTCGCTGCCCGGCCAGGGCGTCGCACACCTGCTCGAGCAGTTCGAGGGCCAGCGCCCCATCGTCGTCGCCGACGCCATCCGCGAGCTGCCCGCCAAGCGGCGCTACGAGGTCGCCAACGCCCTCGACGACGAGCGACTCGCCGACGTCCTTCAGGAACTGCCCGAGAGCGATCAGGCCGAGCTGCTCGACCAGATGGACACCGAACGCGCCGCCGACGTCCTCGAGGCGATGGATCCCGACGACGCCGCGGACCTGCTCGGCGAGCTGGGCGCCACCCAGGCGGAGGCGCTGCTGGCCCGAATGGACCCCGAAGACTCGGAGCCGGTGCGCCGGCTGCTCAAGCACTCCCCGGACACGGCGGGCGGCCTGATGACGTCGGACCCCGTCGTGCTGGGCCCGGGCACCACTGTCGCGGAGGCCCTGGCCAGGGTGCGCGATCCGGACCTCACCCCCGCGCTCGCATCGCTCGCCTTCGTCGTCCGCCCTCCGACGTCGACGCCCACCGGACGGTACGTGGGGTGCGTGCACCTGCAGCGCCTCCTCCGGGAACCGCCCGCGGCCCTGGTCGGCGGCGTCGTCGACAGCGATCTGCCCACCCTCGGCCCCGACAGCTCGCTGGCCGCCGTGACGCGCTACTTCGCCGCCTACAACCTGGTGTGCGGACCCGTGGTCGACGCGGAAAACCACCTGCTTGGCGCCGTCAGCGTCGACGACGTGCTCGACCACCTGCTTCCGCACGACTGGCGCGTCCGCGAGGAGCCCGAACTTCCCACGGCCGGCGTTGATTCCGACGTCACCGCTCCCGCGCCGGGGGGTACGTCGTGAGTGACCTGTCGGCCCGTCAGCGCCTCGACACCCCGCGCACGTCACGTAGGCGGTTCACGCCCCGGGTCGATATCGAGGCCGTCGGCGCATTCAGCGAATCCATCGCACGGTTTCTTGGCACCGGCCGCTACCTGGCCATCCAGACGATCCTCGTCATCATCTGGATCTTGCTGAACCTGTTTGCGCTGAAGCTGCAGTGGGATCCGTACCCGTTCATCCTGCTGAACCTGGCGTTCTCCACGCAGGCGGCGTACGCCGCGCCGCTGATCCTGCTCGCCCAGAACCGGCAGGAGAACCGCGACCGGGTGTCGCTCGAAGAGGACCGGCGCCGCGCCGAACAGACCAAGGCCGACACCGAGTACCTTGCGCGCGAGCTCGCCGCCGTCCGATTGGCCGTCGGCGAGGTTGCCACCAGGGACTATCTGCGTCGTGAACTCGAGGAAGTGATCGAGTTGCTCAACGAGTTGAAGTCCAAACGCGACGATGCGACCAGCTAGACCCAATGTGACAACGGAAGAATCACGACTAGGTATGGTGACGTGGTTCACGAGTTTGCCGGAATCGGCGTCCGGTAATCGCAGAGCTAGGACGGTTGAGTGCAGATAAGGGCAGCCGCTGCGTTCGCGGCCATGCGGCGCGGCATCGCCCGCCCGGCACGCGCCCAGTGGTTCAGCGCCGCGCTCATCGCTCCGCTCATCCTCGTCCTCGCGGTCGGGGCGTCCGCGCCACAGCACATCAACGCCCGCAGCGACAACGGGATCACCCCGTTGGCCGCCGTCGCGGACAGCGGCGATCACTCGGGCCCGGAGGTCATCGCTGCGAAGCGACCGCTGCGGCTGTTTCGCATCGTGGCGGGCAGCATGTCGGCTCCCCCGCCCCCGATCGTCGTTAATTCGATTGGCAGCCTTCGCATCCCGGCGATGGCACTCAGCGCGTACCGCAATGCCGAACGGATGATGGCGGCGGCCTACCCGGCCTGCGGCATCAGTTGGAACCTGCTGGCGGGCATCGGGCGCATCGAGTCGTTGCACGCCAACGGCGGCGCCACCGACTCGCGGGGCACCCCGATCAACCCCATCTACGGACCTACGCTCGACGGCACGCTGCCCGGCAACGAGGTCATCGTCCAGAGCGTCCAGGCGGGTCGCGCCACCTACGCGCGCGCACTGGGCCCGATGCAGTTCCTCCCCGGCACGTGGGCGCGCTACGCCTCCGACGGTGACGGAGACGGCAAGGCGGACGTGCAGAACCTGTACGACTCGACGCTCGCCGCCGCGCGCTACCTCTGCAGTGGCAACCTCAACTTGCGCGACGCGTCACAGGTGATGGCCGCGATCCTGCGCTACAACAACTCGACCGCGTACGCGCGGAACGTGCTTGGCTGGGCCGCGGCCTACGCGACCGGCGTCGCACCCGTGGACCTGCCGCCGATCACGGGGCCTGCCCCGCTCGGCGACGCGCATCTCGACGCCAACCCCGAGGGCCTCGGACCGGGGCTCCCGCTCAGCGCCGTTGGCCTGCCCGCGGACGATCCGCTGGCGTTGATGCCGCTGCTCGGCCCTGGCCGACCCGACCTCGCCGGCCAGGTCGGCGTGCCGGGACTGACGCCGGGGCAACTGCGGGGACCACTGCCCGGTCCCGCCGAACCGGTGCAGAACTGTGCGGTGTTCTGCATCCAAGGGACCGTCCCCACGCCCACCCCCGAGGCCCCGCCACCAGGGCTGCCCGGCCTGCCGTTCCTGTTCCCGCCGCCGGCTCCGCCGTTGGCCCCCGCACCGCCGCCGCCCCCCGAACCGGGTCCGCCCGGCCCGCTGCCCGGCGAACCGGCGCTGCTCCCGCCCGGCTGACCCGTCACCTCCGACCCAGCCGAACCCGGGGCCGCCCAACCGCGGCCTAGACTCGAAGTCGATGTCAACAACTCCCGCTGACCTGGAAGCCGCCGTCCGCGGCGCGCTGACCAAGGTCATAGACCCAGAGCTGCGCAAGCCGATCACCGAGGTCGGCATGGTCAAGAGCGTCACCGCCCAGGCCGACGGCGCCGTGCACGTGGAGATCTACCTGACCACGTCGGCGTGCCCCAAGAAATCCGAGATCACCGAACGCGTACGGCAGGCCGCGCTCGACGTGCCCGGCACCGGCGCAGTGACCGTCGGCCTCGACGTGATGAACGACGAACAACGCACGGAACTGCGCAAGCTGCTGCGCGGCGACTCGCGGGAGCCCGTCATCCCGTTCGCTCAGCCCGGATCGCTCACCCGCGTGTACGCGGTGGCGTCGGGCAAGGGCGGCGTCGGGAAGTCCAGCGTCACCGTCAACGTCGCTGCCGCGCTGGCCGCCCGCGGGCTGTCGGTCGGAGTGCTCGACGCCGACATCTACGGCCACTCGGTGCCCCGGATGATGGGTACCACCGACCGCCCGACCCAGGTCGAGTCGATGATCCTGCCGCCCGTCGCGCACGACGTGAAGGTCATCTCGATCGCGATGTTCACCCAGGGCAACACGCCCGTGGTGTGGCGCGGGCCGATGCTGCACCGCGCACTGCAGCAGTTCCTCGCCGACGTGTACTGGGGTGACCTCGACGTACTGCTGCTCGACCTGCCACCGGGCACCGGCGACATCGCAATTTCGGTGTCGCAGTTGATCCCTGGCGCCGAGATCCTGGTCGTGACCACCCCGCAACTGGCCGCCGCCGAGGTCGCCGAACGCGCGGGCGCCATCGCACTTCAGACCCGGCAGCGCATCGTCGGCGTCGTCGAGAACATGGCCGGACTACAACTGCCCGACGGCACCACCATGGCGCTGTTCGGCGAGGGCGGTGGACGCCAGGTCGCCGAGCGGCTCAGCCAGGCCGTCGGCGCGGACGTGCCGCTGCTCGGTCAGGTTCCCATCGACCCGGCGCTGGTGACGGCGGGCGACTCGGGGGTGCCGCTGGTGCTCAGCGCACCCGACTCCGCGGCGGGCAAGGAACTGCGCAAGATCGCCGACGCGCTGGCCGTGCGCAAGCGCGGGCTGGTCGGGATGTCGCTGAACCTGGACCCGGTCGCTCGCTAGCCGCCCTCGGTCAGGTCGCGTCGCTATCGAACGGGGTGGCCTTCGACGGATCGGGCGCGGGCTGCTCGACGGGCGGCGTCGGGGGCACGGGCGTCGGCCCATTCGGGGACACGGGCTTGTCGAAGTTGCCGGTGAGGATCGAGTCGTCACCGTCGAGCAGGTGCTTGGTCAGGGCCGCCCGCGGCGACATGCCACGTAGCTTCTGGAGCTCGGACAGTGGCGCGCGCAGATCCTCGAACTCGGGACCGAGATCCTGACGCAGCTGGCTCGTCGCGCCGGTCAGGTACTCGCGCGCCTGGCGCACCGCGCCCGCGGTCCAGCGGATGGCGCCCGGTAGGCGTTCGGGACCCAGGATGACCAGGCCGGCGACCACCAGCACCAGCATCTCGCCCCAGCCCACGTTCGCGAACATGGCGCTACGAGGACTTGTCCGGGTCGGGCTTGATCGTCAGCGTGACCGGGCGACCGTCGCGCATCACCTCGATCGTCGCGTCCTGCCCGACCTTGAGTTGGCGCACCGCAACGACGAACCCGTCGGAATCGGCGACGGGGCGGTCGCCGACCTTGACCACGACGTCGTTCTGCATGAGCCCGGCCCGGTCGGCGGGACCCCCCTGGGTCACCTTGGTGATCTTGGCACCGGATGTCGCGGAGTTGCTTACGGACGTAGCCTCGACACCGAGCACCGGATGCGAAACCTGGCCGTCCTTGATCAGGGATTCGGCGACCGACTTGACCTCGTTGATGGGAATGGCGAAGCCAAGCCCACTCGCGCTGTCCGACAACGACTTTCCCGCCGTGTTGATGCCGATGACCTCTGAGTTCATGTTGATTAGCGGGCCACCGGAGTTGCCGTGGTTGATCGACGCATCGGTCTGCACGGCGTCGATGACGGTTTCGGTGTCGGAGCCCTCACCGGAGATCGGCACCGGGCGGTGCAGCGCGCTGACGATGCCGCGCGTGACGGTGTTGCGCAGCTGCAGAGGTGCGCCCGCCGCAACCACCTCTTCTCCGACCCGCAGCTTGTCGGAGTCACCGAGTTTCGCGACACTCAGGTTGGCCACGTTGTCGACCTTCAGCACCGCGACGTCGGTCTTGCGGTCGCGGCCGACCAGGTTGGCAGGCACTTCCTTGCCGTCGTTGAACACCACCGAGATCTTGAACTGGCTCGGGTTGTTCGCGGCATCAGAGATGACGTGATTGTTGGTGACGATGTAGCCATCGCCGTCGATGACGACGCCGGAGCCGACACCCTTCTGGTCGGCGGAGGTGGCGTAGACCGTCACCACCGAATTCGCCACGGCGGCGGCCACCTTGCTGAATCTGTCCGTCGGCTCGTCGGCCGATCCGTCGGTCGCCACCGTCGCCTTCGAGGTGGTGAATGCCGCCATGACCTGAGCGGAGTATCGACTGACCAGCACGCCGCCCAGACACGTGACCCCCGCGACCAGCAGCACGACACCAAGCGCGATCCACGACACCTTGCGACCGAACAGCACGTCGCGCACGCCAAGCTTGCCTGCGGGCGCGGCCACGGCGTCGACGGACGGCGTCTTGGGCACTGCGGGCGCGCCGAGCGACGGGGCGGCCGACGGGTCGCGCCAGGGGTCGACGACCTCGTCGGGGAGGTGACGCACCTTCTCGGCGGCCATCCCGCCGGCGTCGGCGGGGTGACGCTGCAGTGCGTCTACTGCACCGTTGCGCCCGAACGCCTCGGCGAGTACGGGGTCGGAGGACCGTTGGGTCGGCGTGAACTCACGCTGGTCGGCCGACTGGTCCGAACCGAGGAACGAACCCGTGAATCCCTTCGGCCGGCCGAAGGCGCGGGTGGCAGCGGGGTCGACGGGCGGGCGCGAGACCGGGCGAGGCGGCAGACGAGGGCCGGACTGGTCCTGATTGGTCACCCGAATTCACTCTCTCCATCGAAGCGTCTGTGGGCCGACGCGGCTGGTTTCTTCACTTTACCGACGCGTGCGACGCGAAGCCTGCTACGGACTCGTGTCCGGGGCAGGGTTGACCACGAGCACCATCCGGCGGCCGTCGCGCACCACCTCGACCGGCGCATCCTGACCGATCTTCAGCTGCCGCACGGCGACGACCATCTCGTCGCCGTCGGCGATCGTGCGGTCGCCAACCTTGACCACGATGTCGTTCTCCAGGATCCCCGCCCGTTCCGCGGGCCCGCCGACCTTGACGTTGGCGACTTGCGCACCCGTCGCCACCGCGTTGCTGACCGATCGGGCGGTCAGGCCGAGCGTCGGATGCTCGATCTTGCCGTCCTTGATCAGCGCGTCGACAACGGACTTGACCTCGTTGACCGGAATGGCGAAGCCGAGCCCACTCGAACTGTCCGACAACGACTTTCCCGCGGTGTTGATACCGATGACCTCGGAGTTCATGTTGATGAGCGGGCCACCGGAGTTGCCGTGGTTGATCGGTGCGTCCGTCTGCACGCCGTCGATGACGGTGTCGGTGTCGGACCCGTCGCCCGACACCGGAACGGGCCTGTGCAGCGCGCTGACGATGCCGTGGGTGACGGTGCTGCGTAGCCCCAATGGCGCGCCCGCGGCAACCACCTCTTCCCCGACCTTCAGCGCGTCGGAGTCACCCAGTTTCGCGACACTCAGGTTGGCCACGTTGTCGACCTTCAGCACCGCGACGTCGGTCTTCGGATCCCGGCCGACGAGCGTGACCGGCACTTCCTTGCCGTCGTTGAACACGACCGTCAGCTTGAACTTGTCCGGGTTGTTGGCGGCGTCGGAGACCACGTGGTTGTTGGTGACGATGTAGCCGCGCCCATCGACGACGACACCGGACCCCTGCTCGCTGACCTGTTTGCTCTTCGCCTCGATGGTGACCACCGAATCGGCCACGGCGGCAGCCACCGCTGCGAACCTGCTGGTTGGCTCTTGCGAGGAGTTGTCCGCGGCCTCGAGCACTCCCTTGGGGCTGGTGAGCGCGGCCTTGACGTCGGTGGTGGACCGGCCAACGATTCCACCGGCCAGGCCCAGCACGAAGGCGATCAGCGCCAAGAGTCCGAGTGCGGTCCACGACACCCCGCGGCCGAACAGCAAGCCGCGCACGCCGACCTTGCCGGTGGGTGCCGCCGTCGCGACGGGTGCGGTCTTGGGCACCGCGGGCGTCCCCCACGACGGGGTGGCCGACGCGTCACGCCACGGGTCGGCCTCCGAATCCGAAGGGCCGCCATCCCGGTCGGTCTCCGATGCGCCAGCATCGCCAGGGGGACGTTGCAACGTCTCGCCGGGAGCGTGGCGACCGTACGCCTCGGCCACCTCGGGAGCCGGCTCGTGGCTCGTGGGCGTGAACTCTCCGCGGCCAAGCTGCTCATCGGTGGCGATGGTCGAGCCCGTGAAGCCCTGCGGTCTGCCGAATACCCGCGTGGCCTCGGGGTCGACGGGCGGCCGCGAGACCGGGCGGGGCGCCAAGCGGGGGGCGCTCCCTGACTGGTCCTGATTGGTCACCGCTACGCCTTCTTGTCAGGGTCGGGGTTGATCGTGAGCACGACGTTGTGACCGTCACGCACCACCTCGACCGGCGCATCCACGCCGACCTTGAGCCGACGCACGGCGACGACCATCTCGTCGGAGTCGGCGACGGTGCGGTCGCCGACCTTGACGATGACGTCGCCCTTCTTGATGCCGGCCTTGTCGGCCGGGCCGCCCTTGGTGACCTCGGTGACCAGTGCGCCGCTGTCCGGTATGTCGTCACCCTCGGTGTCCTCCGCCGACCCGACGGCCACGCCGAGCGTCGGGTGGGCAATCTTGCCGTCCCTGATCAATGCGTCGGCAACGAACTTCACCTCGTTCACCGGAATCGCGAAGCCGAGCCCACTTGCACTGTCCGACAACGACTTACCCGCGGAATTGATGCCGATCACTTCTGAGTTCATGTTGATGAGCGGGCCGCCGGAGTTACCGTGATTGATCGACGCGTCGGTCTGCACGCCGTCGAGCACGGTGTCGGTGTCCGATCCGTCGCCGGACAGTGGAACCGGCCTGTGCAGCGCGCTGATGATGCCGACCGTGACGGTGCTGCGCAGTCCCAGCGGCGCGCCCGCGGCGACCACTTCTTCCCCGACCACCAGCTTGTCGGAGTCACCGAGTCTTGCGACGGTCAAGTCATCGACGTTGTCGACCTTCAGCACGGCGAGGTCGGTCTTGGGGTCCCGGCCGACGAGGTTGGCCGGGACCACCTTGCCGTCGTTGAACACCACCGTCAGCGTCCATTGGTCCGGATTGGTGGCGGCCTCGGAGATGACGTGGTTGTTGGTGACGATGTAGCCGCGCCCGTCGATGACGACACCGGACCCCTGAGCGAGCGCCTGGTCGCTGGCGGCTTCGATGGTCACCACCGAATCGGCCACCGCGGCAGCCACCGCGGCGAACCCGCGCTGCGGCGAGTCGGCGGGGTCGGCGGGCGCCAAGTCCACCTTCGGCGTGGTGAACGCCGTCATCACCTCGGTGGTCATGCGTCCGACGAATCCGCCGAGCAGGCCCATCACCAAGACGACGATGGCCAAAAGCGCCAGCGCGACCCACGACAACTTTCGGCCGAACAGCGCGTCGCGCAGCCCAAGTCTTTGAGCGGCGGGAGCGACCGGGAGCGGCGCGTCGGGCGTCGGCGGCTCCGCCAACGCGACGGCGGTGGCTGGCAGCGGCTCAGCGGGCGAGTCGGAGAGGTCGGCCGACGAAGCGGCGAACGACTCGGCCAGCACCGGACCGGGAGGCTGGTTCGTCGGCGCGGAGTCGCCCTGATCGCTCCAGTGGTCGCGTCCGAGGAAGGCTCCCGTGAAACCCTCCGGCCTGCCGAATGCACGGGTGGCCGCGGGGTCGACGGCCGGCCGTGTCACCGGGCGCGCCTCCAAGCGGGGCCTGTTGGCGGACTGGTCGTCGTTGGTCACCCGTGTTCACTCTCCAAATGAATCGTCCGCCTCGATGGGCGGACGGGTTCGTTCACGTCAACGGCGCTTGCGCCGGGCACGCGGAACCCCGTCAGCAAACTGCGGATCGATCTGCTCCACGGGAGGTTCCGGCGGGGCATGATGCGGGATCTGGGACAACAACCCGAGCAATGAACTCGGTACGGCAATCGGGCACGAGTCCCGCAACGCCGCGCGGGCCTGGCCCTGGGCGTCGACCTCGGCGGAGCACGCAGGGCACAGCGACAGATGATGGGCGGCCCTCAGATGGGCCGACATGCGCAATTCACCGTCGACGAACGCCGCGATGGCCTCAGTGGACAGATGCTCGGTGGAGCCGAACTGGCGCGGGCCGACCGGCTCGTCGCTCTGGGAGGCGAATTGAGCGGGAAGCCAGGAGAACGCCCGACGGAACACGTGTCCGGGGTCGGCCATCACCCAGCTCCTCTCTGATCACTTGTAGCTCAAGGCGGCGTTACACCTTCGAATGTAGCGCGACGGGCGGCTGACCACACGCGCGACGTCAGGCCGATTTGGCCTGGGCGTCGAGGTATTCGGTCGAGTGGTTGGCCAGGTAGTCGCGTAGCGCCTGCCTGCCACGGTGGATGCGGCTGCGCACGGTGCCCAGCTTGACGCCGAGCGTGGCGCCGATCTCCTCGTACGACAGTCCTTCGATGTCGCACAGAACGACCGCGGCGCGGAACTCCGGCGCCAGCGAGTCGAGCGCGGCCTGCAGGTCGGGCCCGAGCCGCGAGTCGTGGTAGATCTGCTCGGGGTTCGGCTCGTCGGCGGGCACGCGGTCGTAGTCCTCGGGCAGCGCCTCCATGCGGATGCGGTTGCGGCGCCGGACCATGTCGAGGAACAGGTTGGTGGTGATGCGGTGCAACCAGCCCTCGAACGTGCCGGGCTGGTAGTTCTGCACCGAGCGGAACACCCGGATGAACGTCTCCTGGGTCAGGTCCTCGGCATCGTGCTGACTGCCGGATAGGCGGTAGGCCAGCCGATAGACGCGATCGGCGTGCTGACGAACCAACTCGTCCCACGACGGCATGGTGGTCTTGTCGCCGGTGGCGTCGAACACCGCAGTGCCCGTCAGCTCCTCGGAAGGCTCGAACCACTCCGCCTCGCCCGATTGCGAGCCAGCCTGCTCGAGGTGGGACATGAACACGGGGCCCATCGTGGTGGTGGTCGTCGTATCCTCCAAATCGATTGTGCAGCCCTCAGCCTGAGCCGAAGGCTCTACACAATCCGCAACGGAAAAGTCGACGCGGTTGTTCCCGGATTGCGAGCTTGCGCCGAATACTCCGCGACTTTCCATGCGGATACCGTCGCGGACCCTGGTGAGGTCCGCATATGAGCGACCTGAACTTTTCCTGAGAATGCGGGTGGCCCCGACTCGACCTGCGCAAACCGGCTCGTATCGGCGTGATTGCGGCGCGCCGCGCGGGCGTGTCGCTCTACCGGCGCCGCGCGTTCGCTCTACGCTGCGGGCATGGTCGACGACACGCGCTCCAGCCGTGCTGAGGCGATCGTCACCCACGCCGAGCAGTCGATATCCGAGGACGCGATCACGGCCGCCGCGCGAGAGCGTGCCGACGACAGCGGCGCCGGAGCCGTCACCCCGGCAGTTGGCGCCTTGCTGAGCGTGCTGGCCAAGGTGGCGGGCGCCAAGGCCGTCGTAGAAGTCGGCACCGGCGCGGGCGTCAGCGGGCTCTGGCTGCTGTCGGGTATGCGCGAGGACGGCGTTTTGACCACGATCGACGTCGAACCCGAGCATCAGCGGCTAGCCAAGCAGGCGTTTTCGGAGGCGGGCATCGGCGCGTCGCGCACCCGGTTGATCGGCGGGCGGGCGCAGGACGTGCTGACGCGGCTGGCCGACGACTCCTACGACCTGGTGTTCATCGACGCCGAACCGCTCGACCAGCCACAGTTCGTCATCGAAGGGGTGCGTCTGCTGCGCTCCGGCGGGGCGATCGTGATTCACCGCGCCGCACTGGGTGGGCGCGCCGGCGACGCTGCCGCCACGGACAAGGAGGTCGGCGCGGTCCGCGAGGCCGCCCGGCTGATCGCCGAGGACGAGCGCCTGACTCCGGTCCTGATTCCCCTCGGCGACGGCCTGCTGGCCGCCGCCCGCGACTAACCCCGTTTCCTCGCCGCTCCCCGTTCGGCCCTCACCTTTCGCCGAAATCCCGTTCCCTGTCGTTGAGCGCGTGAGTTAACGACAGGGAACGGGATTTCGGCGCATCTTTACGGGTTCTTGACGGCGTTGATCCTTGACCACGCGCTGAACGCGCGTTTAGCCTGTTGAACATGCGTTCAGCGGACGATCTGACTGCGACCGCGAGGATTCGCGACGCGGCGATCGAACAGTTCGGCCAGCACGGGTTCGACGTCGGCCTGCGCGCCATCGCGAAGGCCGCGGGTGTCAGCGCCGCGCTGGTGATTCATCACTTCGGATCCAAGGACGGTCTGCGCAAGGCGTGCGACGAATTCATCGCCGAGTCCGTCCGCACCGCCAAGAGCGAGTCGTTGCAGACCTCCGACCCCGCCGCGTGGTTCGGACAAGTCGCCGAGATGGAGTCGTTCGCGCCGCTCATGGGCTACCTGGTCCGCAGCATGCAGACCGGCGGCGAGCTGGCGAAGTCATTGTGGCGCACCATGATCGACAATGCCGAGCAATACATCGAAGAGGGCGTGCAGGCCGGCACCATCAAGCCCAGCGACGACCCCAAGGCCAGAGCGCACTTCCTGGCGATGACCGGCGGTGGCGGCTTCCTGCTCTATCTGCAGATGCACGACGACCCGACGGACATTCGCACCGTGCTGCACGACTACGCGCAGGACATGATGCTGCCCTCGCTCGAGGTCTACACGCATGGGCTGTTGACCGACTCCACCATGTACGACGCGTTCTCCGCCCAGCAAGCAACCGGCAAGCCCATTCCCACGTCGAAAGAGGAGTGATCCATGACCACGAACCGCGGCGCCAACGCCATCGAGGTCTCGAACCTGACGAAGAACTTCGGGTCGGTTCGGGCACTCGACGGACTCGACCTGACGGTCGCCGAAGGCGAGGTGCACGGCTTCCTCGGACCCAACGGCGCGGGCAAGTCGACGACCATCCGGATCCTGCTCGGCCTCATGCGCGCCGACGCGGGCACCGTCCGGTTGCTCGGCGGCGACCCGTGGGCCGACGCCGTCGCCCTGCACCGCGACATCGCCTACGTACCAGGCGACGTCACGCTATGGCCCACGCTGACCGGCGGCGAGACCATCGACATGCTGGCCCGCATGCGCGGCGGCATCGACGAACAGCGTCGCGCGGAGCTCATCGAACGGTTCGCCCTCGACCCCACCAAGAAGGCCCGCACCTACTCGAAGGGCAACAGGCAGAAGGTCTCGTTGGTATCCGCCTTCTCCTCGCGGGCCAGGCTGCTCCTGCTGGACGAGCCCAGTAGCGGGTTGGATCCGTTGATGGAGAACGTCTTTCAACAGTGCGTTGGAGAAGCCCGCGACCGCGGGGCCACCGTCCTGCTCTCCAGCCACATTCTCGCCGAGACCGAGGCGCTGTGCGAACGGGTGACCATCATCCGCGCGGGCAAGACCGTCGAGAGCGGAACGTTGGAGTCGATGCGGCATCTGTCCCGAACCTCGATCAAGGCCGAACTCATTGGCGACCCAGGCGATCTGGCCAGAATCAAGGGTGTCGAAGACGTCAGCCTCGAGGGCCACACGCTGCGCGCTCAGGTGGATGGGGAGAGCCTCGCGGAGGTGATCAGGGCGCTCGGCAATGCGGGGGTGCGCAGCCTCGTCAGCCAGCCACCCACGCTCGAGGAGCTCTTCCTACGCCACTACGACACGGGCGAGTCCGAACCGGAGAAGGTGACCGCATGACCGTCCTGGACAGGCCGCACCAGCCCGCCCATCAGGCTCCGCCGCGCGGCTCGAACTTCTCGGGAACCCTTGGGCTGCTTCGGCTCTACCTTCGTCGCGACCGCATCGTCGCAACGCTGTGGGTGCTCCTGCTTTCCGTCCCGCTGTCCACGGTGTACGTCGGCAGCGTCGAGGCCGTGTATCCCACGCAGGCCGACCGGGCCAACTTCGCGGCGTCGATCATGGCCAGTCCCGCCCAGCGGGCGCTGTACGGAAACGTCTACGGCGACAGCCTTGGCGCCACCGGCATTTGGAAGGCCGGCATGTTCCATGTGCTGATCGCCGTCGCCGTCATCCTGACGGTGATCCGGCACACCCGCGCCGACGAGGAGACCGGGCGCTCGGAGCTCGTCGACTCCACCGCCGTCGGTCGCTACGCCAGCCTCACGGCGGCGCTGATGCTCGCCTGCGGCGCGTCGCTGCTCACCGGCGCCATCGGCATCGCGGGGCTACTGACGCTCGACGTTCCCGCGACCGGCTCACTGGCCTTCGGATTGGCGCTGGCGTGCACGGGCCTGGTGTTCACCGCCGTCGCCGCCGTGACGGCTCAACTGTCCCCGAGCGCACGGTTCTCCCGCGGCGCCGCATTCGGCGTGCTGGCGGCGGCATTCACGTTGCGCGCCGTGGGAGACGCGAGCTCCGCGGCCAGCGGGCTGTCGTGGTTCTCGCCGCTGGGTTGGGCGTTGCAGGTGCGCCCGTATGCGGGAGATCGCTTCTGGGTGCTGCTGTTGCCCATCGCGACGACGATGGTGCTGATTGCGTTGGCCTACCAACTGCTGGCCCGACGCGACCTCGGTGCCGGGCTGATCGCCGACCGGCCCGGTCCGCCCCGCGCCGGCGCCGGCCTGCACGGGCCCACCGGCTTGGCGTGGCGGCTCAGCCGCGGCGCTCTGGTGCTGTGGACGATCGGGTTGATCGGATACGGCATTTTGATAGGCAGCGTCGTCAATGGCATCGGTGACGAGATCGGCAACAGCGCCACCGCACACGACATCGTGTCTCGGCTCGGCGGTACCGATGCCATGGAGCAGGCGTTCGTCGCCGTCGCGTTCAGCATGCTCGGCATGGTGGCTGCCGCGTTCGCCATCTCGCTGACGCTGCGACCGCATCAGGAGGAGTCCAGCCAGCACGCCGAGACGCTGCTGGCCGGAGCGGTGAGCCGCACCCGGTGGCTGGCCGGCCATCTGCTGATCGCGCTCGGCGGCTCGGCCGCCGCGATCATGGTCGCGGGCCTCGTCGCCGGGCTCACCTACGGCGCCGCCGCGGACGACGTCGCAGGCACGCTGCCCGTCGTGCTCGGCACCGCGGCGGTGCAACTGCCCGCGGTGTGGTCGATGGCGGCCATCACGGTCGCACTGTTCGGGCTCGTCCCGCGCTTCACCCCCGTCGCGTGGGGAGTTCTGGTCACGTTCATCGCGGTGTATCTGCTTGGCTCGCTGGCTAACTCACCGCAATGGCTGCTCGACCTCGAACCGTTCGCACATACCCCGCGCGTGGGTTCCGACGACTTCTCGGCCACTCCGCTGATATGGCTGTTGGCCATCGACGTCGCACTGATTGCATTGGGTGTCACGGCGTTTCGGCGTCGCGACCTTCACTGAGGAGGACGAAGTGAAACTCGCCATTCAAACCATCGCATCGACGCTGGCCGGCCTGCTGTTCTTCGGGCTCGCACTGTTCGTGCCCGCTGGGACGTTCCACTACTGGCAGGCGTGGGTCTTCATCGCGGTGTTCATGCTGGCCACGATCGTTCCAAGTTTCTACCTCGCGGTCACGAATCCGGCCGCCCTGCAGCGCCGACTCAACGCCGGTCCCACGGCGGAAACCCGTCCCGTACAACGGATCATCATCAGCGCGACGGTTCTCATGGTGGTCGTGCTACTCGTGGTCAGCGCGCTCGACCATCGGTTCGGCTGGTCGTCTGTGCCACTGCCCGTGGTCTGGATCGGCAACGTGCTGGTGGCCGTCGGCCTCGTACTCGCACAGCTCGTGGTGATCCAGAATTCCTACGCCTCGGCGAACATCACCGTGGAGGCCGACCAACCACTCGTCTCGACCGGTCTCTACGGCCTGGTTCGTCATCCGATGTACGTTGGCGCACTCATCATGATGTTCGGTACTCCCCTTGCGCTCGACTCACTTTGGGGAATGATCCCGATGGCCCTAGGGGTACCGGTGCTGGCGGCCCGGATCGTCGACGAGGAGAAGTTACTCACGGAGCAGTTGGGCGGCTATCGCGAGTACACCACCCACGTCCGGTCTCGGCTGATCCCCTACGTGTGGTGAGTTCGCCGCGCCGCGCGAACGTGTTCGCGGTACGCACGGCAAGGTAGCGTGCGTGAACGTGTCACAACGAGACGCGGCCATCGACAAGCCATGCCCCGGTGGTGGCAAGAGTTGGACCGTCAACATTCAGGGCAAACCGGTATGCCCACGCTGCTATCGCGCGCTCGCCACCGTCGCGGGCAAGGGTCGGACCGTGGCCAACACGCCGAAAGTGCCGCCGCACGCAAGGCCGCCGCGACGCGACCGCTAGAGCTCATACTGATTCGATGGAACTGCTCACCGGGCTCGGGCTCGCGAGCGCCGCTGGACTCAACGCCTACATCCCGCTGTTGGCGATGGGGCTGCTCGCCCGGTTCACCGAGCTGGTGAACCTGCCGCCGGGCTGGGCGTGGCTGGAGAACGGCTGGGTGATGGTGATCGTCGCCGTGCTGCTGACGGTCGAGATCGTCGCCGACAAGATCCCCGCGCTCGACAGCGTGAACGACGCGATTCAGACCGTCGTCCGCCCCACCGCCGGAGGCATCGTGTTCGGCGCGGGCACCGCGTCGCAGACGGCCGCCGTCGCCGATCCCGGGGCGTTCGTCACGTCGGGCCAATGGATTCCGATCGCGATCGGGGTCGTCGTGGCACTGGTCATGCACCTGACGAAGACGGCGGTACGGCCGGTGGCCAACGTCGCGACCGCCGGATTGGCCGCCCCGGTATTGAGCACCGTCGAAGACGTCACCAGCGTCGGGTTGGTCTTCGCCGCAATCCTGCTGCCCGTGCTCGTGCTTGTGGGCTTGGTGTTGATCGCATGGGCGGCGTTCGCACTTTGGCGACGGCGGCGCCGCCGCGCGGCAGCGCCGACCGGCTGACTCAGCCGAGGATCGCCGCAGTCAGGTGCGCCCGGAAGAGGCCGGCCACCGACTCGTCGGTGGAATACGCGATCCCGTTGGCCTCGGCGCGCGCCGCGAAGGTGTGCGTCGCGACGTTCCACCCGGCCGCGGTGAGGTACTCCTCGACGTCGCTGCGCTCGCCGAAGTAGATCATGTCCGCCGGGTCCTGGATGTCGGATCCGTTCGAGCGGTCTCGTTCAGCCCTTGTTACTTCAGTCGACGAGGGCGTGGCTGTCACCGACAGATCCGGATGCCATTCGGTGGCCAATCGGCTTCCCGTCGCGCTCAACTCCGTCACGTTGTCGAACAGGAGGTCCTGAGCCTCTGGCGGGAGGTAGCCGAGCAGCCCTTCGGCGATCCAGGCCGTCGGCTGCGCAGCGTCGAAGCCGTTTACCCGCAACGCATTCGGCCAATCGTCCCGCAGATCGATGCCAATGCAGCGCACGTCCGCAGCCGGCGCTGCGCCGAGGTCGGACATCGTGCGTGCCTTGAACTCGACGACACCCGGTTGGTCCAGTTCATAGATCGTGGTCCCAGGCGGCCACGCCAGTCGGTACGCACGCGTGTCGAGTCCGCACGCCAAGATGACCGCCTGCCGCACGCCGGCCGTCATCGCATCGGTGAGGAACTCGTCGAAGAACTGGGTGCGCACCGCCATGCCGTCAGCGACGGCATCCCAGTCGATACCCGCGGCGTCGTCGCCGGTGTCACCGTCTGCCACCCGTACGTAGTGCTCGATTCCGAGCGCAGCCACCAAGGGGCGTGCGAACGGGTCGTCGATCAGCGGATGCGGGCGGCAAGAGGCCAGTGCACGGGCGGCCGCCACTGCCGTCGCGGTCGTGCCCACTCCCTCAGTGAGATCCCAGGTGTCGTCATCCGTGCGTGGCATCGCGCCCTCTCGACCAAAGATTAACTAAGCTAATATTTAGCCACTATAACTTAATTGAAGGCGACCGGCGAGACAGGTGCTGAGCAGACCGGACGAGCGTGCACAAAATGCCAGTGTGAGCGGCGTGTCGCGGAGCAGACGCACGCTCGCGGAGGAACCGGGGGCTATACCCAGACGCCCTTGCCGACGGCGACCACGCCGCCGGCGCTGATGGCGAACCGCTCGCGGTCCTTCTCGGGGTCGACGCCGACCATCTCACCGGGACCGACGACGACGCTCTTGTCCAGGATCGCGTGACGCACCACGGCGCCGCGGCCGATGCGCACGCCCGGCATGAGCACGCTGCCCTCGACGATGGCGCCGTCGTCGACCACCACGTTGGATGACAGCACCGAATTGCGCACGGACGCCGCCGATACGATGCTGCCCGCACCGACCACCGACTCCTGCGCCGAGCCGCCGTTGACGAACTTCGCAGGCGCCAGGTTCTCCGGCTCGCCGCGGATGGGCCAGCGCCGGTTGTAGAGATTGAATACCGGATGGACCGACACCAGATCCATGTGCGCGTCGTAGAACGCGTCGAGCGTCCCGACGTCACGCCAGTACCCGTGGTCGCGTTCGGTGGCTCCAGGGACCTCGTTGGCGTTGAAGTCGTACACGGCGGCCATGCCGTCACGCACCAGCCGCGGAATGATGTCGCCGCCCATGTCGTGATCGGAGTGATCCTCGTCGGCGTCGGCGCGGATCGCATCGACGAGCACCTTGGTGGTGAAGACGTAGTTGCCCATCGACGCGAACGTCTGCTCCGGGTCGTCCGGTGTGCCCGGCGGGTCCGCGGGCTTCTCGACGAACTCGCGAATGAGCCCCGAATCGTCGGCGTCGATACAGCCGAAGGCGGTGGCCTCCGCACGGGGCACCCGAATTCCGGCGACCGTCGCGCCTGCGCCGCTGTCGATGTGGGACTGGACCATTTGCTCGGGGTCCATCCGATAGATGTGGTCCGCGCCGAACACGACGACGTAGTCGGGGTCCTCGTCGTAGATCAGATTCAGCGACTGGTAGATCGCGTCGGCCGAGCCGGTGTACCACCGCGGGCCGAGCCGCTGCTGCGCCGGAACCGGGGTGATGTACTCCCCCGCAAGCCCCGAAAGCCGCCAGTTCTGCGATATGTGCCGGTCCAGCGAATGCGACTTGTATTGCGTGAGAACGCAGATCCGCAAGTAGCGCGCATTCACCAGATTCGACAGCACGAAGTCGATCAGCCGGTAGGCGCCGCCGAAGGGAACCGCCGGCTTCGCGCGGTCCGCGGTTAGCGGGTAGAGCCGTTTGCCCTCGCCGCCGGCCAGGACGATGCCGAGCACCTGTGGCAATTCCCTCATGGTCCAAACCTATCGGCCACCAGGGACCGCGGCTAGCCATTCGCGGGATTGACCGCGCGTTTCGGTCGGGCTGGCGGTCAACGCAATTGGCGCAGCGGGCCGCGAGGGCCAGGCCGGTCCACTACGGTCGTAGCCATGCGGGTGGCCATGATGACGCGGGAGTATCCGCCAGAGGTCTACGGCGGCGCAGGGGTCCACGTGACCGAACTCGTCGCGCAACTGAAACACCTGTGCGACGTCGACGTGCACTGCATGGGGCAGCCCCGATCCGATGTGTTCGTCGCCAAACCCGACCCGGCGTTGGACGGCGCCAATCCGGCGCTGACGACGCTGTCGGCCGACCTCGTCATGGTCAACGACGCCGCCGCGGCAACGGTGGTGCACTCGCACACCTGGTACACGGGGCTGGCCGGTCACCTCACCGCGCTGCTGCATGGAATTCCCCATGTGCTGACGGCGCATTCGCTCGAACCGATGCGCCCGTGGAAGGCCGAACAGCTGGGCGGTGGCTACCGGGTCTCGTCGTGGGTCGAGCGCACCGCCGTCGAAGGCGCCGACGCGGTCATCGCCGTCAGCGAGGGCATGCGCGGCGACGTGTTGAGCACCTATCCCGCACTCGACCCCAACCGCGTCCACGTCGTCCGCAACGGGATCGACACCGACGCCTGGTATCCGGCGCCACCGTCGGCCGAGGGTTCGGTGCTCGCCGACCTCGGCGTCGACCCGAGCAAGCCCATCGTGGCGTTCGTCGGCAGGATCACGCGCCAGAAGGGGGTCGCGCACCTCGTCGCGGCCGCCCACCACTTCGCACCCGACGTGCAGCTGGTGTTGTGCGCCGGCGCCCCCGATACGCCCGAGATCGCCGCCGAGGTGTCTACGGCCGTGCAGGCGCTCGCGCTCCACCGCGCCGGGGTGTTCTGGGTCCAGGAAATGTTGGCTCCCGACAAGATTCGCGAAATCCTCACGGCGGCAACGGTGTTCGTCTGCCCTTCGGTCTACGAACCGCTGGGCATCGTGAATCTCGAGGCGATGGCATGCGGCACGGCCGTCGTCGCCTCGGACGTGGGGGGCATTCCGGAGGTCGTAGCGGACGGTCGGACCGGGCTGCTGGTGCACTACACCAAGGCCGACACCGGACGGTATGAACTGGAACTGGCCGCTGCCGTCAACGCCCTAGTGGCCGAACCCGCTCGGGCCGACGGGTTCGGGCGGGCCGGGCGGCAGCGATGCATCGACGAATTCTCCTGGGCGCACATCGCCGAACAGACTCTGGAGATCTACCGAAAGGTCTCCAGGTAGCACTTCGCTAGCTCGTGACGCCCTTGAGCTCGTCGCCGAGTGCGGCGGCCTCGTCTGGGGTGAGTTCGACAACCAGCCGCCCACCACCCTCGAGCGGTACTCGCATGACGATGCCGCGACCCTCTTTGGTTGCCTCCAACGGACCGTCGCCGGTCCGTGGCTTCATCGCCGCCATCGAGTGCTCCCTCCACATGAGCCGGGCCCATCAACGGATCCGGTCGAGACCGAGAACCCCACCCGTCGACAGCTCCCGGCGCTGAACTGCATCTGAACTAGCCCCATTGTTCCCTATCCGCGGGCTTGAGTGTGCAAAGACCCGGCGATGTGCTCGGCTGACGGCCCTCTGGGCCGCGCTACGCCCCGGGCGAAGGCACCCAACACGCGGCCAGGTGGTCGTCGACCATTCCGGTGGCCTGCATGAGCGCGTACGCCGTCGTGGGACCGACGAACCGGAATCCGCGTCGCTTGAGTTCCTTTGCCATCGCCGTTGACTCGGGACTCGTGGCCGGCACGTCGGACAGCTGCGCGGGGCGGGGCCGCGGCGGCGGCGCGAACGACCACAGCAACTCGTCGAGGTCGATGTCGGCCGCCACCCGCGCGTTGGCGATGGTGGCCTCGACCTTGGCCCGATTGCGGACGATGCCCTCGTCGGCCATCAGCCGCGCGACGTCCTTGTCGGTGAAGCGCGCCACCTTCGCCACGTCGAAGCCCTTGAACGCGCGACGGAAGTTCTCCCGCTTGCGCAGGATGATGAGCCACGACAGGCCGCTCTGGAAGGCCTCGAGCGACACGCGCTCGAACAACGCCTGCCCGCCGTGCAGCGGGCGGCCCCACTCGGTGTCGTGGTAGTCGCGGTACATGATGGAATCGGCTGTGGGAGGCCGTGATCCGGCGGCGACAGCCCACCCGCAGCGCGTCTTCCCGTCCGCGACGACGTCCGTCACGATTGTTCGGGTCCGTCGTCGGGCAATGAGTGTGCACCCTCGTGCCGAACCTCTCCGTCGCTTTCGGGCTCGGGCTCGACGCCGTACGCGGCATGCACCGCGGAGAGCTCGCCGCGCAGCAGGTCGAGCTCCTGGCCCAGCCGGTCGAGTACCCAGTCGACCTCGCTGGTGTTGTAGCCGCGCAGGGTCTGGCTGAACTTCAGGGCGTCGACGTCCTCGCCGGTGACCCCCGAGGCAGGCAACACGGTGGCGGTGGTGCCGCGAGGCAACGGTGGCAGCCGTTCGCCGCGCCCGAACAGCACGCTGCCCACGCCGAACAGCACGACGGCCACCAAGATCAACACGACCAGGTAGAGGAGAATCATGGTCACGACGTCGATCCTGCCCTAACCGGCCGACAGGCCGGCACCAAGCTGGGGTCGGTGCCGGTTATCGCGGCCGCAGGGTCATCATCGGCGGCCGGTCCTCCAGCGACACCGTCGACGTCCGGGCGGTGTAGTCGTTGCCGTCGGCGAAGAACTGGGTGAGCCCGACGCCCGAGTCCGGGATGCCACAGCGCGACAGCAGAGTGGCGATGACCTGCCTGCTCATCGCCGCCAGTTCGGTGATCGGCCGGTTGCGGTGCGTGCGCACCCCGAGGTTCACCTGGGCGATGGCATCGAGCCCGAGCCGGTCGTAGGTGTCCACCAGCAGCCCGATCTCGACGCCGTACGCCGGCGCGAACGGCACCGACGTCAGCAGTTCGCGGGTGCCCGCGTACTCGCCGCCGAGCGGTTGCAGCAAGCAGGTCAGTTCGGGGCGCAACGCGGCGAGCAGCGGCCGGGCGACCAGTTCGGTCACGCGCCCGCCGCCATTGGCGTCCTCGCTACCGCTGACCTTCAGCGGGCGCCGGTAGAAGCCCTTGACCAGGTGTACGCCGTCGGTGGTCAGCAGCGGACCGAGCAGCTTCGGCACGAACATCGGGTCGGGGTCGATGAGGTCCGAGTCGACGAAGACCACCAGGTCGCCGGTGGTGGCGGCGAGCGAACGCCACAGCACCTCACCCTTGCCGGGCTGCGGTTCGACCTCGGGCAGCGCGACCTCGCGGCTGATCACCCGCGCACCTGCCGCGATCGCGCGGATCTCGGTTTCGTCGGTGGAGCCGGAATCCAGCACGATCAGCTCGTCGACGAGCCCACCCAGCAGCGGTGTGATGGTCTCGACGACGCTGCCGACGGTCTCCTCCTCATTGAGCGCGGGCAGGACGACGGACACGGTTCGTCCGGCCTTGGCCGCCTCGAGTTCGGCGATGGACCACGTTGGGCGGCCGAAGCTGTGC
Organism: Mycobacterium sp. RTGN6; assembly: GCF_033804605.1. Taxonomy (NCBI): domain Bacteria; kingdom Bacillati; phylum Actinomycetota; class Actinomycetes; order Mycobacteriales; family Mycobacteriaceae; genus Mycobacterium; species Mycobacterium sp. RTGN6. The sequence continues at coordinate 144,368 of NZ_JAPZKZ010000013.1, forward strand.
GTCGCCATCCACGGATGGCGTGCGACGGCGTCGGCGGCGGAGAGCTCAGGTACCACAGTCATGCCAGTCCCCTTACGGTTCGCGCCGGCGGGCGCACCCCCTGGATCGACGCGACCATCTCCAGTACGCGCCGTGTGGGTCCGACCTCGTGCACTCGGAACATGCGCGCCCCCTCGGCCGCGGCCAGCGCGGTCGCGGCGAGTGTGCCCTCCAGGCGTTCGGTCAACCCCACGCCCAGAGTCTCCCCGACGAAATCCTTGTTGCTCAGCGCCATCAGGACCGGCCATCCCGTATTTACAAGATCTTTTACGTGGCGCAACAAACTAAGACCATGATGAGTGTTCTTACCGAAGTCATGGGTCGGGTCGATCAGCACGGCGTCACGCGCGACGCCCGCGGCGACCGCCCTTTCGGCTGCCGCCGTCACCTCGGCGATGACGGCGTCGACCACGCCCCGCTCGGTGGTTCCGTAGTTGACGCGGAAGGGCCTCGTCCGCGGAATTGCCCCACCGGTATGCGAGCACACCAGACCGGCGCCGAACTCGGCCGCCACCTCGGGTAGCCCCGGATCCGAGCCGCCCCACGTGTCGTTGATCAGGTCGGCCCCGGCCGCGCAGGCCGCCTTGGCCACCGCGGCCCGCCAGGTATCGACGCTGATCAGCTGGTTCGGGTAGGCATCGCGGAGCCATTCGATGAACGGCACCACCCGGGCGATCTCCTCGTCGGCGTCGACGGTGCTTCCCGGGCCTGCCTTGACGCCGCCCACGTCGATGACGTCGGCGCCGTCGGCCACCACCCGATGCACCGCTGACTTCGCGGCTTCGTCGGTGAACGTCGCGCCGCGGTCGTAGAACGAGTCCGGCGTCCGGTTCACGATCGCCATGATTAGCGCGCGATCGCCAGCCACCGGACGGCCGAGAAACGTCGACTCCACGCCTTCCAGGCTACGGGCCTGCGATTTCGGCGTGCTCAGCCGCGGTCAGCGCGGGTTTCCACACCCGAATCGCTACTTGGGGCGCTTGCCGTCGACGACCTCGGCCGGGTACTCGTCGTAGAACGCCACATAGCCCTCGTCGCGGCCGCCGAGCACGTACACGGGATCGTCGTCCCCGCCGCCGTAACCCTGCTTGCGCAGGTCGACCTTCTGGCTCTTGAACGTCGACGTGTGGGCCAGCGTTTGAACGACGCGCACGAAGAGTGGCACCGCGTATCCGGGCAGGTGTTCGTAGGCGGCCTTGGCCATCGCCTTGCCGTCGAACTCCTGGCCCTCCTTGAGTTGAACGGCCACCATGCCCGCGCGTCCACCCGCGCCGGGCACCTCGACGCCGAACACCGTGGCCTCCTCCACCTGCGGGTCGAGCGACACCGCCGCCTCGACCTCGGTGGTCGCGACGTTCTCGCCCTTCCAGCGGAAGGTGTCGCCGAGCCGATCGGTGAACGCGGCATGCCCGAAGCCCTGCGAGCGCATCAGATCACCGGTGTTGAACCAGACGTCGCCGTCCTTGAAGGCATCGCGGACGAGCTTCTTCTCGCTGGCGCTCTTGTCGGTGTAGCCGTCGAACGGTTGGAAGCTGCTGACCTTGCTCAACAGCAGCCCCGGTTGTCCGGTCTTGACCTTGCGGACCCTGCCGTCGTCGCCGCGCAGCGGTTCGCCCGTGTCGCCGTCGTATTCGACGAACGCGATGGGCGACGGGCAGATGCCGGTGGTCTTGTCGATGTTGAAGACGTTGAGGAACGCGGTGTTGCCCTCGCTGGCGGCGTAGAACTCACAGACGCGGTCGATGCCGAACCGACTGGTGAACTCGTCCCAGATGGCCGGGCGCAGCCCGTTGCCCCCGATGACGCGGACGCGGTGGGCGCGGTCCGTCGGCTTCGGCGGCTGGTTCAGCAGATAGGCGCAGATCTCGCCGATGTAGATGAACGCCGTCGCGTCGTAGCGGATGACGTCGTCCCAGAACTTCGACGCCGAGAACGACTTGCCCAGCGCGAGCGTCGCGCCGGCGTTGAGCACCGCGGACACCGCGACCGTCAACGCGTTGTTGTGGTAGAGCGGCAGGCAGCAGTACAGCGTGTCCTCGCTGGTCAGACGCATCCCGAGCCCGCCGAATCCGGCCAGCGCGCGCAGCCAGCGGTAGTGCGTCATCACGCTGGCCTTCGGCATCCCCGTGGTGCCCGAGGTGAAGATGTAGAAGGCCTTGTCCTTGGCCAGCACGGCAGCCGTCGCGGCCGGGTTGGTGGTGGGCGCGGTCGCGGCGAACTGCTGCAGTTCCTCGACGGTGATCAGCCCGGTGGTGTCGGCGCCGCTCTCGCTGATCGGCTCGATCAGATCGGTTTCGGCGACGACGGCCCTGGCGGCGAGCAGCCCGATGCTGTGCTTGAGCACGTTGCCGCGCTGGTGGTAGTTGAGCATGCCGGCGACGGCGCCGCACTTCACCACGGCGAGCATCAGCAGTACCGACTGCGGCGAGTTGCGCAGCATCACGCCGACGACGTCGCCGTGGCCGACCCCGCGCGCGGCGAGCACGGCGGCGTACCGGTTGACGGTCTCGTTGGCTTGCCGATACGTGAACTGCTCGTCGTTGAACTTGATGAAGACGTTGTCGCCGTAGCGCGCGGCGCGATCCTGGAACACCTTGCCGATCGACGTCTTGGCCGTCGGCCGGGCCATGAACCCGGTGACGGCGCCCCGCACGATCGCGGGCGCATCCATCAGCAGGCCCGGCAGCCGCGGGGCGATGTCCAGCAGGCCGACGCTGCTACGGGTGCCCGACTTCTGGTCGCTCATGGCAACCAACCCTAGTGGCGCGCGTGACCGGCCTCACTGCCCCGGGGCACATGCGTTCATCGCCGCATCGACGTCGGTGGTGATGACCAAACGGTCCATGGCTCCCGGTGAGACGTAGCCCGTCATGACGAGGCCCCGCAGCCAGGCCAGGAGTCCGTCGTAGTGACCGTGCGGGTCGAGGAGCACGAGAGGCTTGTCGTGCATGCCGAGCGCGCCGGCGGTCCACGCCTCGAAGAACTCCTCGAGCGTGCCGATGCCGCCGGGCAGCGCGATGAACGCGTCGGCGCGGTCCTCCATGATCTGCTTGCGCTCGCGCATGGTGTCGGTGACCACCAGTTCGGCGGCGTCGACGTCGGCGACCTCCCGGTGCACCAGGGCCTTCGGGATGACGCCGACGGTGTGCGCGCCGTGCGCGCGCGCGGCGGAGGCCACCGCACCCATCGCGGAGACGTTCCCGCCGCCGGACACCAGCGCCCAACCGCGGTCGCCGATCGCCTCGCCGACGGCGGTCGCCAACGCGAGGAGCTCGGGGTGCGCCGGGCCGGACGCGCAGTAGACGCAGACGGCCCACGCGCGGGCGGGTTCGTCGGATTCGGGAGGCATGAGTGAAACCTACCGAGCGGGATCAACACTCAGGTTTCCCGGTAGCCGCGCCGCGGGCGGCCATACACTGCGGCGATGCCAGAAGGAATCGCCGCCGCCGAGCAGGCCCTGGCAAACGGCGACCTGAAGGAAGCCGAGGAGCTTGGCCGCGCGGCGTTGCGCGACGACGACTCGCTCGCGGCGCGGCTGACGCTGGCGCAGGCGTTGGCCTGGCAGGGCCGGGGCCGCGACGCCGACGCGGTGCTGGCCGAGGTGGATCCGGCCGCGCTGAGCGAGCCCGAGTTGATGGCGTGGGCGCTGCCGACGGCCGCCAACCAGTTCTGGATGCTCAACGAACCGGAGCGGGCGACGGCGTTCCTGCGCACGACGCGAGGTCACGTGACGTCTGCACCGGCCGGGGCGACGCTCGACGCGCTGCTTGGCACGTTCGCGATGAACGCGGGTAGCCCGCAGCGGGCGATGGAGCTGGCGAGCCAGGTGCTGGCCTCACCGGATGCCGACCAGCAGGCCATCGGCTGGGCGGCCGCCGCCGCCGCGCTGTGCAACGCGCGGATGGGTACCTTCGCCGACGTCGACGAGCTGGCGGGCCGCGCGATCGCGGCGGGTCACCCTGGGCTGCTTCGGTTTACGTCCGGGTTCGGGCAGACGACGGCGCTGGTGATGTCCGGCGAGCTGGACCGCGCCGAGTCATTGGCTCGAGAACTGGTCGATGCGGCGCAGTCGCAGCAGCCGAGCCATGCGATCGGCCAACTGCTTCTGGCCGACGTGCTGATCGCCCGCGGGGACATCGACGCGTCGGTTCCGGTGCTGGAGGCGGCTGCGGTCGCCTTGGCGCCGACGGGCTACTCGTGGGGCCCGCTGGCGTGGATGTTGTTGGCGCAGGCGCTCGCTCAGCTCGGCCGGGTGTCGGACGCGGGCCGGATGCTGGCGCGTGCCGAATCGAAGCACGGGCTCAAGTCGATGTTGTTCGCGCCCGAGTTGGCGTTGGCGCGGGCGTGGACGTCGGCCGCGCGCCGCGACGGCCCAGGCGCCATCAACGCCGCGCGCGATGCGGCCCGCGCGGCCGAGCGGGGCGGGCAGTCCGCGGTCGCGGTGCGGGCGTTGATCGATGCGGTACGGCTGGGCGACATCCGGGCGACCGAGTTCATCGAACGGTTGGGGGTCGACGGCGTGGTCGGACGGCTGGCGCTCGACTACGCGCGGGCGTTCACGGCAAGCGACGCCTCGGGATTGGACGCATCGTCAGCTGCCTTCGGGGACATCGGCATGCGGGGCGTGGCTGTTGACGCTGCCGCTCAAGCGGAGTCGGCGCGGTCCAGCAACTAGTGTCACCGACGCCCTTTGCCCGGACTTAGGATCGATGTACAGCCAGTTTCACCAGGGGGATGCCACATGACCGGCCCGTTCTTTCTGCAGTCCGGGAGCCTTCCGCAGCTCGCGGGCACCCACGACGAAGTCGCGGGCGGGCTGGCGCAGCTGGCTGGCGCCGGTGTACCGCAGGCGTCGGACGTCGCGAGCTCGTTCGGCACCATCGCCTCGAACCTGAACACGTCGCTCGACGGCGCGCTGCAGAGCCGCACCGGAACCATCCAGACCACTAAGCGCTCCAGCGACACGATCGCGGGACTGCTCAGCAAGGCCAACAAGATGTACTCCGGGCGCGACGAGCAGGGCGCCGACAACATCAAGTCGGCCGCCCAGGAATTTGATGACCAATCAGGCGGCCAGCCCGGTTCGGGCCCGTTGGGCATCAAACACCAGGGCGAAGGTGCTCCCGGTGCCGCCGTTCCCGGCCAGGGTTCTCCTCCCGCTGCGGCGCCGGGTGCACCGGGCGCGCCGTCCGCGGCGGGAGGCTCGGGTGCGCCAACTGCGCAGGGTTCGTCGGGCACGCCGATCGCGGCGGGTGCCCCGACCAACGCGGGGCTGCCTGCGGCGCCGACCAGTTCGGGCGACTCCGCGGGAGCGGGCAGCCAAGCGATGGGCCAGGTGCTCGGGCAGGTCGGCCAACAAGTGGGCTCGATGGCCCAGGCGGTCGGACAAGGCTTCCAGGGCGTGGCCCAAACGCTGGGACAGCTTCCGCAGCAGGTCATGCAGGCCGTCTCCCAATTCAGCGAGCTGGGCGGCGGGGGCGACCACGGAGCGCTCGCTGGAGGTGCGTCCGGCGCCGAGGAACTCGGCCATCGTCCCGACTCACCAGACGACAAGGGTGATCGGTCCGACGCCGATGACCCGCGCGACCACTCCCGCGACGACGATCCGCGACGCGATCCGCGGGACCCGTCCCAGCCGCAACCGCCCCAAGCAGAGCCGGCCCAGCCGCAGCCACCGCGACGCGAGCCTCCTCGCACGTATCCCGCTGCCGACTAAGGCGTTTCGAGTCGCCCGTTCACCATCTGCACCCAGCGGTCCACCCCGATCGCATCGAGGAACCGTTCGTCGTGGCTGACCACCAGGACCGCGCCGCGATAGGCGTTCAGCGCCGACTCCAGCTGCGCAACACTCACCAGGTCGAGGTTGTTGGTCGGCTCGTCGAGCAGCAACAGCTGCGGCGCCGGTTCGGCGGACAGTACGCACACCAGCGTGGCGCGGAGCCGCTCCCCACCCGAGAGCGCCGACACCGGCAGGTGTATGCGATCACCACGAAACAGGAACTGCGCCAACAGATGCATGCGTCGGGTGTGGCTCAGGTTCGGCGCGAACGACGCCAGACTCTCCGCGACGGTGCGGTCGGGGTCGAGCAGGTCCAGCCGCTGCGACAGATAGGCGATCCGCCCGTCGGCCCGCTGTACCTCACCGCCGTCCGGAACCAGGTCGCCGCTGAGCACGCGCAGCAGCGTCGACTTCCCCACCCCGTTCGGGCCGGTCAACGCGATCCGTTCCGGGCCGCGAACGTCGAGATCGATGCCGTTGTCCACGAACAACTCTCGCCCGCCTCGCGCGACCCGCACACCGCGGGCGGCGACGAGGGTGCGGCCGGCCGGAACAAGGGTGTCGGGCAGGTCCAACACGATGGCGTCGTCGTCGCGGACCAGGCGTTCGGCATGATCCAGCCGGTCTCGCGCGTCGTCGACGCGCTTGGCGTGGACGTCGTCGGAGCGCGCGGCCGACTCCTGCGCGTCGCGCTTGCGCTTGCCCACCACGATCTTCGGCAAGCCCGCGTTCTTCACGTTCCGTGCGGCGGTGCTCGATTTGTGGGCAGCGCGTTCGCGGGCCTGCTGCATCTGCCGCTTCTCGCGCTTGAGCAGCTGTTCGGCGTTGCGCACGTCTGCCTCGGCGGCCTGCTGGGTCGCCTCGACCGACTCCACGTATGCCGTGAAATTGCCTCCGTAGAAGATGATTTCGCCGCGGTGCAACTCGGCGATGCGGTCCATCCGGTCGAGCAGCACGCGGTCGTGACTGACCACCAGCAAGGTGCCGCCGTAGTCGTCGAGCGCGTCGTAGAGGCGAAGCCGAGCGCTGAGGTCGAGGTTGTTGGTCGGCTCGTCGAGCAGCAGGACGTCGGGACGCTTCAGCAGTTGCGCGGCCAATCCGACTGAGCTCACTTCGCCGCCGGACAGCGTGCCGAGCGGGCGGTCGAGCCCGACGTCGGCCAGCCCGAGCCGCGCGAGCTGGGCCCGTGACCGCTCCTCGACGTCCCAGTCGTCTCCGATCGCGGTGAAGACCGCTTCCGACGAGTCACCGGCGGCCAGCGCGTTCAAAGCGTCGACAACGGGTGCCACGCCGAGCACTTCGGCGACCGTGAGATGGGCGTCGAACGGCAGCGTCTGCGGAAGGTACCCGATCGTGCCGCCGACGATGACCGCGCCCGCGGTTGGGGCGCACTCCCCCGCGATGAGCCGCAGCAGCGTGCTCTTGCCCGCGCCGTTGGGTGCCACCAGACCGGTGCGACCTTCCGGCACGGTGAAGGACAGGTCGTCGAACAGGACGGTGCCATCCGGCCATGCGAAGGACAGCCGGGAAGAAACGATGGATGTGTCAGACATGCGAGAGGTCTCTCGGGTGAGGACCGTGACGACGTGGCCACGGCATGGGAAAGATCGACATGTGCTCCGGTTATCCGGAGTTGTCGTCTCCCAGCATGTCTTCGGCCCACCTCGTGTTCATTGACGCCTGCCAACCATGTTAGCGCCGTCAGGCAAGTGATTATTTCCGCACCTGTCCAGCAGTCGCGTGTTCTGTTATCCTGCAAGGCTTTTGTCCTACCGACCCGGGAGGTGCCCATGCCCATGTGATTGCCCACATGGAAGGAGCCACGATGGCTCACACCGACAAAGACCACAAGCGCTACGTGCGCAAGCACCACCAGGCGGTGTGCAATCACCACCTCACCGCCGGTAGCTACTCCACCGTCGCGTGCGTCTGCGACGACTTCGACTACTTGTGGTGGCTTAGCTCGTATGACCCCAAATGGGACGAGGACTGCTGCCGCCAGGAACGCTCGCGGGCGGCGCACCTCATGCGCCGGGCACGCGCCGGGCACCTCGAATGGGACGAGTTGACCTTCGACTCGCACCGCTTGTCCGACTGGTAGTCAGGCAAGCAGATATTTCCGCAGCAGTTCGGTGACCGCGGTGATCTGCGCGACCTGCACGCGCTCGTCGGAGCGGTGGGCGAGATTCGGGTCGCCAGGACCGTAGTTGACGGCGGGCACGCCGAGCGCCGCGAACCGCGCGACGTCGGTCCACCCGTACTTGGCCCGCACCTGCCCGCCCGCCGCCTGGACCAGGGCCGCCGCGGCGGGTTTGGTGAGCCCCGGCAGCGCGCCGGGGGCGGCGTCGGTCTGCTCGACGTCGACGTCCAGGCCGTCGAGCACGTCGTGGACGTGGGCCAGGGCCTGCTCGACGCTACGGTCGGGCGCGAACCGGAAGTTCACCGTGACGGACGCAGCATCGGGAATGACGTTGCCCGCGATGCCGCCGTCGATGCGCACGGCCGACAACCCCTCGCGGTAGGTACAGCCGTCGATGTCGACGTTGCGCGGCTGGTAGCTCGACAGCCGGTCGAGGACGGCACCGAGCTTGTGAATGGCGTTGTCGCCCAGCCACGCTCGGGCGGAGTGCGCCCGCGTGCCCGCTGCCCTCACGACCACGCGGATGGTGCCCTGGCAGCCCGCCTCGATGTAGCCGCCGGACGGCTCGCCGAGAATGGCGACGTCGGCGTGCAGCCAATCGGGCAGTTCGCGTTCGATCCGGCCCAAACCGTTGGCGGCCGACTCGATCTCCTCGCAGTCGTACATCACCAGCGTGATGTCGTGGGCGGGCTCGGCGAGGGTGGCGGCCAGGTGCAGGAACACCGCGTCGCCGGACTTCATGTCCGACGTTCCGCAGCCGTGCAGTTCACCGTCGACGAGCCAGCTGGGCAGGTTGTCCGCGGCGGGCACGGTGTCGGTGTGGCCGGCGAGCAGCACCCGCGACGGCCGACCGAGGTGTGTGCGGGCCAGCACCGCGTTGCCGTTGCGGACGATCTCGAAGGCCGGTGCTTGCGCGCGCAGGGCCGCCTCGATCTCGTCGGCGATGCGCTGTTCCTGGCGCGACTCGCTGGGGATGTCCACCAGCGCAGCGGTCAGCGCGATCGGATCAGCACGTAAGTCCAGGCCCACACTCATTGAGGCTAGTCCAGTAGCCTTTGGCAACGTGACTAGCGCATCAGGCGTCGGCGTGGCCACCATCGCCGCCGACGGAACGGTTCTCGACACGTGGTTCCCCGAACCGGAGCTCAGCGGCGACGGCCCGTCCGGCACCAACCGGCTGTCGGTGGCCGAGGTGTCCGAGGAACTCGCCGTGCTGGCCGGCCGCGACGAGGAACGCGACGTCGAGACGGTCGTGGTCCGCACGACGATCGCCTCGCTCGACGACAAGCCCATCGACGCGTTCGACGCCTACCTGCGGCTGCACCTGTTGTCACACCGGCTGATCGCACCCCACGGAGCCAACATGGACGGCGTCTTCGGCGTGCTGTCCAACGTGGTGTGGACGAACTACGGCCCCTGCGCCGTGGACGGCTTCGAACTGACCCGCGCGCGACTGCGCCGGCGCGGACCCGTCTCGGTGTACGGCGTGGACAAGTTCCCCCGCATGGTCGACTACGTGTTGCCCACCGGTGTCCGCATCGCCGACGCCGACCGGGTCCGACTCGGCGCGCACCTGGCGAGCGGCACCACCGTCATGCACGAGGGCTTCGTGAACTTCAACGCGGGCACGCTCGGCACGTCGATGGTCGAGGGCCGGATCTCCTCGGGTGTGGTGGTCGATGACGGCTCCGACATCGGCGGCGGCGCATCGATCATGGGCACCTTGTCCGGCGGCGGCAAGGAAGTCATCTCGGTGGGCAAGCGCTGCCTGCTTGGCGCCAACTCCGGACTCGGCATCTCACTCGGCGACGACTGCGTGATCGAGGCGGGCCTCTACGTCACGGGCGGCACCAAGGTCGCCACCGCCGACGGGCAGACCGTCAAGGCCCGAGACCTTTCGGGCGCGAACAACCTTCTGTTCCGGCGTAATTCGCTGTCCGGGGCGGTCGAGGTGGTCGGTCGCGACGGTTCCGGCATCACGCTCAACGAGGCGCTGCACGCCAACTAACCACTGCACGTCACCCGCAGGGCGTCACCCGCATCAGCGCCACGCCGTGCGACGGGACCTCCACCGGTCCCACGGCCCCGGCGCTTTGGGCATCCGTGTGGGCCCACAGGTCGCGCACGCGGTAGCACTGCGACGCCAACCCGACCGCGGCGGCGGTGGTGCTCATCGTGGTGGCGGTATCGCCGTCGTTGATCATCGCGACGGCGACCGACCCGCCGGACAGCGGTTTGACGACGATCCGGGGATCGGCCGACAGCGGATGTCCTTGGACGACAAGCGGATCCTGGTCGATGGCGATGACGTCGCGGTTGGTCAGGATGTCTCGGGTTTGCGGATTCATCGACCGGATGTCGTTGCCCGCCAGCAGTGGCGCAGCCAGGATCGCCCACAACGAGAAGTGCGCCTGCTGCTCGACGGCGGTGAGGTCGGGGCGCGCCGGTCCCAGCGACATCGTGGGGTGACCGACCGCGAACTCATTCCAGCCCACGCCCACCACCATCATGTCCGGATCGTTGACGTGCGACGGGGTGCTGCGTTGCACCAGCGGTATAGACGTGTCCAGCCCCTGCGCGATGCCCGAGAGTCCTTCGGCCCAGAGGGCGTCGCCACCCCATGCCGGCACCACGTCGATGGAGTTGCGGTTCATGTCGGCGATGCCCGACCAGTCGTATCTGGCCCCCGCCCCCGGGTCTGACGAACTGTTCGGGTTGATGCTGTAGAAGATTCGACGCCCGGTGGCGCGCAGGGCATCCCGCATCGCGGCGAAGTACCGCACCTGCTCTGCGTGGTCGGCCTTCGAGCGGCACCAGTCGTACTTGAGGTAGTCGACGCCCCAGTTCGCAAACGTCTGCGCGTCGGCCCGTTCGTGGCCGGCTCCCCCGATTCGCGGATCCTGGCCGCAGCCCTGGTTGAACGGGCTGTGGTAGATCCCCAGGTACATGCCGCGATCGTGGGCGTACTTCGCGAGGTCGCCGATGCCGTTGGGGAACCGATCGGAGTCCGCGCGCAGGTTGCCGTCGGCGTCGCGGGTCGTTGCCGCCCATCCAGCGTCGAGGTTGACGTATCGGTAGCCCGCGTCGCGCAGGCCCGACGACACCATCGCGTCGATCGTGTCCTTGACGCTCTGCTCGGTCAGTTCGATGCCGGAGTTCCAGGAGTTCCAGCCCATGGGCGGCAGCAAGGGCGGTCGGGGCACCGTCGGCGAAGAGCACGCAGCGAGCACTGCGGCACAGGCCACGATGCTGAGAAGTCGACGCACGCCGCCATCGTGGCAGCGAAGTCTGGGAGTCGGCAGGCTAACGCCTGAGCGCGTCGCGGGGGCCGATTCAGCAGATCTGGATTCCCCTGCCACCTGCGGGTCGATACTGACGGCGTGGACGTGGCCGTGCGACCTCCACTACATCGATGCCCTTCGCCGTGAGGAGTGAGCAATGACGCTGACGACCGACCCTCGAGTACCACTGCGTAGCCCGGACCGCTTCTTCATCGGTGGCGACTGGGTCGAACCCAGCACCGACTCCACCATCGACGTCATCGATTCCAGCACCGAGCGGCTGTACTTCCGCGTCGCCGAGGCTCAGCCTGCCGACATGGACGCCGCGATCGAGGCAGCCAGGCGCGCGTTCGACCGGGGACCATGGCCGCGGATGACGCACGCTCAGCGCGCCGAGTTCTTGCGCGTGATGGCCGACGAGATGGACTCCAGAGCGCCCGATTACAGCGAGATCTGGCCACGCGAATCGGGGGTGTTGCACTCGACCGCAAGATCCTCGGAGCCCGGCAGCTCGATCACCCTGAGGTACTACGCCGACCTGGCGAACGACTATCCGTTCGAAGAGGTGGTGACCCCCAGCCCTTCGGAGCTACCAGGTGGCGAGTTCGGCCTTCTGGTGCGCGAACCCGTCGGCGTGGTCGGGATGATCATTCCCTGGAATGCGCCGTTGCCCTTGATCCTGAGCAAGCTGGCGCCCGCGCTGATCGCCGGGTGCACCGGGATCGTCAAACTGTCGCCCGAGGCGCCAGGGGCCGGGTATCTGATCGCCGAGATCGCCGAGAAGGTGGGCCTTCCGGCCGGGGTCGTGAACGTGATCACCGCCGACCGCGAGGTCTCCGAACGGATGGTGCGTGATCCCCGAGTGGACAAGATCGCGTTCACCGGATCGACCGCGGCGGGCCGGAAGATCGGTGCGATCTGCGGTGAGCGGATCGCCCGCTGCACCCTTGAACTCGGCGGCAAGTCCGCGGCCGTCATCCTCGACGACGCGGACATCGGTTATGCGGCAGCCATGCTCGCTGGCGGGGAATGCTTCCTGTCGGGCCAGGTGTGCTGCTCGCTGACGCGGATCGTCGTATCCCGCAGCAGGCACGACGAATTCGCCGACGCACTGGCCACCGCCTTCTCGGCAGTGCAGGTGGGCGATCCGTTCGACCCCGCCACCCAGATGGGGCCGCTGGCCATGGAACGGCAGCGCGACCGGGTGGAGCACTACATCGCCAAGGGCATCGAGGAGGGCGCCACCCTCGTCACCGGCGGCGGCCGGCCCAAGCACCTCGACCGCGGTTACTACATCGAACCGACGGTGTTCTCCGGCGTCGACAACAAGCACGTAATCGCCCAGGAGGAGATCTTCGGACCCGTGCTGAGCGTCATCCCCGCCGACAATGAGGAGCACGCGGTCGACATCGCCAACGACACCATCTACGGGCTCAACGCGTCGGTATTCACCTCCGACGCCGGGCGGGCCCGCGACGTCGCCGCGCGGCTGCGGTCGGGCACGGTGGGCCACAACGCGATGCGCATCGACTTCGGCATTGCCTTCGGAGGCTTCAAGCAGTCCGGCATGGGACGCGAGGGCGGACGCGAAGGCATGCTGCCGTACCTCGAAACCAAGACGGTCCTGCTCGACGCGGCGCCGCCCGGGTACGCGTCGTAGCCCGCAGGAACTATTCGGCGGCGAGGATGCAGAACTCGTTGCCCTCGGGATCGGCGAGCACGACCCAGGTTTCGTCACCCTGACCGACGTCGACGTGACGCGCCCCCAGCGCGACGACCCGCTCGACCTCGGCCTGCTGATCGTCGGGCCGGAAGTCGAAGTGGATGCGGTTCTTCACGACCTTGTCGTCGGGTACCACGACGAAGAGCCAGTTCGGCCCGGCGCCGGGCGGGGCGGACAACATCACGTCGCCATCGGAGGTGATGCTTCGTTCCCAACCCAGGACGTCGGCCCACCAGGCGCCCAGCGCCGTGATGTCGTGCGCGTCGATGCAGATCTCGTCGAACACCAGCGTCACGTCATCAACTCCTTCTTGAGTACCTTGCCCATCGCATTGCGCGGCAACCCGTCCACCAGCCGTACTTCGCGCGGCCGCTTGTGCGCCGAAAGCTGTTGTGCAACATAGTCGATCAAGGTCTGCGGCTCCGCTTCACCAACCACGTACGCAACGATGCGCTGCCCCAGGTCGTCGTCCGGAACGCCGACGACGGCCACCTCGTCGACGCCCGGGTGTCCGAGCAGCACCGTCTCGATCTCCCCCGCGCCCACGCGGAACCCACCCGACTTGATGAGGTCGACGGATTCCCTGCCGACGATGCGATGCATGCCGTCGCCGTCCACCACCGCGACGTCGCCGGTGCGATACCAGCCGTCGGCGTCGAACGCCTCGGCGGTCGCGTCGGGTCGATTCAGATAGCCGTCGAAGACCGTCGGGCCCCGAACCTCAAGCCGCCCAATGGTTTCACCGTCGCGGGCGACCTCGGCGCCGCCGTCGTCGACGATGCGGGTATCGACCCCCGCGAGCGGCAGTCCGACCCATCCGGGTCGCCGTTCGCCGTCGGCCAACGTGCTCAGCGTGATGAGCGATTCGGTGCTTCCGTAGCGTTCCACCGGCGCGTGACCAGTGAGCCGCACCAGCTCGTCGAACACCGGAACCGGTAGTGACGCGCTGCCCGACACCAGCAGCCGGGCCGACGACAACGCGAGGGCGGCGGCGCGCTCGGCCACGACCCGCGACCACACCGTCGGCACACCGAAGTAGAGCGATCCTCCCGCCTCGGCGTAGGCGGCCGGTGTCGGTTTGCCGGTGTGCACGAAGCGACTTCCGACGCGCAGCGAACCAAGGAGCCCCAGCACCAACCCGTGCACGTGAGACAGGGGAAGCCCGTGCACCAGCGTGTCGTCAGACGTCCACTGCCAGACCCGTGCCAGCGCATCGACGTCCGCCGCGACGGCAGCCCTGCTGATGGGCACTCCCTTCGGCAGACCCGTTGTACCCGAGGTGTACATGACCATCGCCGTCGCCCGTGGGGACGGCTCGGCGTAGCGGTGCCACGACCGCGCGTGCAGCCGCACCGGGACGTGCGGTAGCGCAGGCTCGCCCTGATCGTCGGGCAGTTCCCCCAGCCAGGCCTGCGCGCCCGAGTCCGTGAGCAGGTGACGGCGTTCGGCGACGCCGACGTCGGGTGGCACGGGGACGAACGGCACGCCGGCGATCAGACACCCCGTCACGGCCAGCACCGTCGTCGCGGTCGGTTTCGCCAGCACGGCCACCAGCTGCGCGCCACCCACGCGTTCGGCCACCGATGTCGCGGCGCCCACCAGGTCGCTACGGGACAGCGTCGTGCCGCCGATTCGGACGGCGTCGCCGACGTCGTGACCGGCGGCGACGGTTGCGGGGTCGAGCGAGGCCAGCAGCACGGTCGCGACGCTACCCCCAGGCCGCTCGACGATACTGAACCGGTGGATCCCATCGAGCGTGTCTCATCTCGCGAGGTGTACCGGAATGCGTGGATGATCCTGCGCGAGGACGACGTCCGCCGGCCGGACGGCAGCCTCGGCATCTACGGGGTGGTCGACAAGCCGACGTATGCACTGATCGTCGCTCGGGATGGCGACCGGTTCCGACTCGTCGAGCAGTTCCGCTATCCGATAGGGATGCGGCGCTGGGAGTTTCCGCAAGGCACGGCACCCGGCACCCTCGACGGGGACGAACCGCCGCCAGCGGAACTCGCCGCCGCCGAACTCCGCGAGGAGACGGGCCTGCGCGCCGAGTCGATGGAGGTGCTTGGTCAGCTGGACGTCGCACCCGGGATGAGTAGTCAGCGCGGCTGGGTGTTCCTCGCCACCGGGATCACCGAGGGTGAGCACGAACGCGAGGCCGAGGAGCAGGACATGCACAGCGAGTGGTTCTCCGGTGCGCAGGTCGAGGCGATGATCCTCGACGGCACCATCACCGACGCGCAGACCATCGCCGCGTGGACGCTACTGCGGCTCGCCGAACGGGACCGTCGAGCCGATCCGGGATGAGCGCTCCCAGGCGCGTAGGCGCGCTACTGGTCGTCGCGGTGCTCGCCGTCGCCGCGTGCGGGCAAGCGCCGCGTGACGGGGCATCCACAGTTGAGCGCTCCGTGAGACTCCCACCCGTCGCCGGCGGCTTCGACTATCAGCTCGGCGGCTCCTACGACACGAAGGACGTGGCGGTCATCGTGCGCGGCGAGTCGGCACAACCGTTGGCCGGGGGCTACAACGTGTGTTACGTCAACGGGTTTCAGACACAGCCGGGCGACGGTGAGAACTGGCTGCAGCATCGCGGCACCGCAGTGCTGCGCGACGGCCACGGCGCTGCAGTAGTGGATCCGGACTGGCCCGACGAGTACGTCCTCGACCCGTCGACACCAGCTAAGCGCCAGGTCATCCTCGACGCAGTCGGTCCGCTCATCGCCAGCTGCGCCGACAAGGGCTTCGACGCGGTCGAGCTCGACAACTTCGACACCTTCACGAGGTTCCGCGACGCGGATACCGGCCACATCGAGGAGCAGGGGGCCTTCGAGCTCGCACGCTCGTATACGTTGCTGGCCCACGCCGAAGGCCTTGCGATCGGTCAGAAGAACGCGGCAGAGTCGGCCGATCGTGGTCGCCACGAGGTGGGGTTCGACTTCGCCGTCGCCGAGGAGTGCTCGGCCTTCAGCGAATGTGGGCTCTACCGGCGGGCGTACGGGCCGCACGTGCTTCAAATCGAATACACCGACAACCTGCCTCAGCCCTTCGCCGCCGTCTGCGCATCGCCCGACCGCGCTCCGCAGATCGTCCTGCGCGACCGTGACCTCGTTGCGCGCGGTGCCGTGGGCTACGCCTACGAGCAGTGCCGTTAGGCGGGCGCCAACCCTGGGACTTATGCATGACAATTCAGGCATAAGCCTTGACGCGGGTGGTGTTGAGCCCAAGTATGGTCCCTATGCGTGAAACTTCAGGCATAGAAGCGCCGGCCATGCAGTTTGCGACGAACCCCCAACCGTCAGCGCTCTTATGCCGGAAAAATCACGCATAAGGAGAAGAATGGCGGAACCGCGCAGGACCAACCCCTCCCCCCGATCTCCTATGCCTGAAATAACACGCATAGGGGCTACCTTCGCCGCCAGGCGGATACAGCTGGGCCTGACACAGCACCTGCTGGCTGATCTTGCGGGCGTCTCCAGATACAGCGTCCAAGCACTCGAGTACGGCACCGGATCCGTCAAACTTGGATCGATCATCCAGCTCGCGGAGATCCTGGGACTCCGACTCGATGTCGCCCCCACTGACGGCGCCGCCCAATGACCATCGATTCCGATGGCCTCGACCTCCGCACTGTCGGCGATGCGGACGTGTACCTCGACGACGACGTCGTGGCCAGCCTTCGGCGGTTGCCTGGCGACGAGATCGGCTTCAGGTACCGCACATCGTCGCCCGAGCCGGGACGGTCGGTCCGCGACCGCTCGGTTTCGTGGTCGCTGCCCGTCGACGCCGACCAACCCGTCGTCACCACCGGAGGGGCGGTTCCACCGTTCTTTGCCGGTCTGCTCCCCGAAGGTATCCGGCTAGGCATCGTCACGACGTCGACGAAGACCTCGACCGACGACCACCTGACTCTGCTCCTGGCCATCGGCGCCGACACGATCGGCAACGTTCGGGTACTGCCCGCGGGCGCCGCGCCCCCCGCGCGACCGCCAATGTTCGTGCCGGAGCGCGATTCCGACTTTCGGGCGGTCTTCCAACGCCTCACCGGCTCGGTAGAAGCCGACCCCGTCGGGCTGCCCGGCGTACAACCCAAGGTAAGCGCAGCGATGTGGTCGACGCCGGCCACCACCATGTCGGGGCCCGCCATCCTGAAGTTGAACCCGCCGACGGGGTTTCCGCGACTCGTCGAGAACGAACACTTCTTCATGCGAATGGCACGCGACTGTGGAATCCGCACCGCCAGAACGCGATTGCTCCACGACGCCGAAGGGCGTAGCGCGCTGCTAGTGGACCGATTCGATCGCAAGTACGACGTCCGCGTGCCCCAGGAGGATGCGTGCCAAGTTGCCGGGCTGTATCCGGCCTCGAAGTACCGCATTCACATGGAGACCGCGCTCACCACACTCGCCGATGCGTGCGCGCGCGGCGGTGGATCACGCGCAACGGCGCTGCTCGAGCTGCTGCGAATCGTGGTGTTCTCGTGGGTGATCGGCAACGGCGACCTGCACGGCAAGAACCTGTCCATCTTCGCCGCGCAGGGCTTTTGGCAACCGACGCCCGCCTATGACCTGCTGACCACCCAGCCATACACCGGTTGGAAGGACCCGATGGCGTTGACGCTCTACGGCCGGGCAGACAAGTTGAACCGAGCTCACTTCATCGAGGCGGGCGACCGTTTGGGCCTTCGTGAGCGTGCGGTGTCGCGGATGCTGGATGCCCTGGTCGATGCGGCTCGACGATGGCCGGACCGCTGCGGGGACGTCGGTTTCCCCTCGCGGCAAACCGAATTGCTCACCGACATGCTCGACACCAGGATCTCGACCCTGACCTGACGGGTGGGTCACCCCTCTTCGCCGAGCCTGCGGGGAGATCGCGACTTCACGGAATTTTGCGATCTGTGCGCAGTCTCGGCGAAGGGGGGCTACCGAGAGGAGAGACACGATGACCGCGGCATACGGAATGATGGCGATGATGCCCATCCTGTTCGCCAGCGCCGGCTACGTCCTCGTGTCAGCGGAGGGTAAGGGCGAGGGGAAGGGTCGCCAACGCGATGAGTGACGAAAGTGCCATCCGCGAGCTGGTCACCAGTTGGGTCGACGCGGTCGCCTCGCGCGACCTTGACGGTGTCGTGGCGCACCATGCCGAGGACGTCGTCATGTTCGACGTGCCGCCGCCGCACCGCGGGATCCGTGGCATCGTCGACTACCGCGACAGTTGGGCGCCATTCTTCGAGTGGCAGCGAAGCGAAAACGCGATCTTCGAATTGGTCGAACTCCACGTCGAGGCCAGCGCGGACGTCGCGTTCGGCTACGCGCTGCTGCGCTGCGGTACGGCCGCCGACTTCGAGGCCAACCCCGACAACCGGTTGCGGATCACCGTCGGGCTGCGCAAGATCGGCGACCAGTGGACCGTCGTGCATGAGCATCATTCGTTCCCGATGCTCTGACGCCGAGCCTGCGGGGAGATCGCGATTTCGCGTAATTTTGCGATCTGTGCGCAGTCTCGGCGAAGGGACTACCGCCGCTCGGCGAGCGCGCGGAGGAAGAACGTCAGGTTGGCGGGCCGCTCGGCAAGGCGCCGGACGAAGTAGCCGTACCACTGGGTGCCGAACGGCACGTACACCCGAACGTGGTTGCCTTCGGCGACCAGTCGGCGCTGCTCGGCGTCGCGAATGCCGTACAGCATCTGGTACTCGAAATCGTCCACGCCACGGCCGAATTCGTCGACAAGCGCCGGGACGGCCGCGATGATCTCCGGATCGTGTGAGGCCACCATCGGGTACCCGTTGCCCGCCATCAGCACCCGCAGGCAGCGCAGGTAGGAGTCGGTGACCTCGGCTCGCTCGCGGTAGGCGACCGACGCGGGCTCGTCATAAGCGCCCTTGCACAACCGGATTCGCGCACCGGATGCTGCGAACTCCGCACAGTCCGCCTCGGTGCGCTTGAGGTATGCCTGCAGCACGGTACCCAGCGACCCGAAGTCGGCGCGCAGTTCGCGCACGATCGACAGCGTCGAGTCGGTGGTGGTGTGATCCTCGGCGTCGACGGTGACCCACGCACCGACGTCGCGGGCCTTGGCGCAGATGGCGTGGGCGTTCTCCAGCGCGATCTTCTCCCCGTCGCGCGGGAGCGCCTGACCCAGCGCCGACAGCTTCAGCGACACCTCGAGCGGGCGAGGTCCGGCGGTGGGCTCGGTTCGCCGGGCTAGCGCGTCGAGCAGTTCGAGGTAGGCCGCCATGGTGGCGTTGGCCGCGTCGGCGTCGGTCACGTCCTCACCGAGGTAGTCGATGCTCACGAAGCATCGCGACTCCCGCAGCGTCGCAACCGAAGTCAAGGCGTCGGCGACGGTCTCGCCGGGGACGAACCGGTGCACGACGTCGCGCGTGACGGGTAGCCGCTCCGCCATGTGGCGCAGACCGTGTGATCGGCTGGCGGCGAGGATCGCGGGCCGGGCCACCTTGTCGAAGACGCTGGGCATCAGGGCTCCATGTGGAGGTAGGTGTGGTTCGTGGGCGGGACGAACGTCTCCTTGATCGACCGCGGCGACGTCCAGCGCAGCAGGTTGAGCGGGGAGCCGGCCTTGTCGTTGGTGCCCGACGCGCGCGATCCGCCGAACGGCTGCTGGCCGACGACCGCCCCGGTGGGCTTGTCGTTGACGTAGAAGTTTCCGGCCGCGTGGCGCAGCCGGCGTTCGGCGTCCAATACCGCCGATCGGTCGTCGGCGATCACCGCGCCCGTCAGCGCGTACCTGGACCCGGCGTCGACGACCCCGAGTACGTCGGACCACCGGTCGTCGTCGTAGACGTGCACCGCGAGGATCGGCCCGAAGTACTCGTCCCGGAACGCCTCGTCGGTCGGGTCGTCGGACAGCAGCACCGTCGGACGCACGAAATAGCCTTCTGCGTCGTCGTATTCACCGCCGACGGCGATGGTGACGCCAGGCGCACTCTTGGCGCGCTCGATGGCTTTCACGTTCTTGGCGAACGCGCGAGCGTCGATCAGCGCGCCGCCGTAGTTGGACAGGTCGGTGACGTCGCCGTAGGTCAATGCTTCAGTGGCGGCGAGGAAGTCGTCGCCCATCTGGTTCCAGACGGACCGCGGGACGAACGCCCGCGAGGCCGCCGAGCACTTCTGGCCCTGGTAGTCGAAGGCACCGCGAATCAACGCGGTGCGCAACACATCCGGGCGGGCCGACGGGTGCGCCAACACGAAGTCCTTGCCGCCGGTCTCGCCGACGAGACGCGGGTACGTGCGGTACCGATCGATGTTGGTGCCGACCTCACGCCAGAGGTGCTGGAACGTCGCCGTCGATCCGGTGAAGTGGATGCCGGCCAGCCGCGGGTCGGTCAGGACGACGTCCGAAACCGCGTAGCCGTCGCCGGTGACCAGGTTGATGACTCCGGGCGGCAGCCCTGCGGCCTCGAGTAGCTGCATGGTGAGGTACGCCGAAAACGTCTGCGTGACGGACGGTTTCCACACCACGGTGTTGCCCATCAGGGCGGGCGCGGTGGGCAGGTTGCCTGCGATGGCGGTGAAGTTGAACGGTGTGATCGCGTAGACGAAGCCTTCGAGCGGGCGGTAGTCGGTGCGGTTCCAGACCCCTGGGCCGCTGACCGGCTGTTGTGTGTGGACCTGCCGCGCGAACGCGACGTTGAACCGCCAGAAGTCGACGAGCTCGCACGCGGCGTCGATCTCGGCCTGGTAGGCCGTCTTTGACTGACCCAGCATCGTCGCGGCGGCGAGCTTCTCCCGCCACGGCCCGGCGAGCAGGTCGGCCGCCCGCAGGAACACCGCGGCCCGCTCGTCGAACGGGGTGGCCTCCCAGTCGTCCCTGGCTGCGACGGCGGCCTCGACCGCGGCGGCGGCTTCGGCGTGCCCGGCGTTGGTGAGGGTGCCGAGCACGGCGGCGTGCCGATGCGGCTGCACCACGTCGATGCGTTCACCGGAACCCATCCGGTGGGCACCGCCGATGACGTGCGGGAGGTCGATGGCGTCGGCGGTCAGCGCGTCGAGCGCCGCGGCCAGGCGGGTGCGTTCGGGAGATCCGGGGGCGTAGTCGTGAACCGGCTCGTTGACCGGCATCGGCACATGGGTGATCGCGTCCATGCCATTAGAGTCTCGCGCGCCACCCGTCCAACCTTTGGCTGATCCGACAAGACTTGATGGCACTGCTAGTAGGATCAGCCAACATGAAGTCCGTCGGCGTCGGCCTCGGTCAATTGCTGTTGGCGCTGGACGCCACCATGGTCAGCTTGGTCGACGCCCCGCGCGGACTCGATCTCCTGGTGGCGTCGGCGGCCTTGATCGACGCCGACGACGTACGGCTCGGCCTTGCCGCCGGGGCCGGGGCTGCGGACGTGTTCTTCCTGCTCGGCGTCGACGAGCCCGACGTGCTGACGTGGCTCGACGAGCAGACGACCCGGCGCACCCCGGCGGCGATCTTCGTCAAGGAGCCGTCGGACGCGGTGGTGGCCCGGGCGGTGAGCGCGGGTACGGCGGTGGTCTCCGTCGATCCGCGCGCCCGGTGGGAGCGGCTGTACCGGCTCGTCGACCACGTCTTCGAGCATCACGGCGACCGGACCGATCCGCTGTACGACTCCAGCACCGACCTGTTCGGGCTCGCGCAGTCCATTGCCGACCGCACCCACGGCATGGTCAGCATCGAAGACGTGCAATCGCACGTGCTGGCGTACTCCGCATCCAACGACGAGGCCGACGAACTTCGCAGGCTGTCGATCCTCGGGCGCGCGGGGCCGCCCGAGCATCTCGCATGGATAGGCCGCGCTGGCATCTTCGACGCACTCCGGGCGAGCGGTGACGTCGTCCGCGTCGACGAACGACCCGAACTCGGGCTGCGTCCGCGCCGAGCCGTCGGGATTCACCTTCCCGCAACGGGTCGCCGCCGGGGCCCCGAGTTCGCGGGCACCATCTGGGTCCAGGAGGGGTCACGGCCCCTGGCCGACGATGCGGACGACGTGCTGCGCGGTGGTGCGGTGCTGGCCGCCCGGATCATGGTGCGTCTGGCCGCCGCCCCGTCGACGCACGCGGTGCGGGCGGCCGAACTGCTCGGGCTTCGCGAGACGGAGACCGAGGTACCCGACATCGCGCGGGAGCTCGGCATCGCCACCGATGGGCGAGCCTCGGTCGTCGGCGTCGAGGGTACCGACGGGGCACCGTCGCGACTGGCGGACGTACTGGCGTTGAGCGCCAGCGCCTTTCGGCCCGACGCGCAGGTCGCTACCCGCGGGCAACGGGTATACGTGTTGTTTCCGCACACGGGCAAGGTCGGCTCGGTCACGTCGTGGACGCGCGGCACGATCGGCACTCTGCGCAAGGAGCTCGGGCTCGACCTGCGCGCCGTGATCGCCACCTCCGCAACGGGATTGGCGGCCGCCGCGGGCGCGCGTAGCGAGGTCGACCGAGTGCTCGACAGCGCCGCCCGTCACCCAGGGGCGTTTGGTCGAGTCACATCGCTGGACGAGGCGCGGACCACGGTGCTGCTCGACGAGATCGTCACGATGGTGGCCGCGAATCCGCGGCTGATCGACCCGCGCGTCGGTGACCTCGATCCGTCGCTCAGCGAGACCTTGCGCGCCTACCTCGACAGCTTCGGCGACATCGCTGCGGCGGCACAGTGGCTGCACGTGCACCCCAACACGGTGCGCTACCGGGTCCGCCGCCTCGAGCAGACGCTCGGTACGTCGCTGGCCGATCCCGACGTACGACTGCTGCTTTCGCTGAGCCTGCGGGCCACGGCGTGAACTTCGTGTCCACCGATCGGTGGACACGAAGATTCAGCCTTGCGGTCGTCGCGGTGGTGCGCCACGACGACGAAGATCGACCCATGAGCGAAGTCACGTCAGTCATTCCCCGGTCCGAACAGCCCGACCATCCGTTTCTGAGTGGTAACTACGCACCCGTCCGCGAGGAGCTCACGGCCACCGACCTTGCGGTGAGCGGGACGATCCCCGACTACCTCGATGGCCGCTATCTACGGGTCGGGCCCAATCCGCTACGCGATCCGGATCCAGATCGCTACCACTGGTTTTTCGGCGACGGGATGGCGCACGGCCTGCGTCTGCGGGACGGCAAAGCGCAGTGGTACCGCAACCGGTGGATCCGCTCCGCAGCGCTGTCTCGCGCGCTCGGCGAGCCCTGGCCCGGCGGCCCGCATTTCGGCGGCTTCGACTTCGCGGGCAACACCAACATCGTCGGGCATGCGGGTCGCACCCTCGTGCTCACCGAAGCCGGTGTCCGCCCATACGAACTCACCGACGAGCTCGAGACCGTCGGCGGGTCGGACTTCTGCGGAACGTTGTTCGGCGGGTACAGCGCGCATCCCAAACGCGACCCGGAAACCGACGAGCTGCACGCCGTCTCGTATCACCCCATGCGCGGCAACAAGGTTCAGTACACGGTTACCGGCACCGACGGGCGGGTTCGCCGCACCGTCGACATCGCGTTGGACAGCCAGACGATGATGCACGACTTCTCGCTCACCGAGCGCTTCGTCGTCATCTACGACATGCCGGTGACACTGGACTTCGGCACCATGGTGAAGAACAAGCCCGGACGTTCGTTGGCAGAGTTGGTCAGCCGCTTCGTCGCCCGCCACTCCGCACCGGATTTCGTGCTTCGGGCGGCCATGCGGGGCTCCGAGCGCAGTGCCGCTCCGTCCGGCATGCCCTATCGCTGGACACCCGAGAAGATGGCGAGAGTGGGCGTGATGCCGCGCGAGGGCACGGCCGCGGACATGCGTTGGTTCGAGGTGCCTCAGTGCTACGTCTTCCATCCGCTCAACGCATTCGACGACGGTGACCGCATCGTGCTCGACGTCGTGCGCCACCCGTCGGTGTTCACCACCGGACGACGGCTCTTCGAGCAGCCCACGCTAGATCGGTGGATCGTCGACCTTTCCACGGGCAAGGTGACCGAGCAGCGTCTGGACGACCACGGACAGGAGTTCCCGCGGGTCGACGAACGCCTCGTCGGCCGGCGCCACCGCTTCGGGTACACCGTGGGTCACACGACGACGGCCGAATCGGGGGCACCGGACGCCATCTTGCGACACGACCTGCTCAACGGCGAGACGCGCCGCATCACCTTCGGGACCGGCCGCGAACCGGGCGAGTTCGTCTTCGTCCCGTCCGCACCGGATGCGGCCGAGGACGACGGTGTCGCAATGGGCTTCGTCTACGACCGCGGCGCAGATCGCAGCGACCTGGTACTCCTGGACGCCCAGACCCTGGAGACCGTCGGCACGGTGCACCTCCCTGCGCGGGTACCGCACGGATTCCACGGCAACTGGGTCCCCACCCAGGGCTAGCATCGCCGAATGAGCCCAGCTCAGGACGGGACGCGCTCGCGGACGGGAAGCGAGTGGACCTGGCTGTGGGAGGCGTACATCGTCGGGTTGTGCGTGGCGGCGATCGCGGCGGTGGTGCTGCTCGACGAACGCTTCCCCGGGAACGTCCCGCTGGCGGTCGCGGCGCTGGCCGGGATCGCGGTGTGCGTGCTCGGGTTTCGCCAAGTGATTCGGGCGCTCGATCGACGCGCATACCTCGTGCTCGGTGCCGTCATCGGGTTGTGGATCGCCGCCTTGTGGGCATCACCGATCGCCGTCGCCGCGGCACCCGCGCTCTACCCGTTGATGTTCGCCACCCTGCCGCTCGGGGCGGCACTGGTCGGCATCACGGCAGTCAATCTCCTCCCACTCGCCGTCGCACTGGCCTTGCACGGAACGCATTGGCCGAATCTTCCGCTGGCCATTGCCATTACCGCGATCGGAGTGGTGGCGGCTCCGATCATCGGAACGGTGATCGTCACGTCGATGGAGCAACGCCGCAGACTCGCCGCCGTGATCGTCGAGCTCGCGTCGAGCCGCGCGGAGGCCTCTCGGCTGTCCCGGGAAACCGGTGTCGCAGCCGAGCGGGAACGCCTCGCACGGGAAATCCACGACACCTTGGCGCAGGGCTTCACCAGCATCGTGACCCTCGCGCAGGCGGTGAGGGCCGAAGTCGATGCCGACCCGGCCGCGGCCAGCCGTCACCTCGAACTCATCGAAACGACCGCACGCGAGAACCTCGCCGAAGCCAGGGCAATGGTGACGCAGCTGACGCCAACCGCGCTGAGCGGTGCGACGTTGCCCGCGGTGATCCGCCGTCAGTGCGAAGCGTTCGCAGCCGAAACCGGCATCGAGGTCACGATGAACTCAGCCGGCGTCATCCCATCGCTCGGCATGGCGACCGACGTCGTACTGTTGCGCGCCGCGCAGGAGGCACTGGCCAACGTGCGCCGCCACGCGGACGCCACGATGGTGCACGTCGACCTGATCAACTCCGGCAGTGCCGTCCGACTGTCGTTGTCGGACAACGGCATCGGGCTCGACGACCAACACGTCGATGGCTTCGGACTGCGCGGCATGCGCGGGCGGGTGGCGCAGGCCGGCGGCACGATGTCGGTCGGGCCGACTCCCGGCGGCGGGCTGACGGTTGCCGTGGAGGTGCCCGCATGACGACGGTGATGCTCGTCGACGATCATCCGGTGGTGCGCGAGGGGCTGCGCGGGATGCTCGACGCCGAACCCGATCTGGACGTAGTCGGTGAGGCCGGGTCCGGTGCGGAAGCGGTCGCGATGGCCGAGACATTGTGCCCCGATGTGATTCTCATGGATCTGCGCATGCCCGACGTCGACGGCGTCACCGCCACCGAACGCATCCTTCGACGGACGCCGAGCGTGCGCATCATCGTGGTCACCACCTACGAAACCGACACCGACATCCTGCGCGCGGTCGAAGCGGGCGCGGCCGGATACCTGCTCAAGGACGCCTCCCGCGCCGAACTGGCGGACGCCGTGCGCGACGCCGCAAAGGGCAGGACGGTGCTCTCGCCGACAGTGGCCGACCGCCTCGTTCACCTCGTGCGCAAACCCTCGCCGACCACCTTGTCGGCACGCGAGCTCGAGGTGCTCGACCTCGTCGCCCAAGGCAACACCAATGCGGACATCGGACGTCAGTTGCACATCAGCGAAGCCACCGTGAAGACGCACCTGCTGCGGATGTTCAACAAGCTCGACGTGTCGGATCGCACGGCGGCGGTGACCACCGCGATGTCCCTCGGGCTGCTCAATCGGTAGCAGTGAGCCGGGCAGCGGCCGCGTCGATCCGCTCGTCGGTCGCGGTCAGCGCGATCCGGACGAAGTCGGCACCTCGCGGCCCGTAGAACTCGCCCGGCGCGACCAGGATCCCGCGGTCGGCCAGCCAGGACACCGTCGCGCGGCCGGGCTCGTCGCGAGTGGCCCACAGATACAGCCCCGCCTCGGAGTGCTCGACGGTGAAGCCCGCCCCGCGGACCGCCGCCAACAGCACGTCGCGCCGACGCGCATACCGCCGCTTCTGATCCAGTTCGTGCGCGTCGTCGTCCAGGGCGGCCACCATCGCGGCCTGCACCGGGGTCGGCACCATCATGCCCGCGTGCTTGCGGACGGCGAGCAATTCGGCGACCACGGCAGGATCGCCCGCGACGAAGCCAGCCCGGTACCCCGCCAGCGAGGACGTCTTCGACAGCGAGTGAATGGCGAGCAGTCCCGTGTGGTCGCCGTCGGACACCGCAGGATGCAGCACGGAGACCGGCTCGGCCTCCCAGCCCAGCCCCAGATAGCACTCGTCCGACGCAACCAGCACCCCTCGCTCGCGCGCCCAGCCCACCACCTTGCGGAGATGCTCGACGCCCAGCACCGCGCCCGTCGGGTTGCTCGGGGAGTTGAGGTAGACGAGCCGCGGTGTGCGCGGGCCGATTTGGGTCAACGAATCCGCACGAAGGATCTGTGTGCCCGCGAGCCGCGCCCCGACGTCGTAGGTCGGGTAGGCGAGTTCGGGCACCACGACGGCGTCGTCGCCTGCGAGCCCCAGCAGGGTCGGCAACCACGCGATGAGTTCCTTGGTGCCGATGACCGGTAGTACCGCGTCGTCGGCGAGCCCGGTGATGCCGTACCGACGGCGCAACGCACCGGCGGCCGACGCACGCAGTTCCGCAGTGCCTGCGGTGGTCGGGTATCCGGGGGCGCTGCTGGCCGCCGAGAGGGCGTTACGGATGACGGGGGCGACGTCGTCCACGGGGGTGCCGACCGACAGGTCGACGATGCCGCCGGGATGCGCCCGCGCGCGGGCCGTCGCATCGGCGAGCGTGTCCCAGGGAAAGACCGGCAGTGACGCCGAGACGGACCTGGGCGTATCTACTCCTCGCCCTGCGGGGCCAGGTCCTTCACGGCCTGCGGGTCGTTGTCGGTTTGGCCGACCTTGGACGCACCGCCGGGGGAACCGAGTTCGGTGAAGAAGTCGGCGTTGTGCTGCGTGTAACCGCTCCACTGATCGGGGACGTCGTCCTCGTAGTAGATCGCCTCGACCGGACACACCGGTTCGCAAGCACCGCAATCCACGCACTCGTCGGGGTGGATGTACAGCATGCGTGCGCCCTCATAGATGCAATCGACAGGGCACTCCTCGATGCAGGCCTTGTCCTTGATGTCGACGCAGGGTTCGGCAATCGTGTACGTCACTGAAAGTCTCTCCTGTCCAGTGGGGCGGCTGGGCTGTGCTCGTGGTCGGGGCTTCCGCGAAGTCGTCCACGATGCGCAGCCAGTATGAGGTGCGCAAAGTAGGACGCCTGTCTCAGTGTGCCCTAACTTTCCACGCCACCCCGGTAAGGGTGGCGCGTAGTAACTGATACTAGACGTTGCATATACAAGCCGCTAGTCGCCGCGCCGCCATTTGCGCGCTCCACCGTGCAACTAGTTGCATAGGACCCGCGGTAGCACTTACGCTGCTGCCGTGGCCCTCCCCCACGCAATCCTGGTGTCGCTGTGCGAGCAATCCGGCTCCGGATACGAACTCGCCCGTCGGTTCGACCGGTCGATCGGCTACTTCTGGGCGGCGACGCATCAGCAGATCTACCGCACGCTGCGAACGATGGAAGCCGACGGCTGGGTCAGCGTCGACGTGGTCGCGCAGACGAGCAGGCCCGACAAGAAGGTCTACGACGTCACCGACGACGGTCGGGCGGAACTCACCCGGTGGATCGCCGAGCCGCTGTCGGGCCGTGGCAGCGCCGTTTCCGACGGACGCACCCGCGAATTGGCGGTCAAGATCCGTGGCATCGCCTATGGCGACCCGTCGGCGCTGGACGCACTGCGCACGCAGGTGGGGACCCTGCGCAGCGAGCGCGCCGAACTGCTGGACACCTACCGAGGTTTCGAGAAACGCCAGTTCCCCGACCCGTCGGCCCTGCGCGGTGCCGCGTTGCACCAGTACCTGGTGTTGCGCGGTGGCATCCGCGCCGAAGAGGGTTCGGTGGATTGGCTCGACGAAGTGCTGGCTGCGTTGGGAGCGGCCACCGCGGTTGGAGGAGACAGTGCGTAGCCCCTATCCAAACCTCTTGTCCCCCTTGGATCTCGGATTCACCACCTTGCGCAACAGGGTCGTCATGGGGTCCATGCACACCGGCCTCGAGGACCGGTCGCGCGACATCGATCGGCTGGCGGCGTACTTCGCCGAACGCGCCCGGGGTGGCGTCGGGTTGATCATCACCGGCGGCTACGCGCCCAACCGCGCAGGCTGGCTGCTTCCGTTCGCCGCGCAAATGGTGTCGTCGTCCGAGGCACGCAGACACCGTCGCGTCACCTCGGCCGTGCACGCCGAGGGCGGCAAGATCCTGCTGCAGATCCTGCACGCGGGCCGCTACGCGTATCACCCGTTCTCGGTGAGCGCGTCGTCGATCAAGGCGCCCATCAACCCATTCCGGCCACGCAAGCTGAGCTCCCGCGGCGTCGAGGACACCATCGACGACTTCGTTCGCTGCGCGCTGCTGGCACGCGAGGCCGGCTACGACGGCGTCGAGGTCATGGGCAGCGAGGGATATCTGCTCAACCAGTTCCTGGCCCCGCGCACGAACAAGCGAAACGACGCGTGGGGCGGTACGTCGGAGAAGCGCCGGCGGTTCCCCGTGGAGATCGTCCGCCGTACCCGCGAAGCGGTCGGGCGCGACTTCATCATCTGCTACCGCATGTCGATGGCCGACTACGTCGAGGACGGCCAGAGCTGGGACGAGATCGTCGCGCTGGCAACCGAAGTCGAGACAGCAGGCGCCACCATCATCAACTCCGGGTTCGGCTGGCACGAGGCGCGGGTGCCGACCATCGTGACGTCGGTGCCGAACAGCGCATTCGTCGACATCAGCAATGCCCTGGCCGAACACGTCGAGATCCCGGTCGTCGCGTCGAACCGGATCAACATGCCGCAGGCCGCCGAGCGGATCCTCGCCGACGGGCACGTCGCGCTGATCTCGATGGCGCGCCCCCTGCTGTCGGACCCCGAGTGGGTGAACAAGGCACACGCCGACGCCGCCGATGACATCAACACGTGCATCGCGTGCAACCAAGCGTGCCTCGACCACGCGTTCGTCCACAAGACCGTGTCCTGCCTGCTGAACCCGCGCGCGGGCCACGAGACGAAACTCGTACTGAAGCCCCCGCGCCGAACCAAGCGGGTAGCGGTCGTCGGCGCCGGGCCTGCGGGCCTGTCCGCTGCCGTGACCGCCGCCGAACGCGGGCACGCGGTCACGCTGTTCGAGGCAGGCACCAGCATCGGCGGCCAATTCGACTTGGCCAGAAGGATTCCCGGCAAAGAGGAGTTCAGCGAGACCATCCGGTACTACACCCGCATGCTCGACAAGCACGGGGTGGACGTTCGGTTGGGCACCCGCGCGACCGTCGCCGAACTGTCCGGGTTCGACGACGTGGTGCTGGCGACCGGCGTGACTCCGCGCATGCCCAACATCCCCGGCATCGACCATCCGATGGTGCTGTCGTACTCCGAGGCGATCCTCGGCAGGCCCGTCGGCAAGTCCGTCGCGGTGGTCGGCGCGGGGGGCATCGGGTTCGACGTCAGTGAGTTCTTGGTGACTTCGCCGGCGGAGCCGGCAGACGGCATCAGGTCGCCTCAACATCTCAAGGAGTGGAAGGCCGAGTGGGGCGTGGCCGACCCGCAGGACGCCCGCGGGGCGCTCACCACGCCAATCCCGTTGCCGCCGGCCCGCGAGGTGTATCTACTCCAGCGGACCAAGGGACAGCAGGGTAGAGGGCTCGGCAAGACGTCGGGCTGGGTACACCGCGCGTCGCTGAAGGCAAAGGGCGTGCAACAGCTTTCGGGTGTCAACTACGAACGCATCGACGACGCTGGGCTGCACATCAGCTTCGGACCCCAGCACACCGACGCGCGCGTGCTCGGTGTCGACAACGTCATCATCTGCGCGGGCCAGGAGTCGGTGCGCGAGCTCGAGGAAGCATTGCGTGGCAACGGGATCGAGCCACACGTCATCGGCGGAGCCGCCGTTGCGGCCGAACTCGACGCCAAGCGCGCCATCCGCCAGGGCACGGAACTAGCCGCCCGGCTGTAGCACGCGCGAACGTGACGCCAGCGTCGCGACCGCGTGGGCGCGTGACGCTGGCGTCACGTTCGACGAAGCTCAGGCCTGCTTGAGCGCCTCGATGTCGAGCGTGATGGTGACCTTGTCGCCGACCACGGCGCCACCGGTCTCCAGCGGCATGTCGATGTCGATGCCGAAGTCCTTGCGGTTCAACACCACCGACGCCTCGAAGCCAGCGACCTCGCCGTGGCCCATGCCGGGGTTGACGCCGTTGAACTCGAGCTTCAGTTCGACGGGCTTGGTGATGCCCTTGAGCGTGAAGTCACCGGCGAGCACGTAGTCGTCGCCGCTGGAGACCACCGCGGTCGAGACGAACGTGGCGGTCGGGTACTTCTCGGCGTCGAAGAAGTCGGCCGCCTTGAGGTGCGCGTCGCGCTGCTCGTTGCCACTGTCGAGCGAGTCGACCGCGATCTCCGCAGTCACCGTCGGGGTGCCGTCCTCGGCGACGACGACCGCGCCGCTGAAGTTCCGGAAGTTGCCACGCACCTTGCTCACCACTAGGTGGCGCACTGAGAAGCCGATCGACGAGTGCACGGGGTCGATGGCCCAGGTCCCGGTGGTCAGGTCGGTGGCTACTGCTGCGGTCATGTCGATGTCTCCTTGGCTTCGGACGCCGACGTCGGCGGCGCCTCACCAATGCAAACGGACCATAGTCCGCATTTGTTCCGGACTGCGGTCCGAATTTCTGCGGGAAGCTCAGTCGGTCGGTCGCGGCTGGTAGCGGCCGCCGTAGACCGGCAGGTCCAGCCGACACGACGTCTCGAGCTGGTGCCACATGCGGTTCAGGCCAAGCGTGCCGTACTCACGGACGCGGTCGACGGCGCCGAAGTCGATCACGTCGGTGATGATCTCCTCACCCGAGCCCGCCTGGTAGCGGACGTTGCCCTCCGGGTCGATGATGACGCTGCGGCCGAGGCCAGCAGGCCCCGGCGCGTTGATGGACAGCACGTGGAGCTGGTTCGCGATCGCGTTGGCGCGGGCCAGGACGAGCTCGACCGAACGGTCCGAGGACGTCGTGAACACCGGCTGGATCACGGCCTCGGCCCCCATCCATCCCAGCTGACGGAACATCTCCGGGAACGCCCCGTCGTGGCAGATCGCCAACCCGAGCCGTCCGACGTCAGGAATGTCGAAGACGACGGCCCGGTCACCTGGGATGGTGTCCTCGAAGGGCAACCACGGGAAGCACTTTCGGTAGCTGGCCACCAATTTGCCCTCAGGCGACAGCACCACCGCGGTGTTGTAGGTGCCCTCCGCCGTCCGCTCGTACATGGTGCCAGGAACAAGCCACATGTCGTACTCGCGGGCAATGTCGCCGAGCGCATCGGTCAAGGGCCCCGGTATCTCCTGCGCAAGCGCGGCGGAGTCGGCCGCGACGGCGAAGGGGCCGCCCTCGGCCATCAGGTACACCTCGGGTGCGATCACCAGCCGCACCGAAGGATGGATGCGCCGCACGGTGGCGACCTGGTCGCGGAAGCGCTCGAGCGTCAGCTCCGGATCGTTGACGACGGGCGATACCTGCAGCGCCGCGAAGGGCAGACACCTCGTGTTGGTTCCCATGCAGACATTGGAACTCGTGGCGCGGCGTTCGGCAGCGGACTCAGCGCACGCCCCATACCGACTGCGCGCCGGAGTCACCGATCCGTACCACGCCGACGATCGACGACACCCCGATCACGACGGCGAGCACCGCGGCGACCACCGCCAGCGCGCGCTTGGGCTCGGACGACTTCGACTCCGTCCAGTGCTGAAAGGCCTGGAGAATCGCGACGATCAGCAGCCCGACGGCGAAGTAGATCATCCACCCACCGCGTCCCGCGTGAGTGTCGAGGATCGGGGCATGCTGCGAGCTCTGCTCGTATAGCCATTCGCCGGCCGATGCCGTCAGCGGCGTCAGCACGGTCACGGCGGCCGCCAGCGCCAACACCAGCCACACCAGTCGCCGCCGCGCCGCGGGCCAGAGCGCGCACAGGATCTCCAGCGCAGCCGTCAGCGGGGCGAGCACGACGATTCCGTGCACGAGCAGGGCGTGGGCGGGCAGTCCGAAGACGGTGGTCATGGCGCGCTCCTGGGCCGAGGACGGCGATGGTCGGTACTTCGACGCGCCCAGCGTTGCACTCTGCACGGCGCGAGCGCGCGCAAATGCACGCAATCCATCGGCGTGTCGCGTGCAAACACGCGCGCTCGCGGGGAAGGAGGGTCTCGCGGGGAAGGAAGAAGGGCTCAGGCGGCGAGCGGCGCGTAGGTGGTGGTGCGCTGGCGCGCGGGACGCCCGATGCCCTCGGCGATCGCGACGAGCTCCTCGACGGACTTGGCCGAGCCGTTCTCCGAGCCCGCCATCCGCGAGATCGTCTCCTCCATCAGAGTCCCGCCGAGGTCGTTGGCCCCACCGTTGAGCATCACCCGAGTGCGCTCGACGCCGAGCTTCACCCAGCTAGTCTGGATGTGATCGATCCTGCCGTGCAACATGATCCGCGCGAGAGCGTGCACGGCGCGGTTGTCGCGGTGGGTCGGACCCGGCCGTGATCCACCGGCCAGGTACAGCGGCGAGGACTGATGGACGAACGGCAGCGGGACGAACTCCGTGAAACCACCGGTGCGGTCCTGGATGCCGCGCAACACGTTGAGGTGGCCCACCCAGTGGTGCGGTTGGTCGACGTGGCCGTACATCATGGTCGAACTCGACCGCAGCCCGACTTCGTGCGCCGTGGTGACGATCTCGATCCACGCCGACGTCGGCAGCTTGCCCTTGGTCAGCACCCATCGGACCTCGTCGTCGAGAATCTCCGCCGCGGTGCCGGGAATGGAGCCAAGCCCCGCCTCGCGGAGGCTGGTCAACCACTCGCGAACACTGGTGCCGCTCTTGGTGACACCGTTGGAGATCTCCATCGGGGAGAACGCGTGTACGTGCATCGACGGCACCCGTGCCTTGACCGCCCGGACCAAGTCGGCGTAGCCGGTGACGGGCAACTCGGGGTCGATGCCGCCCTGCATGCACACCTCGGTGGCGCCCACCAGGTGCGCCTCGTAGGCCCGCTCGGCGACGTCGTCGGTCGACAACGAGAATGCGTCGGCGTCACCCTTGCGCTGCGCGAACGCGCAGAACCGGCAGCCCGTGTAGCAGATGTTGGTGAAGTTGATGTTGCGGTTGACGACGTACGTGACGTCGTCGCCGACCACGTCGCGCCGCAGCGAATCCGCCAGTGCCGCAACGGCATCGAGGGCCGGACCGTCCGCCGTCGCCAACGCGAGGTACTCGTCGTCGCTGCAGCCGGCGGGGTCCCGCTCGGCAGAGCGCAGGGCCGCGAGCACGTCGGTGTCGACGCGCTCCGGCGCACGGGCGGCAAGCTCGTTCACCTTCTCGCGGATGGACTCCCAGTCGCCGAAGGCACTGTCGAGGTCGCTGCGGGTCTCGGTGAGCCTGCCCTCGCTGTCGATCGCCGTGTGCAGATCGGTTCGACCTAGCGACTCGGTGGCCTCGTCGGGCTCCTGCCACGGCAGCCCAGCGGGATTCACGTCAAGCGCGTATCCGGTTTCGGGGTCGGCCAGCGCGGTGACGTGCGCCCGCACCCGTGGGTCGATCCACGCCGCGCCGGCCTGCACGTACTGCGGTTGGGCGGTCAGCCGCTGC
This sequence comes from Mycobacterium sp. RTGN6, assembly GCF_033804605.1. Taxonomy (NCBI): domain Bacteria; kingdom Bacillati; phylum Actinomycetota; class Actinomycetes; order Mycobacteriales; family Mycobacteriaceae; genus Mycobacterium; species Mycobacterium sp. RTGN6. The sequence goes on from NZ_JAPZKZ010000013.1 coordinate 178,437, forward strand.
ACCAGGTCGTAGCCGGCCTCGGCCGTGACGTCGGCGAGTTCTTCCAACGCGGGCCACGGCCGCTCGGGGTTGACGTGGTCCGGCGTCAGCGGCGACACGCCGCCCCAGTCGTCGACGCCCGCGCCGATGAGCGCCAGGCACTCGTCGCGCGACACCAGATTCGGTGGGGCTTGGATGCGCATCTTGGGGCCGAGCACCAATCGCGTCACCGCGATGGTGGCTAGGAAGTCATCGAGGCCCGTGTCTGGAACGCCGGCCATCGCCGTGTGCTCCTTGGCCCGGAAGTTCTGCACGATCACTTCCTGGACGTGCCCGAACTCCTTGTGCGAGCGCCGGATTGCGTGCATGGTCTCGGCACGCTCGGTCAACGTCTCGCCGATGCCGACCAGCAACCCGGTGGTGAACGGGATGGCCAGCCGGCCCGCGTCGTCCAACGTGCGCAGTCGTACGACGGGGTCCTTGTCGGGGCTGCCAAAGTGCGCCAGCCCCTTGGTCTCGAAGAGCCGCCGCGACGTCGTCTCGAGCATCATGCCCATCGACGGCGCGACGGGCTTGAGCCGCGATAGCTCCGACCAGCTCATCACGCCGGGGTTCAGGTGCGGCAGCAGCCCCGTCTCCTCCAGCACGCGGATCGCCATGGCACGGACGTAGTCCAGCGTGGAGTCGTAGCCACGCTCGTCAAGCCACTGCTGGGCTTCGTCCCAGCGTGTCTCCGGGCGGTCGCCAAGAGTGAAGAGTGCTTCCTTGCAACCCAACTCGGCACCGCGCCGGGCGACGTCGAGGATCTCGTCGGGCTCCATGTACATGCCCTGGCCCGCGGCGCGCAGCTTGCCGGGGACGGTGACGAACGTGCAGTAGTGGCAGGTGTCGCGGCACAGGTGGGTGACGGGGATGAACACCTTGCGCGAGTAGCTGACCGGTAGTCGGCCCGTGGCGCCGCGGCGACCCGCCGCCTCGAGGCCCGCGTCGCGCACGCGGGCGGCGCTCGCACACAGATCGAGCAGCTCGTCACCGCGGGCGGTCATGGCGATCGCGGCCTCGTCGACGTTGAGCGCAACGCCGTCGCGGGCGCGGCGCAACACACGTCTCAACGCTGCCGGGCCTGGCACTGGAAGCTTCGGTGGAACCACCGGGTCGGGCAGGGCAGTGCCGCGTTGCGGGTTCAGAGCCACTCCCCCGTAACCCCGACGTTGACGAGAATCATCCGCATGTCTCACTATCTGAAACCACTGCGCCTGCCATAGAGGTCACAGTAGTCCGAGCCGCTCGCGCCGATGCGGGCCATCTCCCCACGACGGCCCTGACGCCCGCGTAAGTTGAGCGCGTCGGGACAGCGACTACAAGGGGCGGCCAGATATGAGCGGTTTCGTGCGCAATCACTTCACCGCGGGCGTCGCCGCCGCCGCAGCGACCGCGCTCGTGCTTTCACCGACGGGGATTCCAAGCCCGAACCCCCCGGCCCCGGCGGACGCCGCACGGTCGGTCGAGCTGACCGCGGCGGTCAAGCCGCTGGTGCTCGAGCCGCTCAGCACCCGCCAACTCGAAACGGCCCGGGCAGCCATCGGCCGGCTCGATCCCGACGCAGCACGAGCACTGCCCGTCGCCGCCGCGGCTCCGGCGCCACAGAACGCCGCATCCGACTGGATCACCGCGGGTTATCAGTGGATTCAGGGCTGGGTGGACTACGGCGTCGCGCTCAGCCAATACGTGCTGCAGTTCATCCCGTACGGGTATCTGATCGGTGACCAGGTTGGCATCATCTATTACCAACTGGTCAGGCCCATCTCCGACAGCGTGGTGTACGACCTCGTCGTTCCCGTGGTCAACGATCCGCTGAACATCTGGTCGTGGATCAACGGTGCCGTCGCCGTGGGTCAAGCGACGGTCGTGTCGCTGATCAACACCGGAATCGCCGAGTTCAACTACTTCTTCGGTTGGCTGATCCCACCGATCCCGCCGCTGCCGCTCGCCGCCGAGCCCGCCACGCTCAAGGTGGCCGAGGTCGAGGCGCCGACGGAGCCCGTCGTCGAAGAGCCGACGACGCCGGACGTCGCACTCGCGGCGGAGCCGGACGCCGCAGCGCCGACGACGCCGGCCACCCCGGACGAGACGTCGACCGTCGAGGTCGCCGCGACCGTCGAGGTCACCGCGGACGCCGAGAAGTCCGAGACGACAACGTCGGCGGGCACGGTCCAGGCCCAGGGCGAGGTTCGCACCGGGCCTCAGACCACGAGCCACCAGACCACCACCGCAGACGAGCCCACCGCCGACGAGCCGTCGGAAGTGCCGTCGGACCCGAAGCCCGGGGCCTCGGAGGTCACCGACACCACCGCCGCGGACGAGGCCGACGCACCGGAGAAACCGTCCGCCAGCGCGAGTGACGACAAGGGCGGCGACGACAAAGGCGATAAGGGCAAGGACGAGACGCCCGCGCCGTCCGACTAGCTCGTCGGGTTTTGTTGGCGCCACAGCACCATCGCCGGTGGCACCACGCCCACGACGATGAACAGCAGCGACCGGAAGTCCATGATGCCGGGGCCGCGGAATACGGCGTCGCCGCCGGGCCCGCCGAAGGTCAGCACGAGCACCGTCGCGAGAAATGCCCACAGCGGCGCGGCCGCCACGCGCATCGAGGTGGTCCAGTGCAGCGCGGCCCAGACCAGCGCGGCGTTGACCAGCCCGCAGATCAAGGCACTGATGGGAAACGGGACGGAACCCAGATACAGCGGAAGCAGTAGCGCTCCAGCGAGTGCCGACAGCACGCCGTCGATCGTCAAAAGGGTGAGCACGACGCCCGGCGCCCACGGCGCGACGCGACCGGACTCCGAAGGCGACGCCGTCAGGTCGGGATGCTGTCGAGAAGCGCGACCAGCGACCCCTCCACCCACTGCAGGCTGTCGAAGCGGTCCTGCCAATGCTGCAGGTTGGGATCCAGATCCGGGTCCATCGCCGTCCCTTCGTCGCGCTGGGCGTTCGTCCGGCAGCCTACCCCGTCGCCGCGGCGCTAGCTCACATTCACACCGGACAACAGATCCGTCTCCCACCCGCGGTCGTCACGGGCGCCCGGGGACCCGGCGGCCAGCACGTAGTGCTCGCTGGCCCCGACGGGTAGCACGATGTCGTTCGACAGCGCGAAGGCCCGTCCTCCCGGTTCGACGGTGACCTGCGTCGCGTGCGCGCGCAGTGCGGCGACCTTGGCCGCAAGATGTTCGGGCGCTTCGACGACGGCGTCGATGTCGGCGTCGGCGTACCCGAACGGGAACTCGTGGGCGGGCACGCGGTGCCACGCGGGCGGCAGCTCGACGTCCTGCAGTGCGGTCATGCCGCGCTCCATCGCGCTGCGCGCAATCACCGTCCAGTAGAACTTCGGGACCTGCCACGGATCGCCGGGGCCTGCGGGCTCGGCCGCCGCCACCACTGCCGCCGAGGTGACCCGGTGCGCCTGGATGTGGTCGGGGTGTCCATACCCGCCGTGAGGGTCGTAGCTGACGATGACGTGTGGCCGCAGCTCCCGGATGATCGCGACGAGCGCACCGACGGCCTCGTCCGGGTCGGCGTCGGCGAACCGCTGCTGGTGGCGGGCCGGCGAACCCTCCATGCCGGAGTCCCGCCAGCGGCCAGCGCCGCCGAGGAACACGGGCTCGTCGACACCCAACTCCCTTAAGGCGGAAGATAATTCACCGATGCGGTAGCCACCCAACTGGTCGGCGTGATCGACCGCCAGCCGCGCCAAGCGCTCGCCGATCACCTCGCCTTCCTCGCCGAGGGTGCACGTGACGACGCGAACCGTGGCTCCGCGCGCGACGTAGTGCGCGATGGTCGCGCCGTTGGTCAGCGTCTCGTCGTCGGGATGTGCGTGCACGAACAACAACCGGGGGAAGTCCATGAGCACAAGATAGATTCACCGCGTGACGCGGCGCACCCTCGAGTACGCGTGCGGCGTGCTGCTCGTCGGGCTGCTCGCAGGAGTCGCAGGCGCGGCCACCACCTTGCTCATCCACTTCGTCGAACACCTCACCTACCACTACTCGTTCGGGACGCTGCTCAGCGGCGTCGGCGGCAGCAGCCCCGTTCGACGGGCGGTCGGCCCGATGATCGGCGGCCTCGTCGTCGGTTTCGGGTGGTGGCTGCTGCGCCGCCGCGGGGATGTCCCCTCGCTCTCGGCGACGATCGCCGAGCATCGTCCGATCCCCCGCTGGCGCATGTCCATCGACGCCATCCTTCAGGTCGTGCTCGTCGGATCGGGCGCGTCGCTCGGACGAGAAGGCGCGCCGCGGCAGCTGGCGGCGGCCCTGGGCGACGCAGGCACCTCGCGATGGGCGCTGACCCCGCGTGACCGCGAGATCCTGCTGTCCTGTGCGGCGGGCGCAGGCCTCGGCGCCGTCTACAGCGTGCCGCTCGGCGGGGCGCTGTTCTCGGCGAGCATCCTGCTGCACAGCTGGCACCCGCGCGTCGTCGGAACCGCGCTCATCACGTCGAGCCTCGCCGTGGCGGTGTCCTCGCCGGTGACCCACTTCGAGCATCCGGTGTCGTGGCCCAATCCGACGCTGTCCTATCTGTACATCGGTTTGGCGGTCGTCATCGCCCCGCTCGCGGTGGTGATCGGGCTGGCATTCGACAGGGTGATGACGTGGGCCCGCCCGAAACCTCAGCTTCGGTCCTGGACGTTGGTGCCCGCGATCGCGCTGGCGGGGCTCGCGACGGGAATCGCGTCGATCTGGTGGCCCGAGCTACCTGGTAACGGCCGCAGCGTCCTCACGGTCAGCGTGAACGCCGACCTGACGCTCGCCGGTGCGGCCGTGATCCTGCTTCTGAAACCACTTCTGACGGCGACCTTCCTGCGCGCAGGCGCGGTCGGCGGCATGATCACGCCCGCGCTCGCGACGGGCGCGGCGGCCGGTTCGGTCGCCACGCTGGCACTCAACCACCTCGCGGGGACGCACCTGGAGGTGGCTGCCATGTCGTTGGCGTGCGCGGCGGGAGTGCTGGCGATCACGCAGCGCGCCCCGGCGTTCGCGGCGCTGTTCGTGTGGGAGCTCGCCCGTCCGCCCTACTGGTTGCTTTTGGCGTTCGTAGCGGCGGCGTTCACGGCGCACGGAATCCGGTTGCTGCGCGAGCGGCGGGCCGATCCGAGGTAACCAGCGCGACGCCTTGGGCATCCGCTCAGCGGTGCGGGCCAGGCGGCGTCCCCGCAGCTGCAAATTCGGCAAGCTCCTTCGCCGACGAAACATCGTCGGTGTAATGGCAAACATTCCGCGAAAGGCCGATCACAGTTATCTCGGCCGCTGTCCGACGTATCGCCGTGGCTTTCGCGACGTAATTCACGAACGATAGCTGTTCGAATTGCTAGATCTACTTGACCACTAACAATATGCGGCTGACCAGTGCTTTCACACCGACCAATATCTACGTTACGTCAACGATAATTTTTGCTTGTTCCCCTGTGCGTTCCCCGATCGGGGGCGTAATTTCGGACGTCCCCGCCGACACCAATACGGACGACAGCAACGAGGGGTCTGTCGCCTGACGCGGAACAACTGAATATTCGGGCGTCGGTCCCTTCCCTAGGGAGGGCGCCGATTGCCGTTTCTAGCGCGGGATCTTGGCCCAGATACCCGCATTGCCGACGATGCCGACCGGCACCGCACCCGACAGGTTCACGTTTTGGACGCTGGGCCCGGCCGCCACGATGGTGGTGTCCTGAAGTATCGGCAGCACCGTCGACATGTTCCACAGCCGCGGCTCGACCGCGGCCAGCACCGCGGCGATGTCCTCACGGCCATCGAGCGCGGCGTCGATCTTCGGTTGAATGCTGCGGTCGCAGATCCCGGTCAGGTTGCTCGGCGCCTGAACCAACTGGTCCGGCTCCGGGGCTGGCGATACCGACGTCGCGGTCGACGGTGGCGGTCCTGGCGGCGGCGCCGCGGTTGTGCTCGGGGTGGTGGTGGTCGACGTCGACGATGAGAATGGCGTGCTGGTCTCGATGGCGGTGGCCTCCAGCGCCGGACAGCTGTACCGCGACGCGAGCGCGGTCGCCAGATCACCTCCCGCTTGATGCCAGCCGACGATCGCGTCGACCCGATTCTGGTTGATCGCATCGCCGTACAGCGCGGGCGGGTCGAGCACGAGCACCGACGCCGAGATGCCCACGTTGCGGAGTTGATCCGCCGCCGTATTCGCCACCGCGATCGAGGTCGGATCGTTGGCCGCGACACCGATCACCAGCGTCAGGGGTTGCCCGTCCCTGCTGATGCGCCCGCGGGTGGACGGCGGCACCGGGGTTGGCGGCGGCCCAGGACTGGTCGACGGCGGCTCCTGCTCGATGGTGTAACCCGCGTCGCTCAGCAGCTCCAACGCCGCCTCCCGGGTCAGCGCGGGCGGCGCGGTCGGGGTGTATCCAGGATCTGACGGCGATCGCACCTGGGCCTGAGCGAGCGTCACCGTGTTGTCGCTGCCCGCTCCAACGGCGGCCAGCAGGTCCACGTCCAACAGTCCAAGGATCGATTTGCGCACCGCAGAATCCGAGAGCGCCGGCTGTTGGGCGCGCAACGTCAACTGCATCACCCGCGGCGTCGAGATGCGGGCCGTACGGACGTCAGGGATCGCCCCCAGCTGAGCGAACGTCGCCTGCCCGCCGTGCACCTGCGCGACCTGCGTGTCACCGTTGCGAATCGAATCGGCAAGTGCGGCAGGAGAACCCGCACGGCGGAAGAGGATCTCGTCGGGCTTGGCAGGCACCGACCAGTACCGGTCGTTGCGCTCCAACAGGATCTCGTCGCGTTGCGGGTCGATGTTCTCGACGCGGAACTGACCACCCGTCACGGGCAGCGCCCGTACCAGCCCCGCCGCGAAGCCGCCCGGCACGTCCTTGACGATGTGCGCGGGCAGCAGGTCGTTGAAGAGCTCGCGCCAGCCGGGGTACGGCTGCGAGAAGGTGACGACCGCCGTCTTGCCGCCGTCGATCGACTGCACACCGGTGATCAGGTCGTAGCCCGCTGGGTCAACGACACCCGGCTCGCTGACCATCTGGCGCCACAGATACCAGTAGTCGTCGGCGCCGATCGGCGCGTTGTCGGTCCACTGCGCCTCGGGCCGAATCTTGTAGGTGACGGTGAACGGGTCCTCACTGGTCACCTCGACGGACTCGAGCAGCGTCGGGTCCATCTCCCAGCGCGAACCGGTTGGCGAGTTCGGGTCGGGAATGGGGCGAAACGAGCTGGGCAGCACCAGTGCCGAGATCGCGGCGTTCACGGGCGACTGGTCGGACAGCAGATGCGCGTTGAAGCCCGGCCCGACCGAGTCGATCGCCATGATGATCTGCAGCGCGCGCGGCGGCGGCGGCGCGGCGGTCTGCGACGTCTCGGTGCTCTGCGGGGCTGGCGGCGGTTTCACCGTGCACGAGGTGATCAGCGTGAGTGTCGCGATCAGCGCACCGGCTACGGCGCTGATGCGTCGCAAGGTCGTCGGCACGCCGTTCAGGGTATCGGGAGCCACCCCGGCGGCTCGGCGGGCGACGCTCAGCTGGAGTCGCGGCTCTTTGCGCGGGCCTTGCTTCTGGCGCGCAGGCTCGCGGTCAACTCGACCTTGCGTACCCGCACGATCTCCGGCGTGACCTCGACGCACTCGTCCTCGGCGCAGAACTCCATGGCGAGTTCGAGCCCCAGTTCCAGCGGACGGGCCAGCGTCTCGAAGACATCGGCGGTCGACGAACGCATGTTGGTGAGCTTCTTCTCACGGGTCGCATTGATGTCGAGGTCCTCGGCGCGCGGGTTGATCCCCACGACCTGGCCCTCGTAGGTGTCCTGTCCCGGCTCGACGAAGAACTGGCCGCGGTCGGACAGCTGGGTCAAGGCGAACGGCGTGATCTTGCCGGTTCGGTCTGAGACCAGCGAGCCGGTGTGCCGGGCCCGAATCTCCCCCGCCCACGGGCGGTAGCCGTCGAACACGGCGTTGGCGATCCCGGTGCCGCGGGTGATCGTCAGGAAATCGGTGCGGAACCCGATCAACCCGCGGCTTGGCACGATGAAGTCCATCCGGACCCACCCGGCGGCGTGGTTGGCCATGTCCTCCATGCGGCCCTTGCGGGCGGCCATCAGCTGGGTGATGGCGCCGACGAACTCGTCGGGGCAGTCGATGGTCATCGCCTCGAAGGGCTCGTGCAGCTTGCCGTCGACCGTGCGGGTGACCACCTGGGGCTTGCCGACGGTCATCTCGAAGCCCTCGCGGCGCATCTGCTCGACGAGCACGGCGAGCGCCAGCTCGCCGCGGCCCTGGACCTCCCAGGCGTCGGGCCGGTCGATGTCGACGACCTTGATGGACACGTTGCCGACGAGTTCGGAGTCCAGCCTCGACTTCACCATTCGCGCCGTCAGCTTGTGCCCGGACACCTTGCCGGCCAACGGCGAGGTGTTGGTGCCGATGGTGACCGAGATGGCGGGTTCGTCGACGTGAATCCGCGGCAGCGCATGGGCGTGGTCCGGATCGGCGAGCGTGTCGCCGATCATGATCTCGGGCAGGCCTGCGACGGCGACGATGTCGCCAGCGATGGCCTCGTCCGTGGGAGTGCGTTCGACGCCCTCGGTGACGAGGAGTTCGGTGATCTTCGCGTTCGTGATGACGGGGTGGCCGTCGACCTCGCGCATCCAGGCCACCTGTTGGCCCTTGCGGATGCGCCCCTTGTAGATGCGGATCAGCGCGAGCCTGCCGAGGAACGCCGACGCGTCGAGGTTGGTCACCAGCGCCTGCAGGGGGGCTTCGGGATCGCCCTGCGGCGGCGGGATGTGCTCGAGCAGCACGTCGAACAGCACGTCCAGGTTCTCGCCGTCGGGATTCTCACCGTTGGCGGGCTCGTTGGTGCTGGCGATGCCGGCGCGGCCCGAGGCGTACAGGACCGGCAGTCCGAGTGCATCCTCGGCGGCCTTCTGAGCTTCGTCGTCGAGGTCCGACGCGACGTCGAGCAGCAGATCGTGACTCTCGGAGACGACTTCGGCGATCCGCGCGTCCGGTCGGTCGGTCTTGTTGACGACCAGGATGACGGGCAGATGCGCGGCGAGTGCCTTGCGCAGCACGAACCGGGTCTGCGGCAGCGGGCCCTCCGACGCGTCGACCAGGAGCAGCACCCCGTCGACCATCGACAAGCCGCGCTCGACCTCGCCGCCGAAGTCGGCGTGGCCTGGGGTGTCGATGACGTTGATCACTGTCATGCTGCCGTCGGGGTTCTTGCGGTGCACGGCGGTGTTCTTCGCCAGGATCGTGATGCCCTTTTCCTTCTCAAGGTCACCGGAGTCCATCAAGCGTTCGACCGCGTCGTCGCCGCGGTGGTGCAAGGCACCGGATTGGCGCAACATCGCGTCGACCAGGGTCGTCTTGCCATGGTCGACGTGCGCGACGATGGCTACGTTACGAAAATCCACGTCAACGATTGTCGCAGCGTGGGTATCCATTCGCGAAAACGTGGGTTGGCAGACGAGAGGTCACGTGAAGTTCGAGAAGTTCGCCAAGGCCAAGCCCAAGAAGAAGTGTTGCCGTTCCAAGCCGCGCTGCAAGCGCTGCCCACTGGTGCTGCACAAGGTGTGCAAGGCGGAGCGCAACGGGATGCGCGGCAAGGACCTGGAGAAGGTCTTCAAGAGGGCGAGAAAGTCCTGACTAGCTTGGCGAACACCGGCGTACCGTGGATGTGTCCGGCATTGATGGGAGGCGTCGACCATGACGTTTTACGAAGTACTGACCTTCGCGCTGATCGCCGTGCTGGCGGCGGCCACGACGGTGGCGATCTACCTCGGACTGCTCAATTGGATCGGCGGAGTCTTCGTCGTCCGGTGTGCCGCATGTCACCACTTGACGTTCGCATCGGCCAACAAGCCCAAGGAGTCCTGCCCGCATTGCCGCCACCCGGTGCTGATGCACCCGCTGTACACCGCCTTCCACCGGGGCAGCCGCTCCGAGGTGCGCGTCGTCGGTGACCGCCTTCGGTACTAGCGGCTAGGGCGTCGCGTCCTACGGGTACTCCAGCAGCACCATCACCCGGCCGTCGGAAGGTGGTTCGTCGAAGTCGTCGGCGCTGAAGCCGTAGTACTGCTCCTGGTCCTCGGTGATGTAGTCGATCACCCGGCCGTGTGTCTTCACCTCGCCGCCGACGCCGCCGCGCACCTTCTTCATGACGCCAAGGAAGTCGGGCACCGACAACGACTCCGCCAAAAGCAGGACGTCGCCGCCGGATTCGAGGTTGACGAGCACGCCTGCGCCCGAGAAGTTGTTGCCGCCGCGGCCGGTTCCCCGCGGCGCCCACCAGACGGGCTCGCCCGCGAGTTCACCCTCGACGCGGACGTACTCGCCGACGTGGTCGGTGCCGTCCTCGGCGGTGACGACCGGCAGCCCGTCGATGGTGCGCAGTTCCTTCCACCACATGTAGCCGACGGGCAGCGCGCTGAACGCGTAGATGAGCACCAGCAGCATCAGCAGCGGCTTCCATGCCACCTCCCATGACAGCTTGCGCGCCGAGATGGGGTTGTCAGCGGCCAGCTGTGCGTCCAATTGTCCACGGCCGAGCCGGAATACGTACCAGGTCAGCAGCCGGGTGAGCGCCATGAGCGCCAGCACAGCGAGCCCGACGTAGCCAGCCACTTTCCAGTAGAAGACGTCGTCGCCGCGGTCGATGGTCATCCACACCATGACGATCGGGATCCAGATCGTGATGCCGTGCAGCAGGATGTACGACGGGTGACTGGTGAGGTAGTCGTACTCGACCGACCATGCCCGATTGCCGCCGTAGACGGTGACCGGCCCGACGTCGGCGTGCACCATCGGCGTCCACGTCGTCTTCACCAGCCGCGGACGGACCAGGCTCTTGACGAAGAAGAACCCGCAAACGAGCGCGACGGCCAGCGCACCCCAGAAGGCGCCCCCGAGGGAATCCCCCGATCCAGGGACGCCGAACGCACCACGGATGTCGATCACCTTGGCGATGAAGAACGTCAGCGGTATCGCAAAGAGGAACTCTACGAGCCATATCTGGACCAGCTGCGGGACCCGACGGCCGATGCGGTCGAATGCGAGCACCCCGCGCCAGACGAATCTGAAGACCCCCATGATCAACGAAGAATAATGTGTGCTGGTTGCAAAGGGGGCAAACTCGTGGCGAATCCACCGGATCAAGATCGCGGCCGCACGCTCGAGGAGATTCGCAGCCAGTGGCTGGAGTTGGGCACGGCATGCGTGGAGACCAGCGAGCGGGAACGCGAGCGGTGCGAATGGGCGGTGCGATCGGCGATCGAAGCGGTCGGCGGTGAGACCCACTCGTTCCTGTCGCTCTGGGTGCCGTCCCCCATGGCGGGGGTACTCGCGGCGGCCAGCATCCGTGGGGGACTTGGCGATCCGATGGGCGCGCGGATCAAGGAGCACCTGGCCGCTGGACTCACCCGCGCCGTGCCCGGTGCCCAGCGCGTACGTCGCGAGGTCGATGCGACGGTGCAGCGCGCCCGCGACGCGGTGCACGCTCAGGTGGCCGCCGAACTGTTGGCCCGGGGTCCTCAGTGGGAGCAGATGGCCCGCGACATGGGCAACTACGCCTGGGATCGGGTGTGGCAGGTCATCGGCGACCCGGTCTACACCAACTGTGGATTCGACGAGCGCGCGCACGAATCCATCGAGCGGTTGGAGGAGAACCTCGAACCGTGGTCGGACGACATGATGGAGGGCCAATTCGGCGCGGGCGCGATGGCCCAGCTCGACGCCATGCACCTGGAGGGCGGCGTCGACGTGTCGGAGTACGAGGGCATCCGCCGGCTCGCCGTGCGATGCAGTTGGTGGTGGGCGACGGACTCCGCTGCCGTGCTGTGCGAGCACCCAGTTCGGTTCGAGGTGTCCGGCGAGCACGTCACCGTGGAGTTCCGCGACGGCTGGACGGTGCGGACCTAACCGGTCACATTTCCCGAGTCGCTGCGCTCCTGCCCTCCGGCCCGCAACGCGGCAGTCAGCTCGGGGAGCCAGCCGCGGTCCGCGGGCACCCATGGGAGACAAGCGAGTTCGTCGACGGTCACCCAGCGCAGTGCGCGATGATCGCGGGCCTCGATGGTGCCGCCCGTCTGCGTGACGAGGTAGGCGCGCAGCGTCATCGCAGCGCTCAGCGCGACGTCGGCGCCGATGCGCGTGCCCACGGCGACCTCGACGCCGAGTTCCTCGTGGAGTTCGCGCGCGAGCGCGGCGTCGTCGCGCTCGCCCGGTGCCACCTTGCCGCCGGGAAGTTCCCACAACCCGGCGAGTTCGGGTGGCCGGTCGCGTTGCGCGACGAGCAATGCGCCGCCGGCGATGAGGGCGCCGGCGACGACGAGCTGGGTCGGCATTGATGTGGACATCGACCGCGAAGGTATACCGTCAGGCATGGCCGTGTTATCGAACGAAGAAGTGGATGCCGCGCTGCCGACCCTGACTGGCTGGGCACGCACCGACGGCGAGTTGCGCCGGTCCATCAAGTTTCCCGCGTTCCTCGAAGGCATCGACGCGGTACGCCGCGTCGGGGAGCTCGCCGAAAGCAAGGACCACCATCCCGACATCGACATCCGTTGGCGCACAGTGACTTTTGCGCTCTCCACCCATTCCGAAGGTGGGATCACACAGAAGGATCTGGAACTGGCTGCCGAAATCGACCGGATCGTCGGCGACGCGTAGCGACGGGCAGCCCGGCCAAATAGGCCAACGTCACCAGGGCCCCCACCACGTACGCGCCGCCCGCGAGCGCGACGTACCAACTCATCCCGTCGATCCAGCCACTCTCCCCCGCCACCATGGTCAACCAGGGCGAGCCGACCAACGCCACCGCGAGCCACAACCAGCCGAGGAAGCGCGTGTGAGCGCGCAGAGTCCCCAGCATCAGCCACATGATCAACGGCAACAGCCACACCCAGTGGTGCGTCCAACTGACCGGCGACACCAGTAGTCCGAAGGTCATCACGACCAGGATCCGACCCAGCGCGTCGTCGGCGCCGATAGCGCGCCACGCCAGCAGGCTCAGCAGGGCGGCGACGGCGATCAGTCCGATCAGCAGCGGACCGTACGCGTCGTCGCGCCCGGTGACGAACGCGACGACGCCGCGCAACGACTGGTTGGTGGGCAGGCCGACCTTGCCGACCCGGCTGGCGTCGCCGAGCAGATCGGTGAAGTAGTAGCGACCCTGCGCACCGAGCGCCAGTACCGACAAGACGATGGTGCCGACGAACGTCACAGCCGACACCGCGATCACGCCCCACCGGCGGGCGCCCAGGAAGTACAACCCCGCCACGGCGGGAGTCAGCTTGAAGCCTGCGGCCAGGCCCACCAGCAGGCCCGAGACCCACCACCGGCGGTCGTACACCGCGGCGAGCACCGCAACCATGAGCAGCGCACCGACTTGACCGAGCTCGAAGAGGTGCCGCATCGGCTCGAGCCAGATGGCCAGCGCGGTCCACGCCATCGCCGAGCGCCAGGCTGGCCGCCCGAGCAACTTCAGCGTCACCACTGCGCAGCCGTACAACGCGGCGACGACGCCGAGCTGCCAGCAGAGTCCGACCAGTTCGAACGGCAGGAAGTGCAGCGGATAGAACACCAGCGCGGCGAATGGCGGGTACGTGAACTGCAGCGGCAGCGGCGGCACCGGCGGGTGGTAGACGAAGTCGTAGAGCGCTCCGTCATCGATCGCGGCGGCGCCGTCGACGTAGACGTGCAGGTCGATGAAGTTGGTGCCGTTGGCCATCAGGTACGTGACGCACAACCGCGCGGCCACGCTCAGCAGAAGCAGGTAGGGCGCGATCGCCGCCACTCGGTTCGTCGGCGGCGGAGCGGTGTGCACGAGCGAGGCCTTGATCCATCCGACTCTAGCGATCGGTCACCGTATGCCGTCTGATCCATCACGGTTCAGTAAATGCCACACGTGTCACTTGAGTAACTCCAGTAACTCCGTAGCGTCGGGCCGGACTGCCTCCAACGGAACGGGAATCCCATGCCTCTCGCCAGAAAACTGTTCGCCACCAGCGCGATCGCGGTCGCTTGCGCGGTCCCGGGTGCGGTGTTGCTCAGCGCCACCGCCTCGGCAGAACCCGCCCCGGCCCCCGTACCTGCCATTCCCGGCGTGCCGAACCTGGGCTTCCTGAGCGGGTTGACGCCGGCCAACGCGCCTGCGCTCATCCAGAGCATGGCGTCGGCGTTCACCGGCGCTCCCGCCGCCGCAGCGCCCGTCGCCGCGCCGACCGCCGCCACTGCGTCCGTCACGCTGCCGCAGGCGCCCGCGCTGCCCGCCGCGACGCCCGCCGTCGCCACGGCCACGCCCGCCGCTGCGGCCGCTCCCGCGCAGGGCCTGGTGCCGACCGCCGAGGTGAGCCTGCCGCAGGTGCCGGGCGCTCCCCTGCCACTGCCCCAGCAGCTGAACTTCCCCGGCGACCTGGCCTCGCTGATGCCTGCAGGCACGCCGCTGGCCAACCTGCTGCCGAAGGCCCCGGCGGCAGTGCCGGCCACGGTGCCGGCCGCGCTGCCGGCCGCGCTGCCCGTTGCGGCTGCCGCGGTTCCGGCCGTCGCGGGCGCGACCCAGGCGACGACCGGCTTGGGCGGGTTGGCGCCGCTACTGATGCCGACCTCGGCGCTGTCCGCGCTGCCCTGAGCCACACGCAACCGGCGGCTACCAAAACTATTGCGGGGAGAGACATGTCATCGACGAAGACGCTGCTGGTCGCGCTTGGTGCGACCGCCTGTGTGCTGCTGAGTGGTCAGCCGCTCGCGACGGCCGAGCCGGCCGCGCCGCTGCCGATGCCCATACCCATCGACGGGCTACAGGCGCCGGGACTCCCGGCGATGCAGTCGCTGGGACCGGCCATTCAGCAGGCGGCGTCCGATCCGACGAACGCGGCATCGATGTTGATGGCTGCGGCGGCGGTGTTCGCCGGAGACGCCGCCGCTCCCCCGAGCTCCAAGAACGTGGCGGCTGCCGTCAACCACTTCGCGGCCGACCCGCAGGTCGCGCACGTGCCTGCGGTCGGCGCGACGCCGGGCACCGAAGCGCACCTGCCGGCAGGCGTCGACCCCGCTCACGCGGTCGGGCCGGCTGCCCTGCCCGAGGCGCTTCCCGCTCCAGCACCGGACGCCCCGGCACCCGCCCCTGAGGCGGCGCCCGTGCCCGACGCGGCACCCACGCCAGAGGCCGCGATTGCGCCTGCCCCTGACGCCGCCCCCGCGCCCGGTCCCGGTCCGGATGCGACCGTCACGCAGGACTTCATGTATCCGTCGATCAGCAACGGATGCCTCGCCGACGGCGGAAACGTGTTGGCGACCGCGATCTCAGTGGCCGGGCCCGCGAAGATTCCGGCGCCCGGTCCGGGCCCGGGTCAAACGGCGTACGTGTTCACGGCCATCGGTACCCCCGCTCCCGCGGCAGTGCAGAAGCTGCCGTTGAACGTCACCTGGGTCAACCTCACGACGGGTAAGTCGGGTACCGCAACGCTCAAGCCGCAGTCCGACATCAACCCCGACGGGCCGACGACGCTCACCGCCATCGCCGACACCGGTGCGGGCAGCGTCATGTCGACGATCTTCGGTCAGGTCACGACGACCGAGAAGCAGTGCCAGTTCATGCCCACCATCGGCTCGACGGTGGTACCCGAAGTCGCCGCCTGACGCGCGCACCATCCGCGAGCGCGCGTGTTTGAGGACGACACGCCGCGTGACAACCCGACAATGCGCGCGCTCGCCGGGTTAGGCGGTCAGAAGGCCATGAACAGGATCATGTCCCGGTCGTATTCGCGGCCGGGATGCGCTTCCGCAAGGTGCGTCTGAGCCTTCTCGACCAGGTCGTCCTCGTCGGTGCCGGTGATCGCCTCACCGCAGGGGCAGTTGAGATGTGTCTTCGCCATGTTCAAAGAATCCCACACGTGGACGATGGTGCACATGGAGCTCTACGACGCGATGCGCACGACCGGGGCCATCCGACGGTTCACCGGTGATCCGCTGCCCGACGACGTGCTCGAGCGGATTCTCGACAATGCCCGCTTCGCGCCGACCGGAGGCAACCGCCAGGGCATCCGCGTGGTCGTCGTGCGCGATCCGGGTACGCGCCAGGAGCTGGCTGAACTGAGCCTGCTCGGCGCCAAGCGCTACCTCGCCCAATCAGCCAACGGAGAGTCGCCGTGGAATCCGTTGCGACCGCGCGGTGTCGACGACGCGACGGTGGCGGCGACGGACGGCAGCGTCATGGTCGCGTCGTTGCTCGGCGCCGAGGTGGTGCTCGTCGTTTGTCTCGACCTCTCCGTGGTGGCGGCGACGGACCAGGACCTCGACCGCATCGGCGTCATCAGCGGAGCGTCGGTCTACCCGTTCGTATGGAACGTGCTGCTGGCCGCACGCAACGAGGGCTTCGGTGGCGTTCCGACCACGATGGCCGTCGCTCGGGAACCGGCGGTGCGTCAACTGCTGGGCATCCCCGACGAGTTCGCCGTCGCCGCCGTGGTACCGCTGGGCAAGCCGGTGCACCAGGTGCGCAAGCTGACCCGAAAGCCCGTGCGGGACTTCACTACCCGCGAGCGGTTCGACGGCCCGCCGCTCTAGGTCCAGGACGAGCCGGCCGTGTTCGCGCCGATCACGCGAGGGTGCGACGAAGGTCGTCGGCGGTTCGCAACGCCAGTGCGACCAGGGTAAAGGTCGGGTTCGCGTAGCCACCGGTCCGGAACACCGAACTGCCCGCGACGTAGAGGTTGGTCACCGAGTGCACGCGGCAATTCGCATCGACGACGCCGTCGGATGGGCTGGCCGACATGCGGGTGGTGCCCATGTGGTGCGGTCCGCCGGTCACGTGCTGGACCCAGCCGTCGGGCAGCCGGATCACGCTGCCCAGCCCGCGGTCACCGACCACTCGATCCAGTTCGTCCAACCAGCCCTCGACGCTGGCGAGGTCGTCGTGGCTGAGCCGCCAGTCCAACTGGGCCTCCGGGAGTCCGAGCCTGTCGACGCGGCGGCCCAACGTCACCCTGCTGTGCGGATTGGGTAGTTGTTCAGTGCGAAAGTTCAACGACCGCACGGTGATTCCTGATCCGTCGGCGGCGTCCGAAGGCCGCCGCGCCGCACGCACCGCCCGTCGCGACACTGCCCTGCTGAAATACCACGCCGCCTGCGCCCCGCCCCACAGCCGTTTTTTGTACGCCGAGCCGGAACTGCGCTTGAGCCAGCGGTGAACACGTTCGGGCCACACGTACAGCTCAGGAGCGGCAGTGAGGAACGGTTTGCTCGAACCGACCAGCGGAGGTTCGAGACCGATTGCGGCAGCGAGCAACCCACGCTCACGTTGTGCCTCGACGGTCGGCATCAGCAGCCCGCGGACCCGCGCGGCCCCGTAGCTCTGCTCCAGGTAGAAATCGGTTCCGGCACGCGGGCCCGCCAATTCCAGGTGTCCGGCCAGCACGTGCAGATGTTCCATGAAGTACCGGCCCACCTGGTCGTGCTCGTTGCCGAGACCGGCGGGCCGGTCAGCCCGTGACGCCAGCAGCAGCCGGGCATTCTCGACGCCGCCCGCGGCGAGCACGACGGCCCGCGCGCGTACCCGAGCCCCGCCGTGCAGGACGACCCTGTCGATGCGCCCAGTGTCCGGCGCCAACCGCAGGTCGGTGACGGCGGCGTTGAGCATGGTGGTGACCGACTGCTCGTCGAACAGCGCATGGCCCACGTCGCGTCCGAGGTCCCGGTACGGGCTGATCTGGAAGATCTGGTTTGTGAACGCGCTACCCTCCACAGGCAGCGGCGACGGCAGTCGGTCCACCCATCCCGACTGGTCGAAATCGTGGCTGGTCAACCCAAGGAACTCCGCCGCAGCCTTGTTGTACTTCTCGAGGCTTTCCGCGGCGATCGGCCAGCTGTCGAAATCGTGCGGTTCTAGCGGACGACACCAACCGCCCCATCTGTTTCCACTACCCCCGAACACCCGAAACCGGCTGGTGTGCAACGGATACGTGGTGCGGCCGAGCATCCGACCCCGAAGCAGCCGCTGTCCGCTCACGGTCTGTTCGAAGCCCCCGGCCTCGAGGAGCGCGATGCGCAGGCCCGATGAGCGCAGCCCGTCCGCGACGGCCAAGCCGGCCGGCCCCCCGCCGACGATGCAAACATCGAAGCTCAGCTCCGCATGGGGAGGCAGGGTGCGGGCATCGATCAACATGCCGCAACACCCCTACCCCTGGTCTACGAGCTATCGAACAATAGTTTGCGATACTACGACAGAGGGTGTGTTCTTGCACTAGGCAGCGTCAATAACTTCATCGCCGACCGTTTGCGATCAGCGTCGAGGCGAAGTTTGATTCGCTTAGGCGTTGGCGGCCTTGGCCGTGGCTTTCGCCTGCTTCTTGTACGACCGCACCTTCTCCAACGACCCGCCGTCGACGACGTCGGCCACCGACATATGCGTGCCCGCCTTGCCGTAGTCGCCAGCGGCTTCCCGCCACCCCTTGGGCGTCACTCCGTACTGCTTGCCCAGCAACGCGACGAAGATCTTGGCCTTCTGGTCGCCGAAGCCCGGCAGGGCCTTGATCCGACGCAGCAGTTCGGGCCCGTCGGGTTCGCCGGCGGTCCAGATCGCTGCGGCCTCGCCGTCGTAGTCGTCGACGATCGCCTGCGCCAGCGTCTGCAGCCGCTTGCCCATGGAACCCGGAAACCGGTGCACGGCAGGACGTTCCGAACACAACGCGATGAAGGCGTCCGGATCGTATTCGGCGATCACACTCGGTTCGAGTCCGCCCATGCGATCGGCCAGCTTCTTGGGTCCCGCGAACGCGACCTCCATGGGTATCTGCTGATCCAGCATCATGCCGACCAGCAGCGCAAAGGGATTCGACTCCAACAGCTCATCGGCGGCCGGATCTTGCACTAGCTGCAGTTTCGCCATGCGGCCAGTCTAAGGTGACGGTCACCCACCCAGAACGTGTGAGGTGACATGCCGGGCGAGATAGCGATTGCGTTGGCAGCGGCGCTCATCCTGGCCGCGCTGGCGGCGGTCGTTGCGGTGCGAACGAGGCGCGTCGTCGCCACCCCCACCGAGCGGGCCGTGCACGCCGCACTCCACACCGCGTCACTCGCGGCCCACGCGCTGCGGCATGGGCTGGACGTCGAATCCGCACAGCGCGCGGCGCCGTTCCTGCGACAGCTCACCGGCGGCGACGCCGTCGTGGTGTTCGACGCCTCCGGCGAGCGATTGGCGCACGATCCGTCCGACCGCTCGACGTGGGCGCCGGACGCGCTCGCCGCAGCAAAGCAGGCCGCCGCCGAGGCGCTGACCGGTAGGCGACGGATCCTTTCCACGCACCGCGGTGGCGCGATGGTCGCCCAGCCGCTGCTCGCCGACGACGGCGACGCCCTGGGCGTCCTGGTTGCGGTGATCTCACGCGAGCCGGGGCCCGGGATGCTCGGCGCCATCGGTGAGGTCGCCAGCTACGCGGCCAGCCAACTCGAGCTCGCCGACCTCGACGCGTCGCGCGCCCGCCTCGACCGCGCCGAGGTGCTCGCGCTACGCGCCCAGATCAGTCCGCACTTCATCTACAACGCACTCAACACGATCGCCTCGTTCGTGCGCACCGACCCCGACCGCGCCCGCGACCTGATCCTCGAGTTCGCCGACTTCACCCGCTACTCGTTCCGTGCGGCCGGCCAGTACACCACCCTGTCCGACGAACTACGCAACATCGACCGGTACCTGACGCTGGAGCGCGCCCGCTTCGGCGAAGCGCTGACGGTCAGGCTTCAGGTCGCCCCCGAGATGCTCCAGGTCGTCGTGCCATTCCTCGCGCTGCAACCCTTGGTGGAGAACGCCGTCCGGCACGGATTCGCCGGTCAGAGCGGAGGCACCGTCGAGATCGTCGCGCATGACGACGGCACCGACTGCGTGATCACCGTCGAGGACGACGGTGTCGGCATGGACCCCGGGGCCCTCCGGTCGGGCCCCGCCGACGCCCTTGCCGACGGATCGCCGGACGGCGGTGACCATTCCGCCCACGTCGGCCTGACGAATGTCGACCATCGCCTGCGCGCGGCGTTCGGCAACGACTACGGTCTGGTGGTCGAGACGGCGATGGGCGCGGGCACGAAGGTCATCATGCGGGTTCCGAAGTTCCGGTCGGGTGTCCGGGCCAGCGGAGGTGCGTTCGGGTGAGCAGGCCACTCACGGTCCTCGCGGTCGACGACGAGGCCCCCGCCCTCGACGAGTTGGCGTATCTGCTTGGCGAGCATCCGGACATCGCCGTGGTGTGCCGGGCGGGCGACGCGACGTCCGCGCTGCGGGAGTTGAACGGGCGCACCATCGATGCGGTCTTCCTCGACATCCACATGCCTGGCCTGAGCGGGCTCGAGCTGGCGGGGGTACTGACCAACTTCTCCTACCGTCCCGCCGTGGTGTTCGTAACGGCGCACGACGACAAGGCGGTGGACGCATTCGACGTCGGCGCCGTCGACTACCTGCTCAAGCCCATCCGGCAGAGCCGGCTCGACGAAGCCGTCCGAAGGGTGCTCGCCGCACGCGCCGACACCACAGCCGACGACGTCGACCCCAATGACGAGGATGCCGACGTCGTCCCGGCCGAACTCGGCGGCATCACCCACCTGGTGCCGAGGGACAGCATCGGCTGGGTGGAAGCCGAGGGCGACTACGCGCGGCTGCACTCCGCGTCAGGGGCGCACCTGGTACGGATACCCCTGAGCACTCTCGAATCACGTTGGCGCGACCGTGGATTCCAGCGAATACACCGCTCCTATC
This sequence comes from Mycobacterium sp. RTGN6, assembly GCF_033804605.1. NCBI lineage: Bacteria > Bacillati > Actinomycetota > Actinomycetes > Mycobacteriales > Mycobacteriaceae > Mycobacterium > Mycobacterium sp. RTGN6. Next base: position 199,180 of record NZ_JAPZKZ010000013.1, read on the forward strand.
TGGTGGCGCTGCGGCTTGTCATCGGAGTCCGCACGACGGACGGTGCGGTACTGGTGCGGCTACGCGCGAACGGCGCGTCCCCTGCCGTGGAGTTGCCGGTGAGCCGACGGCAGGCCCGCGAGCTCCGTGACCGCGTGATCCGCGATCCGATGAGAAACCTCCGTCCAGGCGCCGGCGGCGATGACTAGCGGACGGCCGCAACGCGAGCGCGTGATCCTCGCCCACCGCAGGGGCGCCCGGGTCATCCGCACTCGGGTCGAGATACAGGAGCAGACCCAGGTCGGTGACGCTCTGGTGCGCGGATTGGTACGCGCCCAACTCGGGCTGGCGTTGCGACTCGCCGTGGTCGCGGTGTGCGCCGTGGCGGCAATCCCGTTGCTGATGGGGGCGTTTCCCGAACTGAGCGAGGTCCCGGTGTTCGGCATCCGGCTCAACTGGCTGATCCTCGCGGTCCTCGTCTACCCGGTCCTGTACGGCGTGGGGCGACTGTACGTGCGGCTGGCCGAACAGGCGGAGCGTGACTTCGTCCGCGTCGTCGACGGCGAACCATGACGGGCGCACCGTTGACGGCAGCGGCCCTACTCGCTGCCGCGCTAGCCACGATCGGGATCGGCTTCTATGGAATCCGGCTGTCCCGCACCACCTCCGACTTCCTGGTGGCCTCGCGTAGCATCGGCCCGCAGTGGAACGCGGCGGCGGTCTCGGGTGAATACCTCTCGGCTGCATCGTTTCTCGGCGTGGCCGGGCTGATCGCCAAGTACGGCGCCGACGCACTCTGGTACCCCGTGGGCTTCACCGCCGGGTACCTCGGGTTGCTGCTGTTCGTCGCGGCGCCGCTACGGCGGTCGGGCGCCTACACCGTGCCCGACTTCGCGGAGTTCCGACTGGGCTCGGCGCGGCTGCGCAAGGTCGCGATGCTGGTCGTCGTCGTCATCTGCGTGTTCTACCTGGTCCCCCAGTACCAGGGCGCGGGACTCGCACTGAAAACTCTTCTGGGCGTTCCCGTTTGGATCGGCCCACTGGTCGTCGGCGGAATCGTCATCACCAACGTGGTCGGTGGCGGCATGCGATCCATCACGTTCGTACAGGCCTTTCAGTACTGGCTCAAGCTGACCGCGATCGCGATCCCCGCGCTGGCGCTGCTGGGATTGTTCTTCACCGACGGTGGTGAGCTCGGCGGCCCCATGCCGCCCACCGTGCGGCAGGACACCACCGTCGCCATCGAGACCGACGTCGTCGTGCAGGTCGCCGAACCGGCGGGCATCAGGGTCACCGGCACGCTCGACGGTGGACCAGTCGACGCCGCGCCCATTCCCTCCGCCGGCGAACACACGCTGGGCGCGGGCAGCACCCTGACCCTGGCCGCCGGCGCGGCCACCCCGGTGGTGGCCGGCACGCCGGGCGCTGGGACGGACTGGATCGCATCGGGGGGCGGCCTGGGCGGCAGCCATCCGCTCTACCAGGTGCTGTCGATCATCGTCGCAACGTTCCTCGGCACCATGGGCCTGCCGCACGTATTGGTGCGCTTCTACACCAATCCCGACGGGCGCGGGGCCCGCCGCACCGCGCTGGCGGTGATCGCGCTGCTGTCGCTCTTCTACCTGTTCCCGACACTGCTCGGCGTGTTCTCCCGGCTGTACGTGCCGCAACTGCTGATCACCGGCACCGCGGATGCCGCAGTGCTGCTGGCGCCGGGCGCCGCCATCGGCGGAGCCGCCGGGCAGCTGCTGGCTGCGCTCGTGGCGGCCGGCGCGATCGCGGCGTTCCTGGCAACGTCCTCGGGCCTGCTGGTCAGCATCGCGGGTGCGCTGGCGACCGACGTGCTGCGCGGCCGGGTGCGCGACTTCCGGGTTGCCGCGGTGGTCGGCGGGTTGATTCCGATTCCGCTGTCGCTCATCGTTTCCGGCCTGGAGTTGTCGCGCAGCGTCGGGCTGGCGTTCGCAGTCGCCGCGTCCACGCTGTGTCCCCTACTGGTGCTGGGCATCTGGTGGCGCGGCCTCACTGCCATCGCCGCCGCCTGTGGGCTGGCGGTGGGCGGACTGGCCTCGGGGACGGCCGTCACCCTGGCCATCGCGGGCGTCGTCGATGAACAGGCGCTTGGCGGCTGGCCGGCCGTCATGATCGGCTACCCCGCTGCGGTCAGCGTGCCGTTGGCGTTCGCGACGATGATCGTGGTCAGTCGGCTGACCCGCAATGCCGTACCGCCCGACGTGGCGCAGATCTTCGCCAGAATGCATGTCCCCGAACGCCTCGGCATGGGCATCGAACGCGTCCCGCGGGGCTGAAGCGCCCAGCGCCGAAACATTCCCCGGTCGCTTCGCTCCAGCCCGCCGAACCGCTCACCGTTCGTCGCCGACGATCAACCGTTCACCGCAGCGCTCCCCGGCTTCGACGCGTGAGCACCCGCGGGAACGCGTATGTGACCTGCATCTCAGTTAACTTCACCCCAGAGCCAGCTCACCAACGAAGTCAGGAGTGACCGTGCCCGAAACCGATCTTCCACCCCGCGAAGCCACCAGCAGCAGCGTCGACTTTCTAGAAATCCAGTCCAGCCCCGAGTTTCAGGAACTGCGAAGTAGATTGCGCCGCTTCGTCTTCCCCATGAGCGCGCTGTTTCTGATCTGGTACGCCGCCTACGTGATGCTCGGCGCGTTCGCCCACGACTTCATGGCCATCGAGGTCTGGGGCAACGTCAACGTCGGCCTGCTCGTCGGCCTTGGCCAGTTCCTGTCGACCTTCATCATCACCGGCATCTACGTCCGGTTCGCCAACCGTGAGCTCGATCCACGGGCCGAAGCAATCCGCTCCGAGTTCGAAGGGACCGCAGCATGACGCTCCTCGCCGCCGACGGCGCCACCATCGGGAATCCCGTCGCCAACATCGGCATCTTCGTCCTCTTCGTTGCCGTCACGCTCTTCATCGTGATCCGCGCCAGCAAGAAGAACGCCACTGCAGCCGAATTCTTCACCGCGGGGCGCTCGTTCACCGGGCCGCAAAATGGCGTTGCGATATCCGGGGACTACCTGTCCGCCGCCAGCTTCCTCGGCATCTCAGGCGCCATCGCGGTCTACGGCTACGACGGCTTCCTGTACTCGATCGGCTTCCTGGTCGCGTGGCTTGTCGCATTGCTTCTTGTCGCCGAATTGCTCCGCAATGCAGGCAAATTCACGATGGCCGACGTGCTCAGCTTCCGGCTGAGGCAACGCCCGGTACGGATGGCCGCAGCGACCACCACCCTGGCCGTATGCCTGTTCTATCTGCTGGCCCAGATGGCCGGCGCAGGGGGGTTGGTGGCCCTACTGCTCAACATCTCGAGCGACATCGGCCAGGCGCTGGTCATCGCGGTCGTCGGGCTGCTGATGATCGTCTACGTGCTGATCGGCGGGATGAAGGGCACCACCTGGGTGCAGATCATCAAGGCCGTATTGCTGATCGGTGGCGCGGCGTTGATGACGGTGATGGTGCTGGCCAAGTTCGGGGTGAACTTCTCCGAGCTGCTCGGCGCGGCGCAGTCCGCGGTGTCCGGGTCCACCAACGAGGCCGTCGCAGGCCGTGACGTGCTGGCTCCCGGCGCGCAGTACGGCGCTTCGCTGACCTCGCAGATCAACTTCATCTCGCTTGCGCTGGCCCTGGTGCTCGGCACGGCCGGCCTGCCGCACGTGCTGATGCGGTTCTACACGGTGCCCACCGCCAAAGAAGCACGGCGGTCCGTCGTCTGGGCGATCGTGCTCATTGGTGCGTTCTACCTGTTCACGCTGGCGCTGGGCTACGGTGCCGCTGCCCTCGTCGGGCCTGACGCCATCCTGGCCGCCCCTGGTGCGCAGAACTCGGCCGCGCCCTTGCTGGCGTTCGAACTTGGTGGGGTGGTCCTGCTCGGGGTCATCTCAGCGGTGGCGTTCGCGACGATCCTCGCGGTGGTCGCAGGCCTGACCATCACCGCGGCAACGTCGTTCGCGCACGACATCTATGCCAGCGTGTTGAAGAGCCACCAGGTGACCGAGGACGAGCAGGTGCGGGTGTCCCGCATCACGGTCGTGGTGATCGGCATCCTGTCGATCGGGCTTGGCATCCTGGCCGCCGAGCAGAACATCGCGTTCCTGGTCGCGCTGGCGTTCGCGGTGGCCGCGGCCGCCAACCTGCCGACCATCGTGTACTCGCTGTACTGGCGCCGGTTCAACACCCGCGGCGCACTGTGGAGCATGTACGGCGGCCTGATCTCGACGATCGTGCTGATCGTGTTCTCCCCCGCGGTGTCGGGCGCGAAGACCGCAATGCTGCCCAACGTGGACTTCGCCTGGTTCCCGCTGGCCAACCCGGGCATCGTGTCGATTCCGCTGGCCTTCATCCTCGGCATCGTCGGCACGCTGTCGTCTCCCGATGACGAGGACCCCGAGCTCGCCGCCGAGATGGAGGTGCGCTCGCTCACCGGCATCGGCGCGGAGAAGGCGGTCGCGCACTAGCACCGGGGAACGCCGCCGGGAAGTCGGGGCGTCCGGTCGACGTTTACACCGGACGTGCCCGACACTCAACGCGTGACGCCCCGCCGCTATGGGTTTGCCCTGCTCGCCTACGCGTTCGCCGCGATCATGCTTGGCACCACGCTGCCGACACCGATGTATGCGCTGTACGCCGAGCGCATGCACTTCGCGGTACTGACCACCACGGTGATCTACGCGACGTACGCGGGTGGCGTGTTGTTCGCGCTACTGGCGTTCGGGCGGTGGTCCGACGCCGTGGGCCGGCGTCCAGTGCTGCTGGCGGGCGTGGCGTTCGCACTCGCAAGCGCGGCAGTCTTCCTCGTCGCAGACTCGGTGCCAGTGCTGCTGGTCGGGAGGCTGTTGTCCGGCCTGTCGGCGGGCATCTTCAGCGGCACCGCCACCGCCGCTGTCATCGAGCTGGCGCCGCCCAGTTGGCGGTCCCGGGCGGCGGCGGTCGCGACCGTCGCCAACATCGGCGGACTGGGGGCCGGGCCGCTGCTGGCAGGTTTCCTGGTGCAGTACGCGCCCGAGCCACTGCACCTGAGCTTCGTCGTGCACATCGTGCTGGCGTTGTTGGCCGGCGTTGCCGTGCTCGTCGTGCCCGAGACGTCTGCGCGCAGCGGCAGCATCGGGATGCAGCGATTGTCGGTGCCGATCGAGGTTCGCGGGGTCTTCATCACCGCCGCCATCGCGGCGTTCGCAGGATTCGCCGTGACGGGGCTGTTCACGGCGGTGGCACCATCGTTCCTGGCCAATGTGGTCGGCATCTCCAACCACGCCGTGGCCGGCGCCATCGTGTGCACCATCTTCGCCGCCTCGGCGATGGCGCAGGTGGCTGCCGGTGGCATCGAGCCGGCGCGCGCGATCGCATTGGGCTGCGCCATTCTCGTCGTCGGCATGGCAATTCTCGCAGTGGCACTGCACTTTTCGTCGCTGGTCGGGTTGATCGCCGCCGCAGTGGTGTCGGGCATCGGCCAGGGCATCAGCTTCGGCAGGGGGCTGGCCGCCATCGCCGAACGCACACCGCCCGACCGTCGCGCCGAGGTCACCTCGACCTATTTCGTCGTCGCCTACGTGGCGATCTCACTGCCGGTCATCGGCGAAGGATTCGCGTCGCGGGCGTGGGGCCTGCGTACTGGCGGACTGGCGTTCGCGATAGCCGTAGCGGTACTCGCCGCGATCTGCCTCGCAGCGGTGTTGGTACAGGAGTCCCGCGAGCGCCGCCAACCCGTTGGCTGACGCAGGCGTGCCAATAACGTCGTACGAGATTACGGCGCATTGACATTCACGGTGAACGGCAGTGTCAGCCGATATCACCGGGCCTACTCTCGAACGGGAGCCAGGAGGAGACCATGAACAGGGCGAACCGCGCTGACGGTCCGGTCATCGACATCCACTGTCATCGGGAGTGCGCGCCTGCGGCCGAGTTCATGAAGGACGCCGCCCTCGCCGCAGGCAAGGTCGCGCTCGGTCACGGGAACCCCATCACCCAGGCGGTGAACCGGCGCCAGCTGGAGGCGATCAGACCCAAGATGGACGTGCTCGACGTCCGCGTCTCCGACATGGACCGCATGGGCGTGGACATTCAGGCGGTCGCGATCGCGGTGTACCAGTACTACTACTGGGCAGACGCCGAACTCGGGGCCAAGGTCGCCCGTATCGCCAACGAGGAGTTCGTCGAGTCGACGTCGCAGTATCCCGGACGATTTCTGCCATTCGGGACCGTGCCGCTGCAGGACACCGATGCGGCCGTTCAGGAGTTGCGTTACCTCGCAAACGAACTCGGTATGCGCGGAATCGAGATCGGCACCCACGTCGAGGGCGAGGAGATCTCGAGCGCACGCCTTGAGCCGTTCTGGGCCGAGGTGTCGTCGCTCGGTCTGGTGGTGGTCATCCACACCCACGGCGCCACCCACCCGCAACGGCTGGCCGACCACAACTTCGTCAACATCATCGGCCACGCCTATGAGGCCACGCTGGCCACGGCACACCTGATATTCGACGGTGTCGTCGAGCGTCATCCGAACCTCAAGATCGTCGTCGTGCACGGCGGCGGATATCTACCGGCGTACGCAGGCCGGCTCGACCACGGTTGGCGGGCACGTGAAGACGTGCGCGACGGGGTTCCCCAGCCACCGACGTCGTACCTGCGCAAGTTCTACTTCGACACGATGGTGTTCGAACCAGGCCAACTCAGGTACCTGATCGACACCTACGGCGCCGATCACGTACTGCTCGGCACCGACTATCCGTACGACATGGGCGACGACGATCCCCTGGCGCTGCTCGCCTCGACCGCTGGGCTCGACCAGGGCCAGCTCGAGCTGGTTGCCGGTGGAAACGCCGCCCGGCTGCTGGGGCTCGCATGAGCGGCCCCGGAGGTCTTCGGGCGCACGGCACCGTCGGGCTGGCCATCATCGGTTGCGGCACGGTCGGCAGGATCCGCGCCATGCTCGCCCGCGAATACCCCGGCATCGGCTGGCTGGGCCTGTGCGACGTCGACGAGCCGACCCTGAAGGCACTGGCGGCCGACACTCAGGCGGACTACCTCACGACCGATCTCGAGGACCTGCTGGCGCGGCCCGAGATCGGCGCAGTGATCATCGCGACCGACGAACAGGAGCACGTCGCGCCAATCCTGCGGGCGGTCGAACTCGGCGTCCCGCTGTTCATCGAAAAGCCCTTGGCCACTGACCCGATCGATTCCGCCCGGGTGCTGGCCGCCATCGAGGCTGCGGGCGTCGATGCCGTCGTCGGGTACACGCAACGCTTCCGGCGACGGTTCCAGACCGTCAAACAGCGGCTGCGCGACGGCCAGATCGGCGACGTCACGACGGTCATCACCCGGGCCTTCATGAACCGGATGGTGCCCGAAGCGACCCTGCGCAAGGTCGCCGACCCCGCCGGCTTGACGCCCATGGTCGTCTCCGGCACACACAGCCTCGACATGTGCATGTGGCTCATGGAGGGCAGCACACCGGTCGAGGTGTACGCACGCTCGACCGACCGGACCCTCGGGCCGATCGGCACCAAGGACGGCACCTCTGGCATCTTCACGATGGACGACGGCGTGGTCTTCAGCATGAACATCAACTGGGCACTGCCAACGGTGTGGCCGGGCGCGGTGTACGGGCTGGAGATCGGGATCGTCGGCACCCACGGCGTCATCGACATCGAGGACACTCACCGCGACGTCATCCTCGCCTCGGAAGTGGCCCAGCCCGCCGGGTACACCAGTCGCGGCTTCGCGCCCCCCGCGCCGCGCCATGTCGACTTCGTCGGCAGCTACCCGCCGGGTGACGTCTCCGACGGGCTGCTGTGGGGCCCGATGCGCGAGGAGACCACCACGTGGTTCGCGCGGGTATGCCGCGCGATCGAAACCCCGCACGCCACGGCCGCCGACGGGCACGCGAACCTGCTGAACACGATGGCCATGGATCTCTCGGCGCGAACCGGCAGACCGGTCCCGCTGCCGATCAGCCCAGACGAACTGCTCGCCGGGCTCAACGACTAACGGAGGCAAGAAGAATGCGGCAGCTCAACCTCGGCATCATCGGAACCGGATGGTGCGGCGGCATCCGCGCCGTCACCGCCGCACGCAGCCCCTACGTGGCCGAGCTGCACCTGGCCGAAATCGACGAGGCCCGGCTCGCGGAGCTGGTCGTACAGACCGATGTCGCCGAACAGGTGCCGCCGACGAAGACGACCAACAGATGGCAGGACATCGTCGAGAATCCGGACATCGACGCCGTCGTCGTGTCCGCCACCCCCGAACAACTGCATCATCCGATGACCAAGGCGGCGCTGGAGTCGAACAAGCACGTGCTGCTGGAGAAGCCGATCGCGCTGACCCTCGCCGAAGCCGATGAGCTCATCGAACTCGCCGACGCCTCCGGGCTCAAGTTCACCGTCGGATACTCGCAGCGGTTCAACGCCAAACAGGCCATGATCAAGCGTGCGATCGCCGACGGCACCCTCGGAGACGTCACCAGCATCCTGCTCAGCAGGCACATCACCCGGTCGCTGGGAGCCAAGATCGGCTCGCGAACCAAGTTGTCCCCCGCGGCCATGGAGGCGACGCACGACCTGGACTTCGCGTTCTGGTGCCTGCAGCCACGTCGACCGGTGCGCGTCTACTCCCAGAACGCGTGGGGCGTGCGCGCGGCCACCCTGGGGGTGCCCGACACGCAGTTCCTCGTCGTCACCATGGACGACGGAGTGGTCGTGACCATCGGAGCCGGAATGTCGCTTCCTCCAGGGTATCCGGGGGCTTCCACCAGCTGGATCGAGGTCATCGGAACGGACGGAGCGGTGATCGCCGACGCCAGTCATCGCGACATCGTCGTGAACACCGTCCAGCACGGGGTGCAGTTTCCCCTTTCGACGATGCCCGGCGAGTTCGTCGACCACGTGTACGCCGGACCGATGGAACGCGAGACCACGCACTTCATCGAAGCGATCGCACTCGACCGACCCGTCATGGTCGACCCGCACCTGGCCCGCATCACGATGGAGGTCTACCTCGCGGCGGACCTTTCGGCCGAGCTGAACCAGGTTGTCGAACTGCCACTGCCCAGAGCCGCCGGATTGGCACCCTCGGAGCCATACGTCAGCCAGGCGTAACCATCACGCCCAGACAGAAGATGCTCACGCAAACGCAACGCCGCGCATCATCGCGCCGTATCGATCCCGAAGAGCCGGGCTGCGTTGCCTCCCAACACGAGCGCACGATCGGCGTCGTCGAGCTGGACGCCCGCCAGGAACGCCACCGGATCGACCGTGCTCATGTCGAACGGGTAGTCGGTGCCCATGAGCACGTGATCGGCTCCGAGGCTACGCACCAGGTGGTCGACCATCGTGGCGTCGAACACGTTGGTATCGACGAAGATCGAGCGCATAACCTCGCTGGGCGGCACGTCGAGCTCATGGCGAAGCTCGGGCCGCACCCGCCAGGCGTGGTCGGTCCGCGCGACGTAGAACGGCAAGTAGCCACCGCCGTGCACCACCATGACGCGCAGCTCCGGGTGCCGCTGCCAGACTCCGCCGAGGATCATCCTGGTGACGGCGAGCGTCGAGGCAAGTGGCATGCACATGACGTTGACCAGGTAGTAGTCGCTGAACCGTTGGCCGTGGGTGAAGCCCTGGGGGTGCAGGATCACCGTCATGCCGAGTTCGACGACGGCTTCCCAAACGGGGTCGAACCGGCGGTCGTCGAGCTCACGTCCCAACACGTCGGCGCTGATCTCCACACCTCCGAAACCGAAGTCCCGCCGGGCCTCGCGCAGCATCTCGACCGCCAGCGCGGGATGGTCCATCGGCACGTTCGCCACGGCGGCGAACCGATCCGGCCATTGCGCGACGACCTCCGCAAACCGTTCGTGCTGAAGACGATTGGCGCGCTTGGCCTCCCGCTCGGGCAGCCAGTAGAAGTACTCCGTGGGCGGTACAGAGAGAATCTGCATGTCGACGCCCTGGGCGTCCATGTCTTGCAGCCGCTGCTCGGCATCTTCGAATTGAGCCGTATTCAGGGCGCTCGCCCGGTACTCGGTGTTGTAGCGCGTCGTCTCGGCAGAGGAGTGCAGCGAGCGCGGTTCCAGTTCGGGGCGGAAGTACGGTTTCGCCAGCGCCGCGGCCGGCCCTACCGACAGGTGAGTGTGCGCGTCGATGCACCGGCTGCGAGGGCGCGGCGCGGCAGACTGCTCGATTCTCGGCGCCAGCTCGGGCCACCATTCATCCGGTGTCGACATGTCGTCATCCTAGCCGATATGCGTTCTGCCCGAATGGAATTCGCATGACCGACCGGTATCCCATGCGTGGCCTCGTCGAGTTCGCGGCCACCGTTCTCGTTGCTGCCGGTGTCCTGCCCGAGCACGCCGACGTCACCGCGGCCCGGCTGGTGGAGGCCGATCTGCGCGGGCGTTCGGGGCACGGCCTAATCCGGCTTCCGTCGTACCTGCACCGGATCGGCGCAGGCGGCATCAACGTACGGCCGGCCATCGAGGTATGCCACGAGACTCCGGTTTCCGCCCAGGTGAACGGCGACAACGGATTAGGCCAAGTCGTCATGACCCGGGCCACCGAGCTCGCGATCGCGAAGGCGCGCGAACGCGGCGTGTCCTGGGTGGGCACCGTGCACTCCAACCACGCCGGAGCGGCTGGTCTTTACGCGGAGCTGGTCGCGGACGCCGGACTCATCGGGGTGTACACCGCGGTCGCCAACGCCAACGGGATGCCACCGTGGGGCGGAACCAATCCACTGTTGGGAACGAACCCGCTCGCCATCGCCGTGCCCACTACCGGCGCTCCGTTCCTGCTCGACATCGCCACCACCGCGGCCTCCCACGGAACGATCAAAGTCGCTGCCAGGGAAGGCCGCTCGCTGCCGGAAGGCTGGGTCGTCGACGGCGCAGGCAGACCGATCACCGACCCGCATCGCGCGGCCGAGGGTTTCCTGGTGCCGATGGGCGGCTACAAGGGCTCCGGTCTGACGATCGCGATCGGACTGCTGGCCGGCGTGCTGAACGGAGCTGCGTTCGGCGCGGAGGTGGTCGACCATCGACGCGACGCGGTAACGCCGACGAACACCGGCCAGGCGATGCTCGCGCTGCGTACCGATCTGTTCCGCCCGGCCGACGAGATCATCGAGTCGTTCACCCGCCACCTCGACGCGCTGCGCGACTCCGGCAGCACCGACGGGCACCGGGTGCGCTTGCCCGGCGACGAAGCGGCCCGCACACGCGCCGAGAACACCCGTCGCGGCGTTCCCATTCCGGATGGGTTGGCCGCCGAACTCGACTCGTTGGCCCACACCCACGGCGTGGATTCACCGTTCTCCGCAGCGGAAACACCATGAAGCTCCTGACCTACCGAGCGCGCTCCGCGGTCACGGGATCAGCGATCGGGTGCCTGATCGACAACGAGATCGCCCCGCTGTCAACCGATCCCGAACTGCCGCAGACCATGGTTGAGTTCGTCGCCCTTGGCTCCGCGGGCCTGGCCCGCGCGGCCGAAGTGCAGTGCAGTGGGCCGCGGATTCCCCTCGACGAGGTCCGGCTGCTCGCGCCGATCCGACCGCGCAACAACGTCATGTGCGTCGGCAAGAACTACGTCGAACACGCCCGTGAGTTCGCCGGCAGCGGCTACGACGCCGCTCAGGAACAGGTGCTCCCCGACGAGCCGGTGATCTTCACCAAGGCCTTGTCTTCGATCGTCGGACCTGGGGACGCGGTGCGCGTCAGTGACGACCCGACTACCACCAGCGACTACGAGGGCGAGCTCGGCGTCGTGATCGGGCCGGGTGGACATCACGTCGCCGAAGCCGACGCCTTCAACCACGTCTACGGGTACACGATCGTCAACGACGTGACCATCCGCGACCTCCAGAAGAGGCATGTGCAGTTCTTCGTCGGCAAGAGCGCCGACACCTACTGCCCCATCGGTCCGGTTCTGGTGACCGCAGACGAGATCCCCGACGTCACGGCGCTGCGGGTCCAGACGCGCGTCAACGGCGAGCTCCGCCAGGACGCACCGATCTCCGAGCTGATCTTCGACATCCCACGACTGGTGTCGGCGATCGCCTTGGCGGTGCGGCTGGAGGCCGGCGACGTCATCGCCACGGGCACCCCGGCGGGTGTTGGCCTGGGATTCGTACCCCCGCGTTTCCTCGCCTCGGGCGACCTCATGGAGGTATCGATCGAGGGCATCGGGACATTGGCCAACCCGACCGTGTGACCCGGGGCGCCGCCGGTCAGCTGATTGCCAGCGCGCCGATGTCCTCGAAGGTCTTGAAGACCTCGGCCTTCGTCACGGCGACCTGGGTGTCCGCGACGTCGCGCGGGAAGGGCAGTGTGACGTCGATGTCGTCGGCGAGTCGACCGCCCTTGGCGAAGACCAGGATTCGATTGGAGAGCTCGACGGCCTCACCCACGTCGTGAGTGACGAACACGACCGTGGTGCCGGTCTCGGTCCAGATCGTGTTCAACTCCTTGCGCAGCGTGCGCGCCGTGATGGCGTCGAGGTGGCTGAACGGCTCGTCCATGAAGAGCACGTCGGGCTCAGTGGAGAAGGCCCTGGCGATGCCGACCCGCTGCTGCATGCCGCCGGAAAGCTGGCCGGGGAACTTGTCGCCCCGGTCGCCGAGCTGCACCATCTCCAGATAGTGCTGGCAGCGGTCCCGGGTCTCCTTCGAACGGTCCTGCTGGACGAACAGCATGTTGTCCATGACGGTGCGCCACGGCAGCAACCGGGCGGCCTGGAACACATACCCGGCGCGGGCCGGTCGGCCGTTCTGGGTGATCCGCACGCTGCCGCTCGTCGGGGTGTCGATGCCACTGAGGATGTTCAGCAACGTCGACTTCCCGCAACCCGACGCACCAACCACGGACACGAAGGCGTGCCCGCTGATGCTCAGGCTCACGTTCTCCAACGCCACCACCTTGTCGGTGCCGACACCGAACTCCTTGTGCAGCTCGGAAATGGTGATCTCAGCCATGGTCGTTGCTCCTCGGGTGATCGGGTCCGCCCTGCGCTGACGGGGAAGGGTCGTCGATGGATTGCGGGGGCGGACCCAGTGTCGCCAGGGTGATGCTGCCGATGGCCGCACTGGTTGCGGTGGCTCCGGTCGCAGCGGCGGCGACGGAAGCCGAAACCGGTGCGGCAGCGTCGAACCGCGCCTCGACCACGTCCGCGGCGTCGATGGGCGGCCGCCATTTGAACAGGTGCTTGGAGAGTTGGTCGAACATCAACTTCTCGAAGATCAGCGCGAAGATCACGAACAGCAGTGCATAGCCCACGACGCCGTACGCGCGATGCGCGTCGTACCAGAACTTGATGGTCCAGCCGGCACCGTCCTGACCGCCGAACACCTCGGCGACGACGAGCCCCTTCCAGCCGAGCGCGAAGGCGTACCGGGCCGCGGCGAACAGGAACGGCAGCAGCGACGGGATGAGCACCTGCGTGATGACTCGCTGCCGAGGAACGTGGAACGCGCGCGCCATGTCGAACAGGTCGCTCGGGGTGTTGCGCACGCCTTCACGGACATTGATGATCACGAACGGGACGCCGGTCAGCACCACGACGATGGTCGGTCCGATGTCACCGAACCCGAAGGCCAGGCTGCAGAACAGCGCCCAGGCCAGGTTCGGCATCGCGAGGATCGCGACCACCCAGTCGTTGAAGAACGCGTTCACCGCTTTGGACAGCCCCATCGCGATGCCGATAACCGTGCCGATGGCCAACGCGATGAGCATTCCGATGCCAAGGCGCTGCAACGAGATCCCGAACGTCTCGTACATGTTGTGCGGAGCAACAGTGTCGCCTCTGAGCTCGTCGAACATGAACCCGAACACCTGCCACGGCGTCGGCAGCACGTCGACCGCGAACGGCCAGATGGTGGTGACCACCTTGATCGCCAGCAGCCACACGATGAGGCACACGATCGGGAAGGCGAGCCGGCCTGCCAGCGGGCTGCGCCAGCCGGTGCGCCATGCGCGCCGGCTCCTCGAAGTGCGTCGCGGTCCTGACGTGGTCGGTGCGGCGTCGCGCAGGTCGGCGGTCACGACTTGAGCTCCCCGCGCCAGGCGAAGAACCGGCGTTCCAGCGTCTCGAGCACGACCTTGTCGAGGAACAGCGCCAGGACGTAGAACGCCAGGATCCAGGTCAGGAACTCGTCAAGCCGGAAGAGCTGGGTGGCCGTGCGCATCTCGAAACCGATTCCCTTCGACGACGAGAACACCTCCGTCAGCACCGTGACCTTCCAGGCAATCGAGAAGCCGAACCGCACGCCGGTGAAGATGAACGGCGCGAGGTGCGGAAGCACGATCTCCCGGTTGCGCCGCACCACCCCGACGTCGAACGACTTGGCCATGTCGATGAGGTCCTTCGGCAGCGACTTGATGCCTTCGGACACGTTGACGGTGATGATCGCGAACGTCGTCAGCACGATCGCGATGATCGGGCCTGCCGGACGGTTGCCGAAGATGATCGCCGTCAGCAGCGCCCAGATCAGGCCGGGCGTCGTCACGCCGATGGTCACCGCGTCGCGGAAGAACCCGTTGAGGAAGCGGTTCTGCATCAGGATGCCGACGCCGACGCCCACGATGAACGCGATGAAGAACCCGACGGCGATGCGGCCGAGCGTCGTGGCGAAGGCTCCCGGTACCTCACCGGTGGCCCACAGCTCTCCGAAGGTTCTGAAGACGGTCGACGGGCCGGGCAGCAGGTTCTCGTCCATCAACCGCCCGGACGCCAGCTCCCAGATGCCCAGGAAGAAGGCGTAGCCAGCGATCCGCCATCCCCAGGTGGTAATGCGGTCCTTGCGCTTTGCCGCGCGGACCACGTCCTCCTCACGGGCACGTTTGGGTGTCTGCGGGGGTGTACTCAAGGTCGTCGCCACGTTCGCCTCTCGTCTGATGGTCGTTGCCGTGGCCGCGGCGGCCGGGGTCGTGACGGACCGGGGCCGCCAAGGGCGGCCCCGGCGCGCGGTCACTGGGGTGTGATGGCCTCGAAGCGCGGGGTCGGCGCGTCCGCGGCGAGGTAGTTCGGGTTGTCCGGGTGCAGTTTCTTCATCAGCTCCCACAGCTCGGTTTCGGTGCCGATCCACGCCTCGTCCATCGCGACCTTGTCGACGAACCAGTCGGCGTCACCGGACATGTAGTCGATCAGGTAGTTGATGTCCTCGTCGGACTCGACCGAGAAGTGCTGCGGGTACTTCCGGATGACGTCGGATTTCTGTTCCTTCCATTGGTCGACGCCCTGCTGCCACAGGTCGAGGAACTTCGCGGCGAGCTCCGGATTGGCGTCGTACCACTCCTGGGTGGCGACGAAGTTGTTGCCGCTCACGTGGTTGAGGCCGTCGTTGTTGGGTGCGAACTCCTGATACAGCTGGAACGGCGACTTGCCGTCGTACATGAGCTCCAGCTCGCCCTTGCGCATCTGCGGGACGGCAGCCTCGGGGATGATCGCGGCTGCCTCGCAGTCACCGCGCAGCAGGTTCGTCGGGTTCACGAAGTGGTCGTTGACGACGAGCTGGAAATCGCCGCCGCCGACCCGGTAGTCCAGGCCGTGCATCTCGTTGGCAAGGACTCCCCAGAACGCGGCGTTCGACGTCGGCCCCGAGACGCAGATCTTCGAGCCCTTCGGGATGTCTGCGAGCGTCTCGTACGGGTCACCGGCCCGCTTGAAAAATGGAACGCGCTGGTAGTTGTACTTGCCGAAAGTGACGGTCTTGATGCCCGTCTCCGCCTCGAGCACCGGCGTCTCCTGGGTGGACATCGACACGATGTCGCCGTGGCCACCCGCGAAGTAGGTGAACTCGTCCCACGTCGTGCTCGTCTCGATGCGGACGTTGTTCTCCTCCTCCCACTTGGCCAACGTGCCGTTGTCCTTCATCATGTCCCACACCGCCTCTGGCGCGAACGCGAAGCGGATGACTTGCGCGTCGTCGGCCCCGCCGCTGGTTGATCCTCCCGAGCACCCGGCGGCAAGTGTGAGCGCCATGGCCGCCGCGGCGATTCGTACTGTCTTCGTGACCTTCACGATGGTCCTCCTCAGTTCACGTCGAACCTGGATTGATCATGCCTGTGACGTGTATCACCAAGTACAGCCCCCGGCACTGCGGGCGGACTATGTCGTGCCCCGTGAATTTCGCTTGCAACCGCTGTCGCGGACTGTGACGCCAGCCGACGTTGCTCAGAGTCGCCTGGCGGCGCGGTGACGAATGGCGTGATCGAGGGGTGCCTGAATTCGCCGCATACGCCACTGTTCCCGACGCTCCGCAAGCCTTCACTAGAGAGGCACGTCCCGTCGCGAACCGGAGGAAGACCATGAGACTCGGTTACTTCTCGATGCCCCTGCACCCCGCGGGCCGCAAGTGGTCCGACACGCTGCGCGAGGACCGCGAGGCAGTGATCCTGGCCGACCGGCTGGGGTTCCACGACGCCTTCATCGGCGAACACCTCACCGACCGCCACGAGAACATCACCAACAGCCTGGTGTTCCTCGCCACGCTGATCCACGCGACCGAGCAGATCCGCCTTGGTACCGGTACCACCAACCTGTCGCAGCAGCATCCGGTGCTGGTCGCCGCGAACTCGGCGATGTTCGACCATCTCGCCGACGGACGATTCATCCTTGGCATCAGCCCCGGTGCCCTGCCGTCGGACGCCGAAGCGCTCGGGATCCTCGACCAGGACCGCAACGAGATCTTCGCGGAGGCCATCGACGTCATCACGGCCATCTGGGAAACCGAGCCGCCCTATGCCCTGGTGCGTGAGGGCGGCCGGTTCTCCGTCACCACCGAGACAACTCTCGACCTCGACCTCGGCGTCGGGATACTGCCGAAGACGCTGCAACGGCCGCGCCCGGAGATCGTCGGCACCGTGGTGGCGCCGTTCTCCAAGGGTGTGATCGCCATGGGCGCTCGGAACTTTCACCCGCTGTCGGCGAACTTCCTTCTTCCGCAATGGGTTGCGACGCACTGGCCCAACTACGTGCAGGGCAAGGAGTCGGTCGGTGAACGTGCGACTACCGACGACTGGCGGGTGGCCCGCACGATCTTCGTCGCCGACGACCCTACGGTCGCCGAACAGTACGGCCGTAGCGATGCCGGCAGTCCGTACCGGTTCTACTACGAGAAGATGCTGACCAAGATGCGCAAGATCGGGCGCCTCGAGCTGTTCAAGACGCACCGCGAGCAACCCGACGACGAGGTCACTCTCGAGCACGTCCTCGACCAACTGGTCATCACGGGCACACCGGAGTCCGTCGCCGACCAGCTGCTCGAATTCCGCGGGCAGACCGGCGACTTCGGCGAGCTCGTCTACGCCGGGCTGGACTGGGTCGATCCCGCGCTGGCGCAGCGTTCGATGGAGCTCATGGCCGAGCAGGTCATGCCGCGCGTCAATGTCTGAGGGGCCGGACCGGTTGCCGCTGCCTGCGACGCTGACTCCCTGCCAGACGTTCGCGGTGGAGATGATCGAGTCGGGGCCGCGCGGCGCGCTAATCGGCCCGTTCGTCCCCCTGCTGCGCAGCCCTGAACTTATGACGCGGCTGCAGCTTGTCGGCGAGTACCTGCGCTTCGGGTCGGTGTTGCCCGCCCATTTGACCGAGCTCATCATTCTCCTCATCGCGCGTCATTGGGACCAGGACTTCGAATGGGGACACCACGTGCCGTTGGCCCGCACCGCCGGGTTGAGCGAGCAGACCATCGACGCGATCCGCGGTCGCGCCCAGGTGATCCCCACCGCGCCGGCGGACGTCCGTGCGGTATGGCGGCTGGTCGGCGAGCTGTGCGACCGCCATTCGGTCACCGACGCGACATTCGCAGCCGCCGTCGAGGTGATCAGCGACGTTGGAGTGGTCGAAGTCGTTGCGACAGCAGGCTATTACACGACCCTGGCGATGACGATGAACGTCGCCAGGACGCCGGTGCCCGACGGCTACGAGCGGCTTCCCGCTCCCATGAACGCACCGCTGGTATTCCTGCACCCGCTGGGCGCAGACGGCCGCTTCTGGGATCCGGTCCGCGCCGAGCTGGGCTCGCGGACGAGTGTCGCGCCGGACCTGCCCGGCCACGGCTCGGCCCCACCGCCGCCAGTGGGTGCAGGGATCGACTTCTACGCCGCGGCGGTCGCGGAGCAGATCTCGACCATGGGAACGGCGGCACACGTCGTCGGCATGTCACTCGGCGGACTGGTCGCCCAGGAACTCGCGGTGGCCAGGCCCGAACTGGTCGCCTCCGCGGTGCTGGTGGACACCGTGCCGGTATATCCCGCGGCCCTGCAGCATAATTGGCGCGAGCGGGCCGACACGGCGCGACGCAGTGGCCTGTCCTCGCTGGTCGATCCGATGGTGGCCATGTGGTTCTCGACGGACCTGGCAGCGACGACGGATCCACGGGTCGAACAGGCCAGAAACACTTTCGCTGCAACGGATCCCGAAGGCTATGCGCGTTCGTGCGAGGTGCTGGCCGACGTGGACCTGCGCGAGCGGCTGGCCTCGTTGACCAGGCCCACGACGATCGTCTGCGGGCACGACGACGCCCCGGCGTTCCGCGAGGGAGCGTCATGGCTGGCGGGAGAGACCGGCGACGGGACCGTGCACTGGCTGCCCGGCCGGCACGCCTGCGCCGTGGAGTTCCCGACGGAGTTTGCAGACCTCCTGGTCACCGCGATACCGGCCTGACTCGACCGCTACCGCTACTCGGAGCCAGACCGCAGCCGCATCAGCCGCGCGGCGACCTGCAGCTCGGTCCGCCGTTCGTTGATCGGATGGCCAAGCAACTCCTCGGCCTTGTGCAGGCGGTTGCGCACGGTGTGCTCGTGCAGTTGCAGATGCTCGGCCGCAGCGACGTGGGAGCCGAAGCGGAACGACGCGTCCAACGTCTCCCGCAATCGCGCCGCTTCTAGCGTGTCGAGCGCGAGTGGCCCCAACTCGCGCTCGACGAACTCGCGTGCGGTCTGCGGATCCCGCATCAGCAGGATTTCCAGGCCGACGTCATGGTGATGCACGACCGACGGTGCGCCGAGCTCACCCCAGGCGGCCCGTATCCGCTCGGCATCCATCGCCTCGGCCAGTGTGGTGCGGAACCCCTCGATCCCGGCGTGCGGCCCACCCAGCGTGGCCGTCACGCCCGCTTCGCTCAGTACGGCGTCGAGCGCTTCGAGCACCGGGCGCTTCCACTCCCCGATCCGGCCCAGCCACACCACGGTCGAGCTCAGCGTGAGCGGGTAGACCAGCGAGTGTTGGCAGCTCACGGCGGCGCGCAGGCCAACGGCGAGTTGGGTGGCCGCGCCCTCGGCGACGTTCGGCATCAGGACGGCGATGTGCCGACTTCCCGGCTCGTAGGACAGGATCGCGAGGTCCGAACCGGTGAGCGACTCGCCTTCGCCGCGCAGGATGTCCTTCACCAGGCTCCGACGCATGTGGGTCCGCGATCGGTTGAGTGCCTCGTAGTCGCGCGTGTAGGTCTCGGCGACTTGCGATGCCACGAAGTCCTGGTACCCGAGGATCGTCTGGGTGAGCAGCTGTTGAGCCAGCGCGGCCTCGTCACGGTCGACGTCGTGCGTCTTGATCACCTCGCGCAGGTGCGCGCTCCAGGCCTCCCACATCGTGAAGAAACTGATGCGATACGAACGTTGCATCGACTTCTGTGGAATACGCAGCTGGGCTTGCACTTTCGCGAAGGAAAGCACCTGTTCGAGGTAGACGTCGCCGAGCTGGATCTCGCCGGCGATGACCGACCGTAGGCAGTGCGCGTTCGCGTGGGTACTCGCCGTGAGGTGTGCCCGAAACTCGTCGTCGTGGGAATGGTTCGGGAACGCGATGGCCACGCAACGGCCGATGATGACGTGCACGAGTTCGTCGACGTCGAAGTCCTTCGCGACATCCTGCACCCAGGCGGGTGGCGGCCGGTCGTCTCGCCACAAGTTCAGGGGCGCCGGCATGTGCACCTCTGCGGTGGACGTGTCCGGGCTTCGGTCGACGGTCATGGACATCGCGATGCACCTCGGTCTCGCCGTGCGGTGTGTGCGTTCCGACGGAGCTCACACATCGTGGATCCTAGTGCGTTCGACGAGTGTCATGGAGGCGGAGCTCAGACGGGCTCGACGACGCCGCTGAGCGCCGATCGGGTGATCGCTTCGAACGTTCGCGCATTTGCCACCATCTCCTCCAGCGGTACCGGATACACGGACCGTCCTGCCGCGGCTGCGGCGAACGACTCGATGTTCTCGCGCACCGATGCGTGCGGAGCGAAGAATTCCGTCACCACGGGCTCGCCGCGAAGCTGCCGGGTGACGTCCCAACCTTGGGGTTGCTCGGGGTGGCTGCGGTCACGGATCTCGACCCAGCCTTCCGAGCCGAGGACCGTTACCCTCCCGACGAAGGGGGTCGCCAGAATCGCGGTGATGAGGGCGGTCTGCCCCTTCTCGAATGCGAGCGTCACCGCGAGCGTGTCCCCGTTCGCGAAGGTGGTCGCCTGCGTCGACAGCCTCGCCCAGACTTCAGTTGGCCGCCCGAAGATGCTGATCGCGAGGTCCACGAGATGAATGCCGGTCGCAGACAACGGCCCTACCGGCGCCTCGACTGCAGACAGCCGCCAGTTGTCGGGTGGCAGGTCGAGGAACTTGTCCTGGCTGAAGTTGCCTTCGAAGACCAGTGGCGTGCCCAGCGTTCCGTCCACGATCGCCCGCCGCAGTGCCACGACGGCGGGCTCGAAGCGGCGTTCATGGCCGATGCCCAATTGCAGGCCGGCTGCGGTGATCGCGTCGACGGCACGCTGTGCGTCGCGCCCCGAGGTGCTGAGCGGTTTCTCGCAGAAGACGTGTTTGCCGTGCGCGGCCGCGGCGATGATCTGGTCGGTGTGGAACTTGTGCGGCGTGCACAGGATCACGGCGTCGATGGCGTCGTCGTCGAGTACGGCGTCGAGATCGGAATGGACGTGTTCCAACGACGGCCGCATCGCCCGGCGGGAGTCTGCACTGACGTCTACCCCGGCGACGATCCGCACGTGCTCGCTTCCGTCGAGGTCGCCAACTACCTTGCGGCCCCACCACCCCAGTCCCACCACGGCTGCGTTGATCACCGAACCAGTCAAGATCCGCAGCCGTGCCGATGCAGTGGCTGCGGACGTGAAGTTCGAGTGTGCGGGTGGCGCAATCCGTCAACGGTGGCGTCGAGGGCGTGTCCGCCGACGCCAATGAGCTGCGGGCAGATTCACGAACTCCGTGAGTGATTGTCGGAACCCGTCGGCGTTCAATTGAATTCGCGACGTACAACGAGGAGACCACGATGACGCAGGAGTTTGCGACCACCGAATCGGCGGTCGACACCGGCCTGTTCCGTCATGTCGTAGGCCACCTGGCCAGCGGTGTCACCGTCGTCACCACCAGGGTGGACGGTCACGACCATGGTATGACCGCCAGCTCCGTGACGTCGTTGTCGACGGAGCCGCCGATGATGCTCGCCTGCATCAACAATGCGGTGCCCACCGCCGCAGCGATCGAACGCAGCGGGCGGTACACCGTGAACGTGCTCGGCCAGTCCCACGGCGATCTCGCCTATCAGTTCGCCACGCCGCGCCCGGACAAGTTCGCCGGCGTCCGCTTCGACCGGGGCATCGGCGGTGTTCCGGTGTTGGCCGACGCGATCGCATCACTCGAGTGCGAGGTGACCGAACAGGTGATCGGCGGCAGTCATTCCGTCTTCCTCGGTCACGTGATCGCGGCAACCGCGCGAGAAGGGGCCCCCCTCACCTATTTTCGCGGCGGGTTCGGGCGCTTCGAGTTCGAGCGCAACGACCAGGCCTACGAGCAAGCCAGGGACATGGTGCTCAGCCGGGTCTTCGCCGCGGGGCAGGTGATCACCGTCGACGAGCTCGCCGATAGTCTCGGCGGCGAGCGGGCCCGGGCGTTCTATGCACTGACGAAGCTCGCCTCGGACGGTCTGGTCCAGCGCGACCCGCAGCGGGGCTACATCATCGCTCCGTTCGACGTGCGGACCTCCGACGAGGCGTTCGAGGCTCGGCTCGCGATCGAGCTCGGTGTGATCGATCAGGTTCTCGGGCAAGATGTTTCGCATCGGCTCGGCACGGCGCGCACACATCTGGACGCCATGTCTCGCCATCTCGTCGACGATCGCTTCCTGGATTTTCAGGCTTACCTCGATGCCAACTACGCCTTCCACGAGTCGATCGTGGCGCTGTCGGGCAACGCCCTACTCGTCGCGGCGTTCGAATCGCTCAGCATCAAGAACGTGATGATGCGCAGCTTCGGGACCACGGCGAAGTCGTCGGCCGCGTTCCTCGAGGTACAGCGCGACTTGCTCGTCGCTCTGGAGGGGGCCAATGCCCCGGCGGCCAGGGCGGCCGCCCGAGCGTACTGCGAACTGGCGAAGGCCAGGACTCGCCAGCTGCTCGCCTTGACCGGCGGACAGGTCTGAAGCTCGGCCGCGGCTCGCGCACCAGAATTTGAGTGAATCTACCTAGGCCCTCCGGGCTTAGATTCGCTCCATGGCCGCTCCACGCTTGTTCCCCACCGCCGCCGAGCTAGAGGCGAACACGCCACCGAGCCGCGACCGCGCCGTCGACGTCATCCGCATCGCCGCCCTCGTCGGCGTCGTCGCAGGCCACACCATCATGGCGACCAGCATCATCACCGACGGGGTCTTCCACTGGGGCAACCTGCTGACCACGTCGCCGGTGTTCCAAGCGCTGACGTGGATCTTCCAGATCATGCCGCTGTTCTTCTTCGCGGGGGTGGCGGCGTCGATCGGGTCGTATCAAACCGGCGGCAGTTGGGGCGGATGGCTGCTGAAGCGCTGCACCCGGCTGTACCGCCCGGTGTTCTACTACCTCGCGTTCTGGGGCGTGGCACTCGTCGGGCTGCGCCACGTGCTGCCCGAGCACGTGTACGAGCCCGTCGCGGGGATCAGCATCCAACTGCTGTGGTTCCTCGGTGCGTACGTGCTGGTGCTCGCGGCGGTCCCGGTGCTGGCCCAGCTCAACACTGCACCGAGGCTCGCGGCGGCCGTGGCGGGCACCTATGGCGTCATCGCCGTCGTCGACGTCATCCGCGTCACCGACCCCGGTTGGAGCGCGCTGTCGTACGTCA
Organism: Mycobacterium sp. RTGN6; assembly: GCF_033804605.1. Taxonomy (NCBI): domain Bacteria; kingdom Bacillati; phylum Actinomycetota; class Actinomycetes; order Mycobacteriales; family Mycobacteriaceae; genus Mycobacterium; species Mycobacterium sp. RTGN6. The sequence goes on from NZ_JAPZKZ010000013.1 coordinate 222,266, forward strand.
ACTTCGTCGCATGGCTCATCCCTGGCATGTTCGGGGTGGCCTATCGGCGGGGGCTACTGACCCCGCGAGCCGCGTGGGGCCTCGCGGTGGCGATGTTCGGCGTCAACGTCGCGCTGTTCTGGTTCGGGCCGTATCAGCTGAGCCTCGTCGGGATTGACGCGGAGGGACTGCGGAACATGACACCGCCGTCGCTATTGCTTGCGGGGCACGCAATCATGCTGTGCGCGTTCGCCATTGCCGCGGCACCTGCCATCGGGCGCTGGGCCCAAAGCCCGCCCGTCTGGCGGCTCGCCGTCATCGGCAACTCCGGCGCGATGACGCTCTACCTGTGGCACATGCCGCTGCTGCTGGGCATGCACCTGGTGTTCGACGGGCTCGGGCTGCCACGCTTCCCGGGTCAGCCGCACTTCGTGGTGCTCGCCGTGGTCCAGGTGGCTTTGATGGCCGTGCTGATGTCGGCGACGTTCGTCGCGCTTCGCCAGCTGGAGAACGATCCGCTTCCACTGTGGGATGGCGGCTACGTCGCGCGGCCCGGAATGCGCAGCGCCGCGGTCGGTGTGCTGCTCTGCATCGCGGGTGCGGCCACCCTGGCGTCCTGCGCGTGGGGACTGAAGGACGACGGCCTGTGGTGTGTCGCGGTGATGCTCGTCGGGCTGATCGCCGCACGCGTGCTGGCCGCGAATCCCGTTGAGATAGCACTAGGCGACACCGCTACTCGCATTTCTGCGCAGCCACCGCTACCTCAATGACAAGGTGAGCGGCTAGCCGCTCTTGCGCCGGAACTCGCGGTGACTCTCGGCGGGACCGGTCGAGTGTGGGCCGTGCTTGCGGCCACCGTCCTTGTGTTCGGAGCCGCCGCCAGCGTTGGCCTTCTTGCGCTCCAGCGCTTCGCGGAACTTGCGCTTGGTCTCGTCCTCGGGTTCTTCGGCCATGACGGCAGCGTAGCGCGCCGCGTTGGACGCGTCGCGTGGTTTACCTGATGCCCGGAGGCAGTCCGTACAGGTGGCTGATGGGAATGGTCAGCACCACGCGGCGATCCTGGACCATCGCCTGGCGATAGTCGTCCCAGTCGGGGTGCTCACCGGCGATGTTGCGGTACAACGCAATCAACGCCTCCACGGTGTCGTCACCGGGGTCGGCGGCGGGCGGCGTCAGAACCGCGTCGCCCTCCGCGACCGCGTAGGCCCAGCCGTCGTCGGACCTGACGTAGATCGACGCCCGCCCGTCGCGGCGCAGGTTGCGGGTCTTGGCACGCGGCTCGGTGACCGACACGGCGATGGCGACGCCGCGCGGATCGAAGTGGTACGACACGTTCGACAGCTGCGGCCGACCGTCGCGCTTGATGGTGGCCAGCACTCCCAACGAGTTGCCGCTGATCAAGGCCAACAGCTTGTCGTCGAACACGTGACGGGTCATCCCCCGAGCGTACGACTGTCGGCCACGTGGCCCACCGGCTTTGCGCGTCGGCTCCCTACCATTGACACCATGACCCTGCAGCTGGACTTCGGGTGACGCGCTACGCCGCGCTGTTGCGCGGGGTCAACGTTGGCGGGGTGAACCTCAAGATGGCCGACGTCGCCAAGGCGTTCACGGACGCGGGATTCACCGACGTCAAGACCATCCTGGCCAGCGGCAACGTGCTGCTGACCAGCCGGTCGGGGGTGGCCACGGTGCGCAAGACCGCCGAGACCGCGTTGCGCAACGGGTTCGGATACGACGCGTGGGTGCTGGCGTACGACCTCGACGTCGTGCGCGCGATCTCGGAAGGGTTCCCCTTCGAGCGTGAGGTCGAAGGGATTCAGTCCTACGTCACCTTCGTCTCCGACCCCGACGTGCTCGACGAGCTCGCCGGACTGGCGGCGGGGGACGACGAGAAGATCGAGCGCGGCGAGGGTGTCGTCTATTGGCAGGTGCCCAAGATGAGCACGCTCGACAGCACCATCGGCAAGACCATGGGCAAGAAGCGATACAAGTCGTCGACGACGACGCGGAACCTGCGCACCGTCGAAAAGCTGCTGCGGTGAACCCCAAGAAGGTCGACGCCGTGCTGACCGGGGTGTCCGAGACGGCGTTGTTGACCCTTCAGGTGCGAGCGAACGAGGCACGGCGGCCCGACTCGATCATCGACGACCCGATGGCGATCGTGCTCGTCGACTCCATCGAGTTCGACTTCGCCAAGTTCGGGTTCAGCCGACGCCAGGACATGGCGCTGCGGGCGTTGGCCTTCGACGGGGCCACCCGGCGCTATCTCGTCGACCATCCGGCAGCAACGGTCGTCGCGCTGGCCGAGGGCCTGCAGACCAGCTACTACCGGATCGAGGCCAGCGGGGTCAGCGACCAATTCCGTTGGCTCACCGTCGACCTGCCGCCCATGATCGAGTTGAGGAACAAACTCTTGCCGCCGTCGGACCACGTGACGGTGTGCGCGCAGTCGGCGTTGGACTACGCCTGGATGGATGGGGTCGACGACTCCAACGGCGTCTTCATCACCGCCGAGGGATTGCTGATGTACCTGCAACCCGAAGAGGCCATGGGGCTGATCGCCGAGTGCGCGCGCCGGTTTCCTGGCGGCCAGATGATGTTCGACCTTCCCCCGCCCTGGTTCGCAGGCCTGATCAGGCGCGGAGTGCGGACGACGGCGCGCTACCGCGTTCCACCGATGCCGTTCACCATGTCGGCGGCGCAGGCCGCGGACCTGGTGAACTCGGTGCCGGGTGTCCGCGCCGTCCGCGACGTCCCGTTTCCCCCTGGCCGTGGCCGGGTGTGGAACACCGTGGCGTGGGCCGTGCAGCGAATCCCGCTGTTCGACCCGGTCCGTCCGGCGTTCACGCTGCTGGAGTTTGGCTAACTCAACGCCGTCTCGATGTAGCGCAACGCGTCGGCCTTGGCGACGCCCAACGACCTCGCGGTCGTCGCATAGGCGTGCGCGGCGGTCGCCATCGCGGCGTCAGATGGATCCGCCCGCGCCACGAAAGTGCCGAAGCGGCCGCGTGTTTCGACGACGCTGGCGCTCTCCAGTTCGCGGTACGCCCGCGCCACCGTATTCACCGCCATGTTCAACTCGGCGGCGAGCTCGCGCACCGTCGGCAGTCGGGTGCCCGGCGACAGCCGGCCATCCCTGATTCCCCCTATGATCTGGGTCCGCAGCTGATCGAACAGAGGCCTCGCAGCCTCAGAATCAATGCGCACCCAATCCCCCAGATTGGCCACGTGCCCAGTATCACAAAAACCCGCTAGTTTGGTGAACGTGCGAGTAACGGTGCTCAGCGGCGCGGGGATGTCCGCCGAGAGCGGGGTCCCGACGTTCCGGGACGTCGAGACCGGCCTGTGGGCCCACGTCGACCCGTACGAGATCTCCAGTGCGGACGGTTGGCGACGTCATCCCGAGAAGGTCTGGGCGTGGTACCTGTGGCGGCACTACATGATGAAAGCGGTCCAACCGAATGCCGGACACCGCGCGGTGGCCGCCTGGCAGGACTACGCCGACGTGCACGTCGTCACCCAGAACGTCGACGACCTCCATGAGCGCGGCGGCAGCACGCAGGTCTACCACCTTCACGGTAGCCTGTTCCACTTCCGTTGCGACCGTTGTCAATCCGCGTACGACGGGGAACTTCCAGCAATGCCGGAGCCGGTCGAGGCCGTGCAGCCGCCAGCGTGCCCCATTTGCGGTGGGCTGATCCGGCCCGACGTCGTGTGGTTCGGCGAGCAGCTGCCGACGGAGGCCTGGGACCGTTCGCTCGCGGCCGTGGCTGAGGCCGACGTGGCGGTCGTCGTCGGCACGTCGTCCATCGTCTACCCGGCGGCCAGCCTGCCTGAACTGGCGTTAGCGGAGGGCGTTCCGGTGATCGAGGTCAACCCGGAGCGGACTCCCTTGTCGGACAGGGCGACGATCTCGTTGCGCGAGAACGCGGCGACGGCGCTGCCCGAATTGCTGCAGCGGTTGCCCGCGCTGCTCGGCTAGGCGGGCCGGACCGCCAGCCCGATCGCGGCTTCCGAGGAGGGCACCGGAATCCACGCCGGGAGCACCCACTCGCGCCGGGATTCGCGGACTTCGAAGCCTGCGTCCGCGATGGACTGCTCGGTGTGGCGGTGAGTGTGACAGTTGCCTAGGAGCCGCGGCCACACGGTGGCGTCGGCGACCCGTTGGAAATTGGCCCGCAGGCCGGTACTCGCCACGTGCTCCAGATAGCGCAGTTCCCCGCCGGGCCGCAAGCGCGAAAATAGTTGCCGCAGCACGTCATCGGGGTCGCCAACGGAACACAGCACCAGCGAGCACACGACGGCGTCGAACTGCTCACCGGGCGCGTAGTGCTCGATGGTGTCCGTGGTGACTGTGACTGGCACCTGGGTATTCTCGGCGGCCCGGATCGCGATGTCGGCGAGCCTGCGTTCCGGCTCGACGGCCACGACCTCGCTGACCGTGTCGGGGTAGAGCTCGAAGTTGGTGCCGGTGCCCGCACCCACCTCAAGCACGCGTCCGGTCAGCCCGGCGAGGTTCTCGCGCCGCAACCGTCGGATCGACTCGGGTTCGCGGGTGGACAGCGCCGTCCACAGCCGCGCGAAGAACGGATTGTCGAGCTCAGGCATCTGCCAATCCTTTCAGCCGCGCGACGGCCTCCTGTGGTGACACGTCGGGGCCCATCGCGCCCCACGCGATGTGCCCGCAGCAGACCGCGCTCAGAACCCGGTCGGCGAACTCCTCGGCGTCGCCGAACGGCAGGTCCGGCCGCGAAATCAGCAGCGAGGCCACCCCGTGTGCGACTGTCCACAGTTCCAGGGCCGCAGTCATGGCATCACCGGGCGGATAGATGCCGTCGGCCATCAACGACTCCACCGAGTTGCACATGTGCACGAACGCCGAGCTGTTCAGCGCAACGTCCACGTTGCTGCCGGGCCTGGGCTCCCCCATGGCGGCAATGCGATAGAGCTCAGGTGTCTGCATGGCGAACCGCACGTATGCCAGGCCCTGCGCACGGAGCCGGTCGAGGTTCGACGGCTGATCGTCCGCGACCTGTTGCATCACCTCGTCGAGACGCTCGAAGTACCTGGCGCACACCGCATCCAGCAGCGCGTCCTTGTCGGCGAAGTGGAGGTAGATCGACGGCGACGTGACACCGACCCGCTGGGCCACCGAGCGGATCGACACCGACTTCGCGTGACCCGTCTCCATCAGCAGATCGGTTGCGGCGTCGAGGATTTCGTCGCGAAGCTGGTCACCCGAGCCACGGGGGGCGCGCCGACGTCGCAGGGGCTGGACCGTCACGCTATCGAGTGTCCGTCACGGAGACCATGGAGCGGTCGGAATTCGGCGGGTCGGTGTCCTGATCGTCGTCCGGGCCGGACTCGCTGATGCCGATCCGCTGGTGCAGGCGGGCCAGTGGCTTGGGCGCCCACCAGTTCCAACCGCCAACGAGGTGCATGAAGGCGGGCACCAGCATCACCCGCACCAGGGTGACGTCGACGAGCACCGCCAAGGTGAGCCCGACGCCGAACATCCTCATGAACGACACCTGTGCGGCGATGAGCGCCGCGAACGTGATGGACATGACGATGGCGGCAGCGGTGATGACGCGGCCGGTGTGGGCCAGCCCGAGCGCCACCGCCTCGTCGTTCTCGGCGCGCGCCAACTTCCTGGCCTCCCGGCCGGACGACGCGGACTCTCCCGTACGCAACGTGAGCCAGTACTCCCTGATCCGGGCGACGAGGAACACCTCGTAGTCCATCGACAGACCGAACGCGATGCAGAACAACAGCACCGGCATGTTCGCGACGAGCGTCCCCGTCGGCGTAGTGCCCAGCGCACTCAGATGACCGTCCTGGAAGATCCACACCAGCGCGCCGAACGCTGCCGTCAGCGACAAGACGTTCAGCACAACGGCTTTCAGCGGAAGCACCACGCTGCCGGACAGCAGGAACAACAGTCCGAAGGTGATCAATCCGATGAGGCCGAGCACCCACGGCAGTCGCGTCGTGATGGCCTCGACGCTGTCCCGGTTGATCTGCGCGATGCCTGCCATCTGAACCGTGCGGCCATCGGGCCCGGCGACGGCGTGCAGCGCGTCGAGCTGCGTCTCCGACGCGTCGGAGAACAGCGCTGCGTTGCTGCCGACGGTGACGTACGCGCTTCCGTCGGCGACGTAGCCGTCCGGCGGCGGAGGCGCGACGCGTGCGCCCGCGACGAAGGTGCCTGCAGGCCCGGACACCGCCGACACGTCCGGGACGCGCGACAGGTCGGTGGAATAGCGCTCGTACGCCGCGGCGTCGAGGCCGTCGGCGTCGGGCACCACCACGGTCACCGCGGTGGACGAGTTGTCGACGAAGTCGTCGCGGAGCTGGTCGCCGACCACATGTGCCGACGCCGTCTTCGGCAGCACCCGTTCGTCGGGGAAGCCCCACTTGACCCCGAGGAACGGCGCCCCCAGTGCGAGCAGCAGCACGACGACGGCCAAGCCGATCGGGACGGCGCGACGCATCACGAACTTCGTTGAGCGGTACCAGAACAACTGCTCGACGGGTTTGACCGTCGGTTCCGGCCTTCCGAGCACACGGCGGATGAACTTGCGGACGTCGAGTGCACCCAGCCGGTCGCCGAGCAGCCAGATGGCCGCGGGTGTGACGATCACCGCCGCGGCGGCACCGAACGCCACGGTGGCGATGCCCGCGTAGGCGAACGACTTCAGGAAGTACATGGGGAAGAGCAGCATCGCGGCCATCGACAGCGCGACGGTGGTGGCCGAGAACAGCACGGTGCGCCCGGCGGTCGACATGGTGCGGATCAGCGCCTGCTCGCGCGATTTTCCCTCGGCGAGCTCGTCGCGGTAGCGGCTGATGATCAGCAGGGTGTAGTCGATGGCGAGCGCCAGGCCCAGCGCCGTGGACAGGTTGAGCGCGAAGATCGACACGTCGGTGCTGAACGTGATGAGCCTCAACACCGACATCGACCCGACGATCGCGAGCCCGCCGACCAGCATCGGCAGGGCCGCCGCCACCAGGCCGCCGAACACCCACACCAACACGAGGAAGCTGAGCGGGATCGCGATGGACTCCATCAACAGCAGGTCGCGCTGGGTCTGGGCGTTGATCTGGGCGTAGACCATGGCCACGCCGCCCGCCCTCACGGTGACGCCGTCACGATCGTGGACGACGTCGTCGGCCAGCGCCTTGGCGTACTTCTGGGCGTCGTTCTCACCGCCGGTGATGCCCGCGATGATCAGCCCCGACTTGCCGTCCTTGCTGATGAGCTCCGCCGCGGCCTCAGGCGGGACGGTCCAGGCCGACGTGACCTGGGCGACGTGCGGCGACTTATCGAGGTGGTCGATGATGTCGGTGGCGACGGCGTCGGCGGCCTGGCCTCGGACGCCGTCGGGGGCGGTGACGACGATGAGCATCTGCATATCGCCCTGGTGGAACTTGTCGGTGAGCAGCTTGGTGGCCTGGGCCGACTCCGACGTCGGATCCTGGAACCCGCCCGCCGACAGGCTCTTGGCCACCGGGATGCCGAATATCGCGGCGGCCACCATGACCAGCGCGGCGACCGCGAGGATGCGCCTTGGGGCGGCGATCGCCAATAGGGCGATTCGATGCAACACGTCAGTTCCCTCCCGATACCATATCGGTGATAACTTATCAGCGATAACTCAGCATCGTCAACGGGCCCCTCCATGGGGATAAACGTCGTCGAGCACGCAAATGTTCACGCGCGACAACACTCCAAGCATCCTCACAGCCGAATAGGGTGGGCGTCATGGCCACCTTCGAAACGCCAACCTTCGACACGCCATCCATCGAAACCCCCCGCCGCCGGTCATCGCCCGCCGACTTCGGCCTGCTGCTCCTGCGGTTCGCCATCGGCGCGACGATGATCCAGGCCGGACTGATCAAGGCCCTCGACTTCGACACGACGGTCGGCTTCATGGAATCCGGCGGATGGCGCCAACCCACGTTCGCCGCCCTGATGGTCACCGCCGCCGAGACCACGGGCGGCGTGCTCCTGGTGCTCGGTTTGCTGACACCGCTCGCGGCTTGCGCGGTGCTTGCCGCGATGATCGACGCGTGGGCGGTCAACGTGTCCGGCGGCGCCTTCTGGTCGGAACCGTTCAATGTGCCGTTCCTGGTCGCGTTCGCTGCAACGGCCCTGCTCTTTACGGGTGCGGGCGCCTACTCGCTGGACGCGAAGCTGTTTGGGCGCGATCGCTGGCCCGGCCTCGTCACGTTCGCCTTGTTCATCGTCGGCATCGCCGCGGCAGTTGCTACCTGGGTCTTGCTGAACGGGACGAACCCGATCCACCTCAGTGGTTCGTAGGCCAGAACCTACTCGCAGGTAAGAATTGCCACTGTGTCCTCAATCGTGACTCAAAGATCTCTTAATAGTGATAGTTACTGTCCAGTACATGTGGATCGACGACACCAGTGCAGATGTCATCAAGGTTGACTTCGAAGCCCTCTACCACGGGGACTTCCTCGTCGAGGGTGACTGCTCCGAGCAGTTCCCCGACCTCGCCGCCGCGGTCTGACGCGTCGGCGCGTACGCGCCACCAGTCGGGTTGCCCGGTCACTTGAGAGTCACCGCGCGCCCACCATCGTTCTTCTAGTGCACTCAGGGCTGTGAATCGCAGAGATTCACAGCCCTGAGTGCATTCAAAGCCCGCTACGCGGATAGCTCCGCCGGTTCCGACAGCGTGACCATGCCGCCGAGCCGTTCGGTGATCAGATCTTCGGCTTCACCGACGATGCGCGAGATCAGTTCCTCGCAGGTGGGGATGTCATCGATGAGCCCCATCACGGTGCCGACGGTCCAGATGCCCGCGTCGAGGTCACCGTCGTCGAACACCTTGCGGCCACGGACACCGGCCACCAGCTCCTTGACGTCCTCGAACTGACCGCCACCCTTGAGGATCTCCACCACCTCGCGCGACACCACATTGCTCGCGACGCGCGCGGTGTTGTGCAGGCTGCGGAAGATCAGCTCGGTGCCACGCTCGTCGCCGGCCACGATCGCTTCCTTCACGTTCTGATGGATGCACGACTCGACGGTGGCCATGAACCGCGTGCCCATGTTGATGCCATCGGCCCCCAACGCGAGCGCCGCAACCAGGCCACGCGCGTCACCGAAGCCGCCCGACGCGATCATCGGGATCTCGATCTGCTTGGCCGCCGCCGGGATCAGCACCAGGCCAGGAACGTCGTCCTCACCGGGATGGCCCGCGCACTCGAACCCGTCGATGCTGATGCCGTCGACACCGAGGCTCTGCGCCTTGACCCCGTGCCGCACCGACGTGCACTTGTGCAACACCTTGATGCCGTTGTCGTGGAACATCGGCAGGTGCGGTGCCGGGTTGGAGCCGGCCGTCTCGACGATCTTGATGCCCTCGTTGACGATGACCTGGCGGTACTCGTCGTACGGCGGCGGATTGATCGACGGCAGAATCGTCAGGTTCACCCCGAACGGCTTGTCGGTCAACTCGCGGGTCTTGGCGATCTCGCGGGCCAGGTCGGCGGGCGTCGGCTGCGTCAGCGCGGTGATGAAACCGAGCCCGCCCGCGTTGGCAACGGCCGCAACGAGTTCCGCCCGCCCGACCCACTGCATGCCGCCCTGCGCGACGGGGTGCTCGACTCCGAACGTCTCGGTGAACTTCGTCGTGATCGTCATCGGGGCGCCATCCGGATGGCGCCGTCGAGGCGGATCACTTCACCGTTGAGCATCGGGTTCTCGACGATGTGCACGGCGAGCATGCCGTACTCGTCGGGGTCGCCGAGCCGGGCCGGGTGCGGCACCTGCTGGCCGAGCGACTTCTGCGCCTCCTCGGGCAGCGAGCCGAGCAGCGGCGTCTTGAACAGGCCGGGCGCGATGGTGCACACGCGGATGAGCTCGCGGGACAGGTCACGCGCGATCGGCAACGTCATGCCGACGACGCCGCCCTTGGACGCCGAGTACGCGGCCTGGCCGATCTGGCCGTCGTACGCCGCGACGGACGCGGTGTTGATGATGACGCCGCGCTCTTCACCGAGTGGTTCGTTCTTGGCGATGCGCTGGGCGGACAGCCGCAGCACGTTGAACGTGCCGATGAGGTTGACCTGGATGGTCTTGGTGAACCAGTCCAACGGGAACGGGCCGTCCTTGCCCAACGTCTTGGCTGCGCTGCCGATGCCCGCGCAGTTGACGTTGATGCGCAGCGGGCCGAGCGACTCGGCGAGGTCGAGCGCCTGGCTCACGGCGGCCTCGTCGGTGACGTCGGCGGAGGCGAACTTCACGCGTTCGCCGAGCTTGCCCAGTTCGTCGCCCTCGCGGAGGTCGATGACGACCACGGAGGCACCAGCGTCGAGCAGTCGCTTGGTGGTGGCCAGGCCGAGGCCCGACGCACCGCCGGTGACGATTGCTACGGCGTCTTTGATCTGCACGGATGCATTCCTTTCATATCGCTGCTGACGGCCGAGGAAGGGTTAGTCCGCTCCCGACCTACTGGTTGGTTGGGACTATACCCAGTCCCGCAGTACGGCTTCGGTGTCGGCGCCGGGTATGCCGGGTGGCTTCGGTGTCGGCGGGACGCTGCGCGAGAACCGCGGCGCCGGGGCCGGCTCGAGGTTGTCGCCGTCGCGGAAGAACGTGTCGCGTTCGGTCACGTGCGGCTCGGTCTCCACCTCGGCGAAGCTCAGCACCGGCGTCACGCAGGCGTCGGTACCGTCGAACACCTTGGCCCAGTGGTCGCGGTCGTGGGCGGCGAACGCCTCGGTGAACGCGGTCCGCAGTTCCGGCCAGCGGCTGACGTCGTTCTGGTCGGGCAGTCCGGCGGTATCCAGGCCGAGCCCCTGCAGCAGCAGGGCGTAGAACTGCGGCTCGATCGCACCGACCGCGACGTAGCGGCCGTCGGAGGTCTCGTAGGTGTCGTAGTACGGCGCACCGGTGTCGAGCATGTTGGTGCCACGCACGTCGTTCCACATCCCGGTGGCGCGGAAACCCCACATCATCTGCATCAGCACGCTGGAACCGTCGATCATGGCGGCGTCGACCACCTGACCCTTGCCCGAGGTCTGCCGCTCCCACAACGCGGACAGGATGCCGACGATAAGGAACATCGACCCACCGCCGAAGTCGCCCGCCAGGTTCAGCGGCGGGACCGGCTTCTCGTCCTTGCGGCCGACGGCGTGCAGCAACCCGTTGAGCGAGATGTAGTTGATGTCGTGGCCGGCCTGCAGCGCCCGAGGACCGGTCTGGCCCCAGCCCGTCATGCGTGCGTAGATCAGTCGCTCGTTGACCTTCGCGCAGTCGTCCGGCCCGAGGCCGAGGCGCTCGGTGACGCCCGGCCGGTAGCCCTCGATCAGCACGTCGGCTTTGGCCACCAGCCGCATCAGCAGCTCGCGGCCCTCGTCGCTCTTGAGGTCCGCGGCCACCGACCGCCGGTTGCGCAGCATCGAATCGCGGCTTGGCATAGGAACTCCGGCACCCTTGCGCGGCCGCTCGATGCGAACGACGTCGGCTCCGAGGTCGCCGAGAATCATCGCCGCGTGCGGGCCGGGGCCGATGCCGGCCAACTCGACGACACGCAATCCTTGAAGTGGTCCAGCCATCTAGCAACGCCCTCCGATAGTCGACGTGGTTGACCGCCGACATAGCTTACTTGTATAACCAAGTCGAACCGGCCGCGGGCCTTCTGCTCCGCCAGACGCAAGGCATGGCAATGACGACCACTCTCTACCAAGGCATCGACGATCTCACGGTGTCGCTGACCGACGGGGTGCTTTCGGTGACGCTAAATCGTCCTGACAGCCTCAACTCCCTGACCGCGGCCATGCTCGCCACCATCGGGACCACGCTCACGCAGGCGGCCACCGACCCGCGCGTCAAGGTGGTCCGCCTCGGCGGTGCGGGGCGCGGCTTCAGCTCCGGCGCGGGGATCAGCGCGGAGGATCACGCCAGCCCGGGCGCCAGCGGAACGCCGGCCGACGTGCTGGCCGCCGCCAACCAGGCGGTCCGCGCGATCGTCGAACTACCCAAGCCCGTCGTCGCCGTGGTGCATGGCCCGGCGGCTGGCGTCGGCGTGTCGTTGGCCTTGGCGTGCGACGTCATCCTGGCGTCGGAGAAGGCGTACTTCTTGTTGGCGTTCACCAAGATCGGGCTGATGCCCGACGGTGGCGCCTCGGCGTTGGTGGCCGCGTCGATCGGACGGACTCGTGCGATGAAGCTGGCGCTGTTGGCCGAGCGACTGCCTGCCGCCGAGGCCTTGGCCGCGGGGTTGGTCAGCGCCGTGTACCCGGCGGACGAACTCGAGGCCGCCGTCGACGGGGTCGTCGCCACGCTGACTTCGGGTCCGGCAGTGGCGCTGCGCAGGTCGAAGCAGGCCATCAACGACGCGACGCTCACCGAACTTGAGGCTGCGTTCGCCCGGGAGACCGAAGGTCAGTTGGAGTTGTTGGTGTCCAACGACTTTCGCGAGGGCACCACTGCGTTTCAGCAACGCCGGACGCCGACGTTTACGGACGACTAGGCCTGCGCGGCGCGGCTTCGGACCATTAGCCCACCCAGAAACTCAGTATCACCGGCGATACCGCGATTCAGGACGAGTGCATTGTCGGACCGCGGCGCCAAGATCGGCGCCATGAACAACTACACCTACCGCGCGGAGTGGTGGTACGAGGGCATCGAGTACGTCGGCCGGTGTCTCGAGTTCCCCGAACATCTCTCCCACGCACCGACGGCGCTGGAAGCGATCCGACGCATCCAGGAGATCGTCGCTGACGTCGTCGCGGACATGGAGGAATGCGGCGATCCGCCGCCGGAATCACTTTCCGATCGCCGATACAGCGGCAACTTCGTCGTGCGTACGTCACCCGAGTTGCACGCCCGACTCGTCATCGAAGCCAACGAGCAGAGGGTATCGCTGAACCATTGGGCGGTGTCGAAGCTGGCAGGGCGCAAACCACCCTCCCTCGATGACTTCTTCTGACGCGAAAATCGTTCGACTCGAGGGTGGTCGGTAGGCGACCATCCATAGGTGAGTACGCAATTCGACCTCCAGAAACCGGTGAACCCCACCGGTGGCTGGCGCGTGCTCGCACCCTTCCACGTCCGCGAGTACCGGCTGCTGATCGCCGCTGTCGCGATCTCGATCTTCGCCGAGGGCATGTGGGCCGTCGTCATGGCGTTGCAGGTCATCGAGCTCGACAACGACCCGGCGTCGCTGTCGCTCGTCGCGACCTGCCTCGGTGTCGGGCTGGTGGCATTCCTGCTGGTCGGCGGCATAGCGGCCGACCGGCTGAACCAACGCAGCATCATCATCGCCGTCGAGTCGGTCAACGTCGTCGCGGTCTCGGCGATCGCGGTGTTGGGGTCACTTGGCGTTCTGAAGGTGTGGCACATGGCCGTCGCGGCGGGCACGCTCGGCATCGCAGCGGCGTTCTTCTTTCCTGCGTACAGCGCGATCCTGCCGCGGATCCTGCCCGCCGAACAGCTGCTCGCCGCCAACGGCGTCGAGGGTGTGGTGCGGCCCGTGTTCCAGCGGGCGGTAGGGCCTGCGGTCGCAGGCATTCTGGTCGGAGCGACGATGCCCTCGGTCGGCGCGATCGTCGTGGCGGTGTTGTTCGCCGTCGGTCTGGCGCTCCTGGTGGGCACCAGACCGGCGGTGCGCGACGCGGCGCCCGGGGACGTCGCAGAACGGCCGCACGTGTTGCGCGATCTGCGGGACGGCTGCTCGTTCGTGGTGCGCACGCCGTGGCTGTTGTGGACGCTGTTGTTCGCCAGCATGTTCGTGCTCGTGGTGCTCGGCCCCATCGAGGTGCTGCTGCCGTTCCTCGTGCAGGACCGGTTCGCCGATGGAGCCCAGACGTACGGATTCCTGTTGGCGTTCTTCGGGATCGGCGGCGCGATCGGCGCACTGGCCGTCTCGTCGACCCGCCTGCCGCGGCGTTACCTGACGGTGATGATGGCGATGTGGGGCCTCGGCTGCCTGCCGCTCGTCGTCGTCGGGGCGACGTCGTCGTTCGGGTGGATGGCCGTCGCGACCTTCGTCGTCGGCGTCACCGACGGCGCGGGCATGGTCATCTGGGGCACGCTGCTTCAGCGGCGGGTGCCGACCGAGATGTTGGGCCGGGTGTCGAGCCTGGACTTCTTCGTCTCGCTGGCGTTCATGCCCGTGTCGTTCGCGATCGTCGGGCCGCTGTCGAAGGTGGTGTCGATGGAGGCGATCTTCACCGCCGCCGGCGTCGTCCCCGTGGCGCTGGCCGCGATCGCCATGACGGCGGCGCGGATGCGGCGTGACGAGCTCGCAAACCCGTTGCGGTAGAAGGGTTCAGACGCCGAAGATCGGTGGAAGTGCGAGCACCATGACGAGCCCCCAGAAGAAGTGGGTGAGCATGGGTGCGAGCACTCCACCGGTCATTCGGCGTTCGTAGGCGCACACGTAGCCAAGGACGAGGCCCGCGAATCCCAGCATGGGATTGCCCGTGGCGCAGACCGCGACGGCGTAGACCAGCGTCGAGAGCACCACGGGCGACGCCTTGCCGAGCGCGCTGTACAGCGCGCCGCGGAAGAACAATTCCTCGGCAACGCCGTTGACGACCGTGATGAACACGACGAGCACCAGCGGCCCGTAGTTCGCGAACTCGAGCACCGCGACGATGTAGTCCCGCACCGGTGGGAGCTGACGCGCCACCAGGGCACCGACGATGAACACCGCTCCGACGAGTAGCCCGATGGCGGACCCGGTGATGATGGGTCGTCGGCTCCGGGTCCGAAACCGTAAGTGGCCCAAGTGCAATGGGCCGGACACCCATGCCCCGACGGCCCAGACCGTGGCCAGTCCTAGGGTCAACCAGTAGAACGATGCATCCCCCGGCGCACGGCTGAGTGAGAATCCGAGCAACAAGGCGCCCAAGACGAGCACGACCGCAACGACGACGCGTCGGCGCACCACCACCGACCGCGGCTCGTCGTACGGCGTCGCACGACTGCTGACCATCGTGCCCAGCTCGGCGAGCAGGCTCACTGGTGGACCATCCTTGTGTCGGTGATCTTCGATGGATTGCCGATGCACCCGAGGTGCCGCTGATCTACCGCCCTGCTTGCTCGACACATTTGATGTCCAG
>NZ_JAPZKZ010000014.1:0-223700 GCF_033804605.1 Mycobacterium sp. RTGN6
CATGCTGGACATCAAATGTGTCGAGCAAGCAGGGCGGTAGATCAGCGGCACCTCGGGTGCATCGGCAATCCATCGAAGATCACCGACACAAGGATGGTCCACCAGTGAGCAAGCCAGTCAAGCAGATTCACCTCGCCGCCCACTTCCCCGGCGTCAACAACACGACGGTGTGGAGCGACCCGGCATCGGGCAGTCACATCGAGTTCAGCTCGTTCGTCCACTTCGCCCAGACCGCCGAACGCGGCAAGTTCGACTTCATGTTCCTCGCCGAGGGCCTCCGGCTGCGCGAGCAGGGTGGCGAGCTCTACGACCTCGACGTGGTGGGCCGACCCGATACCTTCACCGTCCTCGCCGCCCTGGCGGCCGTCACGGACCGACTGGGTCTCACGGGCACGATCAACTCGACGTTCAACGAACCCTACGAAGTCGCACGACAATTCGCGTCGCTCGACCATCTCTCCGGGGGCCGCGCCGCCTGGAACGTCGTCACGTCGTGGGATGCCTTCACCGGCGAGAACTTCCGCCGCGGCGGGTACCTCGCCGAGGACCAGCGGTACGCGCGGGCCGAGAGCTTCCTTGGCGCGGCGCACACGCTCTTCGACTCCTGGCGCGGGGACGAGATCGTGGCCGACAAGGACCGCGGCGTGTTCCTCTCCGATCCGGAGGCCGGGGCGTTCTCGTACACCGACGCGCACTTCGACATCGGCGGTCGGTTCAACGTGCCACGCAGCCCGCAGGGCAGGCCCGTGATCTTCCAGGCCGGGGACTCTGACCACGGCCGTGAGTTCGCGGCCTCGTCGGCCGACGCGATCTTCTCCCGGCACGGGACCCTGGAGGACGGCCAAGCCTTCTTCGCCGACGTCAAGGGCAGGCTCGCCCGGTACGGAAGGCGTCACGACGAGCTGCTCATCCTGCCCGCCGCCACGTTCGTGCTCGGTGACACCGATGCAGAGGCAGCCGAACTCGCGCACGACGTCCGGCTCGCGCAGGTGTCTCCCCAGACGGCGATCAAGGTCCTCGAACAGCTGTGGAACCGCGACCTGTCCGATCACGACCCCGACGGGCCGCTGCCCACCGTCGACCCCGACCCCGGGGAGAACACGATTGCGCGTGGCCGCGCCAGCGTGCGCACCAACCGGGACCCCGTCGCGATCGCCAACGAGTGGCGAGCGAAGGCGCAGGCCGAGAACTTGACCAGCCGAGAACTCATCGTCGAGGTCACCGGTCGTCAGAACTTCATCGGGTCACCGGACACGGTCGCCGAGCGCATCAACCACCTCGTTCAAGCCGACGCGAGCGACGGATTCATCCTGGTCCCCCACGTCACCCCGGCCGGGCTCGATCCGTTCGTCGAGAAGGTGGTGCCGTTGCTTCAGGAACGCGGCGTGTTCCGCACCGAGTACGAAGGCACCACGTTGCGCGACCATCTCGGGCTCACCCGGGTGGCTCACCTCGTCGGCTGATCGACCTCACCCCGCGGCGGCCACGCGTTCGGCGGCCCGCCCGCGCGCTCGTTCGCTCGGCGTCATCGCGCCCCAGATCCCGTGAGTCTCCGGCATCGCCAACGCGTGACTGCGGCACTGCGCGAGCACCGGGCAGTCCCGGCAGATGCGCTTCGCCTGTTCCTCGCGGCCGCGCAAGCCGTGCCGACCCGTGTCCTCGGGAAAGAAGACCTCCGGTGCGACCTCGTGGCAGCTGCCCCGCAACTGCCAGGTCCAGTCGTCGAGAATGGGCCGCGGCCGCTGCGGCTGCGCGATGTCCGGGGTCGTCAACGATGCACTCACGCGATCAGTGTGTCCGCGGGCGTCGACGGTGCCTAGAGATCCAATCTGCGTGAACTCAGTCCTACGCCTTGAGGTAGTTCCTGCCAAAGATGACCGCCGACCACACCGACAGCACCGCCGCGAGCCCCCACACCACGGCAAGTGCCGAAACGGCGCTCACGTCCGCGCTGCCCAACAAGCCGATCCGTTCGACCTGCACCAGCCAGAAGACGGGGTTGAGTTGGCTGACGACGGCCCAGGCGTGTGGCAGCTGATGGATGGAGTAGAAGATGCCGCCGAGGAATCCGAGGGGCAGCAGGATGATCGACTCCATCGAGTACACGTGGTCCAGGGACTTGGCCAGACTGCCTGCGATCACCCCGGTCTGCGCCGCCACCACGAGCACTCCGAGGGTGCCGAACGCGAACACGAAGGGCCGGGCCACGCCACCGTGAGTCAGCGGCATGCCGATCGCCAGGACACCGGCACCCACGATCACTCCGCGGGCGATGCCACCGGTCACCAGTGCCGCGTTGATCTCCCACCAGCGCAGCGGACTGGCGAAGACGTCGTTGATGTACTTGTCGCGGCGGGCTTCGAACAGACTCGTCGTCCCGTTGAAGAATCCGACGTTCACGATCGCCTGGGCGAACAGGCCGGGAAGGATGAACTGGCCGTAGGGCACCCCGCCGGTCGTGTCGACGTGCCGGCCCAATACCGAACCGAAGACGATGACGAACAGGATCGTGGACAGCACGGGACCGATGATCGAGTACTGCCAGATGTTCAAGAACCGCAACACCTCTCGCTCGGCGAGCCAGAGGAACGGTGCGCGTTCGGCGCGGAATGGCTCGTCGTACGGCCTGATCGGCTGAGTCTCGACGCCGCTCACGCGGTGGCCTCCGCCGCAATGACCCGGGCGTAGACCTCGGAGATGTCGCGTGCCTCGTACCGGTCACGCAGGGACGCCGCCGATCCTCGGTCCATGATCCGGCCTGCTCGCAGCACCGCGATCTCGTCGCATAGCGATTCGGCTTCTTCGAGGTAGTGGGTGGTGAGCAGGATCGTCGTGCCCGCGGCGTTGAGCCTGGAGATGAATCCCCAAATCTCCGCACGCAATTCGACGTCGACGCCGGCTGTCGGCTCGTCGAGGATCAACAAGCGTGGCCGGTGCATCAGGGCGCGCGCGATGACGAGGCGACGTTGCATTCCGCCGGACAGTTCGTAGGCTCGGCCGTCGGCCTTGTCCTCAAGCCGGAACAGCGCCAGCAGTTCGTCGGCGCGGCGCACGGCCGTCTTCCGTCCGATGCCGTGGTAGCCGGCGTGGTAGATCAGGAGCTGCCGGACCGACAGGAAGCGGTCGAGGTTGATCTCCTGCTCGGCTAGGCCGATCAGGCGTCGGGCTTCCCTGGTCCGGTAGTCGTGGCCGAAGACGGTCAGCTCACCGGAGCTCGGCTTGACGATGTTGCACACCGAACCGATGAGGGTGGTCTTGCCGGCCCCATTGGGCCCGAGCAGGCCGAAGAAGGCGCCGTCGTCGAGTTGCAGATCGAGGTCCGACACCGCAATGAAGCCGTCGGCATAGACCTTGTGCAGCCCCTTGATCGACAGGGCAGGCGGAACGGGATCAGGAAGTCTCACACCGCAGAGTGTGCATCGTCGGAGTGGAATTGGTTGGCCGGGACAGCAAGGCCGTAGTGGTCGCGCAGGGTCGCCCCGCGGTACTCCTCGCGGAACAGCCCCTTGTTCCGGAGGATCGGCAGCACCCGTTCGATGAACGTCTCCAGCGCCGACGGTAGCGCAGGCGCCATGATGTTGAACCCGTCAGCGGCTCCACCCTCGAACCACGCGATGATCGTGTCGGCGATCTGCTCCGGTGTGCCGACGAACGTGAAGTGCCCGCGCCCGCCGCCCAGCCGGGACAGCACTTCTCGAACCGTCAGGTGCTCGCGCTGGGCCAACTCGATGACGAGGTCTGAGCGGCTTTGCGTCCCTTGCAGTTTCGGCCGGGCCAGAATGAAGTCCGGCAACGGCTCGTCGAGCTCGAACACCGACGGGTCGGTCTCGAAGATGTTCGCCAGCTGCCACAGCCCGTATGCCGGTACGCGCAGGTCGTCGAAACGCTGCGCCAGCTCCTGGGCCTCGGCTTCGGTCGAGCCGATGAACGGCACGATGCCCGGCAGCACCAGCACTCCGTCGGGGTCGCGACCCGCCGCCGTCGTCCTGGCCTTGATGTCAGCGTAGAAGTCGGCGGCGCGCTCGTAGGTCTGGTGAGCGGTGAAGATGGCCTCCGCGTGACGGGCGGCGAAGTCCTTGCCGTCCTCCGAGGATCCGGCTTGCACCAACAGCGGGTATCCCTGCGGCGGGCGCTCGACGTTGAGCGGTCCCGCTACCTTGAAGTGGCTGCCTTCGTAGTCGATGGCGTGCAGGCGGGCCGGGTCGGCATAGCGACCCGATGCCTTGTCGGCGAGCACGGCCTCGCTCTCCCAGCTGTCCCAGAGCGCCTTTGCGACGGTGAGGAATTCGTCGGCACGGTCGTAGCGCACCGCGTGGTCGGGGCGGTCGTGGAGGCCAAAGTTGGCCGCCTCGTCGGCGCCCGCCGAAGTGACGATGTTCCATCCGGCCCGCCCG
The DNA here is from genome assembly GCF_033804605.1 of Mycobacterium sp. RTGN6. Lineage (NCBI taxonomy): Bacteria > Bacillati > Actinomycetota > Actinomycetes > Mycobacteriales > Mycobacteriaceae > Mycobacterium > Mycobacterium sp. RTGN6. Next base: position 4,395 of record NZ_JAPZKZ010000014.1, read on the forward strand.
CCGCTGACGTGATCGACCGAGGCGAGCCGGCGCGCCAGGTTGTAGGGCTCGTTGTACGTCGACGACACGGTGGCGATCAGCCCGATGCGGCTGGTGTGCTGCGCCAGCGCGGTCAGCAGGGTCAGCGGTTCGAGTTGGCCCGGCGGACGGAACTCACCGTCGCCGGTGAGCGCAGGCCCGTCGGCAAGGAACAGCGAGTCGAACTTCGCCTCTTCGGCCAACTGCGCCAGCCTGATCCAGTGCCGCAGGTCGAAGTCGGCATGCGGGTTGCTCTCGGGCAACCGCCAGGCCGCCTCGTGGTGGCCCGCCTCCATGAGGAACGCGTTGAGGTGCAGTTCACGCTGTGCGGCGCCCATCAGGGTGCCTTTGAGCTGTCGAAGCCATCCGGCAGCAGATTGTCGGCGATGGTGTTGACATCGACCTTCGTCGTGATCTCGCCGGCCTCGAAGAAGGCGTCGCTGAGGGCCTGCTCGGCCTTGAGGTCCTCGGGGAGGAACTGGGTGATCTTGAAGGGATAGGAGTCCACCGTCGCCCTGGCGTCCTCGAGCGAAACACCGGTCTCCTTGGCGATGGCCTTCGCGTATTGGTCGGGATTCTGCTGCGCCCAGTTGAATTCGCGGCCGATGCGGGTGAGCACGTCGGCCAACGCGGCGCGCCGGGTCGGGTCATTGAGCGATTTCTCACTGGCCACGTAGTAGTTGTTGACCTGGTCGATCGGCGGCAGACCCTTGGCGATGATCCTGGCGCCGTCCTTGACCGCGATCGCGGACTGCGGATTCCAGATGGACCAGGCATCCACCTTGCCGGTGTTGAACGCCGTGCCACCGGCCGCCGGGCTGAGGTAGACGAGCTCGACGTCCTTGGGTGTGAGGCCCACGCTCTTCAGGGCGAGCAGCGCCAACCCGTGGGCAGAGCTGCCCTGTGGGACCGCGAGCCGCTTGCCCTTGAGGTCGGCCAGCGTCTGGATCGGTGAATCCTTGGGCACGATGATGTTCTCGGCCGCCTTCGTCGGATCGGCGCCGCGCTGGACGGCGACGATCTTGAAGCCGAATTGCTTTGCCGCCCCGGTGATCGGCGGCACGTCGCCGACGGATCCGAGGTCGATGTCGCCGGTCGCGGCGGCCTGTACCAGTGGCGGACCATAGTCGAACCGGGCGAACTTAACCTTGTACGGTGCGTCGTCGAACACGCCGGTGATCTTCGACAGTTCCTCGTTTCCGTCACCACCGTTGTCACCGATGGTGAAGGTGTACTGGCTCCACTCGGGGTGATTGCCGGAGCCGGAGCCACTACTCAGCGGCGCGTCGGAAGTCTTCGACGAAGAGCCGCAGGCGGCCAGCACGGTAGCTGCCGTGAGCAGCACTGCTGCGCCAATGACTCGAATCGACTTGCGGGACATGGATTCTCCTGTGTGTTCTCAGTGATGACGAAAGTTCAGTGCTGGCTGGCCAGACCGAGGTCTGCCAGCAGGGCTGCCCGGATTTCCTCACGGGCTACGCTCGCTTCCCGATCTGCAGGTGAGAGCTGCACCCGGTGCGCGTTGCCGATGCGCCCGCTGCTCATGACGACGATGCGATCGGCCAGGGCGATGGCCTCATCGACGTCGTGGGTGACGAGCAGCATGGAGGCGTGATGCTTGCGGCGCAGCTCGCGAACCAGATCGTGCATCCGCACCCGGGTAATCGCGTCCAGCGATGCGAACGGCTCGTCGAGCAGAATCAGCTCCGGCTCCGAAACCAGCGCGCGAGCAAGCGCAACGCGCTGGGCCTCACCACCCGAAAGCTGCTTGGGCCAGGCCTTCTCACGGCCGGCCAGGTTCACCTCGCTCAGTGCCTTGCGGGCGCGCTGGTCGGCGTCGGGGCCGCGCAGGCCCAACGTGACGTTGCGGAGCACGCGCTGCCAGGGCAGCAACCGGTCGGCCTGGAACACGATCGCCCGCTTGGCGGGAACCTCGATGCGGCCGCCATCCGGTGTGTCCAACCCGGCCAGCAGTCGCAGCAGGGTGCTCTTGCCGCAACCTGAGGGGCCCAGCAGGACGACGAGCTCCTCGTCCCCGATCACGAGGTCGAGCTGGTCCAGAACGACACGGCCATCGAACTTGCGCACGACTTGCTCGACGAGCACGCCCGTCTGCTGACGCGGCGTCGTGTCAACGGTGATGCTCATGCCGCCTCGAAACTGGGTCGCCACCGCAACAGCACCCGCTCGAGGATCCGGACGAACTGGTCGGCCACCAGGCCAAGGATCGAGTAGATCACCAGGCCGACGAAGACCTTGTTCGTCTGCAGATACGTTTGAGCCTGGGTGATCAAGAAACCAAGTCCCTCATCGGCATTCACCGTCTCGGCGGCGACCAAGCCCAGGATGCTGTAGGCGAGCGAGAAGCGAAGGCCCACCAGGAATCCAGGTAAGGCGCCGGGCACCAGCACCCGCGTGACCACTCGCCACGAACCGGCGCCGGTGGTGCGGGCCATCTCGATCAGACGCTGGTCCACGCCGCGGATCGCGGCGAACAGGTTCAGGTACATCGGCACGCCTGCGCCGAAGGCGATCAGCAGGATCTTCGTCAGTTCGTCGATGCCAAACCACACGACGAACAGCGGGAGCACCGCGAGCAGCGGAATGGTGTTCAGGATTTGTGCGAGACCGTTGAACAAATACTCACCGCTACGGAGAAAGCCGCCGAGCACTCCGGTCACGACGCCGACGCTCAACCCGAGCGCGAGACCGACTGCGGCCCGTTGCACCGAGATCGCCAAGTCAGGGCCAAGGATCCCGTCGTTCCACAGGGTTATCGCAGTGCTGACGATGTCGGTGGGGGCTGGCGCATACGTCGGCTCGAGTACTCCGGCCTGGGAGAGGAGCTCCCACACGACGAGGATCACCACCGGCGTCGTGTAGATCCCCAGCGGCCAGCGCAGCCGACGGCGCAGCGTGCCAAACACGCTCTGACGCCGGATGTCGCCCGGCAGGAAGACGTCGCGAGGCCGTGTGCGTGCAGTGGGTAAGCGGTCCGAGGGCGGCGCCGGCTTGGCGGCAACGATCAAGTCGGTCATGCCGCGCTCCTTCCGAACGGTGCATTGGGCGACACCACGCAAGTGACCGCATGCCGTTGCCGCCCATGCGATTCGCGTGATGTCGAAGGTCCCTGTCACCATGCCTTGGAGCGCGCTGTGTGCGGAGGTATCGAATCGGCGAGATTCTTTTCGCCCCTGAACTGCCTATGCGCTGTCACACATCGGACCCACCGTGCGACAGACACGTATGGAGAAAAACTGTGTACGTCGCGTCGGCCGCATGCTCGGTGCTGCATCGGTGGCGGCCGCGACACTCCCAATCGTGCTGAGCCCTGCCGCGTCGGCCGCCCCGTGCCCCGACGTCGAGATCGTGTTCGCCCGCGGCACCACCGAACCGCCGGGTGTCGGCAGGATCGGCCAGGCCTTCGTCGACTCACTTCGTGGTCAACTCGGCGCCCGATCCGTCGGCGTCTACGCGGTGAACTACCCCGCGAGCAATGACTTCGAAAACAGCACGCCGGCCGGGGCAAATGACGCGAGCGCTCACCTCCAGTCGATGGCCGTGAACTGCCCCAACACCAAGATGGTGCTCGGCGGTTACTCCCAAGGCGCCGCCGTCATCGATCTCGCCACCGCCGCAGTGCCACCGCAGGTCGCCGACGACGTCGCCGCGGTCGCCGACTTCGGCGGGCCGAGAAGCTCCTTCGCCGACACATTGTCCGCGGGCCCACTGCCGGCGATCAGCCCGCTGTATGCGGGCAAGACCGTCGACATGTGCGTCCCCAACGACCCGATCTGCTTCGAAGGAGGCTGGGACATGCGGGCCCACGGCGCCTACGTCCAGACGGGGCTGGTCGACCAGGCCGCGTCCTTCGCCGCCAGTCGGGTCTAGCTTCGGGACCCGGTCAACGCACGTAGGCCGCGAGGTGCTCGCCAGTGAGCGTCGAGCGGGCGGCGACGAGGTCGGCGGGAGTGCCCTCGAAGACGACCCGGCCGCCATCGTGGCCCGCACCGGGGCCCAGGTCGATGATCCAGTCGGCGTGTGCCATGACCGCCTGATGGTGCTCGATGACGATCACCGACTTGCCGGAGTCGACGAGCCGGTCGAGCAGCGCCAGCAGCTGCTCGACGTCGGCGAGGTGCAGTCCCGAGGTCGGCTCGTCGAGCACGTAGACCTCACCCTTCTCGCCCATGTGGGTGGCGAGCTTGAGCCGTTGCCGTTCACCGCCCGACAACGTGGTGAGCGGCTGGCCAAGCGTGACGTAGCCGAGCCCGACGTCGGCGAGTCTTTCGAGGATCTTCTCAGCGGCAGGGGTTTTCGCGGCGCCGTCGGCGAAGAACGACAAGGCCTCGGCCACTGGCATCGCGAGCACCTCGCTGATGTCGCGCCCACCAAACGTGTACTCGAGTACGGAGGTGTCGAACCGCCTGCCCTCGCACACCTCGCACGGCGCAGAGACGCCCGCCATGATCGCCAGGTCGGTGTAGATGATGCCTGCGCCCTTGCAATTGGGGCAGGCGCCCTCCGAATTGGCGCTGAACAGTGCCGGTTTCACGTCGTTGGCCTTGGCGAACGCCTTGCGGATCGGGTCGAGCAGCCCGCTGTAGGTCGCCGGGTTGCTTCGCCGCGAGCCCCGGATCGGGGTCTGGTCGATCGCCACCACCACCTCGGAACCTGCGACGGAGCCGTGGATCAGCGAGCTCTTGCCCGAGCCCGCCACCCCGGTGACGACGACAAGAACTCCGAGCGGGATGTCGACGTCGACGTCGCGCAGATTGTGGGTCTTGGCTCCGCGCACTTCGAACACCTCACGCGGCGACCGCACCGTGTCCTTTAGGGCCGCCCGGTCGTCGAGGTGGCGGCCGGTGATCGTGTCACTCTTGCGCAGACCCTCCACGGTGCCCTCGAAGACCACGTCGCCACCGGCGGTTCCCGCGCCGGGGCCGAGGTCGACGACGTGGTCGGCGATCGCGATGGCCTCGGGCTTATGTTCCACCACCAGCACCGTGTTGCCCTTGTCGCGCAGGCGCAGCAGTAGGTCGTTCATCCTTGCGATGTCGTGCGGGTGCAGCCCCACGGTTGGCTCGTCGAACACATAGGTGACGTCGGTGAGCGCCGATCCGAGTTGGCGAATCATCTTGACGCGCTGCGCCTCTCCACCCGACAGCGTGCCCGATGAGCGGTCCAGCGACAGGTAGCCGAGCCCGATCTCGACGAACGAGTCGAGGGTGTGCTGCAACGAGTCGAGCAACGGCGCCACGGACTCGTCGCTGACCCCCTTCGCCCATTCCGCGAGGTCGCTGATCTGCATCGCGCAGACCTCGGCGATGTTGGCGCCCTTGACCTTCGACGACCGCGCCAGTTCGGAGAGCCGGGTGCCGTCGCACTCGGGGCAGGTGGTGAAGGTCACCGCGCGCTCCACGAACGCGCGGACGTGAGGTTGCATGGCCTCGACGTCCTTGGACAGGAACGACTTCTGGATCTGCGGGATCAAGCCGAGGTACGTCAAGTTGACGCCGTCGATCTTGAGCTTGGTCGCCTCCTTGTGAAGCAGGGCGTCGAGTTCCTTCTTGGTGAACTTTGCGATCGGCTTGTCGGGGTCGAAGAACCCGCAGCCGTTGAAGATTCGGCCGTACCAGCCCTCCATGCTGAAGCCGGGGATGGTCAACGCACCCTCATTGAGCGACTTGCTGTCGTCGTAGAGTGCGGTCAAGTCGATGTCGTTGATCGCACCACGGCCCTCGCAGCGGGCGCACATGCCGCCAACGATGTTGAAGTCGCGGCGCTCCTTGACAGCCCGACCGGCGCGCTCGAACGTGACCGCACCCGCGCCGCTGATCGAGGCGACGTTGAACGAGAACGCCTGGGGCGAACCGATGTACGGCTTCCCGAGCCGGCTGAACAGGATGCGCAGCATCGCTCCGGTGTCGGTGGCGGTGCCGACCGTCGAGCGGGGGTCGGCACCCATCCGCTGCTGGTCGACGATGATCGCGGTGGTCAGCCCCTCGAGCACGTCGACGTCGGGCCGGGCCAGCGTCGGCATGAAGCCCTGCACGAACGCGCTGTACGTCTCGTTGATCAGTCGCTGCGACTCCGCGGCGATGGTGTCGAACACCAACGAGCTCTTGCCCGAGCCGGAAACCCCGGTGAACACCGTGAGCCTTCGCTTCGGAAGGTCGATGTCGATGTTCTTGAGGTTGTTCTCGCGCGCGCCGTGCACACGGATCACGTCGTGGCTGTCGGCGGCTGGGGCGGTGTCCTTCTTCGGCACGATCAGCGCAGTTCCTGGATGCGGACCATGTTGCCGGCGGGGTCCCGCAGGGCGCAGTCACGAACGCCGTAGGGCTGCTCGGTCGGCTCTTGGACCACCTCGACGTCCCCGGCCTGCACCCGCTCGAACGTGCCGTCGAGGTCCTTGGTGGCCAGAAGGAGGGTGCCGAAGGTGCCCTTGGCCATCATCTCGGCGATCACGCGGCGTTCGTCGTCGGTGAGGCCGGGCGTGGCGGTCGGCGGGTACAGCACGATGGAGGTGTCGGGCTGGCCGGGAGGGCCGACGGTGATCCAGCGCATCGTGTCCTTGCCGACGTCGAGGCGGACCTCGAAGCCGAGGGTGTCGCGGTAGAACGCCAGCGATTCTTCCGGCTGGTCGTGTGGGAGGAAGCTCGAGTGAATGGTGATGTCCATGTCGATCACGCTAGGTGCAGGTCGGTGGCGGGCGCTTCTCGATTCCTGATCGGTCTCGTCACCTGCTTCTCCACGCACGACGGCATGCCCTCCGTCACGTGGGCGGTTTGTTCTCGATACTTGCTCGGCGGCATGCCGACCAACTCGGTGAACCGGGTGCTGAACGTGCCAAGCGACGAGCAGCCGACGGCGAAGCAGACGTCGGTGACGGACAGGTCGCCACGGCGCAGCAGCGCCATCGCCCGCTCGATGCGGCGTGTCATCAGATAGGAGTACGGCGACTCGCCATAGGCGAGCTTGAACTGCCGGGACAGATGTCCCGCCGACATGTTCACCCCGCGGGCCAGGGCCTCGACGTCGAGCGGCTGCGCGTACTCCCGGTCCATTCGGTCGCGGACGCGCCGCAGCAGCTTGAGGTCGCGCAGGTTTTGCGCGGCGTCTGCTCTGCTGGTCATCATCGCGATCGTGCCACGCCGCCGCGGAGCTGCCATAGTCGGAGGTCGGCTGACGGAGGGTGCGCGAGATGCGGATCGGACTGACCGGCGGCGCCTCGTCCGTCGACAAGATCGTCGCCCAGGCGCAACAGGCGGAAGCCGACGGATTCAGCGCGCTCTGGTATGCGAGTGCGGTACAAGGCGATCCGTTGGTGGCGATGACGCTAGCCGGTCGCGCCACGGCGTCGATCGAGCTGGGCACCGCGGTACTGCAGACCTACCCATGCCACCCGCTGCTGCAGGCCAATCGCGCGGCGTCGGTGGTCAACGCCATGGGCCGGGAGGGCTTCACGCTGGGCCTCGGACCGTCGCACGAAGCTCTGATCAGCGGCGTGTTCGGGCTGTCGTACGACCATCCCGGCCGCAACACCGAGGAGTACGTGCGCATCGTCTCAGGCCTACTCCGCGGCGAGGACGTCGACTTCGCCGGCGAGGACTGGACCACCCGCAGCCTCGGCCGCGCGGTGGCGTTGGATCACCCCGTCCCGCTGCTGCTGGCGGCCCTGTCCCCGCGCATGGTCCGCATCGCGGGCGAGTTCGCCGACGGCGTGGTGCTGTGGATGGCATCGGCGAAGGCCATCGAAACCCGCATCGGTCCGGGGCTGCGGGCGGCGGCCGCATCGGCCGGGCGACCGGCGCCCCGCGTCGTCGCGGGCCTGCCCGTGGCGGTCCACGACGACGTCGACGAGGCGCGTGCCGCGACGACGGCCACGTCGACCGCGTACTCCGGGATGACCAACTATCAGCGCATCATCGAAGCCGGCGGAGGCAGCAGCCCGGCCGACGTGGCCGTTGTCGGCAACGAGGACTCGGTGCGTGCGCAACTCGAGGCCCTCATCGCCGCCGGGGCCACCGACGTCTGGGCTCAACCGATCGCGGTGGGCGACGACCGCGACCGACGAACCGCGTCGCTGAGGCGAACCCGCGAGCTGCTCAGCGCACTCGCCCGGGAACGCTAGCGCGGACCTAGTTGGCCGTGACCTTGATCGGGAACGGAACGCCGTCCTGTGCGACGGCGGCGGGGAAGCACGGGGTCGATGCGCTCAACGTCGGCGCGTAGCCGGGCTTTCCCGCGGCGACGATCTGCATGCGGTAGCCGTCCGGGCCGTAGCCGAACTGATTGGGCTTGCGAAACCCGTCGCGTTCGTAGACGTACCAACCCCACTGCCGCCACACGTCGCCGGTTCGTCGCACCATCGCGTCGAGATCGGTTCCTGACGGGAAGTTCAGGTCGCCGGAGGTATGGAACCGCGTCGGCGCGTTCTTCGGATCGGCCGGACTGTCCTCGCACCAGCTGTTGTGGCCGGCGCTGCCGTACCGGGAGGCGTCGAGCACCGCTCCATCTCCGAGGCCGGCCAGGGTGCGCTTCAGGTAACCAACCACGGTGTCCTGTGCCTGCTGTTGAGTCTGTGGCACAACGTCTTTGGGACTCCAGCCGGGTGGTGGCGGCGGTGCGGATGTCACGGACGGACCTCCAATGTCGGTGGCGCCAGTCGGCACGTCGGGACCAAGGGTCTGGTCGTGGCTGCAGGCCCCGACGATCACGACCAGCAGGGCGAGTGCGCAAAGTCGTTTCACGACACCACCTTCGGCGGTGGCATGCCCGCGATGATGGCGCCCATATTCGCCAGCGCGGGATTGCCTTCGTCCCAATAGCTGCTGTGCGCGCCGATCGACGGGATGTCGAGGATGTCAGGGCCGGTCGCAGGACCGGGTGCCGCCTCGAGTTCGACGGCGCCGAACCCGTCCCACGTCGGGTTGGGCCCGAGCACCGCGCCCGCGACCACCGAGATGATGTCGTGCTCGGCGCGGGTCGCGTACACCTGCCCACCGGAGTCGAGGTTGAGGTCCGAGGCGTGGCCGACGAGCATGCCAGGGCTACCGACGGCGATGACGTTCTCGGCGGCCAGGTGGTGCTCTCCCGCACCCGCCGCGCCGACGAGTGTCGAGCCGTAGCTGTGCCCGATCACCGTGTCCGTCGACGGAATCGATCCCTGGTGGGACGCCTGCGCGCCGGTCAGGAACGAATCCAGCGCCCCTGCACCGTGTTCGGCGTAGCTCGCCGACCCCGCTTCGGGGATGGTCATCGGCCTGTCATACCCCATCCACGTCGTCACCGCGACGTCATTGGCGCTAAGCGACGGGTTCGCGTCCAACGCCGCGCGGAGCATGTCCACCGATTTACCGTCGGCGCCATCGATCGTGGACAGGTCCTGGCCCGTGCCCGGGACGAGCGTCGCGGTGTGGCTCGACGTGTCCGGGTTGCCGATCGACACGGCCGCGCGGCCCTGGTCGTCGACGAGTCCGAGGTAGCGGTGGTAGCCGTCGCCCTTGGCCAGCGTCTGGGCGACCGTGTGGAATCCGTCGAGTTTGGTCCTCGCCGCGTCCCACTGCCGCTTCCAATCCGAGTACTGCCCGTACTGCTGCGGCGTGACCGAATAGGGGAACCGGTCACCGCTGGCGGCCCAGTCGGGGTGCTCGCGGGTCAGCCGGTCGAGGTTGGACTGCGCCGACGTCGTGAGCTCGACTAGGTGCCGCCGGTTGAATGCGTCCTTGTCGGCGAACGGCATTCCGGGATGGTTGCCGATTCCGTGATCCTGCTGATAGAGCCATTCCCGTTCTTCGGGGGTCAGCTGGTCCCACAGGTCGTTGAACTGTTGCGGGTCCTCGGGAAGGGGTCTGGACAGCGCGTCCTGAATCTCCGGGCGGTTGTCGTGCGGAGTATCGGGTACCGGCGTCTCACCGGTCGCCATGCCGATCGCCCGGGCGAGTTCCTGATCGACTCGGGCCGCTTCGGCCAGGATCGCGTCGAGTTCGCGTTGCAGCTGCATGCGTTTGAGTTCGAGCTCCATCGGATCGGCGCCGGCCGAGTCAGGCCCCGGCACGATGGCGTTGCTCGCTGGATCAATGACCATGCCTAGATGTACGGCGTCGGAACGTAGTTGGGCGAGCTTCGACCTCACCAGCTCGATGTCGTCGGCAGCCTTGCCCGCCGCCTGGGCGACGGCCAGCGCCTCGTTGCCGTGCGCGTCGAGGTCGTGACGTGTTCGGCCGATGGCGTCCTTGGCGGCATCCGACGCGTCACCGCCCCACGTGCCGAACGCCGGTAGCTCGGCGATGCCGTCGGCCGCTTCGAACGCCGCCTCCGCCCGGTTGCGGGTGGCGTGAAACACCTCTCGCACGTCGCCCGCATCCCACCGGTCGATGTCGGCGACGGAGACGCTCACGGCCGCGGATCGTCAGAGCCCAAGATCGAGCTCCGAGCGCTCGGCAGCGGCGATCGCCGTCGCACCGTCGTGGTCGGTCCGCTCGTATGCGGCGGCACCCGCGCGCAACCCATGGCCGTGATCGACGAGCCGACCGAACAAGGCCGACGAGTCGCTCTGCCACTTGGCGACCGCCGACATCAGCGCAACCACCGACCCAGCAGGGACACCGCGCTGCGCCGACTCGATCCGGCCATCCGCCGTAGCGTGTCGCGTCCAGAGGTCATCGGCGCGAGCGTCGACCGTCGCCGCCGACATCTGCAAATCCTCGGCGACGACGCGAACCGCTTCCGGCACGACCAACACCCCCTCGTCGACTCCGCAAACACACTCGGTTAACGGTACTGCCGAACCGAGGGCGGTCCCGTCACCAATTTTGGGCCTGGACGGGCCGGTAGACGAGGTAGACGAGGCCGTCACCGACCGTGCGGGTCTCGACGAGGCGCATGGGCTTCCGCTGGGTGGTCTCGCCGAAGAGTCGCACGCCGGCGCCGAGCACCACCGGATACACGGTCAGCCGCAGTTCGTCGACGAGGTCGTGTTCCATCAGGGTGTGAACGAGCTCGGCGCTCGCGTAGACCACGATGTCACCGTCCAACTCCCACTTCAACCTCGAGACCGCTTGCAGCACATCGCCTCCGACGACTGTCGAGTTCCCCCACCTGGGCTCGTCGATGGTGGAGGACACGACGTACTTGGGCAGCCCGTTCAACCTGTCCGCCCACTCGCCGGTTCGGGACGGCCACCGCGCCGCGAACCACTCGTCGCTCCGTCGGCCGAGCAGCAACGCCGTCGCGGCCCGCGCCTCCCCGAGTTCGAGCCTGCCCCATGCCTCGCGGTCCTGCTCCCCCGCCTCGAGGAACCAGCCACCCCGCTCGAAGCCCTCCTGGCCGGTCGGGTCCTGAACGACGCCGTCGAGCGACACGTTTTCACTGATCACGAGCTTTCCCATTTTGGATCTCCTCGATTGGCGTTATCGGCTACCACTGATGGAGACACCGCGACGTCGTCGAAGGTGGCGCCCGCCGACCGCCCCGCTCAGGCGTCGGCCGGTGTCCATACAGGTGCAGCCGCGAAGACGCGAAGGAGGTGATGGGACGGTGGCCGCAGACTTGATGTCACGGGCGCGGGCCGGAGACGGCGAGGCGTTCCGGGAACTGACCGAGCCCTACCGGCGGGAGTTGCAGGTGCACTGCTACCGGATGCTCGCATCGTTCCAGGACGCTGAGGACGCACTGCAGGAGACGCTGCTGGCCGCATGGCAGGGCTTCGGTGGATTCGAGGGACGGGCCTCGTTGCGCACCTGGCTCTACCGGATCGCGACCAACCGGTGTCTGAACGCACGCCGGTCGGCCAGCCGGCGCCCGGCCAAGGAGTGGGACGTGCCCAACGTCGAGCCGCCAGAGCCCACCCGACTCGGCGAAGTCGTCTGGTTGGAACCCTTTCCCGACGCCCTGCTCGGTCCGGAGGCCAAGTACGAGCGAACCGAGGCCATCTCGCTGGCCTTCGTGACTGCCCTGCAACTGTTGCCACCTCGCCAGGTCGCCGTGCTTGTGCTGCGTGACGTCCTCGGCTTCGACACCAACGAGGCGGCGGACATGCTGGACTCGACCGTCGAGTCGGTCAAGAGCGCGCTCAAGCGAGCGCGCGCGAGCCTGCAAAGCCGACACTCCGTCGCCGACGACCATGCACCGTTGCCCGCCTCGCCCTCCGAGGACGCGGCCGTCGCCAAGTTCGTAAGCGCTTGGGAATCAGCCGATCTCGACGCGCTGGTGGCCCTGCTGACCGACGACGTCTTCATGTCGATGCCGCCGATGCCGTTCGAGTACCAGGGCCGAGACGTGGTAGCCCGCTTCTGCGCCAGCATCTTTCGCGCAGGCCGAAGGTTCGATCTCGTTCCAACACGGGCCAACGGCCAACCGGCGTTTGGAGCGTACCTGCGCGGCGCGGCGGGTGTGTGCCACGGCACGGGCCTCTACGTGCTCACCCTCGACGGCGGCCGGATCAGCGCCATGACCCGATTCGACAACGGCGTGCTACCGGCGTTCGGGTTACCGCGATCGCTGCCGAGCTCGCCCAACGGCGGAAGTCGCCGATCCTAGGCCGCAACGACCCTTCGCCAGCTAATCTCACAGGCAACCGACGAGTGTTGCTGGAGGAGCATCACGCGACAGGGGGAACCATGAGATTCAGCCAGCTACTGTGCGGTGCTGCCGTCATTGCGCTGGGCGCGGCGTTCACGTCCGCGATGCCCGCCTACGCCGGCCCCATCGATCAGCAATGCGTGCGACCCGACGGGACGCCCTGCCCGCCCATGCCGCCGGGTTGCGTCCAGGAAAACGGACTGCCGTGTTCGGGGGCGCTTCCCGACATCAACGCCGCCTGCATGCAGAACCCGGTGGTCTGCAGGTGGCTGATCGGCTAACGACGTCAGCCCGCGGCGGCTTGGCAGGCCGCCGCGACTAGGTTGTTGACGTTGAATCCGACTTCGGCCAGCTCGTGGTCACCCGCCCAGTACAGGGGCTCGGCCATCGCGTACGCGCGGAAGTACAACGCGCCAAGGGTGGCGAAGTCCTCGACCACCGCGTTGCCGCTTCCGCGACCCGCCGCCGCCATGTCGTCGGCGCGCGCGGTGACCACCTGCGCGGTGTCGTCGTGCACCGCGCGTTGTTCTGGATTCCACTGGGCGACACCGATATTCGGGTCCAGTGCCGACCATTCCTTGGTCCGTGACTGCAGTGCGGCCTCGGCGGGAATCCAACTCGCGCACGTCGGGCCCGGAGAAGTCAGGAAGCGCTGCGGGTTGGCCGGGTCGCCGAGGGTCGACGGGTTCGTCGGCGGTGCCGCTGGCGGGAGCTTGGGCGCCTGGGTGGCGGCCGAGTCGGAGTGGTTGGCCGCGCAGATGTTGGTGATCGCGTCGAGCGCCGCCAGGGCGGTCTGAGCGAGGAAGTCGTCCTTGGGCTGATAGGTGGGCAGCGCGTCGGCGTAGGCGCGGCCGTACGCGGTGAATGCGCCGTAGAGTTCGCGCATCGCGCGGTGCGGCGTCTGCGCGGCGAGCGTGACGGCGTCGTCGGCACCGCTGCGCAGTGCGTCGCCGACCGCCTCGAATCCGGACTTCCGTGCGATGGCGACCGCGGTCTGGACGTTGTCCCATGGCCCGCACGTCTCGTCGGACGTGATGATCGTGAGCGGCCCGGTGTCCTCAGCACTGGCGAAGATCGTCGGCGGTGCGCTGGACGTCAGGGCCGCGACCGCGGGTGCCGTCTTCGGGGAGTTGTCGGCCGCGGGGGCCGCGGAGAAGTCGTCCTGCCTCGTGAACAGCAGCACCGCTCCGACGGCGACGACCACGGCCAACGCGACGAGGCCGATGATCCACCGCCTCTTGTCGTCGCGCGGCGGACGCGATGAGATCGGCAGCTCGCCGGGCGCCCAACCTGGCGGATGGTGCTCTGCGGATTCCGACGCGCCAGCTTTGCTGAAATCGCCATCACGCGACGAATCGCCGTTTGCGTTGCTCACGGCTCTCATCATGCCTTATCGACGACATCGGCACGTCAGCAGCCATCCGACGACGGTTTCCAACACGAGCTCGAGCGATGCCGCGCCTGTTGGCTCGCGTCCGCCGATCATTTCCTGAGAAGAGCGGCAGATGCCGTTATCCGTTGGCCCCGGGTTGTCCGTCGCCGGCGCCGCCCGTACCGCCGCTACCACCGACGCCGGCGACGTTGCGGGTGGTCTCGCCGGTTGTTGAACCGCCGTCGCCGCCGTTGCCGCCGGTGCCCGTCTCGCTGTCGCCGCCCTTCCCGCCGTTGCCCGCATACGTGGTGCTCGAACCCCCGCTCCGGTTGGAATTGCCGCCCGCACCACCGGCTCCGCCGGCACCCGCCACGCTGTTGCCACCAGCTCCACCATTGCCCGCCTTGTTTTGCGCGCCGCTGCCGTTGACGACGGAGATTGCGCCGCCGTTCCCGCCCGTGCCGCCGGATCCGGTTCCGCTGTCGCCGCCGTCGCCGCCGTTGCCGGACAAGCCATTTGCCCCACGCAGGTCGGTGGCGACTCCGCCGTTGGCTCCGTTACCACCGTTCCCGTCGGCACCGCGGTCGCCGGCACTTCCTGCAGTGGCACCGGTGCCGGCGGTGCCACCTTCGCCGCCGTTGCCTGCGTCGCCGCCGTCACCACCGCGCTGGCCGTCAGCAAGTGACCCGCGGTCGGCTCCGTTGGCGCCGTTGCCGCCGTTGCCGCCGTCACCTCCGTCGGCGCCGTCGCCGCCGTCGCCCTGAACACCAGCAGCTCCATCGGCGCCCGCTTGTCCGCCGGTACCGCCGGTCCCTACAGCTCCGCCCGTGCCTGCCAGTCCAGCGGCTCCACCGTTACCGCCACTCCCGCCAGCCTGACCATCGACTCCGTTGGCCCCGTTCGCTCCGGCGGTGGCGCCATTCGCTCCATTGCCGCGGTCGGCGCCGTCGGCTCCATTACCGCCGTCACCACCGTCACCTCCGTCGGCGCCGTCACCGCCACTGCCGTTGGTGCCTGCCACGCCGTCGGCTCCGGCCTGTCGACCGTCACCGCCCTTGCCTGCTTGCCCGGCGTTGCCGCCATCACCGCCCATACCGCCCGACTGGCCGTCGACGCCGTTGACTCCGCTGGCCCCTGCGATGGTGGCGTTCGCTCCGTTGCCGCTGTCGGCACCATCGGCCCCGTTGCCGCCGCTTCCGCCGTCACCACCGTTGCCGCCCACCCCGCCGTAGCCCTGGAGACCGGTTGATCCGTCGGTTCCGGCTTGTCCGCCGCTGCCGCCGGTCCCAGCGGTGCCGCCCCGTCCGGCTTGCCCGCCGCTGCCCCCGGCGCCGCCGTCACCACCGGCCTTGCCGTCAATACCGTTGTCCCCGTTGGCTCCGGCGATGGTGGCATTGGCGCCGCTGCCGCCGTCGGCCCCGTCGGCCCCGTCGCCACCGCGGCCACCCGAACCGCCGTCGCCGCCCTCGCCGCCATCGCCATTCGCGCCAGCGCTGCCCGCACTGCCGAATAACCCGGCGCCACCACCGGCCCCGGCGTTGCCGCCCATGCCACCGTTGCCTGCGGCGCCGCCAGCCTTGCCAGTCTCGCCATTGGCGCCGGATACGCTCGCCGCCAACGTATCTGGACCTTTTGCGCCGTTGCCGCCGACACCTCCGGCGCCGCCAGAACCGCCCTGGCCGCCTTGTCCGATCAGCAATCCACCAGCGCCGCCGCTTCCTCCGGCCCCTGCCGCGCCGCCGTCACCACCTGCCTGGCTCGCGGTACCGTCAACGCCTGCAAGGCCGGCAGCCCCGTTACCGCCAGCCCCGCCGCTACCGAATAGCCCTGCGTTTCCGCCGTTCCCACCCGCAGTACCGGCGAGCGTGGCATTGGCGCCGTTTCCGCCGTTGCCGATCACCAGGCCCCCTCGGCCTCCGTTGCATGCTGCGCCGACGCAGCCAATCGATGGGCTGTATCCAGTGCCGATGAACAGTCCGGCGTCGGGATGCTCGACGGTGCCGTTGCTGATGAACAAACCGATGAACGCCGCCAATGGATCTGTTCCCGCAGCCAGCGGCGCGAAATTAGTGGTGAGCAACGCAGATGCCAGCCGAGGCGGCGTCGCCGCCCCGCCACCACCACCCATCACGCACAACGGGTCCGTGCACGACGGGTCGACGAGCGGAAACGACACATCCACTAGCTGCACCGCCCGCGACACCGTCGGCGGATCCATCGGCGGCAACGCCATGGTCGACGGCGCGTCAGTGACCGCGAACCAGAACGCAGCACCACCTAGAGCGAGCCCAGCAGCAGTCAGCGAGCGAACAACGATCATAAAGGCGACATCCCGTCAAGAGCAGCATCAGCGCTGGATATCGCAGCCTAAGCGCACTTATGCGCTGTTCGTAGCAAATCAGAGATAATTGACGTCTACGTCACGTCGGCTCGCCTGAGCGAACGTTGCGATGAGTCCGTGAGAAGTCGATCGAGGAGTTCTTCGACGTCGACCCCGAGCACAATCACCGGCGCAACCAACAGAAGAATCCCGGCCAAAGGGCCGGGATTCTCTGTAACCACGACGCGACCGCCGGCTAGCCGCCCGACGGGTTGAGGCCACGGCCGCCTGACGGATTGAGGGCACTGCCTCCCGACGGGTTGACCACCGACGTACCCGACACGCGAATCACCGAAGTACCCGATGTCCCGATCGTCTGCCTGTCCGTGCCCGGGGCGGGGGCCGCGCTGGTGTTGCCGCCATGGACGATGCCGAGCTCGCTGTCGGTCAGCGTGCGGATGCTCTGCCGGCGCAGGGCCAGCTTGTTGCGGTTGCCGTTCATGATCTCTCCTGTTTGTGGTCGCGGCCCCTGATTGGCCGCATTACCGAGAGAGCATCGACTTCCGCACTTGGAACTTTCTTGACGCTTCGCGGGCCGCGGTTGTCATCGTGCCGGCCGGGGACATCCCGGCCCTGGAAGGCCAACACGCGGACCTGCGCGAAAAATTCAACCTAGTGCGGCCCTGAATTGCGGGTAGTCGGTGAGCATCTGGTTGACGAGAAACCTGCTGCCAGACCCATTCAAATGGTTACCGTCACGGTAAAGCAGGACCTCGCCCTCATTCATGCTGCAGAGGTAGTTGTCGCAGAAGTACCGAGCCGTGTTGAGGACGTGCGCTCCCGGGACCTTACCGACGGTGTCTCGAAGCTTGTTGGAGTACGCCGCGTACTGCTTTTCGAAGAGTGCTCGCTCCTCGGTACACCGCACCAACGGCAAGATCGGGGCCAGGCGATATTTGCAGTCCATTGCGTCGAATTCGAATTTGGGGATATCGTCGGTGGTAAAGACGGTCTTGCCGTTCGCCCTGAGGGCTACAAGAATATCGAGCAGGTCATCTTCTTGTACGCCGCGCTTGGACCATCCTATATTCAGGATCACCGTCTTTATCGACGGCTGTGACGCGATGTAGTCAACCGTTCGCTTCATGTCGTCACTAGCGAGGCGCCCCCCGGGGACAGGGCCCGGGGTGGAATAGAGGATGTTCTTGTTGGGCATGGCCTCGGCCAACCCTACGAAGAGATGCTCTGCGTGACTATCTCCGAATATGACGACATCGATGCGCGACCCTGGCTTGGATTGCCTGCAACGAGGCTGGCCATTCCATTGTAGGGCGCTAGTGCGAATAGCTGGGTCCGCGCAAGGATAGTACGTGTCACGCAAATACGCGAAATAGCCGCCCCAATTGCCTACGTCGCCCTGATGGGCAATAGGAATTGTCCCTGAATTGTATCGAGGTAACCAGTAGTGATTGGCAGCCACATTGAGGGTCGCCGCCAGGATGATGGGGGGCAAAACGACGGCAGCAACGACAGCGGCGGTTCGTCGACGACCGCGCGTGGGAAGCCTTCGAAAGGGTTGCTCAATCCATCGGTACGACGCTACGGCGGGCACGATCGACAGCGCGGCGGCGAGGGGTGCGGCGAAGGACACATCCGGCCACAGGTGATTGGCGAACACGATCAGCGGCCAGTGCCATAGGTAGATCGAGTAGGACCAGTTACCCAAACTGACCATGACTGGGGTTGCAAGAGTTCGGTTTACCCATGTGTCGTGACCGGTGCCGGTCGCGATCAGCAGGAGGGTTCCGCTCACCGGAAGCAGCGTCCACGCACTCGGGTAGGGGGTGCTGGCGGTGATCAACCAGGGCGAACAAAGAAGTAGCCCAAGGCCAAGAGCTGCGAGGAATCGCGCCTGCCTTGCCGAGCCCAGCGCACGATTCCTGGTGGCAAGCGCCAAGAGCGCGCCTGCCGCGAACTCCCACGCGCGGCTCACGGGGCCGTAGTAGCCAAGCAGGTAATTTGCATATGGAGCGAGTGGGCCGAGTCCGGGAGCGCCTGCGATGGTCAGCCAAAACGACGTCAGCACGGCGGTGCCCACGAGGATCGTCGTCCACGGGATCCGTCGCGCACGCCGCTCAAGCGCCCAGCCGAGCACCAGAATCGCAGGGAATACGATGTAGAACTGCTCCTCGACCGACAACGACCAGGTATGTAGCAGAACGTTCGATTCAGCGGGCAGCCCAAAGTAATCGCCGCTATTCGTGACGATCACGAAATTGGCCCCAAGCAGCATCGCACCGATACCGGTTTCCGCTGCTTTTTGTTGCAGTCCAAATGGAGACAGTAGGACGAAGGCCAAGATCATCGTGACGCCGACCGTTACCGCTAGGGCCGGGGTCAGTCGCTTGAATCGCTTGAGGTAAAACTGGCCAACGCTGAAATGTCCGGTTGACGACCGTTCGCGATGAATCATGTTTGCGATCACGAAACCGGAAACGACGAAGAATATGTCTATGCCAATGAAACCGCCGGGCGGCGGCAGTCCAGCGTGAAACAGCACACCGATCAGAATTGCGAACCCGCGCAGTCCCTGGATATCGAGTCGGCGGACCTCACTGACGGCTCTTACGCCCGCGGACGCACGTACATCCAAGCCAGCCATGTGATCCCCCCTCATTGTCACGCCCGAGCCCTAGTGCCCCACCCAGGTTTCGTGCGCGCTCGGTTACCGGAGTATCCCCGGTTGCTATCTGAATCGCCGTGATTCTGATGGAGATTCTGGCTATTGGGTTTCGACCGAGGGTTAGTCGATCCGATTCGTAGCGTAGAAGATGGCTTCGAACTCCCAGGTAGGTTTGCCAGGTAGCCGAACAGGCGGCTGGTGTCGCAACAGACCCAGCCAGGGTGGCCGGCTCGACGTCTTCGACGGTCTTCCACGGCCCGTTGCGGGCAGATCGGTCGACATCTCGGACTTGTAATAGCCGTTCGCGGTCTCGGTCGACACTTAAGTGTCCGAAAAGTAGAGCTAAGGGGACTCGAACCCCTGACCCCCCACACCCGCCACGACCGGAATCCGCAATTTACGTCGACTATGCGTGTGTGCGTTTCGGTGAAATCCCGCGGCTCTCTATCGCCACTCCTGGTCGTGTGGACTCCAGGTGCCGCCGTCCAGATCACCGGTGAGCGGAGGTTCGGCGAATGTGATCACTTGGGTGATGACGTCGCCAAACTGCAGCGGGAGATCCGCACGGTTGTTTCGTCGTCGCCACGCCACCCATCTGGACTGGGCGAGGGCAGCGTAGCCGTCGAGCACGTCCGCGAGTGGGACGAGTTCTGCGCGTCGATGCCGCGCGACCTCGCGTATCGCGTGTTGGAGATCCGACCCGGCCACCTCGTGATCTTGGGTGAGGGTCCAGATGTCGCCGAAGTCGCGCCAGCGAGTGTTCGCGACACCGCGCTGCACTGCGGTGACGATCTTCTCGGCGAGGACCATGTGCAGTGGATAGCCCCACAGTCTGATCGGCTCGCCGCCGATGAGGCGGGGTACGGAGACCATTGTGGGCCTCGGAACGATTGGATCGCCGAGGTTGACGTCGATATGGAATCTGATACGGGCGGTGGCGATCTGAGCGTCGATACTGATGCGGACCCCCGAGTATTCGTCCTCGTCTCGGATGACCTCCGACGTCGCCGACTCGGACCTAAACGTGATCCCGTCATCGTCGGGTGGCTCGACGTCGACCACCGTCGTGATCATGGCGAGCACCGATGCAGGCTCACTACTGATGCTCTGGCCCGCAAGATCGACGTCCCGAGTCGGCCGGCGATTACCGAACGCCGCCAGCAATACGCCGCCCTTGAGCACGAAACGGTCCCGCACGTCACTGATCGCAAGGCGGGCCAGGAATCCCTCCAAGGTGTAGAGATCTAGCAGCTCCTGTGTGTTCCTTCCGGAGGCCTTCGCGCGTTTCTGCAGTTCGAGGAAAGCGCGTCCGCCAGCACTACTTCGCGAAACTGGACTCATAGCAGGATGGTCAACGCCTGCTGGAGCGCGCGCTGCGCGTGGGGAAACGACCGTGCCATGCGCAATATGTCGGACGGTTGTCCCCCGCGTCGCAACCAGCGCTTCAATGCGTCGTTGGCCACGTCGATGCCCTCGTGGTGCTGCATTCGGTAGGTGTCGATGATGCTGCGCGGCGCGGAGTAGAGCCCGATCGTCTCGCTACCGCCGACGTCTAGCGGTTCGCGGCCGATGTCGAACGTGCCGGGATCGAATCGGTGCCACCGCACGTTGACGCTGACACGCGGAGCCCAAGCCCCGCGAGGAACGGCGATGTCCAGCATCTCGGGGATGTCGTCGGTCAGATCATGACGTACGAGCGCCGACCGCAGCGCGATGGTGGCGAGAGCCGAGGCCGAGGCAATCTCGACCAGGTCCTCATCGCCGTGCCAGTCGCTCTTCCGGTAGAGCCCACGCGCGATCGGCGCGATTCGCCCACTGCGCAGCAGGTTGTTGAACTGCCGCTTGTTGACGTGCTTGAGCGCTTCCGAAGAGCGGAATGTATCCGGCAACTGATCCAGAAAGTCGCGGTCGGGATCGCCCACGTCACCACCTCAACTCTGCGTACCAAATCCTTCACAGTCCAATAGTCACTGTATAGGTTTCGGGACGGTGCGTCTACGGCTTCGCTAATCCAATCCCTCAAACAGACCGCAACGCGACATCGAGAGCCTCGCCCTCCGGCAACCCCGGTTTAGGACCGTTGGCGCAGGAATCGAACAGCGGCATGCCCTTCCCAGGAGTGATAGGCGCGCGCACGATGGGAAACGGAAGCGAAGGGAAGGAATGGGCGATGAAGGCCAAGGTAGGCGACTGGTTGGTGATTAAGGGCACGACAGTGGAGCGACCGGATCAGCGCGGCGTGATCACCGAGGTGCGTTCGGCGGACGGTTCGCCGCCATACATGGTGCGATGGCTCACCACCGGCCATGTGGCAACTGTGTTTCCCGGCGCGGACGCGGTCGTCGTCACGTCCGCGGAACAGAAAGCAGCGGACAAGAGGGCGCGGTCCCGGTCCGCGTCGGTCGAGACCGCAATCGCGCACCACATCAAGAGCGAGTGAGTGTTCACGGCCTAGCGCAAGGCAGTGGGCCTCAGGCAATCACGGCTCCGCGCGGAACAGCGACGAGATATCAAGCCGCTTCTCGCTGGGCGCGGCCGCGGTAGGCTTTCGTCGTCTCCTCGGAGGAATCCCGATGGTTCGACTCAGCCGACCCGGCGCTTGGATTTCAGTACTGGTTGGTTCCCTGCTGCTAGCGGTTGCTGCCACAGCCGCCACGCTCGTCGCGTCAAAACACAGCGGATCAGATGGATGGCGGGACGGCTTCCTGGCTTACGGCCAAGTCTCGGTGGCAATCTCCGGCGACGATGTGAATAGCCTTCGAACCAAGCGTTGCATTGCCAACTCCGTTCAGGCGGGCATCGATGTCAGGCAAGGAGTTCCGGTAGTCATCAGCCTCGACGGACGCGCCGTCGGAGGCGGCGACTTGTCCACCGGTGAGCTCATACCGGAAACAACACACCATGGATCTTCCGAATCATGGCGGGCCTCTTGCCAATACAAGTTTTCGGCACCCGTGATAGAGCCCGGTGAAGGCCAATACACCGTGGATATCGGCGACGCCAAAGTGGCCTTTTCGATGGATGATCTGCGGAATGGCATCGATCTGGGTTTGACGTGACTTCATTTCGCAGGTGTGTCAGAGTCCGCCCGCCTTCGGCGTCGTCGGCCTAGCGTCGGTACCGGGTTATCGAGAACGGTGATATCGGCTTCCATCCGCGTCCTTGCCGGGCTGCGCGCTCTCGGCCCGTAGGCGCCTGCTGGCATCCTTGCTCGTGTATGGCACGACGCGAACCCTGCTTGATTGGCAGGACGGACACATCGGCATGTCCGGCGATCGATTCGTCGACGACCTCGCCGCGCTTGGCTCATCACCAGCGATGGCGCCGTCGCCCACATCACCTCCCGGCGCTGAAGCGGGATCCTCGGCCGACCTTGAGACCCGCACGCACGAACTATGTATGGTACCCGCGGTGGTACCATACATTCATGGAAAAGACGACGGTGTACCTGCCGAGCGATCTCAAGGCAGCGGTTAAACATGCGGCCCACCAGCGCGGAGTGTCTGAGGCTGACGTCATTCGGGAATCCATCCGGGCAGGCGTGGGTGCCGTGAAGCCCCGGCCTAGAGGCGGTCTGTTTTCCAGTTCTGAGCCGATTGCTCGGCATGCTGACGAGTTACTGGACGGGTTCGGCGAGAGGTGATCGTCGACACCAGTGCGCTGCTCGCCTACTTCAATGCTCGCGAACCAGACCATGAGGCAGTGTCCGCCGTCATCGACAACAACGACGACGGGCCGCTCGTGGTTTCGCCATTCGTCGTAGCTGAACTCGACTATCTCATCGCCACGCGTATCGGCGTCGACGCCGAGCTAGCGGTCCTGCAGGAACTGTCAAGCGGTGCATGGGACTTGGCTAACGTTGAGGTGGCCGATCTAGAGCTCGCAACCTCTCTCATCGAGAAGTACCGCGATCAGGACGTCGGCGTGGCAGACGCATCCATTGTCGTGTTGGCCAATCGGTACCGGACGCGGACAGTGGTGACACTTGACCGTCGTCATTTCGATGTGCTGCGGCCGATCGACGGCGGACGATTTTCCATCCTGCCGTGATGATCCCAGATGACCTATCGTCTCTGCCCTGCAATTATCCGGTGGAGCTAAGGGGACTCGAACCCCTGACCCCCACACTGCCAGTGTGGTGCGCTACCAGCTGCGCCATAGCCCCTGAAGTCGTGCTGGTCGACGGTACACCACCAGCGTAGTCCGTTCAAAGTCGCTGGTCACGGCAATTCGCCGCTCGCTTCGGGGCCCAAAGGACGCGCCGTCGTGTGCTCGGCACCAGTCCGTGGCCGGGTCTCCGGCGCGAACACCCACGCGGCCGCTGCCAGCAGCAGAATGCCGCCGCTGGTGGCGAACGCCGCCCCGTACGAGTAGTGCTCCGCGATCTGTCCCACCGCGAGCGAACCCAGGATGGCGCCGAAGTCGGACGTCATCTGGAACGTCGCCACGGCAGTACCACCGCGGGCCTTGCTTCCGACGATGTCCGCCACCGCCGCCTGTTGTGGCGCGATGAAGATGCCCGTCGCAGCGCCGGTGATGAAGGCCGCCGCCAGGAAGACCGGCAGCGACGTCGTGAAGCCCACCAAAAGTGTGGCCCCGGCGGCCACCGGCAGCCCGACCAGCAGCAGCACGCGCCTGCCGACCCGGTCGGACAGATAGCCACTCGGGATCACCACCGAGACGTTGCCTATCGCGAACGTCGCCAGCGCCAGCCCCGCCC
Source organism: Mycobacterium sp. RTGN6 (assembly GCF_033804605.1). Lineage (NCBI taxonomy): Bacteria > Bacillati > Actinomycetota > Actinomycetes > Mycobacteriales > Mycobacteriaceae > Mycobacterium > Mycobacterium sp. RTGN6. Next base: position 28,096 of record NZ_JAPZKZ010000014.1, read on the forward strand.
AGCCTGGGCCCTTGCCGAGCACTTCGACGATGAACAACGGCACCAGCGCGATTCGCAGCCCGAACGCCGACCAACCCGTCGCGAAGTTCGACAGCAACGCCGCCCGGTAGGCGCGGTTGCGCAGCGCTACCCGCACGCTGATGGCCGGCTCGGTCTGCGCGTCGGAAGTCGCCAGTGCGGAGTGCCGCAGGCTGATGAAGATCACCGCGGCCGCCAGCAGTAGCGCTACACCGTAGATGACGAATGGCATCGCGAGGCCCAGGCCCACCGTGAGACTGCCGATTACGGGGCCGCTGACCGATCCGACCAGGAAGGCCGAGGTGAACAGTCCCGCGACGCGTCCGCGGGCATCCGGCGGCGAGATCCGGATCATCAGTCCGAACGACGAGACGGTAAACATCGACGAGCCGAGACCGCCGAGCGATCGGAACAACAGCAGCTGCCAGTACGTGTCGGCGAACGCGCAGGCTGCCGTGGACAGGGCGACGATGAGCAGGCCGCCGATGTACACCCGCCGCTCGCCGAGCCGCTGGACCAGCAGGCCAGCGGGCGGTGCGCCGACCAACCGCATGATCGCGAACGCGGTGATGACGAACGTGGCGGCGCTGATGCTTACGCCGAAGTTGCGTGCGTACTGCGGCAGCACCGGTGCGACGACGCCGTAGCCCACGGCGATGACCGCGTTGGCGCTGACGAGCACCCAGACTTCACCGGGGAGTTTCGGCTTGGTGGCAGCCGGACAGTCGGCCTCCGCATCGGAACTCACACATCGGACCTTATTGGATGACGGAGTTCACCACTTCCTTGGCGGCTTGCTGCACCTGCGCCAGGTGTTCGGGGCCCTTGAACGACTCGGCGTAGATCTTGTAGACGTCCTCGGTGCCCGACGGCCGCGCCGCGAACCACGCGTTCTCCGTCGTCACCTTCAGCCCGCCGAGCGGGGCGCCGTTGCCCGGCGCGGTGGTCAGTTTGGCGGTGATGGGCTCGCCGGCCAACTCGGTGGCGCTCACCTGCTCCGCCGATAGCTTCGCCAGCCGGGCCTTCTGTTCCCGGTTGGCCGGTGCGTCGATGCGCGCATACGTTGGCGCACCGTACTTCTCGGCGAGCTCGCCGTACCGCTGCGACGGCGTCGACCCCGTCTTGGCAAGGATCTCCGAGGCCAGCAGCGCGAGGATGATGCCGTCCTTGTCGGTGGTCCACACCGAGCCGTCGGTGCGCAGGAACGACGCGCCTGCGCTTTCCTCGCCACCGAAACCGATTGTCCCGCTGATCAACCCGTCGACGAACCACTTGAATCCGACGGGCACCTCGATCAACTTGCGGCCCAGTCCGGCCACCACGCGGTCGATGATCGACGAACTCACGGCCGTCTTGCCGACCGCCGTCGACCCCGGCCAGCCGGGCCGGTTCGCATACAGGTAGTCGATGGCCACCGCGAGGTAGTGGTTGGGATTCATCAGCCCGCCGTCGGGGGTGACGATGCCGTGCCGGTCGGAGTCGGCGTCGTTGCCGGTGGCGATCTGGTACTCCCCGATCTTGTGAATCAGTGAGGCCATCGCGTTGGGCGAACTGCAATCCATCCGGATCTTGCCGTCGGTGTCGAGCGTCATGAAGCGCCAGGTCGCGTCGACCAGCGGGTTGACCACCGTCAGGTCCAGCTTGTGCGTCTCGGCGATGGCCGCCCAGTAGTCGACGCTGGCCCCGCCCAGTGGGTCGGCCCCGATCCGCACCCCCTCGGCGCGGATCGCGTGGATGTCGACGACGTTCGGCAGGTCCTCGACGTAGGCGTTCATGTAGTCGTGCCGCTGCGCGATCTGTAGCGCCCGCGCCAGCGGGATCCGCTTCACGTCCGACAAGCCGCCGCGCAGAATCTCGTTGGCGCGGTTGGCGATTACGCCCGTCGCATCGGTATCCGCAGGCCCGCCGTTGGGTGGGTTGTACTTGAATCCGCCATCGCGCGGCGGGTTGTGTGACGGGCTGACGACGATGCCGTCGGCCAGGTCGGTGTCGCGACCGCGGTTGAACGTCAGGATCGCGTGGCTGACCGCCGGGGTCGGCGTGAAGCGGTCGGCACCGTCGATCATGGCCACCACGTCGTTGGCGGCCAGCACCTCCAACGCCGAGGCCCAGGCCGGCTCCGACAGCGCGTGCGTGTCGCGCCCGATGAAGAGCGGGCCCGTCGTGCCCTGGGCAGCGCGGTACTCGACGATCGCCTGCGTGGTGGCCAGGATGTGCGCCTCGTTGAACGCCGCGTCGAGGCTGGAGCCGCGGTGCCCGGAGGTGCCGAACGCCACCTGCTGCGCGATGTCCTCGGGGTCGGGCACGACGGTGTAATACGCCGTCACCACCTGCGCCACGTCGATGAGGTCTTCGGGTTCTGCCGGTTGCCCGGCGCGGGGATTGGCGGCCATGCAGTCGATTCTGCTCTCGTTGGGCGTGTCGCACCGCCGCGTCGCCAAGAATTCAGGAGGTCGAAGCCTAGAGTGCCCACACCACGGCGAGTCCAGCAGCACACGCGGCCACCGAGACAACCAGGGAACCGACCGCGTTGAGCAACGCCAGAGTGCGCCGGTTCTGCTGAACGAGCCGGACGGTTTCGAAGCTCGCGGTGCTGAAAGTCGTATATCCGCCACAGAATCCGGTCCCGATGACGGTCTGCCAGGCCGCGGGTTGGCCGTGGAACAACACCAAGCCGGCCAGGATCCCCAGCAGCAGCGACCCCGTCACGTTGATGATCACGGTCGCCCACGGGAACACGGTCTGGCGTCGCTTCTTGATCGATGCGTCGAGCACGAACCGGGCCAGCGCTCCGGCAGCTCCGGCAATCAGGGTGAGCGCGGGGATCACGAGCGTGCACGCCTGCCGTGAACGCTTGCCGCGGCGACGATTCCGAGCCACGCGGTGAGCACTCCCCCGACGACGCTCACGACCCCGTAACCAATTGCCATCCCGACGTGTCCGTGTCGTTCCAGCGAGACCATCTCCAGCGCGAACGTGCTGTAGGTGGTGAAGGCGCCACAGCCGCCAGTTCCCGCGCACAGGCGAGCGCGCTGGCGCCAACCGGAGTCGTCGCCGAGCCGGGCCAGGCCCTCCAACAGGGCACCCAGGATGAAGGCGCCTGCCAGATTGATTCCGAAGGTCGCCCACGGCCAGCCTGCCGGGTCGTGTGGCAGTAGGCCCTCGATCACATACCGCAGCGCCGTGCCGACGACTCCCCCGGCGAAGACCCAACCGAGGGCGGACGGTCGCAGATGGAGCGGCGTGCCCGGTGTAACGGCGGTGTCGGGATCGATCGGCAATTCGGCGCGCGGGTCGTTCGCGCCTGCTGTGTCCATGGCCTTACTCCGCCCACTGGTCGTCGCTTGCCCGCAGCCTGCCGGGACCCTTTCCTGCCATGCGATTCAACCAGCCGCGACCGGCATGGCAGCACAGGCTCGTCCAGGATGTAAGCCTAGCCTTGCCTAAGATTGGCGTGTACGGTCGCACGCCATGGGAACCACTACACCCGAGGCGGTCAGCGCTGCCCTGACCGAGATCCTCCGCGATGACATGAACGTCGACATCACTCGCATCTCCCGCGAGTCCCGCCTGATCGACGACGTCGGGCTCGACTCGGTAGCCTTCGCCGTCGGCATGGTGGCGATCGAGGACAAGCTTGGCGTCGCGCTCTCCGAAGAGGATCTGCTGAACTCCGAAACGGTCGGCGACCTCGAGGACGCCATTCTCGCGAAGATCCCTGCGACGCAGAACAACTCGTGAACGAACTCGCCGCGGCGGTCTCGGCGGCGATGACTGGGGCGACGACCAAGCTCTCCGTGCTCGACCCCGACGGCGAGTGGGCTCATCACCCGTGGCAGGAGGTACACGCCCGCGCCGAGAACGTCGGCGAGCGGATCGCCGGCGACGGAGCCGCCGCAGTCGGACTGATCGGTGAACCGACCGTCGAGTTCCTCGCCGCGATCCCCGGCACGTTCTTCGCAGGCGCGGCGCTGTCCATCCTGCCTGGGCCCGTGCGCGGCGCCGACCCCGAGCAGTGGGCCCAGGCCACCCTGGCCCGGCTCCGCTCGATCGGGGTGCGCACCGTGTTCAGCAACGGCGCGCAGTTGGAGCAGCTCCGCCGTCGCGACAGTGCCATCACCGTCTACGACGTCACCGAGGTCGCACACCCGCGCCGCTCGACCACCTTCCATGGTCCCGACGGTGGCAACGTCGCGATCCTGCAGGGCACTGCGGGTTCGACGGGAACGCCACGCACGGCGCAGATCTCGCCCGCCGCCTCCCTCGCCAACCTGCGCGGACTGATCGCCCGAGTCAACGTCGATCACCGCAGCCGCGCCCACAGCTGGCTGCCGATCTACCACGACATGGGGCTGGCATTCGCGCTCACCTCCATGTTGGCCGGCGCGGAACTGTGGCAAGCGCCGACGACGGCGTTCGCGGGCAATCCGTTCGGCTGGCTCAAGTGGCTGACCGAGAGCAAGGCCACGATGACGGCGGCGCCGAACATGGCCTACAACATCATCGGCAAGTACGCCAGGGTCGTCTCCGACGTCGACCTGAGCAACGTCGGGTTCGCGCTCAACGGCGGCGAACCGGTCGACTGCGAAGGCACTCAACGCTTCGCCGCCGAGATGGCCCGCTTCGGATTCGACCCCGCTGCTCTCGCGCCGTCGTACGGGCTTGCCGAATCCACCTGCGCCGTAACGATTCCCGTCCCGTTCTCGGGCCTAGCGGTCGACGAGGTCACCGTCACCACCGACGCGGGCGAGTCGTCCCGGCGCTTCGCCGTGCTCGGGGACGCAATCGCGGGCATGGAGGTCCGGATCAACACCGACCAGGCTCGCGAAACCGAGGTCACCGGCCGAGAGGTCGGAGAGGTCGAGATCCGCGGAACGTCGCTCATGTCGGGATACCTCGGCGAAGCCCCCATCGACCCCACGAACTGGTTGCCCACAGGCGATCTCGGGTACTTCACCGCCGATGGACTGGTGGTCTGCGGCCGCGCGAAGGAGCTGATCACCGTAGCCGGCCGGAACCTGTTCCCCACCGAGATCGAGCGCATCGCCGCGCAGGTCGACGGTGTGCGCGAGGGTGCGGTGGTCGCAATCGGCACGGGCGAATCCTCGGCTCGCCCTGGACTTCTGATCGCCGCAGAGTTCAAGGGCACCGACGAACCCGCCGCCCGCAGCGAGTTGGTGTCCAGAGTCGCCTCGCACTGCGGCGTGGTGCCCGCCGACGTCGTCTTCCTCAAACCGGGTTCGCTGCCCCGCACCTCGTCGGGCAAGCTGCGCCGGTTGGAGGTCAAGCGCAACCTGGACGGAGCGAACCGATGACGGCCACTGCGGAGGCACCGCCCACCGAGGACTACGGCGCCCTACTGGAACGCGTCTTCGACGAGCGCGTCACGCGGTGGACGGCGGAAGCCGAAGAGACCGAACGCTTTCCGCGCCAGCTCATCGAATACCTCGGTGAGTCTGGGGTGTTCGCAGCCAAGTGGCCAGCCGACCAGCAGCAGTCCGACGTCGCGAAGGTCATCGCGCTGGCCCGAAAGCTGGGCGTATTGGGCTCGGCAGGCATCGGCGTCGGTGTGGGACTGCACGACTCGGCGATCGCGATCCTGCGCCGCTTCGGCAAGTCGGACTACCTCAAGAACATCGCCGAGCAGGCCATCCGCGGTGAGGCCGTGCTGTGCATCGGCGCCTCCGAGCAGTCCGGCGGATCCGACCTGCAGATCGTCGGCACCGAGGTCCGCTCCGTACGGGACGGCTTCGAGGTCAAGGGCATCAAGAAGTTCGTCTCACTCTCCCCCATCGCCGACCATGTCATGGCGGTGGCCCGCAACGTCGATCACGACCCGAACAGCAAGCACGGTAGCGTGGTCGTCATCGCGGTTCCGTTGGCGCAGTGCGATGTTCAGACGCCGTACCGCAAGGTCGGTGCTGGCCCGCTCGATACCGCCGCTGTGCACATCGATACCTGGGTACCCGCCGACGCGCTCGTGGCCCGGGCGGGCATCGGCCTGGCCGCGATCTCCTGGGGGTTGGCGCAGGAGCGGATGTCGGTGGCCGGCCTGGTGTCGTCGTCTGCCCAACGTGTCATCGGAATCACGTTGGCACGCATGATGACCCGCAGTCAATTCGGGCATACGTTGTACGAACACCAGGCGCTGCGGCTGCGCATCGCCGACCTGCAGGCGCGGGTCGACATGCTGCGCTATGCACTCGACGGCATCGCCGCGACCGGCAAGCTGGACCTACGCGCGGCCGCGGCCATGAAGGTCACCGCGGCCCGGCTCGGCGAAGAGGTGCTGAACGAGTGCATGCACATCTTCGGCGGCTCCGGCTACCTGGTCGACGAGACGCCGCTCGGAAAGTGGTGGCGCGACATGAAGTTGGCCCGCGTCGGCGGGGGCACCGACGAAGTGCTGTGGGAATTGGTCGCCGCGGGCATGAAGCCCGACTACGACGGGTATGCCCAATTCAATCAACTGCCATAGCGGTCAACCAACTGCCCTAACCCAGGGGCTTCGGCGCGTCCTCGGGCGTGCGCGGCAAGGCGTACAGCGCCATGCGACGGTTCGCCATGTCGTGCTCGCCGAGGAACGTGCAGCCGGCCCATTCGCACACCGCGCGGGCCCCGGAGTTGCGATGGTCGGGGTCGAACATGATGCGACGACACTGCGGTTCGAGCTCGAACAGGCTGGCCATCACCCGCGGAAGCAGCATTGGGGCGAGGCCCTTGTTGACGAAGCGCAGGTCGGCGATCGCGGCGTGCACGCCGAGGTCATGCGGGTCGGACGCGTACCTGGGCGCGATGGAGTCCTTGGCCGCCCGATAGACCTCGAGGTATGCGATCTCCTTGCCGCGGAAGCTGCCGACGAAGGGCCGCGAGTACTCGCCGGCGAGCTGGGCCCGAAGATATCCTCGCCACCAGGTGGGCGGGTTGTCGTACTCCCACCCCTCGGCCAGGTGCGGACGGTTCATCCACTCGGAGATCAGCTCAGCGTCGACGTCCGCGTCGGCGAGCCGGAAGTGATACGGCTCGGCAAGTACCGGGGTCGGCGGCGCGGGGATCGAGCGCACCTCTGCCGAGAGTGACGTCAATTCACGTGGGAGAACCGGCAGAGCCTCTTCAAGTTCCGTCATTTCGCCAGGAACTCTACCGGAATGAACTAAGGGTAGGTTTGCCTACCTTCTGGTCAACCTCAGTGGTACCGACGCGGTGGCCATACCGGCGCACCCAGTTCGCGCGAGACGGTTCGGGCCGTGTCACGCAGTGCATCGAGCGCGTCGGTCGACGCCGATTACTCGGTGTTGGTCCAGTCGAAGTCGTAGTAGATCCAGTTGCTGTCCTTGAACGACAGGTGGATGCCCTCCGCCTCGACGTCGAAGCTGCCCTGACCGCAGTCTCCGCGCTTCCAGATGAAGCCGGTTTCGAGCACGATCGCGGCGCGGTGATCCTCGCCAGTGACGGGGTTCTTCAGCGTGGTGCCCTTCGCCTCGCCCACACCGGGGACGCTGAACCCGCTGTTGATTCCGTCGTCGTCGAGGTTCACCTCGGCCCGTACGACGCCCACGACCTGGTAGGTGGTGCCCAGGATTTCCCACGGCATGCCGCCGAGCTGGCCGGTATAGATCTGGGCCAGCGCGTCAAGCTGGGAGTCGCTGACCTCAGGCGGGACGACGAAGACGGCCTTGCCGTCACCGTCGTGGATCGCCTTCGGCCAGTCGATGATCATCAGCGCGGTCACACCGGACAGGTCGACGTCGCCGCAGTGTCCTTCGGTGATCCGGTTGGCCACTGCGGCCTTGCAGCTGCCGTCCGACGACGTCGGATACCCACTGAAGTTGCAGGTGCAGCCGGGCTGACAGTTGCAGAACTCATATCCAATGCCCTTGAGGCGCCAGGCGGTGGTGGTTGCGGTGACTGACATGGTGCCCTCCTAGGCGATTATCGTTACCAGTGACGGGGAAATCAGCAGTGCCGCGCCGAGGACGGCGAGGACGGGCGCGGCCGCGAGGGCGATGCGCTCGCCGTAGCGGGAGTTCTTCTCGAGGACGATCAACGCGGTGAAGACGGCCAGCCACAGCAGGCTCATGCTGCCGCTGGCGACCAGGACGGCGAACAGGGCCCAGCAGCAGCCAATGCAGAACGCGCCGTGCACGACACCCATGCGAAGCGCGCTGCCGGGACGGCGGAGGCGTTTGCCGTAGCGCATGAAGAACCCGAGGGGCGAACGGCAGTGGCGCAGGCACGCCGACTTCAGCGGGCTGATCTGCCACACCGCCGCGACGAGCAGCGTGGCGCCCGCGACACGACCGGCCCAGGCCCGCCCGTCGGCCAATGGCATCTCCAACGCGCGCCATGCCAGATAGGCGGGAACCGCCAGCGTCGTCCACAGCGCCAGGTAGCCGCCCACGAAGAACGGCAGCGGCGCGACGGTACCCCGGCCCGCCGCCCTGGCGTACAGCATGACGACCGGCAGGATGGCAGGAAGCATCATCGCGGCCATCATCGCCACCCAGGCCACGACGAAGGCGGCGAACGACATGGGACCGGCCATGGAGCCCATCGCGCCGTCGGTCATCTCGCCGCTGATGGAATCCATGCCCATGGGGTCCGTCTGGCCGCCGGTCATCTCCGCGGCCACGCGGGCAGACCACCACCAGCCGACACCGGCCAGACCGATCAGCGCAACAGGGACTCCGATGCGCAGGGCAAATCCGTCGCTCCCCTTCGCGACACCGGCAACTGCGTCACTCATCCCCATTTCGAACGCTCCCTGAATCGCATTATTGCTGGCTACACCAGCAACCGTCGGTGATTCGCAGAAGCGCTCGAACCGAACCGATCGGGTTCGACGAGCCGCGATCCTTGGCGCGGTGCACCGGTTACGGCAAAGAGGGAAGCCTCAATCCATTCAGGAAACCTCGGGCGCCCACTGCGAAGCGAGCTCTGCCACCCATTCGGCCGCTTCCCGCGCGTCCTCCGGTGGGCCCGCCACCACCACCAACTCGTGCACCCCGAGCTCGGCAAGCGCATCGACGTCCGCAGGCTGTGGATCCCGCAGCGCCACCGCCAGCCGCAGTTCCTCGGGATCGCGGTCCATCTCGCGGCACAGCGTCCGCAATGTCGCCAGCCGTTCGGCCGCGGCGGGCACGTCGTCGACGTTGAAGCCGTACCAACCGTCACCCCACGCAGCCGCGCGGCGCAAGGCGGCGTCGCTGTTGCCACCCAACACGATCGGGATGCGCCTGTCGCGTACGGGCTTCGGGTTGACCCGAACGGAGTCGAACCGCACGAACTCGCCGTCGAACGAGGCGACGTCGTCGCGCCACAACGTACGCACGGCCGAGACGTACTCGGCGGTGCGGGCCGCGCGTCGCTCGAAGGGTACGCCGAGTGCGTCGAACTCCTCCCGTGACCAACCGATGCCGATGCCCAAAGTGAACCTGCCACCGGACAGCACGTCCAGCGTGGCCGCCTGCTTGGCCAGGTGCACCGGGTTGTGCTCGGGCAGCAGCAGCACGCCGGTGGCGATCGAGATGGTCGAAGTTGCGGCCGCCGCAAAGCTCAGCCCGATCATCGGGTCGATCCAATCCGCTTGTGCGGGAACAGCGATCACGCCGTCGTCGCTATAGGGGTAGCGCGACGCGGATCGGTCCACCATGACGACGTGCTCGCCCGACCACAGCGTCGCGAACCCGCAGCGCTCCGCGGCGACGGACACCTCGCCGATCACGGCACGGTTGGCGCCGGCACCGATGCCCAGCGCGTGCAAACCCAGCCTCATCGGGCGATGGTCTCACATTCCGAGTATCGCGATGCCCGCGACGACCAGGGACACGACCTTCACCAGTTCGAGTGCGACGTAGGCGAAGTGGGCTCGGGACCGTTCGGTCTCGTCGCCTTCGAGCACTTCGGTGGTGCGCCGCGACAGCAGCGGGCGCACCACCACCAGCTGGAGCAGGAGCATGCCGACGGCGACGGTGATCGCGATGTTGAGCCTGTCCGGGGTGTGGTGGGTGAACAGCACGGCGCAGATGACGACGGCGAACAACAACTCGAGGGTGTTGAGCGCACGAAAGATCAACCGGCCGATGCCCAATCCGATCCGGAGCGTCACGCCGGGCGCTCGGAACTTCAGCGGTGCTTCGACGAATGAAATGGCGAGCACCATGCCCAACCACACGAACGTCGTGGCCGCCGCCACGCGCGTGCTCACGTCCACGGCGGGGGGACCTGGCGACTGATGTTCATCGAATGGAATCGTAGAGCCATGGCAGACGATGCTGGCGCCCTACGCGACTACGTCGCCGAGCTGACCCGGTGGGAGGACTCCGGGGCCACCTGGCAGGTGGTCGCGCAAACCCAGCGCGGGGTGACGGTCGCCTTGATGCGTTGCGACGGCGGCGAGGAAGTCGACCGGTTCACCTCGAACGACCCGCAGCTGCTGGCCTTCGTCGAGAAGTCGGGAGCTTCCACATGAGCGTGTTGAGAACTCCCGACGAGCGCTTCGCGAACCTCCCGGGTTATCCGTTCCCGCCCAACTATGTCGACGTCCAGGCGAAGGGCGTGCCTCCGCTGCGCATGCACTACGTCGACGTCGGACGTTCCGACGCGCCCGCCGTCCTGCTCCTCCACGGGCAGCCGACGTGGTCGTATGCGTACCGCGACGTGATCACCGTGCTCGTCGACGCCGGGCTCAGAGTCATCGCGCCCGACCACATCGGATTCGGCCGTTCCGACAAGCTGACCGAGCCGACGACGTACACGTTCGCGCGTCACGTCGACTGGATACACGCCCTGGTCACCGGTTTGGACCTACGGGAGCTCACCCTCGTCGTCCAGGATTGGGGCGGCCCAATCGGATTGAGCGTGTTGGCCCGCGATCCCGACCGGTTCGCTCGGGTGTTCGCGACGAACACCATCCTGCACACGTGCGACCCAGCTCTTGCCGGAGCGCTGACGTGGCCGCACCACGGAGTGGGCGACGGCCAGGTGCTGCTGCAGGAAACGTTGCTCGACTACGTGTCCTTCTATCAGCGCTCCCCCGACATCGTGCCGAGCTTCTTCCTCGACGCGGTGGCGGGGCCGCTACCCGCCGAGGTGCTGGCCGGTTACGACGCTCCGTTCCCCGACCGGTCGTACAAGGCCGGGCTGCGTCAGCTCACCGCGCTGGTTCCGCTCACTCGCAACGACCCCGGTGCCGCCATCGGGCGCTCGACCATGGCCGCCCTGCAGCAGTGGCAGCGGCCGTTCCTGACGGCCTACTCGGACGGAGATCCCGCAACTCGCGGCTGGGACAAGGTCTTTCAGGACAAGATCCCCGGTGCCGCCGGACAGAAGCACACCACAGTGGCGGGTGCTGGTCACTTCGTTCAGGAGCAGAAGGGCGCCGAGTTGGGGCGGCTCGTCGCGGAGTTCGTGGCCGACACGAGCTGACGTCGCGTCATTGAGATCCGATGACGTAGGACGTCATGGACAGCGAACCGTAAGCGCATCCCTCGACCAGCACGCCGACGTCGGCGACATCCTGCGCACCGGCGAGGCCCGCGAAGTAGAGCATCGGGATGAAGTGGTCCGGGGTGGGCACCGCCGCGTGGTAGTCGCGGTGGTCGAGGAGCTTCAAGACGTCGGCGGGGGCGGCGCGAAGCTGTGCGTTGGCCTGTTCGTCGAACCGCATGGCCCAGTCGAAGCCGCTGTCCGCGAAGGACGGGTTCATGCCGCCCAGGTTGTGAACGATGTTGCCGCTGCCCACGATCAAGACGCCACGATCGCGCAAGGCGGCCAGCCGCGCGCCCAGTGCCACGTGATAGTCGAGTGGCTCGTTGGCGTTGATCGAGAGTTGCACGACGGGAATCGACGCATCGGGGAAGGCGTGTCGCAGCACCGACCAGGTGCCGTGATCGATGCCCCAGCTGTCGACGTCGGCGCCGACCCAGGTGGGCTCGACGACGTCGGCGATCTCCTCGGCGAGCTCGGGCAGGCCCGGCGCCGGGTACTGCACGTCGAACAACTCCGAAGGAAATCCGTAGAAGTCGTGGATGGTGCGGGGGCGGGCCATCGCCGTCACGGCGGTCGCGTTGGTGTACCAGTGCGCACTGATCACCAGAATGGCGCGCGGCCGCGGAACGGACTGACCGAAGGCGCGCCAGCTCGACGTGTACCGGTTGAGCTCAAGGGCATTCATCGGGCTGCCATGTCCGATGAATGCCGCAGGCATCGTCTTGACTCCACTCACCTCCAGTATCGTGCCCCGACCGCAGGGCCGATGTGATCGAGTTCGGCGAGGTCCGCTTCCCCGAGCGTGACGTCGGCAGCACCTGCGTTGTCCGCCAGATACTTCGGAGTCTTGGTTCCGGGGATCGGCACGACGTAGGGCCCCTGCGCGACGAGCCACGCGAGCGCCACCTGGGCCGGCGTCGCACCGATGCGCTCACCGACTTGCCTGACCCGCTCGACGATTTCGAGGTTGGCGCGCAACGCCTCCTGCTCGAAGCGCGGCAACCCGCGGCGGAAGTCCTGCTCCGGCAAGTCGTCGACCGACGTGAACCGGCCCGTCAGGAAGCCCCGGCCCAGCGGCGAATACGGCAGCAGCGCGATGCCCTGCGCCGTGCAGTACGGCAGCACCTCGGCCATCACGTCGCGCGTCCACAGCGAGAACTCGGACTGCACCGACGCCACGGGATGAACCGCCTGGGCCGCCTTGATCTGCTCGACGGTCACCTCCGACAAACCGAGGCGCAGGGCCTTGCCCGCCTGCACCGCTTCCGCAAGTGCACCCCAGGTTTCCTCAAGGGGGACAGCGGGATCCACGCGGTGCAGTTGGTAGAGGTCGACGTGATCGGTGCCGAGTCTGCGCAGGCTCTCGTCGATCGCGGCGCGGACGTGCTCGGGTCGGCCGTCGGGTGCGATGGCCGGCGAGCCACCGGGGCCACCATGTTGGTCGGTGACGGTCAGGCCCACCTTGGTGGCGAGCACCGCCCGCTCGCGGTAACCGCCCGCGAGTGCTCGCCCGACGACCTCCTCGTTGGTGAATGGCCCGTAGACGTCTGCCGTGTCAAGCAGCGTCATGCCGTCGTCGATCGCCGCGTGCACCACCGCGATCGACGTGGCGTCGTCGCGGGTCCCGCCGATGTCGTAGCCGTGGGTCATGCCCATGCAGCCCAGCCCGATGACGCCGACCTGCGGGCCAGCCTCGCCCAGTGTCGTGGTCCTCATCAGCGGCCAATCATCTGCATCTGCGCGGCGTTGTGGTGATCGCCGACGGCGGGCGTGGTGTCGTCCAGCTTGGCAAGCTGTTCGGCGGTCAAGGTCACTGCGTCGGCGGCGACGTTCTCCTCCAGCCGCGAAACCCGTTTGGTCCCCGGGATCGGGGCGATGTCATCACCCTTGGACAGCAGCCACGCCAGCGCAACCTGCGCCGGGGTGGCGCCCACTTCGGCGGCCACCGCGACGACCTCGTCCGCAGCGGCGAGGTTCCGCTCGAAGTTCTCCCCGGTGAACCATGGGTTGTCCTTGCGCGCGTCGGAGTCGGCGAACCCATCGGTGGAGCGGATGGTGCCGGTGAGGAAGCCACGGCCCAGCGGCGAGTACGGAACGAATCCGATGCCGAGCTCGCGCAGCAGGGGCAGCGTCTGCGCCTCGGGGTCGCGGGTCCACAGCGAGTACTCCGACTGCAGCGCGGTGATCGGATGCACGGCGTTCGCGCGGCGAATCGTGCCGACTCCGGCCTCGGACAGCCCGATGTGGCGGATCTTGCCTTCGGCCACCAACTCGGCCAGTGCGCCGACGGTGTCCTCGATCGGCGTGTTCGGGTCCACGCGGTGCTGGTAGTAGAGGTCGATGTGGTCGGTGTCGAGCCGCTTCAGAGATCCCTCCACCGCGGTGCGAACGTTGGCCGGGCTGCTGTCGAGGTTCCATGGGCCGCCGCCGGCGTGCGAGACCAAGCCGAACTTGGTGGCCAGCACGACCTCGTCGCGGCGACCCTTGATGGCGCGTCCCACGAGTTCCTCATTGATGAATGGGCCGTAGATCTCGGCGGTGTCGATCAACGTGACACCCAAGTCGAGGGCCCGGTGGATGGTCCGGATCGACTCGGCGTCGTCGCTACCGGCTCCGGTGTAGACGGCCGACATGCCCATCGCGCCCAGCCCGATGCGCGCGACCTTCAGGTCCCTCAGCGTGGCGTTCTTCATTGCGGTCACTCCCAACCTCGGTCGACGTTCTCGACGTCGACCGTAAGCCTGGTCGGCTGTGGTCAGGGAGGGCCTATCAGTACCTCACACGACGGGAATAAAGTCGATGAACTGAATAGTAAGGCCATTGACTTAGCCCGCGCAGCGTGGTGTCATCGACGGGTGGAGGCGCCCACGGACCCCGATGCGCCGGTGACGGCGTCGCCGGCGTCCGTCAAAGTCGATGTGAGCGAAGCCCTTCCCATCACCGGGACTCATCACGTCGCCGCGTGGGTCTTCTCGCCGCCGCCCACCGATCGCCCCGTGCCGCTGCTGTTCTGCCTACCCGGCGGCAGCTACACCAAGGCGTACTGGCACCTCGAAGTCCCAGGACACCCGGGCTACAGCTTCGCCGAACACCTGGCCGCGCAGGGGATGCTGGTCATCGCCGTCGACCACATCGGCGTTGGCGAGAGTTCCCGTCACCCACGTGCGATCGAACTGATGCCCGACGTCGTCGCGGCCGCCAACGCCGCCGCATTCGATGCGCTGGCCGACCGTGCTCGCCACGGCACGCTGCTGCCCAACCTGGGCCCACTCGACATCGGAACGACCGTTGGCGTCGGACACTCGATGGGCGCCATGCTCGCGATCTTCCAACAGTCGCTGCACGGCAGCTTCGACGCGATCGCCTCGCTGGGATTCGGCACGGCGGGCCCCATCGTCACGTTCGGCACAGAGGGCGGCGTCGGCGCACCGAACCTGGAGTCCATCCTGGCGTCGGCCAGCGCCGGCCTGCTCGACGAGCCGTTCATGGCCGACCGCACCATGCCCGCGATGCGCGAGCACTTCTACTGGGACGACGTGCCGCCCGAGGTCATCGCCGCCGACGACGAAACCAACGCGCACCTGCCCGGCGTCACCGGCCCGCTGTCCATCGTCCCGTACATCGCCACCGACCATGCGGGACGCGTGCGGTGCCCGGTTTTCATCGGATTCGGAGAACGGGACTCGACACCCAACCACCGCGACGAGATGCGCGCCTATTACTCGTCGAAGGACGTCACGATGTACGTACTCGAACGATCCGCGCACTGCCACAACACCGCGGGCACCAGGCAGCTGCTGTGGGACCGGCTCGCCGGATGGGTGCGATCCCTTCCACACCCACCCGGGTCCGCCTCGTGACCGACGACGTGCAGGCCATCAAGAACCTGGTGTACTCCTACGCGGAGTTCCTCGACCTCGGGGACTTCGACTCGCTGGCAGCGCTTTTCGCCGACGCCGTGGTGACCATGGCCGGTTCCGACCACGAGTTCCGCGGCGCCGACGCCGTTCGGTCGCTGATCGAGCAGACGGTGCAGCTCTACGACGGGATTCCGCGCACCAAGCATGTGGTGACCAACCTGATCGTCGAGCTCGACGCCACCGGGGCCACCGCGGTGGCCCGTTCGTACTACACCGCCCTGCAGGGCCACCCCGACCTGCCGTTGCAGCCCATCCTCGCCGGCCGCTGGCACGATCGCCTCGAAAAGGTCGACGGCGGATGGCGTTTCACCGAGCGGCTGATCCACAACGACCTCGTCGGCGACATCAGCGTCCACCTCAAGGGCGCGGGGTGACGTCGGTCGGGATCGTCACCGGCGCGGCACGCGGCATGGGCGCCGCCTGTGCCGCACGGCTCGCGGAGACCGTCGACACGCTGGTGCTCGTCGATCGCGACGAGGCGTCGCTGGCCGCGGCGGTCGGCACGTTGGCTGGGCGCACCGCCACCGACGTCGTTCCGTTCGTGCTCGACGTCACCGACTCGGCAGGCCTGCAACGCCTTGTCGGGCACGTCGACGGGCTGGGCTCGCTTCGCGCCGTGGCGCACGCCGCAGGAGTCTCGCCGACGATGGCCGACTGGCGCCAGGTGCTCGACGTCGACCTCGTCGGCACCGCCCGGCTCGTCGAGGCGCTGATTCCGGTGACGTCGGCCGGCTCTGCCATCGTGTGCTTCGCCTCCATTGCCCCACTGCTGCTGCCCGTCGACGTCACCGCCGATGCGGACGCCGAACTCGACGAACCGCTGCGTCCGGCCTTCGCCGACCGGTTGAGGGACGCGCTCGGTCCGACATTGACCGATTCCGGCGTCGCCTACCTGTGGGCCAAGCGCGGCGTCCAACGTCTTGTGCAGCGCGAAGCGGTTCGGTTCGGTCGACGTGGGGCCCGAATCTGCTGCGTGTCACCGGGAATCATCGATACCCCGATGGGCAGGCAAGAAGCCGCCGCCCGGCCGACGAACGACTTCCTGGTAAGTCAGACGCCACTGGGCCGAGAAGGTAGACCCGACGAGCTCGCGGCCGTCGTGGCGTTCCTGCTCTCCGATGCGGCCAGCTTCGTCAACGGTGTCGACGTCCCGGTCGACGGCGGGGTCGTCGCGGCGCTCCGGACGGCCCCCGTCGCGATCCCCGGCGCCGACTCGGCCGGCTAGGGCAGTGCGCGCAACGCGGGCGGGTCAGCGGAGTGCTCCTTCAACGCCGCCATCGTCTCCGCCGACGGTGCGGCCGCAAGGAACGCGACGACTCCGTCGAGCAGGTGGCTGACGTGTTCGGCATACGACAGGGTCAGCGAACCGGATACCAGTTCGTGGTGGCGGTCGGCGCAGGCGTGCACGCACATCAACGAGGCGTAGTGGATGCGCAAGTTGCGAAGCCGTTGCGGCACTTGGTCGATGAGGTCGCCCACCCGCTGCACGTAGGCCTGATGGGACTGGACGTGGCTCGGCGGCAGTGTCGCCAGCGGATGTTCGGGCCCACGGTGGTGCAGGACCTGTTCGAGGAACGGCAGGTAGTAGCAGTCCTCGTCCTCGGCCAGTTCCATGAGCGGCAGCTGGTGTGCCTCAACGACGCTGCGCAGGTCGTCGACGCGCATCCGGGCTTCAAGCAGGGTGCGGCGGCGGGTCAGGTGCTCGAGCCGACTCGCCAGGATGGCTTGGAGCAGAGCCTCTTTGGAGCCGAAGTGATACTGCACAGCGGACTTGTTCCCCATGCCGGCCGCCGTACCGATCTGCCGCAACGGCACGCCGTCCACACCGTGGGTGGCGAACAGGCGCTCCGCAGTGAGGATCAGTTGTTGCTTGGCCGACGGGCCAAGGGCCGCGCTCGAGGTCGAGGGCACCCGATCAGCCAATCACCCTGGACTAACTAAGTCAACGGCCTTAGAGTTCGAGCGTTCGCATTAGAGACGGGGTATCGAGACGTGGATGATCGAGCAGTACGCGCCTATCGCGAGGTGATGGTGGCCGACCCACCCGTCGCGACGTCGCCGCTGGCCGCGGCAACCGAGGAGTTCGTCTTCGGAACGGTCTGGGCGAGAACGGGTTTGAGTCGTCGGGATCGCCGGTTCGTGACGCTCGCGTGCGTGTGCGCCGCCGATGCAGCCACGTCCATCGACGAACACGTCTACGCCGCACTGGCCAGCGGTGACATCAGCCTCGAGGAGCTGCTCGAATTCGTACTGCACTTCGCGGTCTACTGCGGCTGGCCCAAGGGTTCTGCGGCCGAGATGTCCATCCGCATACAAGCGGCGCGCTTGGCGGCGGAGCGTGGCGAGGAACTCGTCTACCCGGAGCTTCCGTCGGAAGCGCTTGGTCCGGCCGACCACGACGAACGACTGCGCAATGGAGAACGCTGCTTCGTCGAGATCAACAAGGTGCCCGCACCGGCGCCCGACTCGCCCTACTTTCACGCGGGCATCCTGGCGTTCGTCTTCGGCCATGTGTGGCAGCGCCCCAAGCTGGGCAGGCGCGAACGGCGGCTGATCACCGTCGCCTGCGTCGGGGTGTCGGATGCGCTCTACCCCATCCACTCGCACGTCGGATCCGCACTGGCCTCCGGCGATCTCACGCCCGCGGAGATGAACGAGGTCATTCTCCAATTCTCGGCCTACAGCGGCTTTCCCAAGGCTCACGTGCTGCAGGAGGCTGCGACCGAGGCGTGGGCCCGCATCTGCACCGAACAACCGAACCGATTGACGGAGGAGCGACTGTGACCACGGAACTCGAAGGGCGCGTTGCGTTCATCACCGGCGCCGCCCGCGGTCAGGGCCGCGCGCACGCCGTCCGGCTTGCCCGCGACGGCGTGGACGTCATCGGCGTCGACATCTGCGCGGACATCCCGACGATGGGCTACCCCAATGGAACCGAAGCCGAACTCGAGGAGACCGCCCGGCTCGTCGAGAAGGAGGGGCGCCGGATGCTCGCGCGCAAGGCGGACGTCCGGGACTACGACGGACTTCGCGCGGCCTTTCAGGACGGCCACGACGAGTTCGGCAGGCTCGACATCATCATCGCCAACGCCGGAATCGTGCGGCTGGGACCGGAATCCGACGACTTCCTGGCCGAGTGGAACGACGTCATCGACACGAACCTCACCGGCGTCTATCACACGGTGCGCGCAGCTCTGCCCGCGATGCGCGACGCGGGCCGCGGCGGCTCAATCGTCATCACCAGCTCCACGGCGGGGCTCAAGGGCACACCCTCGCTGAACGCGGCGGGCAACGCCTATGCCGCGGCGAAACGCGGCCTCGTCGCGCTCATGCAGAACCTCGCGACCTTCCTTGCCCCAGAATGGATCCGAGTGAACACCATTCACCCGACCGGGGTGGCCAGCGGCATGACGCAGAACGACGCGATGGCGGCCTTGATGGAGCAGGCGGCCGCCGGCGGCCAGAACGCGATCGCGGGCATGCAGAACGCCCTGCCCCTGCCGATCCTCCAACCCGAGGACATCGCCAACGCGGTCGCCTTCCTCGTCTCCGACCAGGCCAAGTTCATCACCGGCATCCAGTGGCCGCTCGACGCGGGCTTCACCGTGCGATGACGTCACTAACGAACGCCGTCGCCATCGTCACGGGCGGCGCCAGCGGCATCGGGCGCGCCACCGCGCAGTCGCTGGCCCGGCGCGGCGCGAGCGTCGTGATCGCCGACGTCGACGTCGACGGAGCCCGCACCGCGGCCGACGAGATCCACACGGCGGGAGGACGATCCGCCGCGGTCAGCTGCGACGTCACCGTCGACTCGACGTTCGACGAGCTGCGTGACTTCGCCATCGAGCGCTTCGGCCAGGTGGACGTCGTGATGAACAACGTCGGGGTGCTCACCAGCGGACGGCCCGACCATCTGCCCGTCCGCGAGTGGCAACGGATCATCGACACCAACCTGATGTCGGTCGTGCGGAGCAACGCGGCGTTCCTGCCGCTACTCATCGCGCAAGGCCACGGACACGTCGTCAACACCGCGTCGTTCGCCGGGCTGTTCACCTACTCCTACGACCGACTGCCCTACGCGGCGACGAAGGCCGCGATCGTGCAGCTCTCGGAGGGGCTGCGGCTCTACCTGCAGCCCCAGGGCATCGGGGTGACGGTGCTGTGCCCGGGCCCAGTGCTGACGAACATCATGGCGACCATGCCACCGACGTTCGGCCCCGAGGTCGCCACCCGCCCGCCCGGCGCTCAGTTCGGGTTGCTGACCCCGGACGTCGTGGGCGAGCAGGTGGCCGAGGCGATTCTGGCCGACACGTTCATGCTGTACACCGACCCGAAGGTGCGCGACGTCCTGGTCGAACGCGCATCGGACTGGAATGCGTTCATCGCCAAACAGATCGCCGCGCTGACGTCGTAGCGTCGGCGAAAACCGATGCGAACACCCCGTATCGCAACGACGGCCGCCCGACCGAGGAAGAATCCCGAGCATGCATTTGGAGACCTTCTTCGAGCGGGCGACCCAGGCGTTCGAAGTGCTTGGCGTGTCGGCGATGGTGGTCGGCTCGCTGTTTGCCTTCCTGCTGGCGTGCGTGACGTGGAAGCGGTCTGGTGACGGGTCCAAGGCCTTCAAGACCCTGCGCGATTCGCTGGGCGGCGCGATTCTGCTCGGGCTCGAATTGTTGGTGGCGGCCGACATCGTCAAAACGGTCACGTCGACGCCGTCGCTGACCGACGCCGCCATCCTCGGCCTTATCGTGCTCATCCGAACCGTGCTATCCATATCCATCGAGATCGAAGTCGACGGCGTCGCACCTTGGCGAAGGGCGTTGACGACGGGGCCGGGGGTGTTGGCCAGGACAACACGGGAATCATTGGGACAGACAGCAAACGCCGTCGACACGCCATCGAAGCAGAGCTAGCGGGGTGCGGGGCGGGTTGATATTGAATGTTTCACGCGCGCGCCAGTGTGGTACCCGGCCCTCATGGCTATGAACATCGATCCCGTGAAGCGAATCTTCCTAGCTGGTGCGGCCGCGACCGCCCTCGCCTTGACCCCGCTCGGCGTTCCGGCGGCGCTTGCCGACCCGCCGGCGCCGTGCGTGGAGGTCGAGAACTGCGCGTGGGCTGGGCCTGACGGGGCGGAAGCGACCGTGCCAGGTGCGGGTGCGGTGGCTGGCCCGGAAGGGGCCGGAGCCACCGTGCCAGGTGCAGGCGTGATTGCCGGGCCCGACGGTGCCGCAGCCAACGTTCCTGGCGCAGGCGCGATAGCGGGTCCGGATGGTGCTGGGGCCACCGTCCCCGGTGCGGGCGCGACCGCTGGGCCCGACGGTGCCCAGGCCAACGTGCCAGGAGCCAGCGCTGACGTGGGACCTGGTCATGCGCAGTTCTGCGTGCCCAACTTCTGCCTGGGCGGCGGCTAAACAGCGGCGGCTAAATCAGTCGCGCGGTGTCGCGCGTGACTTGATGACCTCCATCGTCGACCAACTCTTCGCCGGCTTCGGTCCGCCCTCCTCGGCCATGATCCCGTGGACCCAGGCGATGCCGAGCGAGATGCCGGCCGCCGCCGCGTTGTGGGTGGCCTCGAAGTTGAAGGTGCGGCCGCCGAAGGACAGGCTCGCGCGATGGGGTTGACTCACGTCGCCCTTGGTCTCCCACATCACCTTGGAGTCCACGCCGTCGTTGGTCCCGATGATCGGGGGCTCACCCTGGCGGTGGAAGGTCGCCGTCGCGTAGTTGCCCGGCCCCAGCATCGCGTTGCCGGTCTCCCAGGTCCCGTCCTCCAGAATTGATCCCCACACGAACCAATAGTGTTCGAGCTCAGCGATCTTCGAGTTGTGCGCACTGTGGCCGGGCAGGCAGTACATCCGGTCGAGTCCGCCGTAACCGCCGGTGATGGCCGACCCCTCGATGCTGCCCGCCACCGTGCATCCCGAACTCGTGTAGCCCACGTCGTCGGGTAATCCCGGAACGTAGATGGCCGTCACGTTCATCGGCAGCGGGGTCAGCACCACGTCGATGCACCCGTCGTCTTCCTTCCAGACGTACTCGTTCGGGCCGAGCGAGATCCGCATGCGGTGTCGCGCACGCATTTCCGCGTGCGCTGGGTAGACGATCTGCTTTCCCTCCCGCTCGAACCACATGATCAGTCCCCAGTACAAGTCGTGCTCGCCAGGGAACCGCACGTTCCGCGGATGGGTCCAGAGGTCCGTCGAGCACTCGTGGAGGTTGAAGTCGAACGCGGCGCTCGCCGACAACTCGCGGATCAGCTCGTAGCGCTTCCCGTCCTCGGTGTCGACCATCGCCCACAGGAACAGGGCGTCGTTGTAGACGCCGGGGAACTGCCTGTCCGCCGTGGAGTGGTCCTGGACGGACGCGTCCGCCAACGACACGTAGGGGACGATGCTGACCTTGGATGCGTCAAGCCCTGACATGCCGAGAACGCTACTGTAAACCCCATAGTATGGGGTTTGGAATCGACGAATCGATGCGTAGGCGGACGCGCCGTTGAGTCAGCCCTTGGCGGGCTCGTAGCGCAGCATGGTGACGTCGTGCTCGGGATAGTCGAAGAAGACCGGCGCCACGCGCATCCCGATCACCAACTCGGCCGGATCCACGTTCACCAGTTCGGTGGAGAACCTTGGGCCTTCGTCCCATTCGACGATCGCCGGCAGTTGCGGCACGGCATCGACGAAGTGCGGACCGACGGGCCGGCGCGCCACCGTGAACGAGTACAGCGTGCCCAGCCCCGAGATCTCACGCCATTCCAAGTCGTTCGCGAGCGTGCGCGGTGCGCGCACCCGCGGATAGAACACCCACGCGTCGGTCGACGGCGAGTACTGGATGACGACACGGTGCTGGGCCAGCGCATCCCAGAACGGCGCGGTGGTGGGCGTCTTCACCGGCATGGGTCGTTCGAAGGTCGTCATGTCCGATCAATCTCCCTCGAGGATGAGCGTCGTCTGCTCGGAAAGGATTCCGCCGTTGCCGGATACGAACGCGCGGTTGCAGTCAGGGACCTGCGCCTCGCCGGCGCGGCCCATGAGCTGCCTGGTGGCGTCGCACACGTGGTGCATGCCGCCAGCGAGCCCCGCCTGACCGAATCCGAGCTGACCGCCCGCGGTGTTGAGCGGGAAGTCGCCGCGGAAGGTGAGGTCGTGGTCGGCCACGAACGCCATGCCCTTGCCCTTCTCGCAGAACCCGGCGTCCTCGAGGCTCAGCAGGACGGTGATGGTGTAGCAGTCGTAGATCGACACCATGTCCATGTCGGAGCGAACAAGACTCGTCATGCCGAACGCGGTGTCCGCGGCCTTGATGATCGGTGTCTGTAGCAGGTCCTGGGCGTAGGTGGGGGTCTTGAACGGCACGTGCTCACCGAAGCCCTTGATCCACACCGGGCGGTTGCGGGCCCGCTTGGCGACGTCGGCGTTGGCCACGACGACGGCGGCCCCACCGACGCAGGGCATGACGATCTCCAGCATGTGCAAGGGGTCTGCGATCACGGGGCTGGCCAACACGTCCTCGACGGTCAGCGGCTTGTCCTTCCAGATCGCGCCTTCGGTGTGGTTGGCATTGACCCGCTGATCGACGACGATCTTGGCCATCGCCCGTTCGTCGTAGCCGTAGATCGCTCCGTAGCGCTGGGCCACTTGCCCGTACGGGCCGTTCTGTCCGAGGTTGCCGTATGGGATCTCGAATTCCGCTTGCGGCGAGCCGTATTGGTTGCTCGACGAGCCGAAGAACACCGCATCGATCAACGGCTTGGGCTTCTTCTCCGACATCGGCGTGAGGTAGCGGGCGGGGATCGTGCACAACACCACGTCGCACAGGCCGAGCTCGACGGCCGCGGCCGCGCGCCACACCATGCCGACGGCGCTGGCGCCACCGAGGTCGAGGACCTCGGCGAAATTGGCGTCCACACCGAGGTATTCGGCCACCGTGGACGGCACGAAGATCTCCGACTCGCCCAGATGCGTGGTGACGATGCCGTTCACCGACTCGGCGGGCACTCCGGCATCGTCCAGCGCGGCGGCGGACAGTTCGGCCCACTGCTCGAGCGTGAACGGCGCGGGTGTCGCCTTGTTCATCCGCTCCGGCGGCAACTCGACATACCCGACGATCGCCGCTTCACCACGTAATCCTCTACTGCCACCCATGGCCGTGTTCCTGACTCTCGCTGGTCACTTGCGCGGTAGGCCCATGATCATCTGGGCGATGATGTTGAGCTGGATCTGCCGGGTGCCGCCGCCGATCAGTTCGGCGGGCAGCCGCAGGTAGGGTTCGACGACCGCGGGCTCGGACCGCTCGACCACGGCAAGCGGGCCCGCCAGCTCGAGGGTGGCCTTGAACGTGCGTCGCAGCATGATGCTGGTGGCCACCTTGGCGATGCTGGAGGCGGGCCCGGCGCTCTGACCGTCGAGCAGCCTGATGGTCTCGCGCACCCCGAGCGCCTTGATCGCGTTGGAGTACGCGTCGAGTTCGCCAAGCGCGCGCACCACGGCGTCCTGATCTGGCCCCGCCTGCGTGGCGAGCTGCCGCAGGGCGCCCGCCCTGTCGATGTTCACGTAACCACCGATCGCCACGCGCTCCTGGGCCATGGTGGCGATGGCCAGACTCCAACCGGCGGTGGGTTCACCGAGCAGCATTCGGTCGGGCACGAACACGTCGACGAGAAAGACCTCGTTGAAGTGCGGGTCGCCATCCGCAGTCCTGATCGGCTGGATCTCCACGCCGTCGGCGCGCATGTCGATGATGAAGTAGCCGATGCCCTGGTGCTTCGGGGCGTTGCTGTCCGTTCTGGCCAGTAGTGCTCCGTAGTCGGCGTACTGCGCGGACGACGTCCAGATCTTGTGACCATTGATTCGCCACCCCCCGTCGACCTTCACCGCTCGCGTGCTCAACGCCGCGAGGTCCGATCCGGCGCCTGGTTCGCTGAACAGCTGGCACCAGAGCAGCTCGCCTCGTTGCGTCGGCGGAATCAGTTGCTGCTGAAGGTCTTCCGGGGCGGCGCTGAGCAGCGTCGGGAGGATCCACTCGGCGATGTTGAGTGACGGCCGTACCAGCTCGGGCCGTTTGGCGAACTCGTCGTCGATGATCAGCTGTTGCAGTGGAGTCGCAGCTACGCCCCATGGCGGCGGCCAGTGCGGCGCGATGAGTCCAGCCTCGGCGATGAGCGTGCGCTGAGGGCCGGTGGCCAGGTGGTCGTAGTCCCCGAGTGGGCTCGGCGTGTCGTTGCGGAGTTCGAGCGCCTCGTCCAGCACCGCGGCGACGTGAGCGCGGAAATCCGCTTCCGCCGCACCGAGTTTCACCGTCATGTCGCGCACGTGGGCGCGACCCAGCTCACCGAGTCGCCGCGACCAGCGGGTGACTGGGCCCATCGACGCGGCGAGGCTGGTGGCGCGCCGCCAGTACAGATGCACGTCGTGTTCCCAGGTGTATCCGATGGCGCCGAACATCGTCAGCGCGTCGAGCAGGAGCTCGGGGGCGGGCGTGACGGCGATGATGGCGGCTCCGGCGGCCGCCAGGCTCCGTTGCGGCGGGGCTTCGTCGATGGCGCGCACCGCATCCCACGCCGCGGCGGTGGCCAGTTCGCCATTGACCAGGAGCATCGCCGCTTCGTGCTGAAGTGCTTGGAAAGTGCCGATGAGCTTGCCGAACTGTTCGCGGGTGCCAAGGTGGGTGGTGACCGCATCCACGGCCCACCGGAGCGTCCCAGCGGAAGCGCACGCGGTCAGCGCGACGGCGACGTCCCACGCCGCATCGTCGTCAATGCCGTTGAGTACCAGCGCATCCGATACGACGTGGTCATCGAGGCGCAGGACTCCGACGTCGACGGTCAGGTCGGTGCCCTCGCGCGCCTCGACCGACGCCGCAGCGGCAGTCAGATCGACGACGAACCACACCGTGCCGCCGTCGTCGGCGCGTGCCGCCGTCAGCACCAGGCCCGCCGAACGGGCCCCGAGCACGTCGCCCGAGTGTCCGCTGACACGCCATCCTCGTTCGGATGCGGTGGCCCGCAGGTCGCCCTGCCCGGGCAGCACGACCGTGGCGGCGCGCCCGGCGGCGAGCTCGGTCAAGAGCGCCTTGGCGGCCGGATTGTCGTCGGCGCGTAGGGCGATCGCGCCGGCGATCACGGTCGGCAGCAACGGTCCCGGCAGCAGTGCGGTGGCCGCGGTGGCGAGCACACAGGCCGCGTCGATCAGTTGACCGCCCTGCCCACCGACGGACTCTGGCAGATGGACGGCGTGGAAACCCTGCGCGATCAGCTCGTCCCACCACGTCGGGAGGTCCCCGTTGGCCAAGGCGCCGAAGGACTTCCGCGTGTCGGCGACGGCGGCGTGCCGCGACGCGAAGCGAGCGACTGCATCCTCCAGCTGACCCTGCTCGGGGGAGAGTCCGATGGGCACCGTCAAGACCTTTCACGTCGTAGACAAGACGGACCGTCTCGTCT
Organism: Mycobacterium sp. RTGN6; assembly: GCF_033804605.1. NCBI lineage: Bacteria > Bacillati > Actinomycetota > Actinomycetes > Mycobacteriales > Mycobacteriaceae > Mycobacterium > Mycobacterium sp. RTGN6. The sequence continues at coordinate 53,968 of NZ_JAPZKZ010000014.1, forward strand.
TGTGGCAGACTACGGGTTGTCAGACGCACCGGCAAGTGAGGATGCGCACATGGTTAGCCCCGTCACGGCACCGCGGCGACGCAGCGAGAAGTCGCGCGTCGCCATCGTCACCGCGACGCGCGAACTGCTGCTCGCGCGTGGTTTCGACGGGCTGAGCATCGAGGCGGTCGCTGCCCGCGCAGGCGTCGGGAAGCAGACCATCTACCGCTGGTGGCCCAGCAGGCCCGCCCTGGTCGCCGACGTCCTGCTCGAGGACGCCGACAAGATCGTCGGGTCGGTCGCGCACACCGACGATCTCGTCGCCGACCTCGTCCGGTGGGCCAGCAAGCTCGCCGCGACGTTGACCACCGAACGCGGTTCGGCGATGCTGCGCATCCTGACGGTCGCCACCATGGAGCACGAGGACACGGCGACGAGGCTGCGCGACGGATTCGCCACGCCGCTACGGGAAGGCGTCCACGCCCGACTGCTGGCCGACGGCATCGACGAGGCCACTGCGATGTCTGCGACGGACGCGATCGTCGGCGGGGTGGTCTACCCGATCCTCTCCGATGGCCGAACGTATCGACGCAAGCGCGCCGAACAGACCACCCGCTTCATCGTCGAGGGCCTGACGCGCTGACTGGGTCGACCACCCAGGACCCCCGGCGCAACACACCCCTTACGACGAGGGCTGAATCCAAAACCACCAGATCGGCTTTCGCACCGGGAACCAGGCCGGCGTCGGACAGCGCCAACGCCCGAGCCGGATTGAGCGAGGCCTGGCGCACCGCCAGCATCAAGGCCTCGTCAAGGGGCAGTCCGCTGTGGGCGACGGCGAATCTGAACACCTGGTCCATGGTCGCGGTGCTGCCGGCGACGGTGTCGGTGCCCGACACGCGCGCGACCCCGCCGACCACGTCCACCGCCAGTGGACCCAGGTGATAGACCCCGTCGGCCATCCCCGTGGCCGCCATCGCATCGGTCACCAGCGACACCCGGTCGGGTCCGGCGGCCGCCGAGACGTGCCGGTAGATCGCGGGAGCGACGTGCACCCCGTCGGTGATCAATTCGACGGTTACCGACGGATCTTCCAACAGCGCGATGATCGGACCGGGCTCCCGACGATCGATCGGACGCATCGCATTGAACAGGTGGGTACCGACCGTCGCGCCCGCCGCAATCGCCGACCGCGTCTGCTCGTAGGTCGCCTCGGTGTGGCCGACCGCCACGACGACACCCGCGTCGACCATTCGTGCGATCGCGGCGAGCGCGCCGTCGCGTTCCGGCGCGATGGTGACCATGCGGACGGCTCCGCCGCCGGCTTCGAGCACACGGTCGATTTCAGCAGGGTCCGGGTCGCGCATCAGCGCCGGCTGGTGAGCCCCGCACCGCTTCACCGACAGCCAGGGTCCTTCTAGATGGATCCCGTCGAGCTCCCCACCACGCACGTGATCGGCCAATTCCCCGACCTGGCGCAGCAATTCGGCGGGAGCCGCCGTCACCAGAGAAGCGACGAGCGTGGTGGTGCCGTGCCTGCGGTGCAACGCCACCGCGGTGGACGTCTCGGCGGTTGATCCGGCGGAGAAGTTCGCACCTCCCCCACCGTGCAGATGCGTGTCGACGAAACCCGGCACCACCGTCACCGGACCGAGCTCGCGGTCAGCGGGTCTCGGCGGACTGCCCGCACCGACCGCGCTCACGGTGCCGTCGGACACGTCAATCCATCCGGGCCGCAACAGTTCTCGCCCCGTGAGCAGCGTGTCCGCGGTCAGCAGCACTCAGATGCCCTGCCATTCCGGCTTCGAGCGGTACGTCTCGCGGTAGTAGTCGACGAGCTGGAGCCTGCGCGCAGCCGCATCGTCGAGCAGCACCGTGACGTGCGGGTGAAGCTGCAGGACGGTCGCAGGCCACAGTGCGCTCACCGGGCCCTCGACCAGGTGGTGCACCGCTTCGGCCTTGCCGCGACCCGTTGCCACCAGCACCAAGTGCCTGGCCTCCATGATGGTCGCGAGTCCCTGGGTCAGGCAGTGCGTGGGAACCGATTCGACGTCGCCGCCGAAGAAGCGGGCATTGTCGATCCGGGTCTGCCTCGTCAGCGTCTTGATCCGGGTTCGGGAGGCCAGGGAGGAGCCGGGCTCGTTGAACGCCACGTGCCCGTCGGTGCCGATTCCCAGGATCTGCAGATCGACGCCGCCCGCTTCGTGTATCGAGTGCTCATAGGCCGCACATGCGGCCGGGATGTCGCCCGCCAGGCCGTCGGGGCCCTGGACCGCGCGGGGAGCGAAGTCGACCCGTGACACGAATACCTTGTCGATGACCGTTCGGTACCGCTCGGGATGATCGGCGGGCAACCCGACGTATTCATCGAGCGTGAATCCTCGCGCCTGCCGGAACGAGATCAGCCCGGCCTCGCAGCGTCTGGCCAGCTCGTCGTAGATCGCCAGCGGCGACGATCCGGTCGCAAGGCCGAGGACCGCGGTCGGTTTTCGGGCCAGCAGGGCACCGATGGCGTCGGCGGCGATGCGGCCGAGCTCTTCGGCGTCCCCACCGACGATGACCTCCATGCTACTTGGTGGCCGTGAAAAGGCTTGCCCCGGAAGCGATGTCCACGCCGGCGTGGACGGCCTCGGACGGAACGACGTTCCCGGATTCACGCTCGTCCATGACCACAACGGGCACAACGGGATTGAGCCCCTTGGCCACGATGGCGGGCACGTCGTAGGTGATGACGAGCTGACCCGCGGTGACCTCGTCGCCCTGGCTGACGTGGCTTGTGAAGCCTTCGCCCTTCAACGCGACGGTGTCCAGCCCCAGGTGGACCAGCACTCCCACGTTGTCGGGCGTCATCACGATGTAGGCGTGCGGCATCAACTTCAACAGCTTGCCGCTGACCGGAGCGACCGCCTCGATGACCTCCCGCGGGGGGTCGACGGCGGCACCGTAACCCACCATGCCCTGGGCGAAGACCGGGTCGGGGACGTCCTGAAGCGGTACCGCACGCCCCGCGACGGGGGCGAGAACTGGCGTCTTGCTCACGCACCAACAATACGAGCGTGTGGGAAAGAAGGTCTCGGGTTCGTAGGTTCTCGTCTAGGCTTCCGCTCAGCTTCGGCAGCGGCGACATTTGTCGCAGAGGAGGTTGGATAGATGAGCAGCACGACGAAACCTGAAGAAACACCGAAGAAGTCGGGCATGCGGATACCTGGCTTCGCACAATTGCAACGGCTCGGCAAGAGCCTCATGCTGCCGATTGCGGTGCTACCCGCAGCGGGAATCCTGCTCCGGCTGGGTCAGCCCGACATGCTCGGCAGCATCAAGACTCCGGTCATCGGCCCGTTCTTCCAGGCGATGAGCGCTGCCGGCGACGCGGTGTTCGCCAACCTCCCCCTGCTCTTCGCAGTCGGCGTCGCCATCGGATTCGCCAAGAAGGCCGACGGTTCGACCGCACTGGCCGCCGTGGTGGGCTATCTGGTGGTTCAAGCGGTGTTCAAGACCATGTCGCCGATCGTGCTTGCCGGTGAGGTCGACAAGAACGGCGACCAGGCCCTGATCAACTACAGCGTGCTCGCCGGCATCTTCGTCGGCCTGCTCACCGCGTGGCTCTTCGATCGCTATCACACCATTCAGTTGCCGTCCTACCTCGGATTCTTCGGAGGCAGGCGCTTCGTCCCGATCGTGGTATCGGTGGCCTGTCTGTTCCTCGGGTTCGCGATGAGCTACTTCTATCCAATCTTCGACGCCGGGCTGACCGGCCTCGGCAAGTTCATCGGCGGTTCGGGTGCGTTGGGGGCGTTCGTCTACGGATTCGCCAACCGCATGCTGATTCCGCTGGGCCTGCACCACATCCCCAACTCCTACATCTGGTTCCTCTACGGCGACTACCAACCCCCGGAGGGCGGCAAGGTCGTCACCGGCGAACTCACCCGTTTCGCCGCAGGCGATCCGTCCGCCGGGCTCCTGACGTCCGGGTTCTACCCGATCCTGATGTTCGGGCTGCCAGCCGCCGCGCTGGCCATGATCCACGTGGCGAACAAGAAGCAGCGCAAGATCGCGGTCGGCATCCTGTCGGCGGCGGCGCTGACCGCGTTCCTCACCGGCGTGACCGAGCCACTGGAATTCGCGTTCATGTTCGTCGCGTTCCCGCTGTACGTGATCCACGCGCTGTTGACGGGTCTGTCCTTGGCGATCGCCTACCTGCTCGACATACACCTAGGCTTCTCGTTCTCCGCCGGGCTGATCGACCTCATCCTGTGGGGCGGCGCGCCAGCGGCGAAGAACATCCCGCTGCTCATCGGCATGGGCGTCGTGTTCTTCATCGTCTACTACCTGCTGTTCCGGTTCGCGATCAAGAAGTGGAACATGCGCACCCCCGGACGGGAGCCGGACGACGAGTTCGAGGCCGAGGAGCAGGCGAATCTCGGCGAGGGCGCCGGATCGGCCACCGCGGTGACGACAGGTGGAGCAGGTGCGGCGACCGCAACGCTCACCGACAGCAAGGCCGAACAGATCATTGCGGCGTTCGGCGGCCGCGAGAACCTGGTGAACGTCGACGCCTGCATCACGCGGTTGCGCATGGAGGTCGCCGACAAGGACAAGGTGGATCAAGACCGGCTGAAGAGCCTCGGTGCGGCCGGCGTCATCGAGATCGGCAACAGCGTCCAGGCGGTGTTCGGGACGCAGGCCGAGGCGCTGAAGAACGACATCATCGACATCCTCTAGTTCTTCGGCAGGAACAACACCGCGGCAGCGGCGGCGATGACGGCCAGCGCCAGAATCGTCCCCGCGACGGCGGTCCAGCCACCGCCGTCGAAGGCCACGCCACCGAACCAACCGACGGCGCTCGATCCGCCGTAGTAGAACAGGTTGTACAGCGACGAAGCCTGCGCCTTGCCTGCCGGAGCCGACTGACCAGTCCACCCCGACGCGATCGAGTGGGCGCCGAAGAACCCGGCGGTGGCGATCACCAGACCCGCGAGTACCGCGAACACGTTGTCGCTCAACGTAATCGCGACGCCCGCGATCATGACGGCGATGGACACCAGCAGCACCGGCTTGCGCCCGAAGCGCGAGGCCTCCGCACCCGCGCGCGACGAGGTCCACGTTCCGGCGAGGTAGGCCAGGAACACCAGGCTGACGACGAACGGCGACAGATAGAACGGCGCCTGCATCAGCCGGAAGCCCAGGAAGTTGTACATCGCGACGAACCCGCCCATCAGCAGGAAGGCCTGAGCGAACAGCGCGAGCTGCCGAGGCGAACGTAGGTTCGCCATCAGCCGGTGCCCGAGACTGCCTTCGGGGTGTCCCGACCGACTCGACGGAGTGAACCCGCGCGGCCTCGGGGCGAGCTTGACGAAGCTCAACGCGGCCGCAGCGCACAGCACGGCGACCGTAAAGACACCCAGGCGCCATCCAACGACCTCGGCCACCGGACTCGACACCAGCCGACCCATGAGTCCGCCGATCGTCGTTCCTGCGACGAACGTGCCCGCGGCCCGAGCGGCGTGCCGGGGATCGATCTCCTCCGACAGATACGCGACCGCGATCGCAGGCACGCCTCCGACGACCAACCCTTCGAGGAAGCGTCCGGTGAGCAGCAATTCGAAGGTGGGCGCGAACGGCACGAGCAGGCCGACGGCCGTGGCGATCGTGACCGACAGCGAGATGGCCCTCACGCGGCCGATCCGGTCCGCGAGTGTGGACCACGGGATTACGCCGACGGCCAGCCCAACGGTGGACGCCGAGACCATGAGCGCTGCATCCGCCGCCCCGACGCGCAAATCGGCGGCGATCAGTGGCAGGACGGCCTGCGGCGAGTAGAGCTGGGCGAACGTCGCCACCCCGGCACAGAACAACGCCGCGAGCAGCCGACCGTATTCGGCCGAGCCACGGGTGTGTCCAACCCACACCGGTGACGCTGCCCGATCGATTGACACCCAGGCGACGCTAGGAGTCGAACATCAATGTGTCCAATGCATCATTGGATCGTCTGTCATGTGCAGCACGCATCATTGCAGCACTGCGTCGGGGACACCGTCACGCATCGTCGAGAAACGTGGCGAATCGGAGCGCGGGCGGCGGAAGCACCCGATCCCGCTCCCACACCAGGCCCACTTCACGTTTGGCTCCGACGTTGGACAGCGGGACATGCACGACCTTGGGGTCGCCACCCTCACGTGGGACGGGGACGACCGCAACGCCGAACCCGGCGGCCACCAGCCCCTCCATCGTGGGAATCTCGGTCGCTTCGAACACGATCTCGGGAGCGATGCCCTCCTCGGCCCACAATTGATCGGTCAACTGCCGCAACCCGAACGGCTTCTCCAACGCAACGAAGGGCTCGCGCTGCGCGGCGGACAGTCGCACGCGACTGCGCGCGGCCAGCCGGTGCCCACGCGGAACCGCAAGGCACAGTCGCTCGGCGTAGAGCCGGCGCCAGACGAAGCCGGGCGCCTCGGGGCGCGGCGACGTGATGCCGATGTCGGCCCGGCCGGCCAGTACCCGTTCGACGATCTCGTGAGCCGGACCTTGGAACAAGTCGAATCGGATACCGGGCACCGATTGGCGGAACCGCCGAAGCTGTTCCGGGACATACCAACTCGCCAAGGAATGTAGGAACGCCAGCCGGACCCTTCCCGAATCTGGATCACGCAGCGCAGCGATCCGCTCAGTGGCGGAACGCATTTCGGCGACGCTTCGCCTGGCGTGTTCCAGCATTATCTGCCCGTAGGCGTTCAGCCGGAGCCGTCGACTCACTCGGTCGAACAGTTGGGCACCCGCCTGGTGTTCGAATCGAGCCAGGGCGCGGGACAAGGCCGGCTGACTGACTCCCAACTCAGCGGCCGCCTCGGTGACGTGTTCGGTCTCAGCGAGGACGACGAACCATTCAAGCTCCTCCAGATGCACGGATCGACGATAACGAGGCTGCATGAACATCGGTCGGCAATTGCGGACGACGCATGAACGCAAACCTAGAGGCGCGCGAAGCAGGGGTTCGCGTCCGCCTTGGGAATCGACGCGTTCTGGCTGGAGAACTTGCCGACGACGCCGGTCGCCGTCACCTCGACGCTGTCGGCGTGGATGCCGAGCGGGTAGTTGTCGTTCAGCTTCTTGGTGAGGTCGTTCAGCGCCGACTGGATCGTGTCCTTCGGCAGCGGGCCGTTGACCTCAAGCACTTCCAGGTTGAGGTCGCCGTCGGTGACGACCGGTTTGGCCGTGACGCTGTTGCTGCCCGCCTCCAGCAGGATGGTGCCCGCGTCGGGGTCGGTACTGACACCGGTGATCAAGCTGCCCACCCCCGGAAGGTTGGCGGCCACGGTGTCCTTGATGCCTGCGGACTTCCAGCTCAGCGTCGCGTTGAGCGTTCCGATGGTGCCCTTGGAGTCGTCGGTCTCCTGCAGCCGCACGTCCTCGAGCGTCACGTCGGCCGTCATGCCCGTCGCATCCTGGACGCGGTCGCCCTCGGTGGTGACCGTGATGTTGGTGTAGTCGCCGGTGATGTGCTGCCACAGGAAGGGCGGGTTCACTCCGAAGGAGATGGTGGCGCCGTCCTTGACGACGCATTCGGCGACCTCGACCAGGATGGCGTCCGCGCGATGCCGCGCGTAGAGCTCCGCGCCTGCCAAGCCACCGGCCACCAGGGCGACGACGATGACCGCGATCAGGATGAGCGACCGTGGGTTGAGGAAGCCACGCCCCTTCTTGGCCTTGGGAGGCGGGGCGACGGGCGCCGGCGGAACCCGAGGAGGGGGGCTCGGCGGGGGCGGCGGAGGCGGGGGCGGCGGAGGCGGAGGCGGGGACGCTCGACGAATCCGCTCGGTGGGCGCCGCGCCTGCGGATGGGCGGGGCGCGCGCAGCTGCTCGGTCGGAGCGTCCGGCGGCTGCTGCGGGGGGCGCGGAATCCGCTGCGTCGCCGGGTCGGGCGGAGGCACCCTGCCGCGCCAGCCAGGCTGGCCGGGCCCCTGCGGCGGTGTCGTCACCTGCGCGATTCTGCCTCATCAATGGCACGTGCCGGGTGAATGTCGACCCGCTGGGCGACTCGAGTAGTCGACTACGCTGTCCGGCTCCTCGGCAGCGGCGTTCGATCGATCTTGAAAGTCCTCGGACATCGTCGAAAAGACGAGGAGATTGATGATGACGATCGCGATCGAGCGGCCCGGCCGGCCCAACGTATTCGAGGCCGGCCTACCTTCCCTCGAGTATCAAAACGCGCAGGTTCCCCAGGAGGCACACGCCCGCATCGCGCAGGCACGACGGCAGTCTCCGATCGCGCTGGGCCCGCACGGACCCGAGCTACTCACCTACGACCTGGTGCGCGAAGTACTGCGCGACTCCACGTTTCGGGTTCCACGCGGATTCGCCCTGGCCGCACAAGGCATCACGTCGGGACCGCTCTGGGACCGGACGGCCAACAGCCTCTTGAGTCTCGACGGGGCCGATCACAACCGGCTCCGCCGGCTCGTCGCCAAGGTGTTCACACCCAAGGCCGCGGAACGGCTCCGCGCGACCGTCGTCGACGTGATCACCGAACTGGTCGATCCACTGGTGACCACCGGCCGTTGCGACCTGGTCGCGGACGTCGCGACGCAGTATCCGATCCCGATCATCTGCGCGCTGCTCGGCGCACCCCGGCAGGACTGGCAACTGTTCTCCAGCTGGGCCGATGACGTCCTGAAGGCCTTCTTCTGGAACGCCGCCGAAGATACCCCCGTCATCCTGCGCGCCTGGGACGAGCTCGACGCGTACATCGACGACATGGTTGCCGAACGACGCAATGCGCTCACCGACGACCTGATCTCGGACCTGATCCGCGCCGAGGACGACGGAGATCGGCTCACCCACGACGAACTGCTCATGTTGGTGTCTGGCCTGTTGATCGCCGGAACCGACACCACCCGAAACCAATTGGCCGCGTCGGCGCACGTGCTCATCGAGCATCCCGACCAGTGGGCGCTCCTGGCCCGGCAACCCGACCTTGCGCAGAAAGCGGTCGAGGAGACGATGCGCCACTCCCCGATCGCCTTCGCCACCATGCGCACCCCCGTCGACGACGTCGAACTCGGCGGGCTGAGCATCCCGGCGGGCACCCTCGTCCTCGTCAACACGGCTTCGGCCAACCGCGACCCCGCCGCCTACGACGATCCCGACCGGCTCGACATCACCCGCACCTCCCCGCCGGCCATGCTGACCTTCGGCGGTGGCATGCACTACTGCCTCGGAGTGCACCTCGCCAGAATCGAACTCGCCGAGGCATTGACCGTGCTCACGCGCCGCATGCCGAACGCCCGCGTCAGCGGACCGGTGCCATGGAAGCCGCTGACGGGAATGTGTGGCCCCGCCGCGCTACCGATCGAGTTCGACGCCGCACACTGACGGCGCGACCTGCTCTTTGTTATTAGAGTGAATTGAGTGACAATTGGGTACACCGTTGTCCAACCGCTCAGCAGAGACTCCAGGTTCGAGGAGAGACCGTGGCCGTCGACAGCACGATTCGACGCGCGCGTCGGGCCGTCCCCGCCGCCGTCATGTCGGCGACCATCGCGTCGGTCGCCGTGACGACGTTTGGCATGCCTGCCGCGTCCGCCGCTCCGAAGTGCTCCGACATCGAGGTCGTCTTCGCCCGCGGCACCGACGAGGCTCCTGGCATCGGCCGGGTCGGCCAGGCCCTCGTGGACACGCTGCGCCCCATGGTCAAGGACATGTCGATCGGCACGTATGCGGTCGAGTACCCGGCGTCCTACGACTTCCTCGAAGTTGGTGCGGGTGCCACCGATGCGAGCAAGCGGGTGCAGTCCACGGCGGCCAAGTGCCCGGACACCAAGATCGTGCTCGGTGGCTATTCACAGGGTGCTGCCGTCATGGACGTCGTCGCAACGTCGCCGATCGCGGGCCTCGGGTACACGGCGCCGTTGCCCGCCGCCGTCGTCCCTCACGTCGCGGCCGTCGTCGTGTTCGGCAACCCCTCGGCGCGGATCGGGCAGCCGCTGACACGGATGAGCCCGGACTTCGGTGCACGCACGGCGGATCTGTGCAACACCGCCGACCCGATTTGTTCTCTGGGAAAGGATTTCAACGCACACGTCCGCTACCCGGAGTCCGGACTGGTGAAGCTGGCCGCCCAGTGGGTCGTCAAACACGTTCAGAATCGGGACTAGTCCGCGCGACGCTAACGCTTCGCGCTCGGTTTGGTCACGAAACACCTTCCAGCAGTTCCCGTTCGGTACAGCCGGTGGTTTGATCGGCACGCGGCCCTTGCAGACGATGGCCCGGAGGGTGCGACATGTGGGCGATAGGGCCGACGCATGTGATGGCGCTTTTGCTCGTCGTCGCTGCGCTCGCCTCGGTATCCGGATACCTCGGATCGGCCCTTGCGCGGCGCAAGAAACGACGCGCACGGGCGTACTTCACCGTGGGCTTCGTCTGTGGCTTGACGACGGGCGCCATTCTGCGCGGGCGCAGCCGCGGCCTGAATGCGCTCGCAGCCGTCGCGCGACGTGTCGACGTACGGCCGCGGAGTGCAGGCCGCGGCTCCGATCGTTTCGCTGTGCGCGCGCTCCGATCGGTTCTACGGTGAGGTAATGACGGATCAGTCACCTGCGGTCTTCGTCGCCCATCCCCCAGAGGCGATGCTGCGAGCCATCAACCCGGCGCTGCGAGTCCTGCTGCGCACACCCATCATGGGCCCCATGCGCAAGGCGATGATGGTGCTGAGCTTCACCGGGCGCAAGAGCGGGCGCCGCTATTCGGTCCCCGTCAGCGCCCACCAGCTCGACGGAGAGCTCTACGCCCTTGCCGGTGCGGCGTGGCGGCTGAACTTCCGCGGTGGCGCCGCTGCCGAGGTGTTGCACGACGGCAAGACGAAAACGATGCAGGGCGAACTGATCGAGGATCCGACGACCGTCGGCGAGCTGTCCCGACGTGTCGCCGAGGGCTATGGGGTCAAGGTCGCGCAGCGGATGATGGGTTTGAAGTTCCGCGATCAGCGCATCCCCACGACCGAGGAGTTCGTCGAGGCGGCCCGGACGAATCACATAGGCGCCGTCCGCCTTACCACCACCACGTAGCTCTGGTCGGATCACGCCCGTCGAGACGCGCTCGGTGCCTAGGCTGGATGCGTGGACTTCGAGCTGAATCGCAAGGACCTACACGACAGCCGCTTCGTCGATGGCGACCCGCCGCAGCCGGCCGACGGACAGGCGCTGCTTCGGATCGAGTCGTTCGGACTGACCTCGAACAACATCACCTACGCCGTGTTCGGCGACACGATGAACTACTGGAGCTTCTTCCCGGCCTCGGACCCGGACTGGGGCAAGTTGAACGTCTGGGGTTACGCGCACGTCGAGGAATCCCGACACCCCGACCTCGCACAGGGCACCCGGGTGTACGGCTATCTCCCCTGCGCCAGCCACCTGCTGGTCGTCCCCGACCGAATCAACGAGAAGGGCTTCGTCGACGCCGCGCCGCACCGGTTGCCGCTGCCGTCCGCCTATCAGGGCTACCGAGACGTCGCGACCGATCCCGTCTACTCCGCCGACCACGAAGCCGAGCACATCATCTTCTTTCCGCTCTTCTTCACCTCTTTCCTCATCGACGACTTCCTTGCCGACGAACAGTTCTTCGGTGCGGACACGATCGTCATCTCCAGTGCGTCGTCGAAGACGTCGATCATCGCCGCGTACCTGCTCGCCAAGCGCGAGGGCGTCGCGATCGTGGGGCTGACCTCCGCGGGCAACCGCAAGTTCGTCGAGGGCCTCGGCGTCTATGACTCAGTCGAGCTGTACGACGACGTGACGCGGCTTCCTGGTGAGCGAGCCGTGTACGTCGACGTCTCGGGTGACGCCGCGGTCCGCACCGACGTGCACGCTCACTATGGCGACCGGCTCGCCCACAGCTCCGCCGTCGGCATGACTCACTGGACCGAGATGGGCCAGGGGGCAGGCGACCTCGAGGGGCCCAGGCCCGTCTTCTTCTTCGCACCCGACCGCATCAAGAAGCGCGGCGCCGACTGGGGCACCGCGAGCCTTGACCAGAAGGTCGCCGATGCGTGGGCTCCGTTCGCCCAGTGGGCATCGCAGTGGCTTCGCGTCGAACGCGTCTCGGGCGAGGACGACATCCAGCGGGCCTATCTCGAACTGCTCGACGGGAAGGTCGACCCGACGGCGGGCACCATCGTCGAGCTGTAGGCGTCGTCGCGCGCCAAACCATCGGTCGACCGATCTGGTGGTTGAACCACTTCGCGCTGGCAAACGTGTCATCGTCGTCCGATACGACGAACAAGGATGTTCACATGCCCGCCTTTCCCGCCCTCACCCACGTCGCGATCACCGTTCGCGACCTCGCCGTCAGTGCGCCCTGGTACCGCACGCTGATCGGCGCTGACCCGGTGATCGATGAGGACACCGAGGCCGGCTACAGGCACGTCGTCTTTCCGCTCGACAACGACACGCTGTTGGGTCTGCATCAGCACACCCAGCCCGCCCCCGCCGAACGATTCAGCGAATTTCGCGTCGGCTTGGACCACGTTGCCTTTGGTTGCGCATCGCGCGAAGACTTGGAGAAATGGGTCGGCCGACTCGACGAGCTCGGCATCGAACACAGCGGAATCGTCGACGCCGCATACGGTTCGGGCCTGAGTTTCCGCGACCCCGACGGTTGCGCACTCGAATTCTTCGCCCCACCCGCCTAACCGCAGGCGACCGCACGCCGAAATGCCCAGGCCGGGTGGCGAACCCGGACCTGGGCGACTTCCGCGACGGGTCAGTTCAGGGGTGCTTGGCGTACCGGGTGAGGAAGACGAAGGCCGAGAACCCGGCGACGACGCCGATCACGCCCCACAGCACGATGGAGAAGACCGCCGACACCGGGGACCATCCGATGCCGGACAGCGTTGCCGCCAGGTAGATCGCCCAGAACACGCGGTAGACGCACCAAAGTGCGGTGACGGCGCCGGAGATTCCGATGATCAGGCTCCGGGTGCGATCGACGCGCTTGACCTGCTCCTCGATGCGGGCTGGCACGATGCTCATTTCCAAGTTTCCCTTCGTAGCGCGTGGCCTCGTTGGCCTCGTCCTGCAAGCAAGTACAGGCGGCGCTGACGACTACCGATCCCAAGAATTGGCTGCGTTCGGCCACGCCCGTCGCTTCGCGCCTGCCAGTCATCCTGAGCAGAACCTTGGCGCCACCAGGTCAGGTGCGCGATGATGCCGCCCATGCGCAACGTCTCGAGGTTCGTATCCCTGCTGGCCGTCGTCGGGCTGGCCGTGCTCGGCTGTGCCCCCGCCGACGACACGTCGTCGGCCCCACCGGCCGCGCAGACGTGCAGCAAGGACTCCCTGACCACCTTGGCGATGGGCACCATCACGTTCGGAACCGATCAGCCGGCTTACCCGCCATGGTTCATCGACGACGACCCCGCCAACGGAAAGGGCTTCGAATCCGCGGTGGCCTACGCCGTCGCCGACAAGCTCGGATACGCCAGGGACGACGTGAAGTGGGTGCGGGTGCCGTTCAACGCGGCCATCGCGCCGGGCCCAAAGACGTTCGACGCCAACCTCAATGAGTTCTCGATCACCGACGAGCGCAAACAGGCCGTCGACTTCTCCTCGCCCTACTTCAACGTGACGCAGGCGGTCGTCGCGGTGAAGGCATCGCCTGCGGCGGAGGTCAAGACCCTCGACGGGCTCAAGGGGCTCAAGCTCGGCGCCCAGGTGGGTACCACCAGCTACACGGCCGCCAAGGCAATCGACCCAAATGTCGCCGTCTTCAACAACAACGACGACGCCAAGGCCGCGCTGTCCAACGGTCAGATCGATGGGCTGGTGCTGGATCTGCCCACTGCCTTCGCGGTACAGGCCGAACTGACCGACGGGGTCATCGTCGGCCAGTTGCCCGCCGCCGACGAGAAGTCCGAGCAGTTCGGCATCGTGCTGGACAAGGGCAGCCCGCTCACGGCGTGCGTGTCCAAGGCCGTCGACGAACTCGGCGACAACGGCGATCTCTTCAAGCTGCAGCAGGAGTGGCTCACCGGCGCTGGTAACGCACCGGTCCTTTCGTGACCACGGCGGCCATCGACCGGGTGGCCTACCGACAGGCCCAGGCCCGTCGATCCACGTTGGTGGCCTTGGTGTCGACCGTGGTGTTCGCCGCCGTGCTGCTGTTCGCGGTGACGTCGGCGCCGGGCTGGCCGCGGGTCCGCGACTCGTTCTTCAATCTGCGCATCGGCGCCGAAAGCCTGCCTGCGCTGTTGGAGGGGTTGTGGCTGAACGTCCGGGTGCTGGTCGTCTGCCAGGTTCTGGTACTCGTCTTCGGGCTCGGACTGGCGGCGTTGCGGACGCTGCGCGGCCCGGTGTGGTTTCCGTTGCGGGCGTTGGCAACCGGGTACGTCGACCTGTTTCGCGGACTGCCACTGTTGATTTGCCTGTACCTCGTCGGCTTCGGGCTGCCAGGCCTACGACTGGCGGGGATGCCGACGAACCCGGTGCTACTCGGCGGTCTTGCGCTGGTGTTGATCTACTCGGCCTACGTCGCCGAGGTCTTCCGGGCGGGCATCGAGTCGGTTCACCCGTCACAGCTGGCCGCCGCGAAGTCGTTGGGGCTCAACCATCGACGCACCATGCAACTGGTGGTGCTGCCCCAGGCAACCCGCCGGGTGACGCCGGCGCTACTCAACGACTTCGTCGCCCTGCAGAAGGACTGCGGACTGATCTCGGTGCTCGGCGCCGTCGACGCGGTACGGGCCGCACAGATCCAGTCCGCCACCACGTACAACTTCACTCCGTACGTCGTCGCCGGATTGTTGTTCGTCGCGCTGGCTGTGCCCTCGGCGCGACTCGCCGACTGGGCGGCCAGGCGGGCGGCGTTGCGACAGGGGGCGTTGTGACGGCCACGGTGCCGGTGCTGTCGGTGCGCGGGTTGGTCAAGGCCTATCACGACCGGCCCGTGCTCGACGGAGTCTCTCTCGACGTCGACGAGCACGACGTGGTGGTGCTGATCGGCGCGTCGGGGTCGGGAAAGTCGACCCTGCTGCGGTGCATCGACCTGCTCGAGGACATCGACGACGGCCAGATCCTGCTCGACGGTCGCGACATCAGCGACCCCCGCATCGATGCCGACGAAGCGCGCCAGGCGATGGGCATGGTGTTCCAGTCGTTCAACCTGTTTCCGCACATGACCGCGCTCGCCAACGTCGCACTGGCGCCACGGGTGGTGCACGGCTCGACCCGCCGCGACGCCGAGGAGCGCGGCCGCGAACTCTTGGCCCGGGTCGGGCTGCCCGACAAGGCCGACGCCTATCCGGACAAGCTGTCGGGCGGGCAACAGCAGCGGGTGGCCATCGCACGCGCGTTGGCCTACGAACCCCGGTTGTTGTTGCTCGACGAGATCACCAGCGCGCTTGACCCTGAACTGGTCGGCGAGGTGCTGGCCCTCGTCGGCGAACTGGCCAGCTCGGGCCGCACCATCGTGATGGCCACCCACGAAATGGCCTTCGCCCGAGAGGTGGCCGACACGGTGTGCTTCCTCGACGGCGGCCGCATCGTCGAATCCGGTCCTGCTGAACAGGTTTTGGCCCACCCGCAACAGGACCGGACCCGGCAGTTCCTGCGGCGGTTCACCGGTGGCTCGACAAGTCTTTCCTAACGGGTGGACTACATGGTCCGACCCCCGGCCCCGATCCGAAGCGGGCCGAGCTTTCATCACCGGCCTCAAACCGCGCGGAACACCGAATTAACAGCGGGTTTCCGACGCATTCGGGCCTGGCCGGTATATCACTACTCACCTTGACTCAAACCATTTATGGACGATATAGTTCAGTTTGCGTGTTCTCAGCTTTCCCGAAGCCATAGATAGGACTGAATGATGAAGAATCGTCGGCTGACCCGCCGCGTCGCCGCGACCGTTGGCATCTCTGCCGCCATCTTGGCGGGAGCGTTGACCGCTTGTGGCGGTGGCGAATCCGGCCCAGCCAGCACCACACCGAGCACGTCGACCACGGCGCCGTCGGTCTCACCCACCGAGAAGAGCATCAACCCCACCGGTGGCAACCTGTTCACCCCGCCCGTGAAGGCGCCGCCGGCACCCACCGCCATCCCCGGCGACAACTAAACCGAGAAACGGACGGGGCGGGTCAGTCATTCGACTGGCCCGCCCCATCCGTTCTTGAGCCGATCAGTCGGCCAGCTCGGCTCCGTCCGGCACGAACGACTTGACATGCTCGATCGCAGAGTTCAGCGCGGTCTGCATGAGTCGTGGATCGTGCGCGGTCTGCGAGAGCAGATAGCCACCTTCGACCGCCGCGAGTAGGCCGGTGGCCAGCGCGGGCGCATCGACGTCGACCTTCAGAACACCGGCGTCGCGCATCCGTTCCAGCGCGGCTGCGAACAGTCCCCGCCATTCGGCGAAGTGCTCCGCCAGCGAAATGCGGGCCTTGTCGTCGGTGTCCGAAAGTTCTGCCGCCAGCGATCCGAGTTCACATCCCCAGAGTCCGCTGCGCAGTGAACAACGCTGCACCATCGCGTCACGCCACAGGTAAAGCCCGCGAAAGGAATCCACCTTCTCCAGGCGCATCCGTTGCCACGACAGGATCTCGTCGGCCCGCAGCGTGATGACTTCGTATACCAACTCCGTCTTGTCGGCGAAGTGTTGATAGAACTGCGACTTGCTCGTGGCACTGGCGGCGAGCACCTCGTCGATGGTCGTGGCGGCGACACCCCGCACATGCATCAGTTCGGCTGCGGAAAGCACGATCCGACTACGGGTGGCGGCGCCGCGCGAAGTCAGCTTCGGCCGCGACGCGCCGGCTGATGGCGGCGGCATTGCTCAACTGTAACCCGTCAATTGGACGCGAGAGTCCAAGTCGGCTCCGGTTGGGCGAGTATGCGGGAAGCACCGGTGGTCTGCGGCAGATCCTCGGCACCGCACACCCGCAGCACTTTGCGCACCGCTGCTCCCACGACCAGACTCCAACGGACGCCATTACAGCCAAGCCGGTGGTCGATCCGGCGCAGAGCCGCCACGCCCGCCGTGCCGAAGAAGTCGACGGCGCGCGTGTCCACGACGAGCGAGGGCGCAAGCGCGGCATGTCGTTCGACGTAGTCAGCGAGTTGGGCGCCGTTGGTTGCATCGATCTCGCCGCGCACCGTCAGCACGAGCGTGTTCGCCGCAAGGTCGGCGTGCGCGTCCGCCCGTCCCCAGCACTCGGTCACCCGGACCTGCAGCGGGTCGGGACGGTAGCGGCGGCATGTTCCCGAATCGTTCACGTGGCCTCCCTGCGATCGAGGGACGAACGTCCACGGTACAACGGAATCCGCACTTCGAATACGACTATTTTGAACTCTGTTAAATCGCTGGAACCTGCACCGATCGGATGCCGTCGCTCGCGCAGTCTCCCAACATGGCTGGACAACTTGGATTCTGGTGCGGATAACGTTGCCGACAGACGGGACAGCAAAGTTTGCTCGTCATGAACTGGGTGAATGACGCCTTCCGAGGCGATGTTGAGCGAACACTGCACGAATTCCGCAGCGGACGTCATCTTTGGCACTCGACCAACCGGGCGGTAGGTTCGCGGGGTATTGAGTACCCCGGTTTCGGCCGCCGCCGTACCCGGAGAATCGGAGGTTCGACAGTGAGGTTGACGCTCAGCGACGCCGACGCCGCTTTCCGCGACGACTTGCGGGAGTTCTTCACCACCCAGATTCCGGCGGACATCCGCGAGCGGGTGCGCGAGGGTCGGATCCGCTTCCCCGACGACGTCGTCACGGCGCAGCGGATCATGAACGAACGCGGCATCGCCGTTCCGAACTGGCCGGTGGAATGCGGTGGCCAGGATTGGTCGCCGCTTCAGCGGCAGCTCTGGTCCGACGAAATGCGGCTGGCGTGCGTGCCCGAGCCGCTGGCTTTCAACGCCAGCATGGTCGGCCCGGTGATCGCCGCCTTCGGCTCGAAGGAGCTCAAGGAACGGTTCCTGCCGGCGACCGCCAACCTCGACATCTGGTGGTGCCAGGGCTTTTCCGAGCCGGAGGCCGGTTCTGATCTGGCGTCGGTGCGCACCACCGCGGTCCGCGACGGCGACTCCTATGTGATCAACGGGCAGAAGACGTGGACCACCTTGGGTCAGTACGCAGACTGGATCTTCGTGCTCGCGCGCACCGACCCGAACGCACCCAAGCGGCAGACGGGCATCTCGTTCCTGCTGGCCGAGATGTCGACGCCAGGGATCACGCTGCGGCCCATCAAGTTGATCGACGGTGGCTACGAGGTCAACGAAGTCTTCTTCGAAGACGTCCGCGTCCCCGCCGATCAACTCGTTGGCGAGGAGAACAGCGGTTGGACTTACGCCAAGTTCCTGCTGAGCAACGAGCGCACCGGCATCGCCAGGATCGGCACGACGAAGGTGTGGCTGTCGCAGGTCAAGGAACGGGCCGCGAATACGCCGACTGAACAGGGCACTCTGCTCGACGACCCGCTGTTCGCCGCGCGCGTCGCCGAAGCGGAGAACGAACTGCTGGCCCTGGAGCTCACGCAGTTGCGTGTCAGCGGTTCCGAGGCCGACGGCAAGCCCAACCCGGCGTCGTCGATCCTGAAATTGAAGGGCAGTCAGCTTCAGCAGGCCGTCACGGAGCTGCTCGTCGACGTCGCGGGCCCCGATGCCTTGCCCGTGGACGCGGGTGACGACATCGGCTCGCCGGTGTGGGCGCAGCTCGCCGCGCCGAAGTACCTGAACTACCGCAAGGTCTCGATCTACGGCGGGACCAACGAAGTGCAACGCAACATCATCGCCTCGACGATTCTCGGACTGTGAGGACGCCATGGACTTCGACCTAACCGACGAACAAGGCCTGCTGCGCGACGTCACCCGCGAGGCGCTCGCGCAAACGTATGACATCGAAACCCTGCTCAAGGTCGGCGACACCGAACTTGGCTGGAGCCGCGAGGTCTGGGCACAACTGACCGACATCGGAATCCTCGGACTCGGCTTCGATCCGGAGGAGGCCGGCCAGATCGAACTGATGGTGGTGCTCACCGAAATCGGACGGCGGCTGGCCCCCGAACCGGTGGCGCAGGCCGCGCTGATTCCCGGCAGTGTGGTCGCCGAACTCGGCGACGACCAACAACGTGCGCTGCTCGACGACGTGGCGCAGGGGCAGACACTGCTGGCCCTGGCGCACCAAGAACCGGGCATGCGTGGGCTCACCGCGCGCGTCACCACATGTGCTGAGCGCCAAGGTGATTCGTGGTCCGTGACCGGGTGCAAGAGTCCGGTGCTCTCCGGCGACTGCGCTGACGTGTTCATCGTGAGCGCAGCGCTACCCGACGGTGGGGTCGGGTTGTTCCTCGTCGCCGCCGACGCGGTCAGCCGGAGCGCATTCCGCACGTTCGACGGGCAGCGAGGCGCCCAGGTGAACCTGGAATCGGCTGCGGCACAACCGCTCGGAGCCGGTGGCGACGCGACGGCCGAACTGCGCAAGGCGTTGATCCGACACCAGTCGGCGCTGTGCGCCGAGGCGGTCGGCGCGATGGAGGAGGCGCTGCGACTCACCACCGACTACCTGACGAGCCGCAAGCAGTTCGGCGTGCCGCTGAGCAAGTTCCAGGCGCTGACCCAACGGGCCGCCGACATGTACGTCTCACTCGAACTGGCGCGCAGCATGAGCTTCTACGCCGCCATGTCGATCGCAGACGGAAACTTCGACCCCGTCATCGCCGCCCGAGCCAAGCTCCAGATCAGTCGATCGGGACGCCACATCGCCCAAGAAGCGATTCAGCTGCACGGCGGTATCGGCGTGACCTCCGAGTACCCGGTGGGTCACTACGCTGCTCGACTCACCGCGATCAACCAGACGCTCGGCTCGGCCGACGACCAGCTGCGCACGCTCATCGGCGGGCTCGGGTCGTACGGAACCGTGTCGCTGTGAGCTCAGAAGCCCAGCTGCAGGAGCTGCTCGACGAGTTTCAGTTGCGCAAGCTCGTGCACGGTTACTGCCGCGCGGTGGATCGCGGCGACATCGCGCAGTTGCGGAACCTCTACCACGACGACGCCGAGGACCACCACGGCGCATTCTCGACGGGAAGCGCCGACGACTTCCTGCGCGAGCTCGAGGCCGCCCGCCCCTACATACGCTCGATGCAACACCACGTCACGACCGTGAACTTCGCCATCGACGGGAACGCCGCCGAAGGCGAGATCTACACCTTCGCGACACATACGTTCCACGCAGGCGATCGAGACGTCGACGTTGTCATCGGTGGCCGCTACCTCGACAAGTACGAGAAGCGTGCTGGCTCATGGAAGTTCGTCGACCGCAAGATCGTGACCGACTGGGCCCAGGTGAACGACCCTTCGTCGGCCGACTTCAGCCATCCGATCACCAGATCCACCCCAAGAGGAACTCCCGACGCGAATGATCCGTCGTACCAGTTCTTCTCGCTGCTACGCAAGGACGCGACGTAATGCACCATGCCGTCTCACGGCGCGGCGTGCTCAAATATGGCCTCTCTGCATCGGTGCTACTGACCCTCGGGACGGCCGCTGCGACGCTCACCGGGCCGAAGGCATCGGCTGCCAACATGCAGCTCATCGATTTTTCGGAGCGGTTGGTCGCGCCTGAGCTGATCCGCTCCGCGGGCTATGACGGAGCACTCGTCTACGTGTCCGAGCTACGGCCGGGCGCAGACTTCGATTTCAAGCCCGTCACACGCGAGTATGCCGACGCACTACGCGCGGAGGGCCTTCACGTCGTCAGCTGCTATCAATATGGAAAACCCGGCTGGCCGACACCATCGGACTACACCCGCGGGTACGACGGCGGTGTGGCAGACGCTCAGACAGCCGTGCGGCTGCACACCGCTGCCGGTGGCCCTGATTCAGCGCCAATCTTCTTCAGCGTCGACGAGGACATCGACCTCAACACCTGGAACAGCCTTGCGGTGGAATGGCTTCGAGGAATCAACTCGGTACTTGGTGTCGACCGCACCGGCATCTACGGGCATGCCGGCGCGTGTGGATGGGCGATCCAAGACGGCGTCGTCGGGCGCTCGACCAGTGCAGGGCACTGGTGGGCTTGGCAGACCAGAGCGTGGTCGAATGGCGAGCGCGAGCCAAGGGCGGTGCTGTACCAGGCCGTGGTCAACACCGCCGCAAACCCGGGCGTCCTCCTTGGCGGTACCCACGTCGACGTCGACGACGTCCTTGCGACCGACTTCGGGCAGTGGGATCTCGAGAAGTGAGCGAAATCCGCGCAACGGTAGTAGGCAGGATGCATGAATCTACGTGAAGCTCGACAGGTCATCGACTCGCTCGACACGAATCCCGACGCGCTGAGCGTGTTCGGCCAGCAGTATCAGACCCCCGATGGCGCGACGGTGATCCCGATCTCGAAGCCCGTCGGCGTGTTCGTGATCAAGGACGGCAACCCGATCTGGTCACCCGCGATGGACGGCACCCGCATCGCGTTGATGGGGATACTGGTCGGCCTGGTGTCCGCAACCCTGGCCGGAATCGCCATGGTGATTCGCCCGCCGTGGCCCGATCTGCACGGCGAAATTTCCAAGCGGATCTAGTGGCAAGAGCCACGACGCCCGAGTCGTTCAGCGCGCAAGCCGCCGACGGAGTGCGCATCGCCGCCGACCGGCTCGGGGACCCAGCAGCGCCAGCGGTGGTGTTCCTGCATGGCGGCGGGCAGACCCGTCGCTCTTGGGGACGGGCAGCTGCGGCCGTCGCGCGGCGGGGGTGGCAGGCGATCACGATCGACTTCCGCGGCCATGGCGAGTCGGACTGGTCCGACGAGGGCGACTACCGCGTCACGACCTTCGCCGGTGACGTCGCCGAGGTGCTGCGCCAACTGCCGCCGCGACCGGTGTTGGTCGGCGCCTCATTAGGCGGGTTCACGTCGATGCTGCTCGCCGGGGAGCTCTCCCCCGGCACGGCGCGCGCCATCGTGCTGGTGGACATCGTGCCCAATATGAACCCCGCGGGAGCGTCACGGATCCACGAGTTCATGAATGACCGCATGACATCGGGATTCGACTCCCTAGAGGACGTCGCCGACGCAGTTGCCGCCTACAACCCACAACGTGCCCGTCCGTCCGATCTGGACGGGCTGCGCACGAATCTGCGGCTGCGCGACGGCCGTTGGTTCTGGCATTGGGATCCGAAGTTCATCGACGGCACGTCGGCGCTTCCTCCGATCGAAGTCACCGAGGTCGACCGCATGGACGCGGCGGTTGATGCGATTCTGCGTGATGACGTGCCCATGCTTCTGGTCCGAGGACAGATGAGCGACCTCGTCACCGAGGAGCGAGCCGAAGAGTTCCTAGCCCGGTTTCCCAAGGTGGAATTCGTCGACGTCGGAGGTGCCGGGCACATGGTCGCCGGAGATCGCAACGACGTCTTCGCCGACGCAGTGATGGACTTTCTCGCCCGACATGCCATGGAAGAGTGACGCGGTCGACAAGAATCGGCGGATGCGCTTCGGAAACTTCTTGGCCCCATTCCATCCCGTCGGGCAAAACCCGACGCTTGCCATCGAGCGTGACCTCGACCTGATCGTGGCGATGGACCGCCTCGGGTTCGACGAAGCGTGGATCGGCGAGCACCATTCCGCCGGATTCGAGATCATCGCGTCGCCCGAGGTCTTCATCGGCGTCGCCGCGGAGCGCACCAAGCACATCAAGCTCGGCACCGGCGTGAGCTCGCTGCCGTATCACAACCCGTTGATGCTGGCGGACCGCATGGTGCTGCTCGACCACCTCACCCGCGGCCGGGTGATGCTCGGCTGCGGTCCTGGCCAGCTCACCTCGGACGCGCACATGTTGGGGATCCCCGCCGACGAACAGCGGCCACGCATGGAGCAGTGCCTCGACGCCATCATGCGCCTGCTGCGCGGCGAGACCGTCACCATGCACACCGACGGCTTCACCCTTCAGGACGCACGCCTGCAGCTGAAGCCGTACACGGACCCGTGCTTCGACGTCGCGGTTGCCGCGTCCTTCTCCCCCACCGGTCCGCGCGGAGCGGGCAAACACGGCATCGGCATGTTGTCGATCGCCGCGACGGCGAAGCAGGGCATGAATCTCCTTGCCCACCACTGGGCGACGTGGGAGGAGGTCGCACTGGAGCACGGCCACGTCGCCGACCGGTCGAAGTGGCGGCTCGTCGGTCCGATGCACCTCGCCGAGACCCGCGAGCAGGCCGAGCGCGACGTCGAGTACGGCATCGTGGAGTTCTCCCGCTACTTCTCGCACATCCTGCCTGCCGGCCCCGTGCAGGGTGAGACGGCCGCAGAGATCATCGCGAACAATCACGAGTCCGGTTTTGCGGTCATCGGTACGCCCGACGACGCAGTGGCCAAGATCTCCGAGCTCGTCGAGGCGAGCAACGGCGGGTTCGGCGCATTCCTTCTGTTCGACCACGATTGGGCTCCACCCGCCGCGAAGCTTCGCAGCTACGAGCTGTTCGCGCAGTACGTGATGCCGCACTTCACCGGCCAGCTCGCGGGGCCTGCCGCGTCGTGCGACTGGGTGACCGGAAGTGGGACCGTATTCGTGGACCGAGCCGCACACGCCATCGGCAAGGCGATCGAGGACCACGCCGCCGAACGCGAGGCGAATCAGCGCCCGGCCGAAACGCCGTGACCGCGATGGACATCGGCTTCGTCGGGCTGGGGAACATAGGTGCTCCGATCGCAACCCGGCTCGTCGGGGCGGGACACCGTGTGGTCGTCTTCGACGTTGCGTCTGCCGCGGTCGACGAACTCGTCCACCGGGGCGCTTCGGCCGCGGCGTCGGTGCGCGAGCTGGCGGGTCAGGTGGACACGGTGATGGCGAGCTTGCCGACACCGCGGGTGTCGATGGACGTCGCTGCCGAAGTGGCCCAAGGTGGACGTGCACGCAGATTCGTCGACCTGTCGACGGTGGGAAGCCAAGCGGCTCAGCACAATCATGCGCTGCTCGCCGAACGCAACATCGCGGCGCTCGACAGCCCGGTCAGCGGCGGCGTTCGGGGCGCCGAGGCGGGCACGCTGGCGGTGATGGTGTCTGGACCCCGCGCCGAGTTCGACACGCTCGCACCGGCCTTCGATGCGATCGGCCGCGCCATCTTCGTCTCGGAGCTTCCCGGTGCCGCGCAGACGATGAAACTCATCAACAACCTGATGGCGGCCACCGTACTGGCGGCCACCGCCGAGGTGATGGTCATGGGGGTCAAGGCAGGACTCGACGCGCAGGTCATGATCGACGTGCTCAATGCAGGGTCGGGCGCGACGGACGCCAGTCGGACCAAATTCCCGAAAGCTGTGCTGCCCCGCACATTCGACTATGGGTTCGCCACCGGCTTGATGACCAAGGACGTCCGGCTGTTCCTCGAAGAGGCCGATTCCCTTGGCTTGTCGGTCGAGTTGGCTCGCGCCGTCGCTGACGTCTGGGAGACAACGCTGCGCGAAGAGGGCCCGGAATCCGATTTCACGTCGGTCGTCAAGCCGATGGAATCCTCGGCAGGGGTGATCGTGGGAGCGGGATAGACAGGGCCACGACGAGTTCGAGGACTGCCCGGGGGTCGTTGAGGCGCTCGCCGTAGAGCTCGCGGAGCTGATTCATGCGGTAGCGGACGGTTTGGGCGTGGACGAACAGGTCGGCCGCTACGGCGTCGCGTTGGCCTTGATGCAATAGCCACGATCGCAGTGTCTCGGCGAGCCTTTCAGCGGTGTTGGGACGCAACTGATCCAGCGGCGCGAGCGCCTGGCGGCGGAGATCGTCGGCGGCTTCGCGGTCGGCGCCGAGGACGAGTTCAACGAGCTGGGTGTCGGTATCGATCGTGTCGGTGTCGCCGCCGGCAAGATCGAGTTCGCGGGCCTGCAGGACGCGGTGATAGGACGATTGTGCCTGTGTCCAGGTGCGCGCCGGACCGACCACGGCCCGGCGATCTTGGAGTTCCCGCAGTAGCCGGGATCGGTTGGGACCGTGCATGTCTGGGACGAGGAGCACGACGACGGACTCGGAAGACTCGATGCCGGGCAGCTCATCGCTGAGTTGCAGTGTGGACTGCCCGAAGCGGGAGACCAGCCCGCGCGTCTGCGCCGACGGAAGCAGCACGGCGGTGAGGGTATCCGGTGGAGGCCACTCTGCGCGGTCGGCACTTGCCTGCAGTATCTCGGTCGGTGCCCCGGTGAGCAGGTGCTGCCCGAGCCGGTCGAGGTGTCGTCGTCGTTCTCGATCGGAGGAAGCCAGTTCATCGGCGTGCCCGGAAACGCTTGCCGCGGAGAGCTCGTCGATGAACGCGAACACCAATTCGGCGAACCTTGCGATCATCAACGGTGGCAGGCCCCCGTCGACGGCGTTCTCCGAGAGCTCGCGCCACGCCACCCGTGCCCCAACGCGATAGGCAGACAGCAGCGCGTCCACGGATCGCCCTGCGCGCGCCTCTCCCCGACCGAGCCCGTAGGCGCCTTCGAGCGCAGGCGCCAACGACGGCCCCGGATCGGAGTCGTGGGAACGGGCAGCCAGATGAAGGAAGGCGCCGAGCGCCATCTGCACCGCGCTCTCGATCCGTTGGCCCATCCGTCCACTGAAGGCGTCCGCGTAGCTCGGTACTTCGACGGTGACGGCGGCCACAGTGCGTTCGGCGACCGCGGGCAGCACGCCTTGTAAAACGGCCACGACCTGGTCGTTCAGCACCAGGCCGGTGACCCGTGGGCCTTCCGCTCCTGCGGTCTCGTCCGTCAAATCTATTCACTCCGAACAAATTTATGTCGGCAATTCACCCTGACTGGTCAAGAGTTTATACCCAGAAGTAAGCGATTGTGGACTCATGACAACAACAGCACCCAGGGTCACCCCGATGGGCACGCTGCGCGACCGGTTCCTCCAGCTCGCCGAGCGGATCACCACGCCCCTGGTCCCCGCCGACTACCTCGACATCATCGACCCGCTGCGCTCCGGCGCCACGCTGCGCGGCCGGATCGTCGCAATCCACCCCGAAACCCGCGACGCGGTGAGCCTGGTCATCAAGCCGGGCCGCGGCTGGCGCACCCACACACCCGGGCAGTACGTCCGCATCGGTGTCGACGTCGACGGCGTGCGTCAGTGGCGCGCCTACTCGCTGACCTCCGACACCAATCGGGCCGACGGCTGCATCGCGATCACCGTCAAGGCCATCCCCGACGGCAAGGTCTCCAACCACCTGGTGCGACGCGCCACGGTCGGAACCATCGTCCAACTCGACCACGCCGCAGGAGAGTTCACCCTTCCCGCCGCGGCACCGTCCAAGATCTTGTTCCTCACCGCGGGCAGCGGCATCACCCCGGTGATGGGAATGCTGCGCAACATGGCCGAGCACATCGACGACGTCGTGGTCGTGCACAGCGCGCCAACACCCGACGACGTGATCTTCTCCGGCGAACTGCTCATGCTGGCAAGCCAAGGCCGAATCCGGTTGATCGAGAAGCACACCGACACCGACGGCATGCTCAGCACCGCCGAACTCGACGCACTCGTCGACGACCTCGCCGAGCGCGAGACGTGGGCATGCGGACCCACCGGCATGCTCGACGCGCTCGAGCAGCACTGGATCGACAACGGCATGCCCGAGCGCCTGCACACCGAGCGATTTCGGCCCACCGTGGTGACCGCCGGTGAGGGCGGCACCGTCACCTTCACCAAGTCCGCGACCGTGCTCGACACCCCGGGTGACCAGCCGCTGCTCGACGCCGGCGAAGCAGCCGGCGTCCTGATGCCGTCGGGGTGCCGGATGGGCATCTGCTTCGGCTGCGTGGCACCGCTGCGCCAAGGAGCCGTGCGCGACCTTCGCAACGGCGACATCACCACCGCCGCACCCGGCGACGGCGTCCTGATCCAAACCTGTGTGTCCGCAGCAGCGGGCACCTGCGACATCGACCTCTAGGGGACCTCTCATGACCACTCTGCAACGCCAGCAACACAATCCGATCGCCCACCTCAGCAACGACGACATCGAGACGCTCGGCCGCGAACTGGACGCCATCCGTCAGCAGGTGCTCGAAAGCCGCGGCGAGGCCGACGCCGAATACATCCGCAACGTCATCGACTTCCAGCGCAAGCTCGAACTCGGCAGCCGTGGGGTGCTGTTGTTCTCGCTGTTCCCGCCGGCCTGGCTGGTCGGCACGGTCGGGCTGTCGGTCGCGAAGATCGTCGAGAACATGGAGATCGGCCACAACGTCATGCACGGCCAGTGGGACTGGATGCGCGACAACAAGATCCACTCCACCACCTGGGAGTGGGACAACGCCTCTCCCTCCGACATGTGGAAGCATTCGCACAACGAGATCCACCACACCTACACCAACGTGGTCGGCAAGGACGAGGATCTCGGCTACGGCATCATGCGCGTGGACGAGGACCAACGCTGGGTGCCGTTTTACCTCGCGCAGCCGCTGTGGAACTTCGTCAACGCGTGCCTGTTTCAGTACGGGATCGCCGCCTACGACCTCAAGATCGGCAAGTACCTCAAGGGCAAGACGGACAAGGAAGAATTCCGCCGCCAAGGCAAGAACGTGCTCCACAAGATTCGCAAGCAGATGACCAAGGACTACGTGCTGCACCCACTGCTGTCCGGACCATCGGCGGTCACCACGCTGACCGCGAACCTGACCGCCAACCTGGTCCGCAATCTGTGGACGCACTCGGTCATCATGTGCGGACACTTCCCCGAAGGCGTCCAGACCTTCGAGAAGAAGTCGATCGACGGCGAGACCCGCGGCGAATGGTATCTGCGTCAGATGCTCGGCTCGGCCAACATCAGCGGAAGCCGGTTGCTGCACTTCATGACCGGCAACCTATCCTTCCAGATCGAACATCACCTGTTCCCGGATCTGCCGAGCAACCGCTATCAGGAGCTCGCGCCGAAGGTCCAAGATTTGTTCGAGCGATACGGCCTGACGTACGTCAGCGGCCCGATGGTCAAGCAGGTCGGTTCGGCGTGGAAGAAGGTGTTCCGGCTGTCGCTCCCAAACGATGCCCTGCGCAAGGCGACAGCGGCGGTCAACCCGGCGAACATCACGCAGCTCATCTTCCGCCGGTCAGCGGACCGGGTCGACGCAACCGCGGCGTAGGCCGTAGTAGATGCGCGCGTCCCAGCCGGCCAGGTCCAGAGCCGTTGACGTCGACGTGGCTGGGGTATCGGGCAGGTTGCCGAGCAGTAGCTCGGCCGCGATCCATTCTGGGCCGATTTCGACGGTCCGCGGATCGCGTCCGCAGTTGGCGATCACGAGGAGTTTCCCGTTCGCGGTGGTTCTGGTGTACGCCCAGAGCTGCGGATCCGACTCCATCAGCGGAGTGAAGTCGCCATCCGCCAGGATGGGCAACTCGTGGCGAAGCCGAATGAGAGCTTGATAGTGCGCGAAAACGCCATCCGTTGCATCGAGCTGGGCTGCGGCGTTCAGCCAGCTGTGGTTGGGGTTGACCGGCAGCCATGGATCACCGGTGGTGAATCCGGCGTTCGGGCCTTCGTCCCATTGCATGGGTGTGCGCGCGTTGTCGCGACTCATCTTGGCTAGACCGGCCAGCGCCGCGCCCTCGTCACCGCCCAGTTCGAGCACTTTCTTGTAGTAGTTCACGGCCTCGACGTCCTCGTGGTCCTGCGGAATCCGGAACGGGTAGTTGGTCATTCCGAGTTCCTCGCCTTGATAGACGAACGGTGTGCCACGCATGCCGTGCAGCACGGTTGCGAGCGCTTTCGCCGACGCCGCCCAGTAATCGGGGTCGTCGTCGCCGAACCGGGACACGACGCGGGGCTGGTCGTGGTTGTTCCAGTACAGGCTGTTCCAACCGGTTTCCGCCAGCGCCGCCTGCCACCGATGGAGCGATTTCTTCAGGGCGACCAAGTCGAAGCCGCGATAGTCGAACTTGTTCGTCGGGCTCTGGTCGATGAACACGTGCTCGAACTGAAAGACCATGTTCAGCTCACCCCGGGCCGGATCGGTGTAGAGCCGGGCTTGTTCGGGCGTCACCCCCGGCATCTCGCCGACGGTGATGAACTCGCCGTCGCGGCCGGCGAATACCTCGCGGGTCAGCTCGGCGAGGTAGTCATGCACGTGCGGTCCGTCGGCGAACCCGTCGAAGGCGATGACGAAGCGCTGCCCCGGGATCGCCGGCGCGTCGGGCAATCCCTCGGTCTTGGAGATGAAGTTGATGACATCCATGCGGAACCCATCGACGCCGCGGTCGAGCCACCAAACCATGATGTCCTGCACGGCCTTTCGCACCTGGGGGTGCTTCCAGTTCAGGTCCGGTTGGTTGCGGTCGAACAGGTGTAGGTAGTACTGCTCGGTGGGCTCCTCCCATTCCCACGCCGAGCCGGAGAAGAGTGAGCCCCAGTTGTTCGGCTCGGCACCGTCACGGGCGTCGCGCCAGATGTACCAATGCCGCTTCGGGTTGTCGCGGGATGAACGCGACTCGACGAACCACGGGTGCTCGTCCGAGGTGTGGTTGACGACGAGGTCCATGACCAGCTTCATCCCGAGTTCATGCACTTTGGCGATTAGCGCGTCGAATTCGGCCAGGGTGCCGAACAGTGGATCGATGTCGCGGTAGTCGCTGATGTCGTAGCCGTTGTCTGCTTGCGGTGAACGGTAAATCGGTGACAACCAGATCACGTCGACGCCGAGCGCCCGCAGATAGTCGAGCCGCCCGATGATGCCGGCCAGGTCACCGATTCCGTCGCCGTTCGAGTCGGCAAAGCTGCGCGGGTAGATCTGGTAGACGACCGCAGACTTCCACCACGCAGTGTTCATCGTCGACTGCGAATGACGTTGCGGTACACCGCTACGTACTTGTCGATCATGGCGGAAACCGTGAAGCGGTCGGCGGCGAGCTCGGCGATCTTGCGCCGGTCGAGCTCGCCAGCCGTAGCGACCGCGGCCACCGCCGAATCGATGTCGTCGACCAGAAAGCCGGTGACTCCGTGCGCGATCAGTTCGGCCATCGAGCCTCTTGCGTTGGCGATGACCGGTGTGCCACAGGCCATCGCCTCGACGACGCTGTAGCCGAACGGCTCGTCGAAGTCGATCAGGTGGAGCAGCGCATGCGCACTCCCCAATACCTCGGCGCGGTCGGACTTTTCGACGGCGCCGAGGTAGCGCACCTGCTTGCCGTCGACGTGCGGCGCGACCTCGTTGCGGAAGTACTCCTCGTCTTGGATGATCCCGGCGATGTCGAGCCGACGGTCGCATCGGCGGGCGACCTCGATCGCGTGGGCGGTGCCCTTGTCGGGGTGGATCCGTCCGAAGAAAAGCAGATGATCGCCTGGACTCGGATGGACCGCGAACTCGTCGACATCGATGCCGTGGTGAATGGTGGCGGCGTAGTGCAGATTCGGGTGTCGATCCGCATCGCTGATCGACACGTACGCTCCTGCGCCGTCGTAGCGCTCGTAGACGGGGAGGATCCGGTCGGACGAGAATCCGTGGATCGTGGTGACCACCGATGTGGTGACGAGCTCGCTGTAGGTGAGCGGCAGGAAGTCGAATCCGTTGTGGATGATGTCGAATTCGTCGGCGCGCTCAAACACCGACGCGATGTGCAGGCACTCTGCCACCTTGGCGTCGATCGTCGCGTCCTCAGACCAGCCCACCGACGCGGTTGCGCGCAGGCTGGCCGTGGTGATCGAGTCTGCAGTGGCGAACAGCGTGACGTGATGACCTGCCGCCACCAGCCCCTCGGTGAGCAACGAGGCGAACTGCTCCCACGGCCCGTAGTGACGAGGTGGTGTCCGCCACGCGATCGGCGCCAGTACGGCGACTCGGATCGGGCCGTCAGCCTCGCCGTGAATGGGGATGAGCTCAGGCTACCCGCGCGGAGACGACGAACATAGCCACACCGTGTCCGGCACGACAGTATCGTGCTGTTCGTGGGTAGCAACCTGGTAGCCAACGGCCGCGGCAGTTGGCTGGCACTGGCGGCCACGATCGCCGTCTGTGGCACCGCCCTGTACGCCCAAAGCACAGAGCCTTCGTGCTGCGTCGAGATCCCGGCCGCAGTCCCGACAGGCCAGGGATCCCTGCTGTCCAGCGCGCCGAGGGTAGCCAGTCACCCGCCGTCGGAGTTGTTGGCGGGTAGCGCGCCTGTTGCCGGCCAGGACTTCCAGTTCGCGCTCCCCGCCGGCGTCGCACCGGAGGCGGGATTACAGGTCAAGACCATCTGGGCGGCCCGCGTCATCAGCGTGATGTTTCCCGAGATCACTACTATCGGCGGGTTCCGGCAGGACGCGTTGAAATGGCATCCGAACGGGTTGGCGATCGACGTGATGATCCCGAACCACGACACCGACGAGGGCATCGAGCTCGGAAACCAAATCGCCGGATTGGCACTGGCAAATGCGCAACGCTGGGGAGTCCTCCACGTGATCTGGAGACAGGGCTACTACCCCGGCATCGGCGCGCCGAGTTGGACGGCAGACTACGGCTCAGAGACCGCCAACCACTTCGACCACGTTCATATCTCCACCAACGGCGGCGGCTACCCGACCGGGGACGAGACGTACTACATCGAATCAATGCGTCCTGCGGCGCCACGCTGATCAGTGGCGCACCGTCGGGTGTGCCAGCGTCAGCGGCTACCAGTTGCTCGGCGAGTAGTCCTTCAGGAAGCAGCCGTGCAGATCTTCGCCCAACTCTCCGCGGACGATCGGGTCATACACGCGGGCCGCGCCGTCGACGAGGTCGAGCGGGGCGTGGAAACCCTCGTCGGCGAGCCGCAGTTTGGTCGGGTGTGGACGCTCGTCGGTGATCCAGCCCGTATCGACGGCGGTCATGAGGATGCCGTCCTGCTCGAGCATTTCGGCTGCGCTGGTGCGGGTGAGCATGTTCAGCGCGGCCTTCGCCATGTTGGTGTGCGGATGCCCGGGGCCCTTGTAGGCCCGGCTGAACTGCCCCTCCATTGCCGAGACGTTCACGACATACGTGCGGCGGGAAGGCGATGCGGCCATCGCGGGGCGCAGTCGACTCACCAGAATGAACGGCGCGGTCTGGTTGCACAGTTGAACCTCAAGCAATTCCATCGCGTCGACCTCGTGCACGCGTTGAGTCCAACTGTTGATCGACGCGGTATCGGGTAGCAGGCCACCCGCGTCGATGGCGGTGCCCGCGGCGATCCGGTCCGGGGACGCGCTGCGGGCGGCGAGGGCCAACTCCGTAAGCGCGTGCGGGTCGGGGTGCTCGGCGAGGCTCCCGGCAAGCGCCGCGGGATGGGCGTCGCTGACGCGGTCGAACGTGATCACGTCGACGAGCTCCGGCGGCGGAGTGCGCTCCGCCTCGACGAGCGCCGCGTAGGAGCCAGGAGCTCGGCGCACCGTCTGGGCGGCATTGTTGATCAGGATGTCCAGCGGGCCTTGCGCGGCAACGGTATCCGCAAGCGCGACGACCTGAGCAGGGTCGCGCAGGTCGATGCCGACGATGCGTAGCCGGTGCAGCCAGTCGGCACTGTCGGGCATCGCGGCGAAGCGGCGCACGGCGTCGTTCGGAAAGCGGGTGGTGATGGTCGTGTGGGCGCCATCGCGGAGCAGTCGCAGCGCGATGTACATGCCGATCTTGGCGCGGCCACCGGTGAGCAGCGCGCTCCTACCGGCGAGGTCGGTGCGTGCGTCGCGCTTGGCGCGGTTGAGCGCGGCGCATTCCGGACAGAGTTGGTGGTAGAACGCGTCGACAACCGTGTAGCGGTTCTTGCACATGTAGCAGGCCCGCGACCGGAGCAACGTTCCTGCGGAGGCCCCGACCGCGGTGGACACCAGGGGTAGGCCCGCAGTTTCGTCGTCGATGCGGCCGGGCGCACCGGTGGCGGTGGCCGCGGTGACGGCGTGATCGGCGGCCGCAACCGCGTCGCGCTTGGCGTGGCGGCGGGCCTTCTTCACCGACTTGAATATGCCCGCGGTGGCCCGACGCACGGCGACGGCATCGGGATGCTCGGGCGGCAAGGACTCGATGTCGGCCAGCACCTGCAAGCACATGTTGAGCTTGTCGGGGTCGATCGCGTTCACGTTCGAAGGGTACGGGGCTTACTCCCATCAGCAAAAACGCCGATACCCGCCCGGACCGTGGCATCACGGTCCGGGCGGTTCGGGCTAACGGGAACGCGCGGGCTCAGAAGAAGGTCGTCGCCGTCGTGCTGGTTCCGTTGTCACACGTGATCGTGACGGTCCAGTTCCGGAATTTCGGGACGGCCGGGACGATCCTCAGGTCGTAGGTGGAGTTGGCCGCCAATGCGAAGCTGCGGCTGAAGTCGTCGGTCACATACGTGCATTGCGACGACACTCCACTGCGGTCGGTGATGTGAGCCTCCAAGCCGCCCAAGACCGTCTCGAATGAGACCGTCGGCCCCAGCTTCGGCGCGGGCGGTGTCGACGGCGGGTCGTTCGGCGGCGGTGGGGTGGCTCCGCTCGCGCAGCCCGACACGATGACCTTCGCGCCCTGCTGGTTCTGCAGCAGGCCCTTGGCCTTGCTCTGGGCGACGGAAAGAGACGGGTCAGACGCCCCGGTCATTTCGCCGTAGTCGTTGGAGGCGGCCGCTGCGCACTCGTTCTTGGCGTTGACCTGGGTGACACAGCCACCGCCGCCATTGCTCTCACAGTTGGACAGTGCCCCGAATGCGGCCTGCTGTTGGTCGGAGTTGATTGCCGAGCCTCCGGCCATCGTGACGGGGGGATTCTCGTTGACGTACCCGAGGGCCAGTGCGATGTACTGATCGGCTGCGTGTGCCGGAGCGGTCGTGCTGACCATGCCGAGCACGGTCGCGACCGTGGCAAGCAGGATGGCCGCGATGGTCCGGCCTCGCCGGCCGGGATGGTGCCTGTAATTGGTTCTCATGATTCTCCTGAAGGGGTGATTGCTGGCCCGGGGGACTGCGCTCAGGAGTTGGATGCTGCGCACAGCCCGGACGGGGCACGGTTTGGTGGACTAACTGTTCGGCCCTCCGTTTGCCGGTTGAATGTGTCTGCTGACTATGCGCCCCTTCGCTGGCTCGTCCACCCGTTCTGCAATAGTCGTGCTTAGCAAACGGCTGAGTAATCGCCGGGGAGCAAGAAACCGCTGGTTGAGCGGGTCGACGTCTGTTGCCGGGAATCCAAACCCGCAGGACAACTCGCGTAGCGGACGAGTGGTAGCCCAGCGCTAAATCCGCTTGCGCGGAGTGCGTGCGCAACGCGAGCATGAACGTCATGGCGATCGGCACGGTCAAGTTCTACAAGTCCGAGAAGGGTTGGGGTGCAATCTCGTCGCCGGACCTACCGGATGGACTGGACGCCTTCATCCATGTCTGCGACATCAAGGGCCACGGCCAGCCGGGATACAGGGCGTTAGCCGCCGGCGACCAGGTCGAGTTCGAGTTCAGGCCAGCGCACCAGGACAGCTTCAAATTCGTTGCGACGTGGGCACAACGCATCGACTCCGCTTAGACCCCCGGATGCAGCGACGTTGTTTGCTATCACCTCGCCCCGTGGTGGGTCATCATGAGCCATGGGGAGATTGCGGTGGTCGGGCAACAACGCTAGGTGGCTGCTCGCCGTCACCGCAGCACTAGGTGCAGTCATTCTTCTAGTGGCCGTTTCGGTGGCCGTTGAGTCTGCAGTGCCTCGGTCCCGCGCAGCCTTGTCGTTGCGCAACGCGATCCCAGTGGACCAGGAACTCAGGAACCTCAACCGGGTTTCGCACTGGCCGACACAGTGGGTCGACGCGGTGTGCGAGCCACCGCTGCATCAACTTCGGAACTACAAACGACTGCCGAATGCGACCTACACCGCGTCATGCCGGTCACTCATCAAATACCAGGGTGACGTCGACTATTTGATGGTCGCCTTCTGCCCAGGCGAGCTGCCCATGCAAGTCGACCTGAGCAACGAGGGGTACACGTTCTACTCGTTCGCGAGTTACTACGGCAGCCTGTTCGTCGTCGCCACCGTCTCGGACACAACCGTTACCGGCAACGATGGCCTTGGCGTATCGCCATCCCTGCAGCCACTCGAGCAATTCGGGTTCAATGTCTACCGTGACCCCGGGCCACCGTAGCTCGAAACCTTTGACGCAGAGCGCTATTCGTCCTCTATGGCGACGAACTCGTCGAGTCGGAAGCCTCCGAGCTGCCGCTGGAAGCCGTGTTGCTTGACGACTGGCTGGCCGAAGCGGTGGAGGTGGCACCTGAATTGTTGCGGCCCGGAGCCGTGTCGAAGTCTGCGGTGGTCGGCTGGCTCGTTGTGCTGCGCGCCGCCTCCGACAAGTCTTCGCTCACGCGCGTCCGCTTGGTGGCGGCTGCCGGCGTCGACGCATTGGACCCTGCGGGTGCGTCGTGTACTTCAGGAGTAGGTATCGACGGCGCAGCCGAACTACCAGCATCCGTGTCCGGTGACAGATTGCTCGATGTCGACAAGGTCGACGACACGTCGGATCCTTCTGGGGCAGCGCCTTCTTCAGAAGCGGCGATCGAAGGCACAACTGGATTGGTACGGTCCGCCTCCGGCGACGCGTCGCTCGGGGTCGACCGGGTCATGGTCACGGCGGGGATGTTCCCGGGCAGCGTCACATCCGGTCCACCCACGCCGTAGGCGCCGGCCGGCGTAGTCCCGAAGGGGCGGCCCAAACCGACCTCCTGAAGACCGTCGTCCATACCCGTCGGGACAGCCAACAGGAAGTTGCGCGCGACAGTCAACGGATCTACGGCCGGAATCAAGCCCATCGCAGTGGGTTGTCCAAACGTCACGGCAAGCCGGCCACGACCGAGGGGTCGTACCCCGGTGCGGACGAGGTGTAGCCGGGCAACTGCTGGTACGCCGGCGTCTGGGAGTCATACGCCGGGGTCTGCGCGTCGTACCCCGGCGGCATGTGATCAGTGCCCTGCGGCGGCGACGCATAAACCGGCGTCTGCGAGGCATATCCGGGCGGCTGTCCATAACCCGTCGGCGGCCCGAAGCCGGGCACCGACTGGCCCGTACCGGCCAACAACTTGGACGCAGCGAAAGCCGCGGCTTGCGTGGTGTACGCGGGAACGTAGCCCTCGGTGTGCCCGCTCCATTCGTTGCCTGGACCCGCGTGACAGATCGGATCGGCGGGGTTGCAGAGGTCGATCCCCTTCCCGGTGAACATCGCGGCCTGGGAAGGCAGCTTGGTACCTGCGCGGTTCGCGACGTTCCCGAAGGTGGCGATCGCCGCGACGCTGCCCGCCAACGAAGGCGGGAGAGCAGCGCCCCACGCAATCCCGACGATGGGATTGCCTGCGACGATGTTGACGATGTTCGCGCCCTGCGAGTATCCGCCCAACACGATCTTGGTGTTGGGACACGAGGCCACCGTGGATTTGATGTGCGATATCGCGTCCTTGGCGCCGTCCCCAGTGCCCAGCTGCAGCTTGCCCGCGTCATAGTCCACCGCGTAGGTCGCGATGTTCATGCCGACGGCCTGCGCGCGCAGCGAGTCGACGAAGGCATCGCCAACGACGCCGATGCCTTTGGGCTCGTCCGTGCCCCGGGCAAACACGACCTCGGCGTCGGCGCAGTCGGCGGCGGACGCAACCGGTACGGCGCTCGGAGTCCATTGCTGAACGGCGACGATGACCAGCGCAGCCGCGCCACGCCCGGCCCAGCGGCCCACCGATCGCGCGTTCGTTGCCCGCGAGCTACGCCCGCAATGAGGAGGCATGTCTCGAATCTACCCTTAGCCAGGAGAAACGCATCATTCGTGAGTGATCGAGCATTTTCAGCGAATGCGACCGCGGAACGCTGCGGTGAACACACGGCGACAAGGCGACAAGCAGGCCAGAGGTTGGGTCTCTGGCCTGCTTCTCGTTGGTGGAGCTGCCGGGAATCGAACCCGGGTCCTACGGCATTCCCTCGAGGCTTCTCCGTGCGCAGTCCGCTATGTCTCTACTTGGATCTCCTGCTCACGCGAACAAGTCAGGATGACGATCCCAGTCGCTGTTTGGTGTCCCCGTACATCCCGCGACCGGACGTATGGGTTTGTCCCTCTAGCTGACGCCAGGCTCCGGGTCGAGGGCTCTCCCGGTCTGACGGACACACCGTCGCTTAGGCAGCGAGGGCGTAGTCGCGCTGATTGGAATCGGCGCTTAATTGGTTGCAGCGACGCTTACGGTGGTCTCTTGCCTGCACCGGCACGCTTCCCTTGATTCGATGCGCGAAGTCGAAACCGTTCAGCCCCTCGCACACCCGCCGACGTTCGACGGACTCTTCATCCTACCTGGGGCTATGACAATGGCCAATGAATAAACATTCCAGCTAGATCACGTAGGCCAGGTTGTCGACGATCCGCTGGCCCACCTCGGCGTCACCGTCGTACTCGATGGCCGTCGACCGTGCCGTCGTCATCGGCCGCCCGCCGCCCAGCCGGGTGAACTGCAGGCCGTCGAGCCGGATCACCGTCGTCGGCGCCGCGCCGCCGAAGTCCGATACGAGCGCTGCGCGTCCGTCGACCGCCACCCGGATGTCGCGGCTCAACGGGCCGGTCAACGCGAGCTCCACCCGCGCGCCGTCGGGCGCCTTGCCCCGTTTGCCGACCACGAACGCCATGCTGGCAGCCATTTCGTCGAGCGCCTGGCGCGCCGCGGGGCTGTCGAGGTCCTCGTCGGAGGACGGGCGCGACAACGCCTCACGGATGTCCTGTTCGTGCATCCAGCAGTCGAAGACCCGGATCCGCATGAAGCGCCCGTAGCTGTCGGGCCCGGCCGGCGTGGCCGTCGCAGCGTGCCAGTCGTCGTCGCTCATCGCCGTCAACACCGCACGGCGTTCCGCAGTGACGCTGCGGAATCGCTCGAGTACGTCGGCCCCGGTCTCACCGCTGAGGTGACGGATCCAGCACTCATTGAGCTCCCCGATGGGGTTGCGCACGTGCTCCAGCGTCGTGACGTCGACGTCGGACTCCGGCGTCGGAACGCCTTGCAACATCGACTCGGTGCCGATCACGTGCGCGACGACGTCGTGCACGCACCAGCCCGGTAGCGGCGTCGGTGACTTCCAGCGCACGTCCGGCAAGCCGGTCAGCAGGAGGTCGATGGCGTCCCAGGACGCGAAGAGTCCATCGAGCACCTGGGCCTTGTCGAGCTGCGTCACAGGACGTGAAGGGCTGTTCACCGCCCGAACGTACCGCCCGAATCAGCGCCCCGTCAGCCGGTTGCGAAGGCCGGTCAGGACTTGCCCTTGGCGCGGCGGCCCATTTCCCGCGAAATCTCGCGCTCGGCATCACGTTTGGCCAGCGCCTGCCGCTTGTCGTGGGCCTCCTTGCCGCGGGCAAGCGCGAGCTCGACCTTGACCTTGCCGCTGGTGAAGTACAGCGACAGCGGCACCAGCGTGAAGTTCCCGTCGCGCAACTTGCCGATGAGCGTGTCGATTTGGCTGCGGTGCATCAGCAGCTTGCGATTGCGCCGCGGCGCGTGGTTGGTCCAGCTGCCGTGGGAGAACTCGGGGATGTGCAGGTTGCGCAGCCAGATCTCGCCGTCGTCGACGGTGGCGAACGCGTCGGCTAGCGACGCCTGACCCTCCCGCAGGCTCTTGACCTCGGTACCCATCAACGCGACGCCTGCCTCGAACGTCTCGAGGATCGAATAGTTGTGCCGCGCCTTGCGATTGGTGGCCACGACCTGATTGTTGCGGCGGGTGGCCTCGTCTACCTTCTTCTTGGCCACGTCAACGCCGTACGTACAAGCGCAGCGTCACGTACGCGGTGATGCCCGACATCGCCAGCCCGAGGAACAGCATCCACGGTGCGCTGTAATAGATCACGTCCGCGTAGTCGACCTTCGAGATCAGGTTGGCTTGATAGAACTGGTTCAGGGCGTTCTCCAGGAACACCGCACGCACCACGATCAAGCCGAGGATCGCGATCACCACGCCCGCCAACGCGGCGGCCATCGCCTCGACGAGGAACGGCAGCTGGGTGTACCACCGACTCGCGCCGACCAGTCTCATTATCCCGATCTCGGTTCGTCGGGTGTACGCCGCGACCTGAACCATGTTGGCGATCAACAGGATCGCACCGATCGCCTGCACGATCGCCACTGCGAACGCCGCGTTGCTGATCCCGTCGAGCACCGCGAAGAGCCGGTCGACGAGCTCCTTCTGGTTCGTCACGTTGAGCACGCCCGGCTGGGTGCGCATCGCGTTGTCGAACTCGTCGTGACGCTCGGGATCGGCGAGCTTGACGACGAACGAC
The DNA here is from genome assembly GCF_033804605.1 of Mycobacterium sp. RTGN6. Taxonomy (NCBI): domain Bacteria; kingdom Bacillati; phylum Actinomycetota; class Actinomycetes; order Mycobacteriales; family Mycobacteriaceae; genus Mycobacterium; species Mycobacterium sp. RTGN6. The sequence continues at coordinate 93,114 of NZ_JAPZKZ010000014.1, forward strand.
GCGGGGAACGCATCCGGGCTCGCCACGTCCTTGAACTGGGGGATCTTCTTGATCGCGTCCTCGTAGGCGGCCTGGCGGTTCAAGAACGTGACGGACTTGACGTCGTCGCGATCGTCGAGCATCTTGCGCAACGACTGGCACGGATCTGCATCGCAGTTGGGGTCGTTGGCCGATACGTCGTCCATCAGGAAGACTTGGCTCTCAACACGATCCAGGTAGATGGCGCGGGACGTGTCGGCCAGTCGCACCACTAGCAGGCCGCCGCCGAACAGCCCGATGGAGATGGCCGTCGTCAAGATCATGGCGACCGTCATCGTGACGTTGCGACGAAGCCCGGTGAGGACTTCGTTGACTAGGAAGCCGAAGCGCACTTAACGATCCATTCCGTAGACGCCGCGCTGTTCGTCGCGAATCAGGCGGCCGAGCTCGAGTTCGATGACGCGCTGGCGCATCGAGTCGACGATGTGGTGGTCGTGGGTGGCCATCAACACCGTCGTGCCCGTGCGGTTGATCCGCTCGAGCAGATCCATGATGTCCTTGCTGGTGTCCGGATCAAGGTTTCCGGTGGGCTCGTCCGCGAGCAGCACCAGCGGTCGGTTGACGAACGCGCGGGCGATGGCGACGCGCTGCTGCTCGCCGCCGGAGAGCTCGCTCGGCAGCCGGTTCGCCTTGCCCGACAGTCCGACCATCTCGAGCACGTCGGGCACGACGCGGTTGATCACGTCGGCGCGCTTGCCGATGACCTCGAGCGCGAACGCGACGTTCTCGAACACCGTCTTCTGCTGCAGCAGCCGGAAGTCCTGGAAGACGCAGCCAAGCACCTGGCGCAGGCTCGGGATGTGGCGGTTCGCCAGCTTGTTGACGTGAAACTTCGACACCTGAATGTCGCCGTGCGTCGGGGTGTCCTCCGCGAGCAGCAGCCGCATGAACGTCGACTTGCCCGAACCGGACGGACCGATGAGAAACACGAACTCGCCCTTGTCGATCTTGAGCGACACATTGTCGAGGGCGGGTCGCGCCGAAGACTTGTACTGCTTGCTCACATGGTCGAGGGTGATCATCACGGCACGCCAGTGTAGCGGTGTCGCCGCATGCAACCGCCGATCGCTATGGCGCCGGAGTGGTCGGCGACGTGGAGCCGGGGCTCGCGGACGTCGTCGGCACGGTGGTCGGCGTCCCCGACCTGTTGGGCACCGGCAAGGGCGTCGTCGCCCCCGGCGTGGACGTGACCGTCGTCGGCGGAAGCGGCCCAAGACCGTCCGGATCGACCACCGTCGTCGCCGTGGCTTCGGACGGGGTCGTCGGAGTGGTCGACGGGGTTTCGCCCGGTGAGGTCTCGGTCGGGCTGGGCTCCGTCGTCGTGGTGGTCGTCGTCGGCGTCGTGGTCGTACTGGGACGCTGAACGTAGGTTCGGGGCACCCACGTGTACTCGGGGTCGGGCATGAATCCCGGCGGCACCACCTGGGCCGTCTCGGGCGCGGCGGGCGTAGGCGCGGGCGGCTGATAGGTGTTGTGCAGCCACGTGATCGCGAAGAACGCGGCGATCAGTGCGGCCGTCGAGGTCCGGATCCGCCCGTTGATGATGTACGCCGGCCAGCCGCGGTCGGTACGCGTGCGGGTGAGCCAGTTCCAGAAACTCATGGACGGTCCTCGCCGTCCTGCTGATCCTTTGGCGAACTGACGTTGGCCGAACTCGGGAGCGTGTTCACCACTGGTCTGTTGTCGGCAGAGGTGACGATCCCGGCCCGGATCAGGGCGCCGACCACCAGCAGTCGAAGTCGGCGGCCTACCTCGAACTGCTTGCCTGGCAGTGTCCGCGCGACCATGCGCAGGTTCACCGTGTCGACTTCGATGCTCTCGACACCCATCACCTGAGGCGCGTCCAGGAGCAGCTTTCGCAGGCTTTCGTCCTTCATCGCCTTCTCGCTGACCCCGTGCAGCAGTTCGTCGACCTTGGTGAGGTCGGCGCTGGTCGGAACCGGGATGTCGATCACCGCGCGGGCCCAGTCCTTGGACAGATTCATCGTCTTGACGATCTGACCGTTGGGGATGGTGAACACTTCACCTTCGGTGGACCGCAGCTTGGTGACCCGCAGGGTGACGTCTTCTACCGTGCCCTCGGCCGGTTCGGCGATTCCGGCGACGGTCAACTTCACGAGGTCACCGAAGCCGTACTGCTTCTCGGTGATGACGAAGAATCCCGCCAGCAAGTCCTGCACGATGCGCTGCGCGCCGAAGCCCAGCGCCGCGCCCAGCACGGCGGCGGGGGCAACGAGCGACCCGACGGGGATGGCGATCACGTCGGTGATCTCGACGAGCACCACCACCAAGAGGATGGCGATCGAGACCCACGAGATGACCGATGCAACCGCCTGCCGGTGCTTGGCGCTCTCGGTGCGCACCAGCTGATCGGTTTCCTGGAAGTCCGCGTCGATGCGACGGGTGATCTTCTGGGCCGTCCAGCTGATGAATCGCGCAGCCAAAATCGCAAAGATGACCAGCAGCGCGATCTTCAGTCCGCGGGTGATGATCCACTCGCCGATATCGCCCCGCCAGAAGTCGTGCCAGCGTTGCGACCATGCGATTGCTACGTAGGTTTTAGTCGTCATCTTTCCTATTGCGCCAACGGATTCCCGCTTCCAGGAATCCGTCGATGTCTCCGTCGAGTACGGCCGCTGGATTGCCGACCTCGTATTCGTTACGCAGGTCCTTGACCATCTGGTACGGGTGCAACACGTACGAGCGCATCTGGTTGCCCCACGAACTGCCGCCGTCACCCTTGAGCGCGTCCATCTCGGCGCGTTCCTCTAAGCGTTTGCGTTCCAATAACTTTGCCTGCAGAACCCGCATCGCCGCCACCTTGTTCTGCAGCTGCGACTTCTCGTTCTGGCAAGTCACGACGATACCGGTGGGGATGTGGGTGAGTCGAACCGCAGAGTCGGTGGTGTTGACCGACTGGCCACCGGGACCGCTGGACCGGTAGACGTCGACGCGCAGGTCGCCTTCCGGGATCTCGATGTGATCGGTGGTCTCGACCACCGGGAGCACCTCGACGTCGGCGAAGGAGGTCTGGCGCCTGCTCTGGTTGTCGAACGGGCTGATTCGCACCAGTCGGTGGGTGCCCTGCTCGACCGACAGCGTCCCGTAGGCGTACGGCGCGTGCACCGCGAAGGTCGCGCTCTTGATGCCCGCCTCCTCGGCGTAGGACGTGTCGAACACCTCGACGCCGTAGTCGTGCTTCTCGGCCCAGCGGATGTACATCCGCATGAGCATCTCGGCCCAGTCCGCCGCGTCGACCCCACCGGCGCCCGATCGGATCGTGACGACGGCCTCGCGTTGGTCGTACTCCCCCGACAGCAGCGTGCGGACCTCCAACGCCTCGATGTCGTCGTGCAGCTTCGCCCGCTCGGCATCGGCCTCGGCGACGTCGGCGGCGCCACCATCCTCGCGGGCGAGCTCGTAGAGCACCGGGAGGTCGTCGAGCCGCTGACGCAGCTCCTCGACGCGCCGAAGCTCGCTCTGCGCATGCGAGAGGTCGCTGGTGACCTTCTGGGCATGCGTCTGGTCGTCCCACAGGTTGGGGTCGCCGGCCTGTTCCTGCAATGCGTCGATGCGGGCGCGCAGCGCGTCGACGTCCAGCACCCGCTCCACCGTCGTCAAGGTGGTGTCGAGGGCGGCGATGTCGGCTTGCAGGTCGGGATCCACGGGAGTTCAGGGTACCGACCGCATCGCCCGTGCCTTTCCACGTTGGCCGCGGGATCCGATTTAGCGGTTTAGAGTCGGCTGGGTAATCAGCCGAGCTACGTCCGCGACAGCCCCTTGCGCGTAGCCGGACAGCGACAGAAGGCTCCTTATCAATGCGCCCATATCACGTGGCGATCGTCGGCTCTGGCCCTTCGGGATACTTTGCGGCCGCCTCGCTATTGAAGTTCGCCGACGCGGCCGACGACTCCGGTCAGGGTCGTGACGTGCGCGTCGACATGCTCGAGATGCTGCCGACCCCCTGGGGCCTGGTGCGCTCCGGCGTGGCACCCGACCATCCGAAGATCAAGACGATCAGCGCCCAGTTCGAGAAGATCGCGCTCGATCCGCGCTTCCGCTTCTTCGGCAACGTCAGGATCGGCGAGCACGTCCAGGCGCCCGAACTCGCCGAGCGCTACGACGCCGTCGTCTACGCCATCGGGGCGCAGTCGGACCGGCCGCTCGGCATACCCGGCGAGGAGCTTCCTGGCAGCGTTGCTGCCGTCGACTTCGTCGGCTGGTACAACGCGCACCCCCACTTTTCGGACATGGCGCCCGACGTTTCGAGCAGTCGGGCCGTTGTCGTGGGCAACGGCAACGTCGCGTTGGACGTGGCACGCATCCTGGTCAGCGACCCCGACATGCTGGCGAAGTCCGACATCGCCGACCACGCGCTGGAGTCGCTGCATGCGCGCGGCGTCGAGGAGGTCGTCGTCATCGGCCGCCGCGGGCCGCTTCAGGCCACGTTCACCACGCTGGAACTTCGCGAGCTCGCCGACATGGAGGCGATGGCCGACGTCGACGTCATCGTCGACGTCGCCGACTTCGACAAGATCACCGATGACGAGCTCGAGGCCGCGGGCAAGACCGTCAAGCTGAACGTCAAGGTGATGCGGGGTTACGCCGAGACGACACCACGGGGAGCAAAGCGCCGCATCGTGTTTCGGTTCCAGACCTCCCCGATCGAGCTCAAGGGCGACGGGCGGGTCGAGTCGATCGTGCTGGGCCACAACGAGTTGGTGGACGAAGGTGGGCGGCTGGTCGCCAAGGACACCGGGGTCCGTGAGGAACTCCCCGCGCAACTGGTGGTGCGGGCCGTCGGCTACCGCGGCGTGCCCACGCCCGGCCTGCCGTTCGACGACCGGTCGGGCACCATTCCGCACACCGACGGGCGGGTCGAGGGCAGCGCGAACGAGTACGTCGTCGGCTGGATCAAGCGTGGCCCGTCCGGCGTGATCGGCAGCAACAAGAAGGACTCGGCCGACACGGTGGCCACCCTGCTCGCCGACCTCGACGGGCGCACGTTGCCCGACTTCGGCGACGATCACGACCAGTCGCTCGTCGAATGGTTGCTGTCGCGGCAGCCCAAGTTGGTGACCGACGACCACTGGAAGTTGATCGACGAACACGAGCGGTCCTTGGGTGAACCGCACGGCAGGCCGCGGGTGAAGCTGACGAGCGTCGCGGAGCTACTTCGGATCAGCCACGGCTGATCACATGACGCGCTTTTCCGGCCGGGTCGCGCTCGTCACCGGCGCGAGTTCGGGGATCGGCCGCGCGACCGCCGTCCAGCTGGCCCGCGATGGGGCGGCAGTGGCGCTCGTCGCGCTGCCCGGTGACGCCCTCGAGGACTCCGCTCGGCAGTGTCGCGACGAGGGGGCACGCGCGCTGGCCATCGAGGCCGACGTCTCCGATCCTGCACAGGTGACCGCTGCGTTCGACCGGGCGAGCGAGCTCGGATTCGTGTCGGCGGTGTTCAGCAATGCGGGCATCTCGGTGGTCGCACCCACAGTGACGACGAGCGATGACGACTGGCTGCGGCAGCTTCACGTCAACCTCTCGGGTTGTTTCTACGTGGTCCGCGAGGCGGCCCGACGGATGATTCCCGCTGGGCACGGTTCGATAGTCACGACCGGATCCGAACTCGGTGTGCTCGGACAGGCCGGCTTCGTCGGCTACACCGCAACCAAGGGTGGCGTGCTCGCCATGACGCGCGCCCTGGCCGCCGAACTCGCCACGCACGGAATCCGGGTCAACAGCGTCTCCCCAGGCACCACCGACACCCCGATGGTGATGGCCGAGTTCGCCACTGCGCCGGACCCTGCGGCGGAACGCGCCGAGAACGAGGCGTCGATCCCCTTGGGCCGCCTCGCCCGACCCGAGGAGATCGCCAACGCCGTCGCGTTCCTGCTGTCCGATGAGGCCAGCTACGTCACCGGTTCCAACCTGGTGGTCGACGGCGGGCGCACGAGCTGTTTCAGCCTGGGCTGATCAGCCACGACTCATGCGGGTAAAGACGCTGGCGTAACGACGCAGGACGTCACATCGCCGGGTTCACCACCCCACCGGCGCCCGTCACCGATCCGAGGTCTCACCACTCCTCGGCCGACGCCGTCGCGCGCATATGCCTGTGGCCACCTCTCCGGCCTCGACGCCGAACTGGCCTAGTCCCATGGCCATTCTGGTGGTGCGGGGCCGCCGGGTTGGCCGGTGTCGTTGGTGCGTTGGGGTTTCGGGTCGTCGGGTGGCCTTAGTAGTAGTTCTGGTCGGTGGTAGTAGTTGACTCGGGCTTGGCCGGTGTCGAGGTGTGGTGGGGGCGTCCATTCGACCTCGCCGCGGGAGTTGATGGTGGTGGTCCAGCCGCCGGGGCCGACCATGCGGTTGTCTGGCCCGCAGGCGAGGGCGAGTTCGTCGACGTTGGTGTTGCCGCCGTCGATCCAGTCGCGCAGCGCGTGGTGGACCTGGCTGCCGTAGGCGCCGACGGGGCAGCACGGTTTGGTGCAACCCCCGTCACGGGCGATGAGCATGATCCGCTGCGCGGGGGAGGCGACGCGTTTGGCCCGGAACAGATCCAGCGCCGACCCGGTGGCGCCGTCGAAGACGGCCAGGAAGTGGTTGCCGTGCCCGCCCAACCGGATCACCTCGCCGATGGGCACGACGGTGCCCCCGCCGGTGACACCGACCCCGGCGCGCGATTCCAGGTCCTGCAGGGTGGTGCGGATGATGATCGACACCGGCAGCCCGTTGTGTTGGCCGAGTTCGCCGCTCATCAGGGCGATGCGACCGACCGCGACGAACGCGTCGTGTTGGCGCTGCGCCAGGGTGCGGTGGTCGTTGTCGATTTGGGCCTGCGACGGAGTCCCGCTGACACAGGGTTCGGGGTCGGCGGGGTTGCACATGCCGGGGGCCGCCAGTTTGGCGAAGGTGGCCTCGTAGGTCGCCCACGCTTCGGGGGTGAGGTTCCCCGTCACCGGGCGGGTGCCGTCGCGACCCGGGGGGCCGACCGTGAAGCCGCGTTTGCGGGCGCGTTCGGTGTCGTCGGGTTCGGGGCCGTCCTGATCGAGCAGGAACAGCACCCGATCGGCGGAGTCCTTGAGTTCCTTGGGGCCGACGCCGACGGCGAGCCGAACCAGGTCGAGTTCGATCTGCTCACGGGTGGGTGTGTCGACGAACGCCGGGATGCGGCCCATGGCGTCGCGGATCTTGTCGACGTGTTCGGCGTTGATCAACCCCGCGGCTTGGGCGGCGGCGGTGGCGGCCAGCACCGGCGCCAGCGGTGCTCCGATCAAGCTCTGGCGTGGGCCCAGTACTGCGGCTTCGGCGAGCCGTCGGCCGGCTTCGGCGGTGGAGATGCGCCACCGGATGCGCAGCACCTCGTTCCAGGACTTGGCGCCCATCGCCTGCGGGGTGGTCTCGGTCTGCAGTCGGGCCAGCCCGCGGTGCCACTGGGTCGGCAACTGACACGACAACGTCTCGAGCTCGTCGAGGAATTCGAGCAATTCGGCCTCGGTCAGGAGCGAGAGGTCGCAGCCGGCCAGCGCGTCGTGCGCGGCCCGTAAAGCGGCCACCGCTTCCCCGACTGCTGTCCCTGACATGACTCGAACATACGTGCGAACACCGACAAGAATTCGCCGAATGTGACGACTGGAACTGAAGTGACAGAAGAGTTTTCACCGAATCGCCGAAACTGCGGTGAGATCACGATCTTGCGAACAAACCCGATCTCGCCGCAGTCTCGTCGACGGACTAGTAGGGCGAGGGTCTAATAGGGCGCCGGCGGCTCGTACGGCTGCGACGAGGGCGGCAACGGCTGCTCTGGCGGCGCGAACCGCCAATTGTCGGGGTTCTTGGTCGAGTACACGACGGGCATCAGGTCGCCCATCGACGGCCACGCGCTCACGTCGACGGCCACCCGCGCGTAGACCGGGTGCTCGTTGACCGTTGGCCCGCTCATGACCCCGTTGATCGTCACGAACTGTTCGCCATCGGCATCGGGTTTCGGGCTCAGGCTGGTGATCAGCAGAGTGCCATGGGCTTGTTCGCCGCCCAGTCCGCGTCGCCCCATGATCCGCGGGCCGATCAGCAGGGCCAGTGAGCCGAGCAACACAAGGAGGATCACGATTTCCAACACACGCCCATGGTAGGACTGCAGCCATGAGCTCGGTCGCAGACGACATTTCGCTAGCCCTGCAATTGGCCGACCAGGCCGACGCGTTGACGATGGAGCGGTTCGGCGCGCTGGACCTGCGCATCGAGACCAAACCCGACCTGACGCCGGTCACCGACGCCGACCGGGGCGCCGAGGAGTCGTTGCGCGAGTCGTTGTCGAAGAGCAGGCCTGGCGACGCCGTACTGGGTGAAGAGTACGGCGGCACAGCGGTTTTCAGCGGACGCCAATGGGTGCTCGACCCGATCGACGGCACCAAGAACTTCGTTCGCGGCCTGCCGGTGTGGGCGACGCTCATCGCACTGCTCGTCGACGGCGTGCCCGAGGTAGGAGTGGTCAGCGCGCCTGCGTTGCGCCGACGGTGGTGGGCCGGAGCCGGCGAGGGGGCGTTCACCACGTTCGACGGCGTAACTCGACGCATCTCCGTATCGGGCGTCGACGACGTGGCGTCGGCCAGCCTGTCGTTCTCCGACCTCACCGGGTGGGGTGAGCGTCGGTCGCGATTCCTCGAGCTCGTCGACGACGTGTGGCGGGTGCGGGGCTACGGCGACTTCTGGTCGTACTGCCTGTTGGCCGAAGGGGCGGTCGACATCGCCGCCGAGCCCGAGGTGAAGCTGTGGGATCTGGCGCCCCTGGACATCCTGGTCCGCGAGGCCGGCGGCCGGTTCACCAACGTCGAGGGTGCGCCCGGTCCGCACGGGGGCAGCGCAGTGGCGACCAACGGCCTTTTGCACGACCGGGTCCTGTCGAGCCTTGAATACGTGACGTAGGCAACAGGACCGCCGATCTTACTCAGGAGTAAGATACGGCCATGACCAACACCCTGCCGTCCAACGACGAGACGAAGCGCCGCCCCAAGCGCTCCGGCGCGGAGAGCGCCATCGGCCTGCAGCGACACAAGCGCACCGCGACCGATGTCGGGCTGGCACTAATCACCCCGCTCCTCGGTCAGGAGTTCCTGGACCGCTACGGCCTACGCGACCCGCTCAACAAGGGGCTGCGCTACGGCGTCAAGACCGCCTTCTCGGCCGTCGGCGCCTCCTCGCGTCAGTTCAAGCGCGTGCAACGCCTCGGCAAGCCGGCCACCCGGCTCAAGCCGAGCGGGTCGGACTACTTCGACCTGACCCCCGACGAAGACCAGACGATGATCGTCGAGACCGTCAGCGAGTTCGCCGCGAAGGTCCTGAGGCCCGCCGCCCACGACTGCGACGCCGAAGCCGCGCACTCGCCCCACCTGATCGGAAAGGCCGCCGAACTCGGCATCACGGCCATCAACATCCCGGAGGACTTCGACGGCATCGCGGAGAGCCGCGGCACCGTCACCAACGCACTCGTCGCCGAGGCACTCGCCTACGGCGACATGGGACTGGCGCTGCCGATCCTGGCGCCCGGTGGTGTCGCATCCGCGCTCACCCACTGGGGCAGCGCAGGCCAGCAGGCCACCTACCTGCCTGCGTTCGCGGGTGAACAGGTCCCGCAGGCGTGCGTGGCGATCGCCGAACCGCATGCGTTGTTCGACCCGACCGTGCTGAAGACCACCGCGGTGCGCACCCCGAGCGGCTATCGGCTCACCGGCGTCAAGTCGTTGGTGCCCGCCGCCGCCGACGCCGAGGTGTTCGTCATCGCCGCCCAACTCAACGGCAGGCCAACGCTGTTCATCGTCGAGTCGTCCTCCGAGGGGCTGACCGTCAAGGCCGACCCGAGCATGGGCGTCCGTGCGGCCGCACTCGGCCGCGTCGAGCTCGACAACGTCGCCGTGCCGCTGGAGAACCGGCTCGGCGAGGACGAGGCCACCGACGCCGACTACTCAGAGGCGATCGCGCTGGCCCGATTGGGTTGGGCCGCACTGGCGGTCGGCACCTCACATGCGGTGCTCGACTACGTCATCCCCTACGTCAAGGAGCGCGAGGCGTTCGGCGAGCCCGTTGCCCGCCGCCAGGCCGTCGCGTTCATGTGCGCCAACATCGCCACCGAGCTCGACGGGCTCCGGTTGGTCACCTGGCGCGGAGCGTCGCGGGCCGAACAAGGGCTGCCGTTCGCGCGAGAAGCCGCGCTGGCCAAGCGAATCGCCACCGACAAGGGCATGCAGATCGGCCTCGACGGCGTCCAACTGCTCGGCGGCCACGGCTTCACCAAGGAACACCCCGTCGAACGCTGGTACCGCGATTTGCGGGCACTTGGCGTCGCCGAGGGCGTCGTGGTCCTGTAGGCGCTGGATCGACTAGGAACGGAAGACCTGACATGGCAATAAATCTGGAACTGCCCAAGAAGCTGCAGGCCGTCATCGAGAAGGGCCACCAAGGCGCGGCGGAGATGCTGCGGCCCATCTCGCGCAAGTACGATCTGGCCGAACACGCCTACCCCGTCGAACTCGACACCCTGGCCACCCTCTTCGAGGGCATCTCGGAGGCCAACCACATCTCGTTCGCGGGCGCCGAAGCGTTCCGCGACGGAGAAGACGACGGCAAGAAGGCAAACGTCAACGGCGGCAACATGTCCGCGGTGCTCAACGTGGTCGAGGTCAGCTGGGGCGACGTCGCGCTGATGCTGTCGGTGCCCTTCCAAGGGCTCGGCAACGCGGCGATCTCCGGCGTCGCCACCGATGAGCAGCTCGCGCGACTCGGCAAGGTGTGGGCCGCGATGGCCATCACCGAGCCGAGTTTCGGCTCCGACTCGGCCGCCGTGTCGACCACCGCGAAGCTCGACGGCGACGAGTATGTCATCAACGGCGAGAAGATCTTCGTGACGGCAGGCTCTCGCGCCACGCACATCGTGGTGTGGGCGACGCTGGACAAGTCGAAGGGCCGCGCGGCCATCAAGTCGTTCATCGTGCCGCGTGACCACCCCGGCGTCACCGTCGAGCGCCTCGAGCACAAGCTCGGCATCAAGGCGTCCGACACCGCCGTGATCCGGTTCGACAACGCCCGCATTCCCAAGGACAACCTGCTCGGCAACCCGGACGTCCAGGTGGACAAGGGGTTCGCCGGCGTCATGGAGACGTTCGACAACACCAGGCCGATCGTCGCCGCGATGGCCGTCGGCATCGCCCGCGCGGCCTTGGAGGAGCTGCGCGTGATCCTCACCGCTGCGGGCATCGAGATCTCCTACGACAAACCGGCGCATGCGCAGAGCGCACCCGCCGCGGAGTTCCTGCGCATGGAAGCCGACTGGGAAGCGGGTTATCTGCTGACGGTGCGTTCCGCATGGCAGGCCGACAACAAGATCCCGAACTCCAAGGAAGCCTCGATGGGCAAGGCCAAGTCCGCCAGGGTGGCCAGCGACATCACGCTCAAGGCCGTCGAGATGGCAGGAACGACGGGCTATTCCGAGCAGACCCTGCTGGAGAAGTGGGCGCGCGACTCCAAGATCCTCGACATCTTCGAGGGCACCCAGCAGATCCAGCAGCTGGTCATCGCCCGTCGCTTGTTGGGCCTGTCGTCGGCCGAGCTGAAGTAGCCGACCAATGGATCCCGACACGCTAACGTCGGGATCCATGAACAGCTTTCAGGCACTGGTCGCGCGTCAAGACGGCGACGGCATCACCGCGACGGTCGAAACCCTCGAGCACGCGGAGCTGCCGCCCGGCGAAGTGACGATCCAGGTCGAGTACTCCAGCGTGAACTTCAAGGACGCGCTCGCGGTGACGCCCAAGGGCGGCGTGGTGCGCGACTATCCGATCGTGCCTGGCATCGACCTCGCTGGCGAAGTGGTCGAGTCCGACTCCCCCGACTTCGCCGTCGGGGACAGGGTGCTCGCCCACGGCTATGACATAGGGACGGCCAAGCACGGCGGTTACGCCGAGTACGCGCGCCTGCCCGCCGACCAGATCGTGGCGCTTGGGGCGTTGGACGCCCGCGACGCCATGGTGATCGGCACCGCGGGCTTCACCGCCGCAATGAGCGTGCAGGCCTTGCGCAACCGCGGCATTCGTCCCGACGACGGCCCCATCGTCGTCACGGGGGCCACCGGTGGGGTCGGGTCGATCAGCATCGACCTGCTGGCCAAGGCCGGCTACCAGGTGGTGGCGTCTACCGGAAAGCCGCACGCTGCAGAAGAACTCAAGGCGCTCGGCGCCGCCGACGTGATCGGTCGGCTGCCCGAGGATCCGGATGCCAAGCCCCGGCCGCTTGGCAAGTCGCGCTGGGCGGGCGCCATCGACTGCGTGGGCGGGCAGGCGCTGGCCGACGTGCTCAGCACCCTGAACTACGGGGGCGCCGTCGCCGCCAGCGGGCTGACGGGCGGGACCGCGCTGCCCACCACCGTGATGCCGTTCATCCTGCGCGGGGTGGCGCTGCTGGGCATCGACTCGGTACTGCTGCCCATCGCATCGCGACGCGAGCTCTGGAAGCTGCTCGCCGATTCGCTTCGGCCGCAGCACCTTTCCCGAGTGGCGCACGACGTCGACGTCAAGGACGTGATGTCCGTGATCGACGAGGTGCGCGCCGGCCGCTACTCAGGCCGGGCTGTGGTGCGGGTAGCGGGCGGGTTCTGACCCGCTACCCGATCACGCGTCAGCCGATCAGCACGCGCTGCAGGTCGGGCTTCATCTGCTGCAGCTGCTGTCCCCAGTACGCCCAGGTGTGAGTGCCGCTGTCCGGGAAGTTGAACACGGCATTGTTGCCACCGGCTGCGATGTACTCGTCCTGGAAGGTCCGGTTGGTGCGGATGGTCAGGCCCTCGAGGAACTTGGCGGGCAGGTCGCCACCACCGAGCTCGTTGGGCTGGCCGTTGCCGCAGTAGACCCAGAGCCGGGTGTTGTTGGCCACCAGCGCCGGAATCTGCACCATTGGGTCGTTGCGCTTCCAGGCGCTGTTCGGGTCTTCCGTGGGACCCCACATGTCATTGGCCTTGAAACCACCGGCGTCACCCATCGACATGTTGATCAGGAAGGGCCACGAACCCTCGGACGGGTTCAAGAAGCCCGACAGCGAGGCGGCGTAGATGAACTGCTCGGGGTGATAGACCGACAGAATCATCGATGCCGAACCGGCCATCGACAGCCCGACCGCAGCGCTGCCCGTGGACTTCACGCCCTTCTCGGAGGCCAGGTAACCCGGCAGCTCGGAGGTCAGGAACGTCTCCCACTTGTAGGTCAGGGGCGGGCCCGCCTTGTTGCGCGCAGGCGAGTACCAGTCGGCGTAGAAGCTCGACTGTCCGCCGACCGGCATGACGATCGACAGCCCGGAGTCGAGGTACCACTCGAAGGCCGGGGTCTCGATGTCCCAGCCGTTGAAGTCGTCGCGGGCGCGTAGGCCGTCGAGCAGGTATACGGCGGGCGAGTTGGCGCCACCGCTCTGGAACTGCACCTTGATGTCGACGCCCATCGACGGTGACGGCACCATCAGATACTCGACCGGCAGACCAGGGCGTGAGAACGCCCCCGCGGTTGCGCTACCGCCAACCAGGCCGATCATGCCTGGGAGCAGGAGCGCCGCCATGGTTGCGCCGAGGAGCCGGCGAGCCCAGCGGCCACGAATTCTGTCAACGAACATCAATGAATTCCATTCAGTTCCGGTTACGCGGGACCCGTCCAGATCCCGCGATGGACAATCGCCTGTGCGGTTCGGTGGCAGTGCACCAACCGACCGCGCCCGCCCAATCCTGGGCGGACCAGAGAGTTCAGTTGTAAAAGGCAGTAAAACACGGGCCCGCTGTCACGAGAAAGTCCGTGACCACCCCGTGACGAGTTTGCTAGCCGTTCAGTGAAGTGACGGCGTCGTCAGTTGTGGCGCCGATCGCCCCATTAGGCTGCGGCTCATGGCGGGTACTCGCGGTACGGCTGGCAAACGATCCGCCAGCCGGTTGAGCGTCGACGATTGGATTCGAGCGGGCTACGCGATCCTGGCCGGAGAGGGCATCAAGGCGCTCAAGATCGATCGGCTCTGCGAGCGACTCGGCGTGACCAAGGGCAGCTTCTACTGGCACTTCGACGGGATGCCCCAGTACCGGGCCGCGCTCATCGCGACATGGGGCGAACTGCGCGACGAGGACCGCCGCAGCTTCGATGACATGGGTGACCTCGAGCCACGCGAACGTCTCGCGCGGATGATGTCAGCGCTGGTCAGCCCTCGGCATTGGACGTTGGAGCGCGCGATGCGGGAATGGGCACGCCTGGACGAGACCGTCGCGGCGAGCGTTCGCGCGTCGGATCGCCGGGTCTTGGCGGCGGTGCGCCAGGCGTTCCTGGACTACGGGTTCGACGCCGACGACGCCGACTTGCGCGCAAACGTCGTCTTCGCGGCTGGAATCGGATTCCTGCATCTGTCCGGCCCCACCCCGGGGGCGCAAGAGGCGGCTCGTGGCGAACGGTTTCTCGATTTGGTTCTCGCCCGATAATTAACATACCAAAAGGTATGGTAGCGTCCTAGCCATGCCACCAGTCGCCGCGATTCAGGGCATTTCTGACCAATTCGTCACGGGTCTGGCCGAACGCGCCCGCGAGGCAGAGGACGTGCGCCGACTGCCGGACGCGACCGTGGCAGAACTCGCCGCGTCCGGGTTCACCGAGTTGCTGGTGCCCGCACGCTTCGGCGGCGCGCAGGCGGACTTCCCCGCCATCCTCGACCCCGTCCGCCGCATGGCCCACGGCTGCACGTCCAGCGCGTGGACCATCGGGTTCTACGCCCTGCACAACTGGATGGTCTCGCTGTTCGGTGAGCAGGCCCAGGAAGAGGCGTTCGCCACCCGGCCATTCCTGGCTCCCGCCCCGCTCGCACCGACGGGCCGCGGCGTGCCCACCGAGGGCGGCATCCGGCTGACCGGACGGTGGTCGTGGGCCACCGGGGTGATGGACGGCAACTGGCTGATCGTCGGCGCGCTCTGCGGCCCCGACGACGGCATCTACCCCGCACTGGCCCTCCTGCCGGCTGACGACTTCACCGTCGTCGACGTGTGGCACACCGACGGCATGCGGGCGACCGGCTCCAACGACGTCGTGGTCACCGACGCATTCGTCCCCGAGCACCGCCTCGTCCGCGTCACCGACATCTACGGCGGAACGGCGCCCGGCGCCGCGTTGCACGATTCGGCGACCTACCGCTGGCCGATGGTGCCTGCGCTCGCGCTGCTGGCCGCCATGCCCGCGCTGGGCAGCGCCGAGCGCGTTACGGAGCTCTACGCCGAACGGCTGGCCGGCCGCTTGCTCGCCTACGAGGGCGTGATGCAGAAGGACAAACCCATCGCACAAGCCCGGCTCGCCGAGGCGCGCGTACGGCTGCGCGCGCTACACGGACTGCTGGCGGACACCGTCGGCGAGGTGGCACACATCGTCGCGACGGGCGACGTGGTGCCCCGTCCAGTGCGCGGCGAGGCCAGACTTGCCGCCGCACACATCGTCGCCGAGTCCCGCGCCGTGATCGGCTCGCTCTTCGAGGCCTCCGGCGCCAGCGTGCACTTCCTCGACAACCCCATGCAGCGCTTCAAGCGCGACGTCGACGTGCTGGCCGGTCACGTCGTGTTCGACTACGACACGAGCCGCGAACTCGCCGGTGCGCTAGCGCTGGGAATGAAGATTCCGCGGACGGCGATGGTGTGAGATGAGTGCTATGCCAAATTCACCCTCTGGGTTCACCAAGTTCTTCCAGAAGCGCATCGGCAACCCAGTGATGGGGCGGCTGCCATTCCAGACGCTCCTGGAGACGACGGGACGCAAGTCCGGTGAGCCGCGCCGTACTCCGTTGGGCGGCAAGCGCATCGGCGACGAGTTCTGGTTCGTCTCCGAGTTCGGCGAACAGTCTCAGTACGTCCGCAACATTCAGGCCGATCCGCGCGTGCGCGTTCGTCTGCACGGTCGGTGGCGCGCCGGGACGGCCCACCTGGTGCCTGACGACGACCCGCATGCCCGGCTCCGGGAGCTGCCGCAGCTCAACAGCTTCGGTGTGCGCACGTTCGGCACGAACCTGCTGACCATCCGCGTCGATCTCGACCACTGACGGCATCGTTGAGGTAGCCCGGATCGGCTCTTGACACCCGTCAAGAAATAAAAGTAACGTCAGTTTCAGTTCCACTCGACCGTTCCGCCCCGACGTGATTGGTGCCGCCCATGGAATCCTTCGTTCACCTGCGCAAGGGCAAGACACCGCGGCGGCTTCACGCCGACCTCGACGGGCTCAAGGACGACGAGCTCGGCCGTGGCGGGTTCACCGGCCGCACCGCCAACATGTACCGGCGCAACGACCCGACCGCGTACCGATCCGAGGGCCCGCTTCGCTCCCTCGACGTGCTGTCGTCCGAGCTCAAGCCGAGCGACGCCACCGATTCCAACGGCGACCCGCTGCTGATGTTCTCCAACGCCGACTGCCAGGTGCTGCTGTCGCGGCGCAGCGAGCCGATGCCGTTCTTCGTCCGCTATGTCGACGGGGACCTGCTGTCCTTCGTGCATCAGGGCTCCGGACGGCTGGAGACGGAGTTCGGGCCGTTGGACTACCGGCAGGGCGACTGGGTGTACATCCCCAAGGCGTGCACGTGGCGTCAGGTGCCCGATGAAGAGTCGACATGGTTGATGATCCAGGCCACCGACGAGTTCCGGGTGCCGCCTCCCGGTGCGCTCGGCAGGCACTTCCCGTTCGACCCGTCGCAGGCCGTCATTCCCGAACCGGCTCCCATCGACGACGACGGTCGGGCCGAGTACGAAGTGCGGCTGATCCATGAGGGTGGCCCGACAACCCTCTACTACCAACACAATCCGCTCGATGTCGAGGGCTGGCGCGGCGACAACTTCGCCTTCACGTTCAACATCGCCGACTACAACGTGGTGACCTCCGACAGCGTGCACCTACCGCCGACCGTGCACCTGTTCATGCAAGCCACCGGCGTCTACGTGATGAACTTCCTGCCCAAACCCGCCGAGGGCGTCGCAGGCACGGAGCGCACGCCCTGGTATCACCGCAACGTCGACTACGACGAGATCGCGTTCTTCCACGGCGGGACGCTGTATGGCATCCCGATGCCGGCCGGCCTCGTTTCCCATGCGCCACAAGGGGTTCACCACGGCGCGCCGGAGAAGGCGCGCGAACGGGCACGCCGCAAGTTCGACGACTACGACAAGGTCGACTGGTCGGTGATCGCGATCGACACCCGCCGCCGGCTCGTACCCTCGCCCGAAGTACTGGCCAACGATCTGGGGCAACACTGATGACGACTACCGACGCGCCCGTCAAGTACGACTACGAGAGAATCCCGTATCTCGTTGCCTACCAGAACACCTCGGGCGTCCGCGACGTCTACGGCGGGGTGGCCGAACTCGTCGTGCTGGAGAGCTACCTGCTCAAGCCGAAGGACAAGCCATCAGACACGGTGCTGATCTTCATGCACCCCATCGGCGGAGGTGCATACCTCCCGATGATCAACGGGTTGGCCCGCGGTGGGCATCACGTCATCTACTGCAACAGCCGCTTTCGCGGTACCGACTCGGCACTGCTCATGGAGAAGGTGGTCGAGGATCTCGGTGAGTGCGTCAAGGACGCCAAGAACCGGCTCGGCTATTCCAAGGTGGTGCTGGCCGGGTGGAGCGGCGGCGGCTCGCTGTCGGTGTTCTACCAGCAGCAGGCACAACACCCGACGATCACCGCCAGTCCGTCGGGTGACGGACCCGACCTCACCAAGCTCGGCCTGATCCCCGCCGACGCGATCATGCTGCTGGCCGCACACGTCAGCCGCCACGGCACCATGACCGAGTGGATGGACGCCTCGATCCTCGACGAGTCCGACCCGACGAAGCGCGATCGGGAACTGGACCTCTACGACCCGGACAACCCGAACCAGCCGCCCTACACGGCGGAGTTCCTGGAGCGCTACCGCGCCGCACAGCTCGCGCGGAACCGGCGAATTACCAAGTGGGTCAGGGATAAATTGGCCGAGCTCAAGGCCGCCGGACGTCCGGAGGACGAATTCGCGTTCGTCGTCCACGGCACCATGGCCGACCCGCGCTGGTTGGACCCGACGGTCGATCCGAACGATCGCACCCCGGGATCCTGCTATCTAGGTGATCCTCAAGTGGTGAACAACAGCCCCGTCGGATTGGCGCGGTTCTGCACGCTGCGCAGCTGGCTCTCGCAGTGGAGCTACGACGATGCCAACGGCGACGCGGTCGACGCCGGCCCCGACATCGCGGTGCCGGCGCTGGTGATCGGCAACCTGGCCGACGACGCGTGCACGCCGAGTCACACGCGGCGACTGTTCGAAGCGATCGGGCATCCAGACAAGGAAATGCACGAAATCCCCGGCGCCAACCACTACTACGCCGGCCCGGACCAGCGCGACACGTTGCGCCAGGCCGTCGGGATCGTCACCGATTGGCTGCACCGGCATGGGTTCTCGCTGTGACTTCCGGTGGGCAGGAGCGCAGCGACCCGGGGATTGTTTCCGGACCGCTGGACGGCATCCGGGTCATCGAGGTCGGCACCCTGATCTCGGGACCGTTCGCCGGGCGGCTGCTCGGCGACATGGGCGCCGAGGTGGTCAAGATCGAACCGCCAGGCAGCCCTGACCCGCTGCGCACCTGGGGCCAGGCCGAACTCGACGGCCACCACTTCTTCTGGACGGTGCACGCCCGCAACAAGAAAGCCGTCACGCTGAACCTGCGCGAGGCCAAGGGCCGCGAGCTTTTCCTGGACCTCGTGGAGCGCTCCGACATCATCGTCGAGAACTTCCGGCCCGGCACGCTGGAGAAGTGGGACCTCGGTTATGACGTGCTGCGCCAACGCAATCGGGGCATCATCCTGGTCCGCGTCTCGGGCTACGGCCAGACCGGACCGGAAGCGCACAAGGCCGGCTACGCCTCGGTGGCCGAGGCCGCCAGCGGACTGCGGCACATGAACGGCTTCCCCGGCGGCCCGCCGCCGCGCCTGGCGCTTTCGCTCGGCGACAGCCTGGCCGGGATGTTCGCCGCCCAAGGTGCGTTAGCCGCGCTGTACCGGCGCACCGTCACCGGCGACGGACAGATCGTCGACGCTGCTTTGACCGAAGCGTGTCTGGCGGTGCAGGAATCCACCATCCCCGACTACGACGTCGGCGGCGTGGTGCGCGGTCCGTCGGGCACCAGGCTCGAGGGCATCGCGCCATCGAACATCTACCCGACCGCCGACGGCAGCTGGGTGGTGATCGCCGCCAACCAGGACACCGTGTTCCGCAGACTGTGCGGGGCGATGGGACAACCCGAACTCGCAGGAGACGATCGCTTCGTCAATCACGTAGCGCGCGGGCGCAATCAAGACGAGTTGGACAAGATCATCGGCGCATGGGCGGCCGAACGGCAGCCGGCCGACGTCATCGCGACGCTGTCGGCGGCAGGCGTCATCAGCGGCCCGATCAACACCGTTGCCGAGGTGGTCGAGGACCCGCAACTGCTAGCCCGCGGGATGATCGCCGACCACTATGACGAGCGGATCGGGCGCAACGTCAAGGGGCCCGGTGTGGTGCCGGTGCTGTCCGAGACGCCGGGCACCATCCGGTACGCGGGCTCCGCCTCACCGGGACAGCACAACGACGAGATCTACCGCGACCTGTTGGGCCGCTCCGCCGAAGAGCTGGACGCGTTGCGAGCGGAGGGGGTGCTGTGACTACGTTGCCCAGCCATGTCACGATCCGCGAGGTCTGCCTTCGCGACGGCCTCCAGATCGAGGACCCAATCCCTTTGTCCGCCAAGCTGGCACTGCTGGAGGCGGTCGTCGCGACCGGAGTGCGCGAGATCGAGGCCACCGCGTTCGTCTCGCCGTCGAAGGTGCCTGCGCTGGCCGACGCCGCCGCGGTGGCCGCCGAACTACCCCGCTTCCGGCAGACGCACGGCGTCGAGTTCTCCGCGTTGGTGGCGGGGCCGGGCGGAGCGGGCCGGGCGGTCGCCGCGGGGATGAGCTCCATCGAGTACGTGGTCTCGGCGGCCGACGGTCACAGCCACGCCAACGTCGGTCGGTCGACGGCCGACTCCACACACCTCATCGCCGACATCACCCGCATCGCACACGAACACGGCGCCACCATCGAGGTGATCATCGCGACGGCATGGGACTGCCCGTTCGACGGGCCGACAGACCCGCGCCGCGTCGTCGACATCGCCACGGCCGCCTACGAACTCGGCGCCGACCGCATCGCGATCGCCGACACCATCGGCACCACCAGCCCGCGGCGCGTCACCGACCTGATCGCCCAGGTGCGCCCGGTGATCGACGACCTGCCGCTCGGTGCGCACTTCCACAACACCCGCGGCACCGGGTTGGCCAGCGCGTACGCCGCCGTCAGTGCAGGGGTGACACGCCTGGACTCGTCGGTGGGCGGGCTCGGCGGCTGCCCGTTCGCGCCAGGCGCCAGCGGCAACATCGCCACCGAGGACCTGGTGTACATGCTGCGCGACAGCGGCGTCGGCGTGGACGTCGACCTGCAGGCCGCGATTCACGCGGCGGGCGTCGCCGAGGGTGCCGTCGGCCACCCGCTCCCCAGCGCGTTGCTGCGCGCCGGCGATCGCATCCTGGGCTAATGGCCGACACGCTCACCGCGAAGGGCCGCCAGACCCGCGAGGCCATCGAACTCGCCGCCCGGAAGCTCTTCGCCGAACGCGGCTTTCACGGGACGACCCTGGCCGACATCACGGCCGCGGCAGGCAAGTCCCCAGCGGTGTTCTACCGGTACTACGACGACAAGGAAGACCTGCTGGCCGCGCTGGCGGAATCGTTCCTGCACGACGTCGTGATGCCGTCCGGCCTCTCGGTGCACCTCCCCTCCTCGCCCGAGGACGACGCGTTCTTCTCGGCCGTGGTGACCGGGTACTGGAACATGTTCAAGCAGAACATCGGCATCATGATCGCGGTGAATCAGCTGGCGGACGCCAAACCACGTTTCGCCACCGTGCAGAACGAGTTCCGGCGCTTCGGCATTGACATCGTCGCCGCATCGGTGCGGCGCGCGCAGGAGCAGGGGTACGGCGCCGACCTCGACCCCGATCACACCGGCGCGGCCATCGCGCTGCTGTTCGAGAACTTCACCGCGGTGTTGCTGCGCCCGGCGGGGCTCGGGTTGCAGATCGGCGACACCGACGCCATCAAGACGCTCACGACGATCTGGAAAAAGACCCTCTACGGCTTCTAGTCTCCAAAGGAGAAATCAACGTGGATTTCGCTCTACCAGAACACCTTCCGGGACTGCTGGCCGAAATGGATGCCTTCATCGAGGCGGAGATCAAACCGCTCGAGGCCGAGCACATGCAGTACTTCGACCAGCGGCGCGAGTACGCCCGCACCGACTGGGACAACGGCGGTATCCCGCAGCGGGCGTGGGAGGACCTGCTCGACGAGATGCGTCGCCGAGCCGATGCGGCGGGTTGGTTGCGCTACGGCCTACCGTCGAGGTTCGGGGGTCGCGACGGCACCAACCTCGACATGGCGGTCATCCGGGAACATCTGGCGCACAAGGGACTCGGGCTGCACAACGACCTGCAGGACGAGTCGTCGATCGTCGGCAACTTCCCCCAGGTCATCATGATGGACCGGTTCGGCACGGACGCGCAGAAGAGGGAGTGGGGCGAGGCGCTGCTCACCGGCGAGCGCTCGATGGCGTTCGGCCTGTCCGAACCCGGCCACGGTTCCGACGCCACCTGGCTGGAGACCACCGCCGTCCGCGACGGCGACGACTGGGTGATCAACGGGTCGAAGCGGTGGAACACCGGTGTCCACCGAGCCACGCACGACCTGGTGTTCGCGCGCACGTCCGGCGATCCAGGGCAGGCGACGGGCATCACGGCGTTCCTGGTGCCCTGCAACGCCCCGGGATTCACGGTGCCGTTCTACTGGTGGACGTTCAACATGCCCACCGACCACGCCGAGGTCGAGCTGTCTGACGTCCGGGTGCCTGCGGACGCGGTGCTTGGCGAAGTGGACCACGGGCTCGAGGTCGGCCAGACCTTCCTGCACGAGAACAGGATTCGCCAAGCCGCCAGCAGCCTCGGCGCGGCGCAGTACTGCATCGACCGGGCCGCCGCGTACGCCTCGGAGCGGGTGGTGTTCGGCAAGCCGCTTTCGGTGAACCAGGCCGTGCAGTGGCCGCTCGTCGAACTGCAGACCGAGGCGCAGATGGTGCGGCTGCTGGTCTACTACGCCGCCTGGCACCTCGACCGCAACCACCACATGGAGGTGTCGGACAAGGTCTCGATGGCGAACTATCGCGCCAACCGCCTGGTCTGTGAGGCGGCCGACCGCGCCATGCAGGTCCACGGCGGGCTCGGCTACAGCCGTCACGAACCGTTCGAGCACATCTACCGCCACCACCGCAGATACCGGATCACCGAGGGAGCCGAGGAGATTCAGATCCGGCGCGTCGCACAGCGCATGTTCAAGTTCGGCTCGCGCAAGTGATCGATGACGCTGCGCTTGCGGGGGTGCTCGCATTGTCGCTCGGCGACGTGCGCGTCGAGAACCTGCGGGTGCTCACTGGCGGGGCGAGCCGGGCCACGTGGGCGTTCGAGGCGGTGGGCGACACCTCCCGAGCGCTGATCCTGCGCATCGGCCCGCCCGACGAAGTACATGCGGGCATGGAGCTCGAAGCGGCGGCACTGACCCGCGCGGCCGCCGCAGGGGCGCCAGTCCCCCACGTACTAGTGGCTGCCGATTCCGATGACTCCCTTGGCAATCCGTTCCTGATCTGCGACTTCATCGGCGGCGAGACGATCGTGCGCCGAATTCAGCGCGCACTCGACGACGCCTCTCGCGCAAGCCTCGTCACCCAGTGCGCGGATGCACTCGCCGCGGTCCACCGGGCCGACCCGACGGGGATCGGACTGAAGTCATCGGACGCGCTCGGCGAATGGCACGCCCAACTCGACGAGATCGGTGATACCACGGCGACGTTCGAGTGGGCGTTCCGCTGGCTCGCAGCGCACCGCCCGCCGTCGACCCCGAACGTGTTGGTGCACGGCGACTTCCGCATGGGCAACCTCATCGTCGACACCGACGTCGAGCCCGCCCGGCTCGCAGCGGTGCTCGACTGGGAGCTCACCCACGCCGGCGAGGTCTATGAGGACCTGGCCTGGTTCTGCATCAGGGCGTGGCGGTTCGGAGCCCCACCCACTTTGGGTGCGGGTGGCCTGGCCAGCGTCGAGGAATTCTTGCTCGCCTACGAGCAGTCCTCGGGAACCGCGCTCGACCGGGCCGCGATGCACTGGTGGCTGGTCCTGTCGACGCTGCGCTGGGGCGTCATCTGCCGCTACCAGGCCGAGCGTCACCTGTCGGGCCAGACGCGGTCCGTCGAACTGGCCGCCATCGGCCGCCGTGTCTGCGAGACGGAGTTCGACCTGCTCACCTTGTTGGAGACGGCGCCGTGACGGGTTTGCACAACCGGCCGACAGCGGCCGAACTGGTGGCGGCAGTCGCCGAATTCCTCGAGGGCGACGTCCGCGAGCACACAAGCGGTGCCGTCAACTTCCACGCCCGCGTCGCGGCCAACGTGCTGCGCACCGTCGAGCGGGAGTTACTCGACGACGGCGCCGCGCCGGAGCTGCTGGGCTTCCCCGACGAGCAAGCCCTGGCCGGGGCCATCCGGCGCGGTGAGCTCGACCAACGCGGCCCCGAACTACTGGCCGCCCTGCGCACGCTCGTGCTCCACCGCCTCGCCGTCGCGCACCCCGGCTATGAACGCGAGTAGCTGGTCACACCCGTCGGGCCCGCGCCAACCAGGCGGGCTCGTCGACCTGGGTGCCCACGGCGACGCCGAACGCTTCGGCGTGCATCTCGCCCACCACGCCGCGATACGTGGTCACGTCGAGCGCCTCGAGCTCCCACCCGTCGCCGAACGCCGTGCGCACTTGCGCCTCGCTGACCTGCGGCCCGAAGCCACGACCCGCGTCGGACAGAGCCAGCACGTGGACGTAGCCACCGGGTTTGACCGCGCCGTGCAGGCTCGCGACATAGGTGCCGCGGTCGTCGTCATCGAACACGTGGAACAGTGCGCTGTCGAGGATCGTGTCGTAGCGGCCGTCGGCGGTGAGGTTCATGGCATCAGCCACCTCGAAGCGAGCGTCGATGCCCTTGGCCGCGGCGTTGGCACCGGCCTGCTCGACCGCGCTCGGCACGAAGTCGACGCCCAGCACGTCGTAGTCGAGCGCGGTCAGCAGAATGGTGTGCTCGCCGAGGCCGCAGCCGACGTCGAGGATCTTCCCGCGGATTCGGCCGGTCTGCTCGAGCGCGACAATCGCCGGCTGCGGTTCGCCGATGACCCAAGGCGCCGTTCGGTTTTCGTAGGCGTCGTTGAAGTGTTCCCGCGTTCGTCTAGGCATGTACGCAAGTGTGCTACCGCAACCTTACTTGAGGTCAACCCCACAAGGAGAACCATGAACGCCCAGTTGTACGACGACGTGGCCACCCGTCTGTTCGGCGCCATCGAACGTGGCGAGTTCCAGACCGTCGACGGCATGTGGGCCGACGACGTGACGGTGTGGCACACCGGCGATCCCAAGGACAACGACCGCGTCCGGGCGCTCAAGGTCATCAGGTGGTTCATGAACGTCACGACGACCCGGAGCTACGAGATCCTCGATCGGCGGTTCTTCGACGGCGGGTTCGTGCAGCAGCACGTCCTGCGCGCGCACCGATCCGACGGCATTGCGATCGAAATGCGGGTATGCATCGTTATCAAGGTGGACCCCACGGGTCTGATCACCCGCATCGACGAGTACTTCGACCCAACCGACATGGCACCGTTGCTCTGAGGAGGAATCACATGACCACCGTTTCCGAACTGCTGTGCGGTCCGCCGTCGGCGTGGGTGCTGGACGCCGACCGAACCAAGGTCGGGTTCGCGACCAAGACGATGTGGGGCGCGGCCACGGTCAAGGGCACGTTCAGCGACGTCGAGGGGGCCGGCGAACTCACCGGGGCGCACGACGTCAACGGGCATCTGCACATCGGAGCGGCCTCGCTGCGGACGGGCATCGGCAAGCGCGACGACCATCTGCGCTCGGCCGACTTCTTCAACGTCGCGGAGTTTCCGCTGATCGACGTGGCGGTGCAGGGCGGTGCGGTCGAGGGCACGCACACGGTCGAGCTGCGCGCCACGGTGACGGTCAAGGGCGTTGAGCGCTCGGTCGACCTCGCGACGACGGCGACGGTGCTCGACGACGGCGCCGTGCGGATCGTGACGCACGCCGAGTTCGACCGCCACGACTTCGGCGTCGACGGCAACCTGCTCGGCATGGTCGGCGGTGTCGCCCGGATCAGCGCTGACGCGGTATTCACACCGCTGGGGGTGCCCTCGTCGTAGCATCGGCGACGTGCCCACCCCGCCCGGAACCGAGCCGCTGAAGCTCCTGGTCTACAGCAGTAACGCGCGCACCAGGGAGAAGGTGCGCTCGGCCCTTGGCAAGCGCGTGCATCCCGATCTGCCGGAGCTCAGCTACCTCGACGTGGCGACGGCACCGGTGGTGGTCTCGACCATCGACCAAGGCGGCATCGACCTCGCGATCCTGGACGGCGAGGCGACGCCAACGGGCGGGCTCGGGTTGGCCAAGCAACTCAAGGACGAGGTGGCCAAGTGCCCGCCGATCCTGGTTCTGACCGGCCGGGCGGACGATGCCTGGCTGGCCAAGTGGTCACAGGCAGAGGCTGCCGTGCCCCATCCGATCGACCCCATTCAGCTGGGTGAAGCGGTGGCCTCGCTGCTGCGCGCAAACGTAGCCTAACCAGCGCGAAAGAGCCTGGGGCCGTTCAGCCTTCGCGATTTCCGCACATGACGACACTGACGCCCAGGTAACAAACTTGATCCTATCCAAAATGGACCAACCGAACGATTAACAAGACTAAGCTGTGCCGTAGCTCACATCGACAGCCCAAGCGAGGGAGCGACACAGCGGCATGAACGTCTACCTACCCATCCTGGTCCTCGGCGCCATCGCGGCCGCGTTCGCGGTCGGTTCGGTGGGCATCGCCGTCCTGATCGGACCGCGGCGCTACAACCGCGCCAAGCTCGAGGCCTACGAGTGCGGCATCGAACCGATGGCCCCCGGCTCTCCGGGTCACGAAACCACCGGCCAACGCTTCCCAGTGAAGTACTACCTCACCGCGATGTTGTTCATCGTCTTCGACATCGAGATCGTGTTCCTCTACCCGTGGGCGGTGACGTTCGACTCGCTCGGCCTGTTCGCCGTGGTCGAGATGCTGCTCTTCATGTTGACGGTGTTCGTCGCGTACGCCTACGTGTGGCGTCGCGGCGGACTGAGTTGGGACTGATCCGAATGGGACTCGAAGAGAAGCTGCCCGGCGGCATCCTGCTGTCCACGGTCGAGAAGGTGGCCGGCTACGTGCGCAAGGGGTCGCTCTGGCCCGCGACGTTCGGCCTGGCGTGCTGCGCCATCGAGATGATGGCTACGGCGGGACCACGTTTCGACATCGCGCGGTTCGGCATGGAGCGGTTCTCGGCGACACCGCGCCAGGCGGACCTCATGATCGTCGCGGGCCGGGTCAGCCAGAAGATGGGACCGGTCTTGCGTCAGGTCTACGACCAGATGGCCGAACCGAAGTGGGTGCTCGCGATGGGCGTGTGCGCCTCCTCTGGAGGGATGTTCAACAACTACGCGGTGATCCAGGGCGTCGACCACATCGTGCCGGTGGACATCTACCTGCCGGGTTGCCCGCCGCGGCCCGAGATGCTGCTCAACGCAATCCTGATGCTGCACGCCAAGATTCAGGAGATGCCGCTCGGCGTCAATCGGGCCGAGGCCATCGCAGCGGCCGAGGCGGCGGCGCTCGCGGCGCCCACCACCATCGAGATGACGGGGCTGCTGCGGTCATGACCGAGAGCAACGGCAACGGCGACGGCGATCCCCGCGAGGTCATCGGCACCAGGCGGGGCATGTTCGGCGTCGAGGGCAGCGGCGACACGTCCGGGTACGGCAGGCTCGTCCGCGAGTTTTCGCTCCCTGGCAGTTCGCCGCGGCCCTACGGCGGGTACTTCGACGACGTCGCCGACGCGCTCGTCGGGGCACTTGGCGAGCAGGCGTTCACCACCGCGGTCGAACGTGTCGTGGTGTTCCGCGACGAGCTCACCCTTGAGGTGCGCCGCGAGCACCTCGTCGCGGTCGCTCAAGTGCTTCGCGACGACCCCGCGCTGAGATTCGAACTGTGCCTTGGCGTCTCGGGGGTGCACTACCCAAGCGACGTCGGCCGTGAACTGCACGCCGTGTACCCGTTGATGTCGATCACCCACAACCGCAGGATCCGCGTCGAGGTGGCCGCGCCGGACGCGGATCCCCATGTGCCGTCGCTCTACTCGGTGTACCCCACCACCGACTGGCACGAACGCGAGACCTACGACTTCTTCGGCATCGTCTTCGACGGACATCCCGCGCTGACCCGGATCGAGATGCCCGACGACTGGGTTGGACACCCGCAACGCAAGGACTATCCGTTGGGCGGCATTCCGGTGACCTACCACGGCGCCGAGATCCCTCCGCCCGACGAGCGGAGGGCCTACAACTGATGGCCGATTCACAAAACCCGACCGAGACCGTGGTCACGGTGGGCGGTGAGGACTGGGAAGAGGTCGTCCGCGCCGCACAGGAGAGCTCCGTCGCGGGCGAGCGCATCGTCGTCAACATGGGCCCTCAACACCCGTCCACGCACGGCGTGCTGCGGCTCATCCTCGAGATCGAGGGTGAGACCGTCACCGAGGCCCGCTGCGGAATCGGCTACCTGCACACCGGAATCGAGAAGAACCTCGAATACCGCACGTGGACACAGGGCGTCACGTTCGTCACGCGCATGGACTACCTGTCCCCCTTCTTCAACGAGACGGCCTACTGCCTCGGCGTCGAGAAGCTGCTCGACGTCACCGACGACATCCCCGAACGTGCCAGCGTCATCCGGGTGATGCTGATGGAGCTCAACCGCATCTCCAGCCACCTGGTCGCGCTGGCCACCGGCGGCATGGAACTGGGCGCCATGTCGGCCATGTTCTTCGGCTTCCTCGGACGTGAACAGGTGCTTTCGGTGTTCGAGACCATCACCGGCCTACGCATGAACCACGCCTACATCCGGCCCGGCGGGCTGGCCGCCGATCTGCCCGACGAGGCGATGCCGCAGCTCGAGGAGCTGCTGCGGACCATGCCCGACAAACTCGATGATCTGGAGAACTTGCTCAACGAGAACTACATCTGGAAGGCCCGCACCGTCGGCATCGGCTATCTGGACCTCACCGGCTGCATGGCGCTCGGGATCACCGGGCCGATCCTTCGCTCCACTGGACTGCCGCACGATCTGCGCCGCGCGCAACCCTATTGCGGCTACGAGAACTACGAGTTCGACGTCATCACCACCGACGAGTGCGACTCCTACGGCCGCTACATCATCCGGGTGCGGGAGATGCGCGAGTCACTCAAGATCGTCGAGCAGTGCATGGCGCGGCTCAAGCCCGGTCCCGTGATGATCACCGACAAGAAGCTGGCCTGGCCCGCCGACCTGAAGCTTGGGCCCGACGGGTTGGGCAACTCCGAAGAGCACATCGCGAAGATCATGGGCTCGTCCATGGAGGCCCTCATCCACCACTTCAAGCTGGTGACCGAGGGCATCCGCGTACCGGCCGGGCAGGTCTACGTCGCGGTCGAATCCCCGCGCGGCGAGCTCGGTGTGCACATGGTCAGCGACGGCGGCACCCGCCCGTATCGCGTGCACTACCGCGACCCGTCCTTCACCAATCTGCAGGCGGTGGCGGCGATGTGCGAGGGCGGCATGGTGGCCGACGCGATCTCAGCGGTGGCGTCGATCGACCCGGTGATGGGTGGGGTGGACAGGTGACCGTCATTCCGCTGCAGCTTGGGCCGCGACCCGACGAGCCGGGGCCGCCGATCAGCCAAGGGCCGCAGTCGTATTCGTCCGAAGTCACCGTCCGGCTCACCGACGATGCTGCGCTCATCGTCGCGAAGTATCCCGAAGCGCGCTCGGCGCTACTACCGCTGCTGCACCTGGTGCAAGCCGAGGACGGCTACCTGACGCCCGCCGGAATCACTTTCTGCGCACAGCATTTGGCACTCAGCCCGGCCGAGGTCACCGCCGTCGCCACCTTCTACTCGATGTACCGCCGCACGCCCACCGGCGAGTACCTGGTCGGGGTGTGCACCAACACGTTGTGCGCGGTGATGGGTGGCGACGCCATCCTCGAGGTGCTCGAGGAGCACCTCGACGTGCACGCGGGCGAGACGACGGCCGACGGCAAGGTCACCCTCGAGCACGTCGAATGCAACGCGGCCTGCGACTACGCCCCCGTCGTAATGGTCAACTGGGAGTTCTTCGACAACCAAACACCCTCTTCCGCACGGGCACTCGTCGACGAGTTGCGCAGTGGCAGCTCCGTCACGCCGACCAGGGGTGCCCCGCTGTGCACGTTCCGCGAGACCGCGCGAATCCTCGCCGGCTTCCCCGACGGGCGCCCGGGTGCCAATGACGGCGTACCGGGCGCGGCCACGCTCGCGGGGCTACGCATTGCGCACGAGAAGGGCATGACGGCGCCCGCGCCGTCCGCCCACGTCCCGCCGACCAACGGGCAGGCGACATGACGCTCACCCCCGTACTCAGTGCGTACTGGGACGACCCCCAGTCGTGGACGCTCGACACCTACCTGCGCCACGACGGGTATCGGGCGCTCACCAAGGCGCTCGCGATGAACCCCGACGACGTGATCGCGTTGGTCAAGGACTCCGGGTTGCGCGGCCGTGGCGGCGCGGGCTTTCCGACCGGGCAGAAGTGGTCGTTCATCAACCAGAACGATCCCAAGCCGCACTACCTGGTGATCAACGCCGACGAATCGGAACCCGGTACCTGCAAGGACATTCCGCTGATGATGGCGACACCGCACGTGCTCGTCGAGGGAGCCGTCATCGCCGCCTATGCGATCCGCGCCCGGCATGCCTTCATCTACGTGCGCGGCGAGGTGGTGCCGGTGCTGCGCAGGCTGCAGGCCGCCGTCGCGGAGGCGTACGAGGCGGGCTACCTGGGCACCAACGTCGGAGGTTCGGGGTTCGACCTCGACCTGGTGGTGCACGCGGGCGCGGGCGCGTACATCTGCGGTGAGGAGACGGCGCTGCTGGACTCGTTGGAGGGCAGGCGTGGCCAACCGCGGCTGCGGCCGCCGTTTCCTGCGGTGGCAGGGCTGTACGCGTGCCCGACGGTGGTCAACAACGTCGAGTCCATCGCTAGCGTGCCCGCCGTCCTGCGCGATGGCGTCGACTGGTTCAAGTCGATGGGCACGGACAAGTCGCCGGGCTTCACGCTGTACTCGCTGTCGGGTCACGTCACCACACCCGGCCAGTACGAGGCCCCGCTGGGTGTCACGCTGCGCGAACTGCTCGACCTCGCGGGCGGCGTCCGGGCCGGACACGAGCTCAAGTTCTGGACGCCCGGCGGATCGTCGACACCGCTGCTGACCGCCGAACACCTCGACGTACCACTGGATTACGAGAACATGGCCAAGGTCGGGTCGATGCTGGGCACCAAGGCATTGCAGATCTTCGACGAGACGACGTGCGTGGTGCGCGCGGTCCGGCGCTGGACGCAGTTCTACGCCCACGAATCGTGCGGCAAGTGCACGCCGTGCCGCGAGGGCACCTACTGGCTGGCCCAGATCTACGAGCGGCTGGAGGCTGGCGAGGCAGGCGAGTCGGACGTCGAGAAGCTGCTCGACATCTCCGACGCGATCAACGGTAAGTCGTTCTGCGCGCTCGGCGACGGCGCCGCCAGTCCGATCATCTCGTCCATCAAGTACTTCCGTGCCGAGTACCTCGCCCACCTCGGCGCTGGGTGCCCGTTCGACCCACACGCATCGATGCTCGCCGCACCGGAAGGAGTCGGGGTTTGACGACGGCGGAGGACAAGGCCGCACCAGTGACCGGTCAGCCCGAGGTCGAGCTGGTTTCGCTCACCATCGACGACCACCAGATCAGTGTGCCGAAGGGCACCTTGGTGATTCGCGCCGCGGAACTGATGGGCATTCAGATCCCCCGGTTCTGCGACCACCCCCTGCTTGAGCCCGTCGGCGCATGCCGCCAATGCCTGGTCGAGGTCGAGGGTCAACGCAAGCCCATGGCGTCGTGCACCATCACCGTCACTCCCGACATGGTGGTGCGCACCCAACTGACCTCCGAAGCCGCCAACAAGGCTCAGCACGGAGTGATGGAACTGCTGCTCATCAACCACCCGCTGGACTGCCCGGTGTGCGACAAGGGCGGCGAGTGCCCGCTGCAGAACCAGGCGATGTCCAACGGCCAGGCCGACACCCGGTTCACCGACGTCAAGCGCACCTTCCCCAAGCCGATCAACCTGTCCGCTCAGGTGCTGCTCGACCGCGAGCGCTGCGTGCTGTGCGCGCGGTGCACCCGGTTCTCCAACCAGATCGCAGGCGACCCGTTCATCGAGCTGCTCGAACGCGGTGCGCTGCAACAGGTCGGCATCGCCGCCGACGAGCCGTTCGACTCGTACTTCTCTGGCAACACCGTACAGATCTGCCCCGTCGGAGCGCTGACGGGCACCGCCTACCGGTTCCGGGCGCGGCCGTTCGACCTGGTGTCGTCGCCGAGCGTGTGCGAGCACTGCGCGTCAGGGTGCGCGCAACGCACCGACCACCGGCGCGGAAAGGTGCTGCGCCGCTTGGCCGGTGACGACCCCGAGGTCAACGAGGAGTGGAACTGCGACAAGGGGCGCTGGGCGTTCACCTACGCGACGCAGGGCGACCGGATCGCCACCCCGTTGGTCCGCGATGCCGACGGTAGCCAACGTCCCGCGTCCTGGTCGGAGGCCGTCGCCGTCGCGGTGCGTGGACTGACCGCCGCTGGCGCGAACACGGGTGTGCTCGTCGGCGGGCGCGTCACGCTCGAGGATGCCTACGCCTACGCGAAGTTCGCCCGGATCGTGCTTGGCACCAACGACATCGACTTCCGTAGCAGGCCGCACTCGGCCGAGGAGGCCGAATTCCTCGCCGCGGCGGTCGCGGGCAGGCAGCTGGCCGTCACGTACGGCGACCTCGAAGCGGCGCCCGCGGTGCTGCTCGTTGGCCTCGAACCCGAGGAGGAGTCGCCGATCGTCTTCCTGCGCTTGCGCAAAGCCTTCCGCAAGCGCGGCCTCAAGGTGACCTCGATCGCGCCGTTCGCCACCCGCGGGCTCGCCAAGATGGGCGGCACGCTCGTAATGGCGGCGCCGGGCGCAGAGGCAGTCGCGCTCGACGGGCTGGACGAACTGCCCTCGGGGACGGTGATTCTGGTGGGTGAACGCCTTGCGAGCTCGCCAGGTGCCTACTCGGCTGCGCTGCGCCTCGCTGAACGCACCGACGCCCGGCTGGGCTGGGTTCCGCGACGCGCGGGTGACCGAGGTGCGCTCGAAGCCGGAGCCGCCCCCAACCTGCTGCCTGGCGGACGTCCGCTATCGGACCCCGTGGCGCGCAAGGAGATGGCGGCGGGCTGGCACGTCGACGAACTGCCCGACACCCCCGGGCGGGACACGTCGACGATCCTCGCCGCGGCAGCTGACGGTTCACTGGGCGCGCTGCTCGTCGGCGGCGTCGAGGTGGACGATCTACCCGACCCCAGCGCAGCATTGGCCGCCGTCGATGCCGCTCCGTTCGTGGTGAGCCTGGAGTTGCGACACAGCGCGATCACCGACCGCGCGGACGTGGTGTTCCCCGTCGCCCCGGTCACCGAGAAGGCCGGCACCTTCGTCAACTGGGAGGGCAGGCTGCGCCCCTTCGAGCCCGCCCTGCCGCCCAACGCCACCTCGGACGTTCGCGTGCTCGCCGCGCTTGCCGACGAGGTCGGTGTCGACCTCGCGCTGCGTGACGCCGCCACCGTGCGCGCCGAACACGCCCGCATCGGCAGCTGGCAGGGCGCGCGTGCCGCCGCGCCCCAGGTGGCGCCAGCACTACCTGCCACCCCGGCGGCGGGACAGGCCGTCCTGACCGGTTGGCGAATGCTTCTCGACGCGGGCCGGCTTCAGGACGGCGAGCCGCACCTCGCCGGGACCGCCCGCCCGGCCGTCGTCCGGCTGTCCGCGGCCACGGCCACCGAAATCGGCGCAGCCGAAGGCGAACTCGTCACCGTCAGCACGCCGAGCGGTGCGATCTCTCTACCGCTGGAGGTCACCGAGCTGCCCGACCGCGTCGTGTGGCTGCCGTTGAACTCACCGGGCTCTGCGGTGGCCGCAACGCTGCGAGCATCGATCGGGGACATCGTCGCGATCGCGCCCGGAGGTGATCCCTCGTGAGGTACCCCGACCTGAGCTCCTTCGGCCACGACCCGTGGTGGCTGGTGCTCGCGAAGGCCCTCGGGATCTTCGTGTTCCTGTTGCTGACCGTGTTGGTCGCGATCCTGGCCGAACGAAAGGTGCTCGGCTGGATGCAGTTCCGCCCGGGCCCCAACCGGGTCGGACCATGGGGGTTGCTTCAGAGCCTCGCCGATGGGGTCAAGCTGGCGCTGAAGGAGGGCCTCATCCCCGCGGGTGTGGAGAAGCCGATCTACCTACTGGCGCCCATCATCTCGGTGATCCCCGCGATAATGGCCTTCGCCGTCATCCCGATGGGTGGCATGGTCAGCGTGTTCGGCCACGAAACCCCACTGCAACTGACCGATCTACCCGTCGCCGTGCTCTACGTGCTGGCCGTGACGTCGATCGGCGTCTATGGAATCGTGTTGGCCGGCTGGGCATCCGGGTCCACCTATCCCCTGCTCGGCGGGCTGCGCTCCAGCGCGCAGGTGATCTCCTACGAGATCGCCATGGCACTGACCTTCGCCGCGGTGTTCCTGTACTCCGGCACCATGTCCACCTCGGAGATCATCGGCAAGCAGCAGGGGCTCTGGTACGTCTTCCTGCTGCTGCCATCGTTCCTCATCTACGTGACGTCGATGGTCGGGGAAACCAACAGGGCGCCATTCGATCTCCCGGAGGCCGAGGGCGAACTGGTCGGTGGCTTCCACACCGAATATTCGTCGTTGGGTTTCGCGATCTTCATGCTCGCGGAGTACGTGAACATGACCACCGTGTCGGCCCTGGCCACCACGCTGTTCCTCGGCGGCTGGGCGGCCCCGTGGCCGTTGAACATGTGGGACGGCGCCAACAGCGGCTGGTGGCCGCTGCTCTGGTTCGTGGCCAAGGTGTGGGGATTCCTGTTCTGCTTCATGTGGCTGCGGGCCACGTTGCCGCGGCTGCGTTACGACCAGTTCATGAACCTCGGTTGGAAGGTGCTCATCCCCACCTCGCTCGGGTGGATCATGACGGTCGCCATCGTGCGGACACTGCGCACCAGGGGCTACGACGACTGGGCGGTGGTGCTCGTCATCGCCAGCGCCGCCGTCGGATTCGCATTGGTCGTCTACCTCTACCGGAAGCTGCATCGCAGACAGCTTCGCGCCGACGAGGTACCCGCCGACACGGGCGCCTTCCCGATACCTCCGATTCCCGCGAAAGGAGTTGGCTAGATGCCCAAGTTCCTCGACTCGATCGCCGGTTTCGGCGTGACGTTCAAGACGATGTTCAAGAAGTCGGTCACCGAGCAGTACCCGGAGAAGCCCGGCCCCACCGCCAAGCGCTACCACGGCCGACACCAACTCAACAGGTACGCAGACGGTTTGGAGAAGTGCATCGGCTGCGAGCTCTGCGCCTGGGCGTGCCCCGCCGATGCGATCTTCGTCGAGGGCGCCGACAACACCGAGGCGGAACGCTTCTCACCAGGCGAGCGGTATGGCCGGGTCTACCAGATCAACTACCTCCGGTGCATCGGGTGCGGGCTGTGCATCGAGGCCTGCCCCACCCGCGCACTGACGATGACCAACGACTACGAAATGGCCGACGACAATCGTTCCGACCTGATCTACGGCAAGGACAAGCTGCTCGCCCCCATGCTGGCTGACATGCTGGCGCCACCGCACCCGATGGCAGAGGGAAGCACCGACGAGGACTACTACCGGGGCAACATCACGGCGCAGGGTCTCGGCATCCCGAAGGTGCCGGCGAAGATCCCGAAGGTGCCGGTCAAGTGAACGCCGAAGCAGTGCTGTTCTGGGTGCTCGCCACGCTGGCCGTGGTCAGCGCCATCGGCATGGTCGCGGCCCCCAAGGCCGTCTACTCGGCGATCTTCCTGGCCTGCACCATGATCATCCTTGCGGTGCTCTACATCGCGCAGGACGCCCTTTTCCTCGGCATCGTCCAGGTGGTCGTCTACACCGGCGCGGTGATGATGCTGTTCCTGTTCGTGCTCATGCTCATCGGGGTGGACTCGGCCGACTCGTTGGTGGAAACCATTCGCGGACAACGTATTGCGGCGATCGTCGCGGGCATCGGTTTCGGCGTCCTACTGATCGGCGGCGTCGGACACGTGTCGGTCGTTGGGTTCACCGGCCTGACCCAGGCGAACAGTGCGGGCAACGTCCAAGGGCTGGCCGCGTTGATCTTCACCCGCTACCTGTGGGCCTTCGAACTCACCAGCGCGCTGCTGATCACCGCGACGCTCGGCGCGATGGTGCTGACGCACCGCGAGCGGTTCGACCGCCGCAAGTCACAGCGCGAGCTCGCGATCGAACGATTCGCGGTCGGTGGCCACCCCACCCCGATGCCCAATCCCGGTGTCTACGCACTGCACAACGCGGTCGACATACCCGCCCGGCTACCCGATGGCTCCGACGCAGACACCTCGGTCAGCGCCATCCTGCCGCGTCGCTCCCAATCCGCCTCGACGGCGGGTGCCGACCGGAACGGAGCGCGATGAGCCCCGACCACTACCTCTACCTATCGGCGCTGCTGTTCACCATCGGCGCGGCCGGAGTGCTGTTGCGCCGCAACGCGATCGTCATGTTCATGTGTGTCGAACTGATGCTCAACGCGTGCAACCTGGCCTTCGTCACGTTCTCCCGCATGCACGGCCACCTCGACGGTCAGGTGGTCGCGTTCTTCACCATGGTGGTCGCGGCGTGCGAAGTGGTGGTTGGGCTGGCGATCATCATGACCATCTTCCGAACCCGACGGTCGGCCTCGGTCGACGCGGCGAACCTGCTGAAGCACTGAGCGGATGACGATTCCCGTGTGGCTGCTCATCGCCCTACCACTCGCCAGTGCGGCGGTGCTGCTGCTGGGCGGCCGGGCGACGAACGCGTGGGGACACCTGCTGGGGTGCGCCGCCGTCATCGCTTCGTTCGTCGTCGGCCTTGTGCTGTTCGTCGACCTCCTGGGCCGCGGCGCCGAGGACAGGGTGCTCCACGAGACGCTCTTCTCCTGGGTGCCCGTGGCGTCGCTTCAGGTGGACTTCGGACTCCAACTAGACGCCTTGTCAGTGTGTTTCGTGCTGCTGATCACCGGCGTCGGGGCGCTGATCCACGTGTACTCGGTCGGCTACATGGAGCACGACCCCGAACGTAGACGGTTCTTCGCGTACCTCAACCTGTTCGTCGCCGCCATGCTGCTGCTGGTGCTCGCCGACAACTACCTCGGCCTCTACGTCGGCTGGGAGGGCGTCGGCCTCGCGTCCTATCTGCTCATCGGCTTCTGGTCTCACAAGCCGTCGGCCGCCGTTGCGGCGAAGAAGGCGTTCGTGGTCAACCGCGTCGGCGACATTGGGCTGGCGATCGCGCTGATGGTCATGTTCGCCAGCGTCGGAACCGTCTCGTACGCAGGCGTCTTCGGTGCTGCCGAGCAGATGTCGCAGGGCACGCTGACCGCGATCGGCCTACTGCTGCTGCTTGCCGCATGCGGCAAGTCCGCACAGGTGCCGCTGCAATCCTGGCTCGGCGACGCCATGGAGGGCCCCACTCCGGTGTCGGCGCTCATCCATGCCGCCACCATGGTGACCGCGGGGGTCTACCTGATCGTGCGGTCCGGCCCCGTGTACGACCTGGCTCCCGACGCGCGCACCGGCGTGGTGATCGTCGGCGCGGTGACACTTCTGTTCGGCGCCATCGTCGGCTGCGCCAAGGACGACATCAAGAAGGCGCTCGCCGCCTCGACGATGAGCCAGATCGGATACATGGTGCTGGCCGCCGGACTCGGACCCGCGGGTTATGCCATCGCGATCATGCACCTGCTGACCCACGGCTTCTTCAAGGCGGGGTTGTTCCTCGGCGCCGGGTCGGTGATGCACGGCATGAACGACGAAACCGACATGCGCCGGTATGGCGGGTTGCGCACCTACATGCCGATCACGTTCGTGACGTTCGGGCTCGGCTACCTCGCGATCATCGGCGTGCCGCCGTTGTCCGGCTTCTTCTCCAAGGACCCGATCATCGAGACCGTCTTCGCCGCAGGCGGACTCAGGGGCTGGCTGCTCGGCGGCGCCGCGCTGCTCGGTGCCGGCATCACGGCCTTCTACATGACGCGCGTGATGGTGATGACGTTCTTTGGCGAGAAGCGCTGGAAGCCTGACACGCATCCGCACGAATCACCGAAGACAATGACCTGGCCCATGATCGTGCTCGCCGTCGGCTCGGTGTTTGCGGGTGGGCTGCTCGCGGTCGGCGGGACGTTGGAGCACTGGCTCGAACCCGTCGTCGGCGCCCACCCGGAGGCGCATCACGCGGTGCCAGCCTGGGTGATGACGGCCATCACGCTCGCCGTGATCGCCGCGGGCATCGCGATCGCCTATCGGATGTACGCCACCCGACCCATTCCCGAGACGGCGCCCGAGAAGGTGTCGGCGCTGACCGTCGCCGCCCGCAACGACCTCTACGGCGACGCGTTCAACGAGGACGTCTTCATGCGGCCCGGACAGCATCTGACGGCCGGCCTCGTCGAGATCGATGACGAGGCGATCGACGGAGTCTCGCAGGGCCTCGGGTGGGCGGTCGGTGGGGGGTCGAACAGGTTGGGGCGCTTGCAGACCGGGTTCGCCCGGTCGTATGCGCTCTCGATGCTCGGCGGCGCTGCCCTGGTGATCGGCGCCGTTCTGGTGGTGAGGGTCTGGTGAACGGCATGCCGTGGTTGACCGTCCTGTGGGCCGTGCCGATGTTCGGGGCGGGCGTGGTGATCCTGCTGCCGTCGGCGGCACGGAGCTTCGCCAAGTACCTGGCGCTGTCGCTGTCGCTGGCCGTCTTGGTGCTCGCCGTGCTGCTCGCAGTCGAGTTCGATCCGGCGGGCGCGCAGTACCAGTTCGTCGAAGACCACCAATGGATCCCGTCGTTCGGCACCGGCTACATCCTGGGCCTCGACGGCATCGCCCTGGCCCTCGTGGTACTCACCGCGGTGCTGGTCCCTCTGCTCATCGTCGCCGGCTGGAACGACGGCGACGGCGACGGCACCCAGGCCCGCTCCGTGCACACGTACCTGGCCCTGACGCTCGCCGTCGAGGGCATGGTGCTGATCTCGCTGGTGGCACTCGACATCCTGCTGTTCTACGTGTTCTTCGAAGCGATGCTCATCCCGATGTACTTCCTCATCGGCGGGTTCGGTGGGCCGAAGCGCTCGAAGGCTGCGGTGAAGTTCCTGCTGTACAACCTCTTCGGCGGACTCATCATGTTGGCCGCCGTCATCGGGCTGTACGTGGCCACCGCGGGCAGCGACGCGTTCACGGCGGGCACCTTCGACTTCCGGGCCATCGTCGCCGCGGTCGCCAACGGCGAACTCGGCGCGAGCCCCGCCGTGCTGAACGCATTGTTCCTCGGGTTCATGTTCGCGTTCGCGGTCAAGGCCCCGCTGTGGCCGTTCCATCGCTGGCTGCCCGGCGCCGCCGTCGAGGCGACGCCTGCGACGGCGGTGCTGATGATGGCCGTCGTCGACAAGGTCGGCACCTTCGGCATGCTGCGCTACTGCCTGCAGTTGTTCCCGGACGCGTCCCACACGTTCCAGCCGCTGATCATCACGCTGGCCGTCATCGGAATCATCTACGGCGCCATCGTTGCCATCGGCCAGACCGACGTCATGCGGCTCATCGCCTATACGTCGATCTCCCACTTCGGGTTCATCATCTTGGGCATCTTCGTCATGACCAGCCAGGGCCAGTCCGGGGCGACGCTCTACATGGTCAACCACGGGATCTCCACCGCGGCCTTGTTCCTGGTCGCCGGATTCCTGGTGTCGCGGCGGGGAAGTCGCGTCATCGCCGATTACGGCGGCGTTCAGAAGGTGGCACCGGTGCTCGCGGGCACGTTCCTGATCGCCGGACTGGCCACCCTCTCGTTGCCGGGCCTGGCCCCGTTCATCAGCGAGTTCCTGGTGCTGATCGGCACCTTCACCCGCTACCCGGCGTTCGCCGTCTTCGCGGCTTCGGCCCTGGTGCTCTCGGCCATCTACATCCTCTGGGCCTATCAGCGGATGATGACCGGGCCGGTACGGGACGGCAACGAGAAGCTGCGCGACCTGGTGCCGCGTGAGCTCGTCGTCGTGACGCCGCTGATCGCGCTGCTGCTCGTGCTCGGCGTGTATCCCAAACCCGCACTGGACGTCATCGACCCGTCGGTAGGGCACGTGATGACGACGATCGGGGTGCAGGATCCCGCGCCGCGAGTGGCGGAAGGACCGGCGAAGTGAACATCGTGCCCCCCTCCGTCGAGTACGGCTTGCTGTCACCGATGCTGATCGTGTTCGGCGTCGCGGTCGTCGGCGTGCTCGTCGAGGCGTTCCTGCCCCGAGGCGCCCGGTACCGGACGCAGCTGGTGCTCGCGATCGGCGGTCAGGTCGCCGCGCTGGTCGCCGTGGTCAAGGAGGCCGTGGACCTCGGGAACTCCGGAGGCCAGGTGGCGGCCGTCGGCGCCATCGCCGTCGACAAGCCGGCGCTGTTCCTTCAAGCCACCCTGTTGCTCGTCGGCATTCTCGCCACCCTGCTCATCGCCGAACGCCGCACCCCGGCCGAACCCGACGAGAAGCGTGGCGGGCTCGATTCGTTCACGCCGCAGGCGTCGGCCGTGCCTGGCAGCGTCGCGGAGAAACTCGCGACCAAGGCCGGGGTGGCGCAGACGGAGATCTTTCCGCTGACCATGTTCGCGCTCGGCGGGATGATGCTGTTCCCGGCCTCCAACGACCTGTTGACGATGTTCATTGCGCTGGAGGTGTTCTCGCTTCCGCTGTACCTGATGTGCGGGCTGGCCCGACGGCGTCGGCTGCTCTCGCAGGAATCGGCGGTGAAGTACTTCCTGCTCGGTGCGTTCTCCTCGGCGTTCTTCCTGTACGGCATCGCCTTGCTCTACGGCTACTCCGGCGGGCTGAGCCTGGCCGGCATCCAGGACGCAGTGGCCGCGGGCTCCGGCAACACGCCGCTAGCCCTCGTCGGCATCGGCCTGCTTTCGGTCGGAATCCTGTTCAAAGTCGGTGCGGTGCCATTCCATTCGTGGATTCCCGACGTGTACCAGGGCGCCCCGACCCCAGTGACTGCCTTCATGGCCGCGGCCACAAAGATCGCCGCATTCGGCGCGATGCTCCGCATCTTCTACGTCGGACTGCCCGGGCTGGCGCACGACTGGCGGCCGTTGATGTGGGCGATTGCGATCCTCACGATGGCGGTGGGCACGGTGACGGCGGTGTCACAGTCCGACGTCAAGCGGATGCTGGGCTACTCGTCGGTGGCGCATGCCGGGTTCATCCTCACCGGTGTCATCGCGTTGAACGAGAGTGGCGTTGCGGCAACGTTGTTCTATTTGTTCGTCTACGGTTTCAGCACACTGGGTGCGTTCGCCGTCGTCAGCATCGTCCGCGATGCCGACGGCGACGAGGAGACTGACATGACCAAGTGGGCGGGGCTCGGCCGCCGCCATCCCCTTGTCGGCGTGGTGTTCTCGTTGTTCCTGCTGGCATTCGCCGGTATCCCCCTCACGAGTGGGTTCGTCGGCAAGTTCGCCGTATTCAAGGCCGCCGCCGAGGGCGGTGCGGCACCGCTGGTGATCGTGGGTGTCATCGCCAGCGCCGTCGCCGCCTACTTCTACGTCCGCGTCATCGTGTTGATGTTCTTCACCGAACCGCCGGAGGACGCCCCGACCGTGATCGTGCCAACCTTCCTGAGCACCGCGACGGTGACGTTGACCGCGGCCATCACGCTGGCGCTGGGCGCCTTGCCGCAGCCGCTGCTCGACCTGGTGAACCACGCGAATCAATTCGTGCGCTAGCGTGCGACCATGACTGACGACGTTTTGGTCGCCGACCTTGGGCCAGTCCGGGTGCTGACGTTGAATCGGCCCGGATCCCGAAACGCGTTGAACCGCGGCCTCATCAGGGCCCTCTACGCGGCACTCAAGGCGGCCGATGCCGACGAAGCCGTGCTCGCCGTCGTGCTCACCGGAACCGACCCCGCATTCTGCGCAGGCATCGATCTGAAGGAGGCGGCCCGCGACGGGCTGAAGTACTTCGAGGAGTTCAAGACCCAGAGCTGCATCACCGCGGTCGCCGAGATGCGCACGCCGATCATCGGCGCGATCAACGGCGCGACCTTCACCGGTGGCCTGGAGGTGGCACTCGGCTGCGACTTCCTCGTCGCCTCGGAGCGAGCCGTGTTCGCCGATACCCATGCGCGGGTGGGGATCCTGCCCGGGGGCGGCATGACGGCGCGCCTCCCGCAGGTCGTCGGTGGCGCGATGGCGCGTCGGCTGTCGATGACCGGCGAGGTGGTCGACGCGAAGCGGGCCGAACGCATCGGGTTGGTCACCGAAGTCGTCTCGCACGAACGCGTGGTGGAGCGTGCCGTCGAACTGGCCGCACAGGTCGCCGAAGTGCCAGGGCCAACGATGCTGGGGCTCAAGGAGATCTACGTGCGCGGGGCTTCGGCCGTCATCGATCCCGCCCTGGCCGCCGAGGACGACATCGCCGGGTCGCAGGAGCACGACCAGGCCGGGCTCGGCGAACGGTTCCGGTCGGTATCCGAACGCAACAAGAGCCAACTCGGCGGCGACTAGCCAGTGCGGCGCAGGATGAAGTCCACCGCGCGCCGCCCCCCGAAGTCGTCACGTGGGGCCGTGGTGGCGTCGACCTGGCTGCGCGCCTGTTCGACGACCGGGGTGTCGGGGTCGAGCACCGACAGGTAATTTTCGTGCTCGGCGAGTGAGGCGACGGCGAGTTCGACGAAGCCGTCGACGGACTCGCAGTGGGTGGGCTCCGGGCCGTTCTCGAACAGCCAGCGCGGCCGCTGCGCCAGCGCATCCAACCCATCGAAGGCCCGCGCCACCGCCGTCGCGAACTCCACGTGGTCGCGCTGATTGAGTTGCCCCGGAGCCCATTCCGCACCGCTGTAGATGGTGACGACGACGTCGGGACGCACTGAGGTGAGCTCCGCAACGATCCGCGCCCGCAGTTCCGGCGTGTTGCGGATGTCGCTGTCCGGGAAGTCCCAGAACCGGACGTCGTCCACGCCCACCACGGCCGCGGACCGCCGCTGTTCGCCTTCGCGGAGCGGGCCGGCCAGCTCCGGTGACATTCCCGCGATGCCCCGCTCGCCCCGCGACGCAAGCGCGTAGACGACGGTCTTTGCCCGTCGACGTCCACTTGGCGACCGCGGCTCCGATCCCATACTCGGGGTCGTCTGGGTGTGGCACCAGGACCAGGGCACGGCGCCAGCCGTCCGGAAACGGTTGTGGTGTCATGCCTTCACTCCGTGGGTGACGATCGCGGAAGTCTGGTCGACCCACGTGTCGTCGAGCTCCTGGTCGGGCAGCAGCAGCATCCTCAGCAGAGTGGCGCCGCCGATCAGCTCGATGAGCCGGTCGGGATCGACGTCGGAGTGCACCTCGCCGCGGTCGACGGCGTGCACCAACCGCTCCCGCACGACACCGAACAGCCCGGTGAAACGGCTCATGACGCGGGCGTTGAGCTCGGCGTCAGCGGCCATGTCGGCGACCAGCCCTGGTAGCGCCGCCCGCACGACCGGGCTGGTGAACACGTCCCGCGCTGCTGCGATCATGGCCCGGATGTCGCCGCCGATGTCGCCTTCCGGGGTGGTCAGCGCCGTCGGTGCCGTGGGGAACGCCGCCTCGTGGACCAG
Source organism: Mycobacterium sp. RTGN6 (assembly GCF_033804605.1). Taxonomy (NCBI): domain Bacteria; kingdom Bacillati; phylum Actinomycetota; class Actinomycetes; order Mycobacteriales; family Mycobacteriaceae; genus Mycobacterium; species Mycobacterium sp. RTGN6. The sequence goes on from NZ_JAPZKZ010000014.1 coordinate 136,192, forward strand.
TTCGGCCTTACTCGACCAGCGGCGGTACAACGCCGTCTTGGTGGTGCCTGCCCGCTCGGCCACCGCGGCCATCGTCAGGTTTGAATATCCGATTTCGACGAGCAGCTCCGCCGTCGCCTCCAATATGGCAGCGTCGATGCGTGGATCGCGCGGGCGTCCGGCCGCCGGGCCCTTGTCAACGTCGCGCAGGTCTGCTTTCATAACGCTACTGATCGTAGCGTAATTATTCGGAAGGGTACATCTGTGGCTACCGAACCGGCTGTCGAAGACGTCGGCCGCCTGCAACACTCCTCGCGCGACGTCACCACCCTCCCATCGGTGCTGTCGCAGTGGCTGTCGACCGTGATGCCCGGTGGCGTGACGCCCGACGTGACGATCGAGAGTGGCGTCGAGTCCAACGGAATGTCCTCGGAGACCATCATCTTGACCGGCCGATGGTCGCAGGACGGCACGCCGGTCGAGCAGAAGTGGGTGGCGCGAGTGGCGCCGACGGCCGAGGACGTGCCGGTGTTCCCGACGTACCGACTCGACCACCAATTCGACGTGATCCGACAAGTCGGCGAGTTGACCGACGTGCCCGTCCCCCGCGTCCGATGGATCGACGCCGACGGCGCGGTGCTCGGTACCCCCTTCTTCCTGATGGATTGTGTAGACGGCATCGTCCCGCCGGACGTGATGCCCTACACGTTCGGGGACAACTGGTTCTTCGACGCCCCGGCCGAGAAGCGCCGTGAACTGCAGGACTCCACCGTCGAGGTGCTGGCGAAGCTGCACTCGATTCCCAACGCCGAGGCGACCTTTGGGTACCTGACCGAGATCGATCCGCCGGGACCCAATCCGCTGCGCCGCCACTTCGGCTGGCTCAAGGACTGGTATGCATTCGCGGTACCCGACATCGGCGCGTCGCCGTTGGTCGAGCGTGCGCTTGGCTGGTTGGAGGACAACTTCCCCGACGACGTCGCAGCCACCGAGCCCGTGCTGGCCTGGGGCGACTCGCGCATCGGCAACGTGCTCTACCAGGACTTCCGGCCCGTCGCCGTGCTCGACTGGGAGATGGCCACCGTCGGGCCGCGCGAACTCGATGTCTCATGGATCATCTTCGCGCACATGGTGTTCCAGGAGCTCGCCGGCCTGGCCGGGATGCCCGGGCTGCCCGACGTCATGCGCGAGGAGGACGTGCGCGCCACTTACGAGCAGCTCACCGGCGCCGCGCTCGGCGACCTGACGTGGTTCTACGTCTACTCCGGCGTGATCTGGTGTTGCGTGTTCATGCGCACCACCGCGCGCCGGGTGCACTTCGGCGAGATGGAGCAGCCCGACGACGTGGAGTCGGCGTTCTATCACGCATCCCTACTCAGACGACTCATCGAGGAGGCGTAATGCTCGGCCCCATGGACGAATTCCCCGTCCACCAGATTCCCCAGCCCATCGCGTGGCCAGGTTCGTCGGACCGCAACTTCTACGACCGGTCGTACTTCAACGCCCACGACCGCACCGGCGACATCTTCCTGATCACCGGCATCGGCTACTACCCCAACCTCGGCGTCAAGGACGCCTTCCTGCTGGTGCGACGCGGTGACGCGCAGACCGCCGTCCACCTGTCGGACGCCATCGATCAGGACCGGCTGAACCAAAACGTGCTGGGCTACCGCGTCGAGGTCAAGGACCCGCTGCACTCGCTGCGCATCGTCATGGACGAGACCGAGGGCATCGCCGCCGATCTGACGTGGAACGGACTGTTCGACGTCGTCCAGGAGCAACGGCACATCCTGCGCGCAGGCACCCGCGTCACGCTGGACGCGCAACGGTTCGCCCAATTGGGCTCTTGGAGTGGCACTCTGGTGATCGATGGTGAGGAACTCACGGTCGACCCGTCGGTGTGGATCGGGTCGCGCGACCGCTCGTGGGGCATCCGGCCCATCGGCGAGGCCGAACCCGCTGGGCGCCCTGCGGATCCACCGTTCGAGGGCATGTGGTGGCTGTACGTGCCGATGGCCTTCGACGACTTCTCGATCGTCGTCATCATCCAGGAAGAGCCCAGCGGCTTCCGCTCGCTGAACGACTGCACCCGCATCTGGAAGGACGGCCGCGTCGAGCAGTTGGGCTGGCCGCGGGTCAAGATCCACTACACGTCCGGAACCCGGATCCCCACCGGCGCAACCATCGACGCGACCGCGCAGGACGGCACACCGGTCCGGTTCGAAGTGGAGTCGAAGCTACCCGTGCCCATTCACGTGGGCGGCGGCTACGGTGGCGACTCGGACTGGATCCACGGCATGTGGAGGGGCGAGAAGTTCACCGAGCGGCTCACCTACGACATGACCGACCCCGCGATCATCGGGCGCTCGGGCTTCGGCGTCATCGACCACGTCGGCCGTGCCGTGTGTACAGAAGGAAACAAGCCTTCCGCCGAGGGTTGGGGGCTGTTCGAGCACGGCGCGCTCGGCCGTCACGACCCGTCGGGGTTCGCCGACTGGCTCACTGTCGCGCCGTAAGGAACAGCGCACAAGCAGCCACCGCCTCGACGATGCAGTAGAACCAGTTCGGGTAGAACGCGCTTGGACCGTCCAATGCCGACACGACCCGGCCTGCCGCCATACCGGCGAGTGCCGCCCCGACGGTGATGAGCACGCCGGTACGGAGGTCGGGCAACGCGGCGGCCGCGGCCAGCACCGCCGCGATCGCCAACCCGAACCCTCCATACACCGCCCGCACCTCGGACCTGCCGGTTGCGGCCGCGAGCGTGATGCCGAACGGCGCGACCAGCCGTGCCGGCGCCGCCAGTGCGAAGACGCCCATTCCGGCGAAGAACACGCCGGTCACGACGATGACGATCAGAGTCACGCTAACCTCCAGTTCATTGACGTAGGAGGTCACCATGACAGCCCGAGTCGCCGACGCGCTTCCACAAACGTGCTACCCATCCGTGTGGTTGTGGCCAGGGCAGGCACTGTATGCCGGACCGGGACTCGACCTCGATCCGCACTCGGGATCGGTGTGGTGCCTGGCGGTGGGTGTCGACGGACCGCTGACCGTGACTGCCGATGGCGTCCGCATCGTCGCCCGCAGTGTGTTGATCCCGCCGCGCCTCACCCACCACCTCGCGTCACGCGGCGGACGGTTGGTGTCCTGCTACCTCGATCCAACATCGGATCGCGCGTCGAGCTGCCGGGCCAGGTTTCGTGACTCGCGCGGCGACCTGGCAGCTGGCCACCTCGACGAAGCCGAGTTGGCCGCCATGCCCGTCGACGACGAATCGGCCCGCCACTGGTTGGCCGTCGCGGCACCGGCCACCCCGCACCTGATCGATCCGCGGATCGCCCTTGCGGCCAAGCTCATTCGCGAGGACCCGGCGGCGAGCCCGTCATCGCGCCAGCTTGCCGAGCACGTCGGGCTGTCGGAATCCCGCTTCCTGCACCTGTTTCGGCACGAGGTCGGCACCAGTCTGCGCCGCTACCGGCTGTGGGTCCGCCTCATGCACGCAGGCTCATCGATCAGCGCCGGTCAGAACCTGACCACGGCTGCGGCGGACGCTGGGTTCGCCAGCCCGTCGCACCTCGCGGACAAGTTCAAGTCGACGTTCGGGCTGACCGCTTCGCAGCTGCTGGCGACCGGGCTGAGGGTCAACGCCCCGGGCATCGCGCAAGAAGGCTAGGCGGTCTGGGACTCCTTGGGCTGCTTGACCGCCTGGGCTTGCACGCGGCCGAACACCATCGACTCCTCGATCCGGTCGAAGCGGTGGTCGATGACGTCGAGCACGTAGTTGTGCCTGACCTTCCACGGGCGGCGGACCCCCGACTTCGGCAACGCATGAAGAGCGCGCTGCACGTAGCCGGACTGCAGGTCGAAGGTGGGCTTCTCCGGCATTGGCGTGTCGCCGAGGTGCGGATAGGCGTGGGTGTAGCCGTGAGAACCCATGAACTCCAACAACTTCGCCACGGCACGTGCGGTCATGTCGGCGCGCAACGTCCACGACGCATTGGTGTATCCAATGCACCAGGCCATGTTCGGCACGTCCTCGAGCAGGTACTCCTTGTAGGCGAACCGCTCGGTGGGCTTGATCTCGGCGCCGTCGACGCTCACTGCGACACCGCCGAGTGCCTGCAACTGCAGGCCGGTTGCGGTGACGATCACGTCGGCCTCGAGGTGGCCGCCCGATTTCAGCACGATGCCCGTGGCATCCATGTGGTCGATTTGGTCGGTCACCACCTCGACGCGACCCTGCTTGATCTCCTCGTAGAAATCGCCGCCGAGAATGACGCACAAGCGCTGGTCCCACGGGTTGTAGCGCGGCTTGAAGTGGGTGTCCACGTCGTAGTCCGCGGGCAAGTGCCGGAGGGCCGTTGCCCGGGCGACCTTCTTGAAGGTCTCCGGTGCCTTGCGGGCGAAGGCGTAGCTACCCACGGTGACGAACTTGAAGTAGGCACGTGCGATCGCGTGGGATACCTTACGCGGTAATACTTTTCGGGCCACGTCCAGCGCGGGGTTGATCTTCGCCACCGACATCAGATAGGTCGGCGAGCGCTGCAGCATCGTGACGTGCGCCGCTGTCTTCGTCAGCGACGGGATCATGCTGATGGCGGTCGCGCCGCTGCCGATGACGACGAGCTTCTTGTCCGCGTAGTCGAACGACTCCGGCCAGTACTGCGGATGAATCACCTGCCCGGTGAAGTTCTCGAGTCCGGGAAATTCCGGCGTGTAGGGCGCGTCGTAGTTGTAGTAGCCCGTGCCGAAGAAGAGGAATCGACCGCGGTGAAGCGTCTCGACACCGTCGCGCGTGGCACGCACTGTCCAGGTATCCGTCGTCGAGTCCCAGTCGACGGATTGGACGTGCGTGTTGAATCGGATGTGACTGTCGATTCCGTTCTTGCGCGCCGTCTCCGTCAGGTACTCGCGGATGTGCTGGCCGTCGGCCAGATTCTCCGGCCGCGTCCACGGCTCGTACGAGAAGCTCAGCGTGAAGATGTCGCTGTCGGAGCGGATGCCCGGATATCGGAAGAGGTCCCAGGTGCCGCCGATGCGCTCACGGCGCTCGAGGATCGTGTAGCTCAGCTGCGGGTTGCGCTCGTGGATGCGGTACGCCGCACCCAACCCCGAGATGCCCGCGCCGATGATCAGTACGTCCGAATACTCCGGCTCGCCCATGGAGAACCTCCCTTGGTCCTGATGCGTACCAAACACCCTATGCGCTCAGGTATGGAGCGCCACCCCTTAGCGCGATTTCGGCGTGGAAACCGGCGGTAGGCGCACGTGCACACGCCGAAATCGCCAGACTGGGGGCATGGCTGATGTCGTTGTCGTGGGAGCGGGGTACGCCGGGCTCACCGCCGCGCGTGAACTGGTCAAGCTTGGGTACGACGTCGTCGTGCTGGAGGGCCGCGACCGGGTTGGCGGACGTTCGTACACGACGACCATCGCCGACGTCCCGGTCGACCTCGGCGGCACGTTCGTCGGGCCGACGCAGGTGGAGGTGCTCAAACTGGCCGCCGAACTCGGCTGTTCCACTGTCCCCACCCACAACTCGGGCAACAACCTGATCCACTGGCGAGGCCGGGTCCGGTCGTACCGCAGCACGATTCCGCGGCTCTCGATCCTCGAGTTGCTCGACGTTTCGCGCATCCAGTGGCGGTTCGAGCGACTCACCCGTCAGGTACCGCTCGCCGAGCCATGGACCTCCTCCATCGCGTACAAGCTGGACGCCCAGACGCTCGAATCGTGGTTGCGGTCGAAGCACGCCGGGGCCGGAACGCGGGACCTGATGGCGATCATGGCGCGGGTGACCTGGGGCTGCGAACCCAACCAGGTATCGATGCTGCACGCCGTGCGCTACGTCAAGGCCGCCGGCGGCATCGGCACCATGCTCGACGTCGACGGTGGTGCCCAGCAGGACCGGTTCCCCGGTGGCACCCAACAGCTGGCCATCCGCATGGCCGACGCGTTGGGCGACCGGGTGACGCTGTCGAGCCCGGTCCGACGCATCGTGCGCGACGCCGACGGCACGCTCGTGCACACCGACTCGGGCGCCATTCGCACGCGGGCCGTCGTCGTCGCCGTCCCGCCGCAGCACCGGGTGGGCATCGCGTTCGAACCCGCACTGCCCGAACAGTTCACCGCGTTGGCGCAGCACTGGCCGCAGGGCAGCCTGAGCAAGGCCTACGCCGCCTACGACACGCCGTTCTGGCGGGCCGACGGCTGTTCGGGCGAGGCGCTGTCGGACGAGGGTCCCGTCTTCATCACGTTCGACGTCAGCCCGAGCGACGACGGTCCCGGCATCCTGCTGGGCTTCACCGATGCGCGCACGTTCGATCCGCTGCCCGCCGACCAACGGCGCGCCAAGGCACTGGACGGCTTCGCCACGCTGTTCGGCGAGGCCGCGCGCAGCCCCATCGACTACGTCGACCACCGTTGGGGGAGCGAAGAATTCGCGCCGGGCGGCCCGACCGCGGCGGTGCCACCGGGCTCCTGGACGGACTACGGTCAGTGGCTGCGCAAGCCCGTCGGCGACGTCTTCTGGGCGGGCACCGAGACCGCCGACGAGTGGACCGGCTTCCTCGACGGCGCCGTGCGGTCCGGTCAGCGGGCGGCCGCCGAGGTGCGCGACTACCTGTCGGTCACGAGCTGAGCCGGGTTTCGCGCGCTGACTCCACCAAGTTGCGCAGGTAGCCGTTGACCTCGTCGGGGCGCTCCAGGATGGCGCAGTGCCCGCCGGTGAGCTCCACGAACGCAGCCAGCTGAGGTGCGTCCGCGGCGATCCGGCGCGACGCCTTGATGGGCAGCAGCCGATCCTCGCGGCTCCCGATGACCAACGTCGGCACGGTCAGGTTCCTCAGCGAGATGTGCTTGGGGCCAAGCGAATCGACCAGCGCCCGCGCCCAACCGCCGCGGCCCGCGGGCGGGGTTGCGGCGAACAGATCGAACACGAAGTCGACGACCGCCGGGTCGGCATCGCGTCCGACGGCGATGGCGGCGACAAACCGGCGGCTGGCTTCTGCAGACCCCGGCACCAGCGGCGCCGCGCCGAACCGCTTGAGCAGCTGGCCCGCAGCGAGCACGCGGCTGCCGACCAGCGGGCGCGGAACGGGTACGAGCTGCACGTTCTTCAGCAGGTCGCCCGTGGTGGTGTTGATGAGCGCGACGGCATCCGCACACTGCCGGACCCGCATGGGGTACCGCTGCGACCACGACGTGATCGCGATGCCACCCATCGAGTGTCCGGCGAGCACTGCGCGCTCGCCCGGCGCGAGCGTCGCCGCGAGCACCGCGTCGAGGTCGGCGGCCAGGAAGTCAAGGCCGTAGTTCCCGCGGCGCTTCGGTACCCCGCTTCGGCCGTGTCCGCGGTGGTCGAAGGCGATGACGCGGTAGTCGGGCGACAGGTCGGCGATCTGGTGTGCCCACACCCGGATCGCGCACGTGATGCCGTGGGCGAGCACGATCGGATAACCGTCCTGCGGCCCGAACACCTCGGTGTGCAGCCGGGTACCGTCCGGCGAGCGGACCTCCACCGTGCGGCCGGGCGGCATGGCGTCGGTGGGGCCATAGTGTCGGGGTCGACGACTCATCGTTTGCTCCGATCGGGTTCGGCAACGCTGCCGGGACAGCGAGTTTACCGGCCTTCGTCGAGCAGGCCCCGCAGCGATGATGCGGGGAGGTTAAATGGTGCGAATGCGCGCCATACAGATCCCTCGGCTAGACGGTCCACAGGCTGCGGAGTTGGTCGAGATCGACGAACCCGCCTTGCCCGACGGTGTCGTGATCGACGTCCATGCCGCCGGGGTCGCCTTCCCGGATGCGTTGCAGACCCGCGGGCTCTATCAGCACAAGGCGGAACTGCCGTACATACCTGGCGCCGAGGTCGCGGGCGTCGTGCGCAGTGCACCCGCCGACGCCCACGTGCGCGCGGGCGACCGCGTCGCGGCGCTGACACTGCTGACCGGCGCGATGGCGGAAGTCGTTGCGCTGCCCGCGGATCGAGTGTTCAAGCTCCCCGACTCGGTGTCGTTCGAGGAGGGCGCAGGCCTACTGTTCAACGACCTCACGGTGCACTGCGCGCTGCGCACCCGCGGGCGGCTAGCGCACGGTGAGACGGTATTGGTGCACGGCGCGGCAGGCGGGGTCGGCACGTCGACGCTGCGGCTCGCGCCCGCGTTCGGGGCGCGGCGCACCATCGCGGTGGTGAGCACCGACGCCAAGGCCGAGGTGGCCAGAGCCGCGGGCGCCACCCACGTGGTGATGGCCGACGGTTTCAGGGATGCGGTCAAGGAGTTGATGGGCGGAAAGGGCGTCGACATCGTCGTCGATCCCGTCGGTGGTGACCGGTTCACCGACTCGCTGCGGTCGCTGGCCCCAGGCGGGCGCCTGCTGGTCGTCGGCTTCACCGGCGGCGAGATCCCGACGGTGAAGGTGAATCGGCTGCTGCTCAACAACGTCGACGCCGTCGGCGTGGGCTGGGGCGCGTGGGCGGGCACCCACCCCGGCTATTTCGCCGAGCAGTGGGCGGAACTGGAGCCGCTGCTCGCGTCGGGCGCCGTCGCCGCACCCGAACCCGTCGTCTACCCGCTGGACCGCGCCGCCGACGCGATCGCATCGCTCGAGGACCGCACCGCCACCGGCAAGGTCGTCGTCAAGATCCGGTAGTGACCGCCGAAATCTACTGGGAACGATTGGCCGCCCACCGGTTCAGCGGGATGCCTGTGAACAACAGCAAGCCCACCGCGAGCCAGCACAGGGTGTGCGGCAGCGGAGCGCCGAGCGCGGTCAACAGCCTGGGCCCGGCGAAGCCGATGGTCAGAAGGGCCGCGATCACCGCGATCATGACCAGGATCAGCGGAAGGTCGACGCGCTGCTCGCCCCACTGGGGGGTCGTCCAACGCCCGGTCCGGACGCGCTGGATCACGTACGGCACGAACAGCAGTGCGAAGAACCCCAGGATGAGCAAGGTGTGGGCGAGGGTCGACGTCACGTCGTAGCTGAGCCCGTAGAGGGTGAATGCGACGGTGAGCCCGAGGTAGCTCAACCAGGCGTTCGGCTGACGGGCGGACTGGTTGGACTCTTGAGGTGCGGTGTTCATTGATTTCTCCTTCGTTGACCGGCCGAAGCCGCGCAGCCCAAATCGGGCCCGCAGGAGTAGGAGCACCGCCGGAGGCACGAGGAGACACTTTTTGGAGAGCGTTCTTCCGGACCTACGACGGGACGGGCAGCACCAGCCGTGACCCTGCGCAGCCGAGGGTGTGGGTGGACCGGACGAACTCAGTCGCCGTCGCAAGGGGCTCGACCGTACCGAGGTTGCGTGCGTACCGGGGAAACGATCCACCCGCGATCAGCAGCCGGATCCGGTGGCCCGCCCGGAACCGGTGCGCGATTGGGTCGAGCTCGATCCGCAGCGGCGTCGGCGCGCCAGTTCCGATGCGCACGTAGCCATCGGTGACGTTGTGCGAGCGGCCGCTCGGGTCGACGTCGCTGATCCGCACGGACACGTCGGCCGACGGCGTGTCGGTGCGGTGTGCGAGCTCGACGTACGGCACCCCGATGACTTCGAGGTCGGCGGCGAGCGCGGCTCCGGTGAAGGCCAGCACGTCGCTGCGTTGGGCGAGCGCGCCGTCGTCGCGGTAGCCGGCCGCGGCAACCGACAGCAGCCGTCCGCCGATGGTCGGCGTCGGATCGGCCGGGTCGTAGACGAAGTGCGCCGGCGAGGCATCCGAGGCCGGCGCGTCGGTCAGCACGCCGTCCGGGTGTGGGTAGCACACCACGTCGGTCGAGGGAGGCGGCCAGTCGGCCAGGTCGCGCCAGCCGCCGTCGCCGGTGACGCAGATTCGGACGGGCTCCGTTCGACGACGCCCGGCCAGCCAGTCGAGCGACTCACGGATCGCTACGCCGCCGCCTTCGCCATGCGTCCAGGGCCCGATGACGAGCTCGACGTCGGCGCCTTGCTCCCGCAGCGCGTGGAACTGCCGGATCGTCTGGTCGAAGAACAGGTCCTGCCAGCCGCCGATGAGTAGCACCGGCCTGGCCGCCGCGATGGGGACTCCCCGACCGCGCCAGTACTCCCCGGCGGGGTCCGCGTTGTCCAACCAGGATTCGTAGAACGGTGCGCCACCACCCATGACCGCGTCTGCGGCCGCGGCTAGGGGCAGGGTGTCGAGGACCGGCCGCAATCGGCGGGGAGTCAATGCACCGCGGATGAGCTGGCGAGTCGCTCCCCCGCGTTCGTGCCAGGCCATCTGGTAGCCCCACGTCAGGTAGTCCAGGAGGGCAAAAGATCCGGTGCCCCATGCGGCGTGGCCGATGTCGTGCGGGCCCATCGTGACGACGGCCGTGGTGAGCTCGGGCGGCGGATCCGACAGCAGCGCCCACTGGGTGAATCCAAGGTAGGAGCCCCCAACGGTTGCGAACGTGCCGGTGAACCAGGTTTGGCGACGCAGCCACGCGGCGGTGTCAACGCCGTCGTCCACCTCGCCATGACCCGGCTCGAACGTCCCGCCGGACCCGAAACTGCCACGCGTGCTTTGCAATACGACGTGATATCCGCGCGCGGCGTAGGTGCCGACGGTGACCTTCGTCAGCAGCGCGTCCCGCACGTAGGGACCGCGCAGCAACAGCGTGCCCGCGGGCTCGTCCGTCACCGGCGCGTAGTGGTCGGCCAGCAGCTCAACGCCGTCGCGCATCGGCACGCGCACGCCGCGCGTGACCCGGTAGCGCGTCGTGGGCGGACCCAGCCCCCACCGCCGCGACACGGCTCGTCCAGCGAGCCGGGTCACGGCGTCTGAACTCAAAAGACGCGGACCCAATCGACGAGCATGTCGGCGGGGTACGTGCCCCCGGCGGGGTCACCGCCGCCGGAACCGGCGACTGCCACGTTGAGCACCGGGAACACCCGGTAGTCGGGAAGGTTGAACGGCCAATCCTCGAGCGAGTTCGCGGGAACCTCGAAGTACGGCGGCATGCCGTCGACGTAGTCCTGCCAGAAGAACAGGCCGGAGTCGTTCCACGTGCATCGGTACGTGTGCCAGCCGCCGTCCACCGGGCCGGGTTGGGTGGCGAACGAGGTGCCATCGGACCGGGCGTGGACGGTGGTACCCGAAGGCCAGTTTCCGTTGCCGTACCACTCGAGCATGTCGATCTCGCCACCGGCGACGGGGTGATCGTTGGACAACCACCAGGCGGGCCAACAACCGGCCGTCAGGCAGTTGAGTTTGATGCGTGCTTCCCAGGTCGTGTTGATGCCGCCCCACCAGTTGCCGGTGATCTTGCCGCTGACGTACTTGTTCTGCGGCGACCTCGTCGCGCGGATGACGAGGTTGGAATTGCCGTCGAGGAACACGTGCTGACGGTCGTCGCGGTACTGGCCCATGTTCTCGGGCCGGTCCCAGAACACGGGGTTCCTGATGGTTTCGCGGGCCTTCATCACCGTCCACTTCGAGGGATCCGGGGCTGAGCCTGCCGGGCCGTCGAACTCGTCGTGGAAGAGGTATGTCGGCACTCCTGCCTTCGGCGGTGGCACCGGCTCGGCCGCGGCCTTGGGAATCGGGAGCGCTGCGGCCAGCGCACCGAACCCGGTCATCATCATGATCTTGCGACGGTTCATCTCAGGCACGGGTAAACAATAGGGTGACGACATCCGATCGTGCATGAGGACGGCGACAGCCGCGCCGAACCGTGCTGGTCACTACTGGTTGGCCTCCCGTTCACGATTGCCCTCGAGGCCGTCAGTGACCGCCACTACGATCCGACCATGACGCGGGAGCTTTCACGTCAAGCGTTTCTGCGTGACGCACTCGGTGCGGCGACCGCTGGCGCGCTGTCGGTTGCGTGCCGCTCTACCGCAACTCAAAGGACCGACGTGCCGTCCGAGACCCTGGGGCCGACGACGTCGCATGCGCCTGCCCGCCCGCCGGACTGGGCCGCCCTCGGCGTCGACGGCCGCGTCACGCTGCCGTCGAACCCCGAGTTCGCCGCGGCCAAGGACGTCTTCAACACGCGGTTCGACGACTCGACGCCTGCGGCGGTGGTCGCCGCGACGACGATCGACGACGTACGGAAGGCCGTCGCGTTCGCGGCCGAGCACGGCATCCCCATCGCGGCGCGCAGCGGCGGTCACTCCTACATCGGCGCGTCGGCCGCGAACGGCGCCATGGTGATCGACCTGCGGCAGCTGCCGGGCCGCGTCGACTACGACGAGAGTCGCGGGCTCGCCACGGTTCCCGCTGCAGCACAACTGGATTCGGTGCAGACGGCGCTCGCCCCGTACGGGCGGTCGATCCCCACCGGCAGCTGCCCGTCCGCCGGTGCCGCCGGTCTCACGCTGGGCGGCGGGTTGGGGGCTGCGGCCCGACGGTGGGGACTGACGTGCGATGCGTTGGTCGCGGCATCCGTCGTGCTGCCCAGTGGCGAAGCGGTCACGGCCGCACCCGACGACCACGACGACCTGTTCTGGGCGCTGCGTGGTGGCGGAGGCGGAAACATCGGCGTGGTCACGTCTTTGACGTTCCAGACGTTTCCGGTGACCGAAAGGGACGTCGTGACCCTCACCTTCGGCGAAGGCGCGACGGCGCAGGCCCTCGCCGGCTGGGCCGAGTGGCTGCGCGACGCGGATCGCGCGATTTGGGGCATGGTCAACATCACGGTGGGCGCGGGATCGGGCGGAGCCACCATCGTGTTGGCGACCGACCCGGGCGACGGGCGAAGCCGCGCAGCAGAACTCAGTGCCGCGATCGGCGTGCAGCCGGTCGACACGGCGCTGCGCACGTTGGGCCATCTGGACTTCGTGCGCTACTTCGAAGGAGGCGCCGACGCGACGCGCCCACGCGCTTTCGTGGCGGGTTCCGACGTCATCGGCGAGCTGACACCCGCGGCGGCCCAGGCGATCGTCGCGGCGACGTCGGCGTGGCCCCAGGGTGCGGGAGCGGCGACCGCAGTGGTCGAGTCGCTGTCCGGGGCGGTCGGCGACGTCGGTACGGGCGACACCGCGTTTCCATGGCGGCGTCAAGCGGCCTGCGTGCAGTGGTACGCCGAACCACCGTCGCAGGCCGCGATCGACTCCGCCGAGACATGGCTGGCAAGCGCACACCAAGCGGTGCAAGCGCATTCGGTGGGCGGCTACGTCAACTACGTCGAACCCGACACCCCGGCGGCCCGCTACTTCGGCGACAATCTCGGCCGGCTGGCCGACGTCCGGCGCAAGTACGACCCGGACGGCGTCATGTACTCCGGGCTGCGCTACTGACGGTCGCTCATCAGCCGAGGGTGGTACGGATGTCCTACTACGGTCGCACCCGGGAGTTCAGCCCGCAGCACGATGTGGATCGGGTGGCGAATTCGTAGCGTCGAGGCATGACATCAGGAGTGCTCCGAATCCACGGTTCGGTCGCGCGGCCGTTCGCCGACCTCGCGGCGCGAGCCGTTAAGGCGCTGCGTGCGACGTTCCAAACGTCGACGGATCGAACGCCAACGCCACCAAAGCCGCACCCGGCCCACCGGGAGGCCTTCATCGAGAACGCCGCCCTGAAACGAGAAATGTTCAGGCTGTAGACGTACTACCGCAGTAGGACACCGAGTCCTGCCCCGGACTGATGTGGGACCGCACCGGCCAGCCGTACCATGACACGATGCTGGATGCGGCCACGCGCGGCCTGCAGAACTGGGCGCGCCACAAGGAGCAGATCATCCCCTTCGGCTTCAGCTGGATATTCATCGTGAGCGTGGACGCGACAATGGTGGCCATCGGCGCGGTCGCCACCGCTCAGCGCCCCCTCGCGGAATGGCCAATGTGCCTGGCCGCGATGGCCGTGGCGTTCACGCCGTGGCTGCTGTTCTTCATCTTCGACATCTCCACCATGGAAGGCTTCGCGATCGGAACGGCGTGGACGGCTGGGACGGCGATCCTGCTGTTCGCCACGTCGACGCCCATTCCCGGCGACTTCGCACCGCTGCTGCTCAGCCTGACGGTCGGCGTCGTCACTGCCCTCACGTCGTTGCGCGGCGGCGCCATTGCGGCCGCCGCTGCCACTGCGATACTCGTGGTCGCGGCCGTACAGCATCGCCTGGACACCCCGCTTCTGTACTTCGCCTTCATCGGCATGGGTGTGCTCATCGGCCAACTCATGCGCTTTCAGCAGGAACTACTGACGAAACAGCACCAGGCGCAGGCCCAACTGGCGGCGCACGCCGTCGCCGACGAACGCCGCCGCATCGCGCGAGAGGTGCACGACGTCATCGCACACACCTTGAGCATCACGCTGCTGCACCTCACCGCGGCCCGCCACGCGCTGCAGGACGACGGCCAGGACGAGCTCGCCGTCGTCGCCCTGCAACAGGCGGAAAGTTCTGGCAGACAAGCGATGACCGACATCCGCCACACCGTTGGCCTGCTCGACGACGACTCCGGTTCGCGCGCGCCCGAGCCGTGCATCTCGGACATCCCCACCCTCACAGCAGAATTCGTCCGCGCGGGGTTGAACGTCACGTTCCAAACCAGTGGAGACGTCAGTCGGGTCTCGGCGGCCGCCGGGCTCGCGATGTACCGCGTCGCGCAGGAGTCGCTGGCCAACATCGCCAAGCACGCGCCGAGCTCACCGACGACCATCGGCCTCGTCGTCACGGCCACTCGCGCCGAGTTGTACGTCGTCAATCACCTGTCATCGACTCACGAGGCGACCGCATCGACACCCGGCCGCGGGATACGCGGTATGCGCCAACGCATCGAGTTGTTGGGCGGCACCATCGATGTCGGACCCAGTCCCGAAGGTTGGTCGGTGCGCGCCACCGTCCCGGTCGAACGCCCCGAAACCCGCTGGCCGATGCCGGCGTGTGCATCGTGAACGACGAACAGCCCACGGTCTCGGCGCTCATCGTCGACGATCAGGAACTCGTGCGGTCGGGCCTGTCGATGATCCTGCGCGAGAAGTACGGGATCGTGGTCGTCGCAGAATGCTCCGACGGCGATGAGGTGCCTGCCGCCGTCGAACGACACCACCCCGACGTCGTCGTCATGGATCTACGCATGAAGCGTGTCGGCGGAATCGAGGCGACCAAGCTCCTGACCGATGCAGGCGGCCCACCGGTCTTGGCGCTCACCACGTTTCACGACGACGAACTGCTCTCCGGTGTGCTGCGGGCCGGCGCCGCCGGCTTCGTGCTGAAGGACTCGCCCGCCGAGGAACTGATTCGGGCCGTCCGGGCCGTCGGCAGCGGAAGCAGCTATCTCGACCCCGCGGTGACGGCTCGCGTCCTGACGACCTACCGCAGCACGACCTCGCCGGCCGCGTGCGTGATCGACGTCGACGAACTCACCCCGCGCGAGCAGGACGTGCTGACGCTGATTGCCAAGGGCCGCAGCAACTCCGAGATCGCCGACGAACTCGTCATCTCGGGCCTCACCGTCAAGACACACATCGGCCGCATCTTCACCAAGCTCGGGCTGCGCGACCGCGCCGCAGCCATCGTCTACGCCTACGAACACCACATCGTCGTGCCCTGACACGTCAGTAGGGCTGATCGCCCTTGGGCATCACGAAATCGGAGACTGGTGCGGTGACACCGTTGACCGTGGTTCCGCCGTTGGTGATGCCGGGGGCCATCGGCAGCATGCTCTGCGGAAATCCGAACGTCGGCTCGGTGATCGCGTTGAGCCGGGCGATCTCCTCGGCGGTGAGGTTCACGTCGAGGGCGCGGATGTTGTCCTCGAACTGTGAGAGTTTGCGCGCCCCAATGATGATCGACGTCACGCCTGGCTGCCCGTGGAGCCAAGCCAGCGCCACGCTGGCGACATTGGTCTCGTGCGCCTTGGCGATGATCTCGAGTTCGTCGACGACCTCGTAGGTCTTCTCGTTGAGGAACCCGTCCACCAACGCGGCACGATCGGACGTGTTCTGGCCAGCGTTGCTTCGCGTGTACTTGCCGCTGAGTGCGCCTCCAGAGAGCGGTGACCACGGCGTGATCCCGAGGCCGAATTCGCGGGCCATGGGAACCAGGTCTTGTTCGACGGTGCGTTGCAGTAGCGAGTACTCGATCTGCAGGCCGATGAACGACGACCAGCCGCGGAAACGCGCGATGAGGTTTGCTTCGGCGATCTTCCACGCCGGGGTGTCCGAGACCCCGAGGTAGCGCACCTTTCCGGCCTGAACGAGGTCGTCGAGTGCGGCCATCGTCTCGTCGATCGGAGTGTTGGCGTCCCACAAGTGCAGCCAGTACAGGTCGATGTAGTCGGTTTGAAGGCGCCGCAGCGAGTTCTCGCACGCGTTGATCAGTGATTTGCGGCCCGAGCCACCGCCGTTGGGATCGCCCGGATACAGGTTGCCGCTGAACTTGGTGGCGATCACCAGGCGATCGCGGCGGGCGGGATGGCGTCCGACGTGGTCGCCGATGATCTTCTCGGAGTGGCTCTTGGTGTAGAAGTTGGCGGTGTCGATGAAGTTGCCGCCGAGGTCGACGAACCGGTCGATGAGCTGTTGCGATTCCTCGACACTGGACCCCCAGCCGAGGTCTTCGCCGAACGTCATCGCCCCTAGGCACAGCGGGCTCACGCGCAGTCCGGATCGTCCGAGTGTCACGTAGTGATCCAAGGCCATTGGTGGTCTCCTTCTGGTAAATTGTTCACTCACCTGTTTGTTTACTTCTGAACTAGTTTAGATCTGAACTACCGAAGGTGCAAGGGTCACATGTCAACCGACGATGCGGCGAAGATCTGGTCGCTGAACTATCGCGTGCTGGTGTCGGTGGTCTCCTCCGTCGAGGCCGACATCACCGCGTTGGGACTCGACTCCAAGGATCTGTTCCTGCTCGCCGAGATCGACGAGCATCCCTACCCTGCCGAACTGGCAGCGACGATGAGCATGCCCAAGGCAACGGTGACGCTCTACCTCAAACGCCTTGAGGCCGCCGGCTACGTGAGCCGCGAGATCGACCCCGCCGATCTGCGACGCCATCGCCTCCAGCTCACCCCGGCCGGGCGTCGAACGGCCAAAGCCGGCCTCGCGCTGTTAGCGGGCGCGTTCGGAGCGCGCCTGGAACGCCTCACCAAGGCACAGCAACGGGAATTCAAGAACCTGCTCGAACGGATTCTCTGACTGCTACCGAACGCGGCGCCGCGCTGACTTTGGTGGCGGCGGTTCTGCGGCCAGCAATTCGACGAGTGCCGCGGCCGAGTCGCGCAGGCCGGTTTCCAGGCTGTACGTCGTGTCGATCGTCCAATTCACGATGCCCACCACCAACCCGCCCACCAAGAGGTCGGCGAGGATCTGGGGATCGTGCTTCGAGCTGATCTCCCCCTTGGCGACGCCGTCCTTGACGAGTTCGAGAAACGCGTCGTGTAGGCCGAAGCCACGCTGGGTGCCCGAGCCGACGGTCGTCACCAGCATCGCGCCGATCATCGCGCGGTAAGTGTCCCCAGCCTCAACGAGCGCCGCAGCGATGTCACCGAAGACTCCAGTGAGCCGACTGGGGACCGGCTCGGCCGAGCGGTCCAACACCACCTCGCGCAGATTGAGCAGGCGCTTCTCGGCGAGGGCTTGGATCATTTCCTGCCGCGTGGCGAAGTGGTTGAAGAAGGTTCGGTTGGCAACGTCGGCCCGCTCGCAGATGTCCTCGATCTTGGTGGCGTCGATACCCTGGGAGAGGAACAGCTCGAACGCGGCCTGCAGTATCCGGTCTCGGATCTCTTGCTTGCGCCGGTCGGTGCGGTTCACGGTCACCACCCTATCCGAATGCATCTTTGCATCGAACTGCAGCGGCGGCCGTCAGCCGACCGGAGTCAGGTCGGAATCGAGCGGTTGGTACCCACTGCGATACAGACTTTCGGTGTGTCCGACCTCCTGGTCGGCGAGCCCAGCTGCGGCCATGGCGTGACCCTTGAAGACCCGGGCCGCCGCGCTCAGCCGGTATCGCATCGATTCGACGTGTCCGCCAACGTTGGTTGGCCGGCTGACTCCCCAGAGTGCGACTTCGGTGAGCCCCGATCGCACCGCTTCGAGTACTTCCTCCCGAACGCGGTCGTCGATCGCAAGCAGGTCCGCAGCAACTGCGAGTGCGGCCGCGCGGTCCGATCCGCGAAGAAACGACGTCAACCCGGCGTGCAGGTCGACGGTCGTGGCACCCAGGATCCGTAGCGATCGCGCGTCGTTTCGGTTGGGCAAGAGCACATTGACTTCCCAGCCCGCCATGCATCTGTCGAACAACCACCCGCCGGCCGCCTGTACGACGTCGGCCCCGCTGGAGGCGATGACATTCAACTCGTACCGGAAGATCCTGCCCGTGGCGGCGTGCGCCCGAACCTTCGGACTTAGTGCAGGCACGAGTTCGGCTAGACCTGCGCCAGATCGGCGTCGGGGGCCGCGCCCAGTCGCCACAGCGGAACTACCACGGCAGGGTCACACTCTTCGTCCACGATCCACTTGCACATCCGGCGGATCGGTTCGATGGCGTCCTGCGGCATCGCGATCGCGACGTTGCACGCGTAGCCGAGGGTGGTCAGCCGTTGGGCACCGAACAGCGGAAGCTGGTCGCGGAGTTGGCGTTTGAGGCTCTCGGGGAAGATGCCGATGGTCTGGGTGTAGGCATTGACCGCGGCAGTCACCTTGTCGAGGGAATCGACGGGCACGATGTTGGCGACGCGACCGGACAACATCGCCGAATAGTCGACGGGGGAATCGAACTGGGACACGATGATCGCGCCCTCGCGGTGCTCGCCGCCGATGACGCGATACCAGTCTTCGGTCATGCGTGACGCCTCGAGGTGCTCGAACATCTCACGGCTCGGATGCAGCGGAGGGGTGCTGATGAACTCCGGCAGCCCGATCAACGCGTCGTAGATCATCTCGCCAAGACGGTTGGCGTTGGCGATGCCTGCGGCATCGGTGCCGCTCATCACGTAGATCACCCGGGCGTTGGCGCAACCCTCTTGATTGGCGACTCCGATGTCGACTGCGGCCCGACCCGCGACGTCGCGCATGGTGGCCTCGTCCTGGAACGCCTCCGCCCCGATGATGGTCGCGCTGCGCTTGGGGTCGAGGGCGATCAGCTCCAGACCCGGCTGGATGTAGCGGGTGACGTGCTTGACCGAGGCCAGACCTCCCCACGCGACGATCTTCTCGACGTGCTGCGGCTGGTACAGCTCCTCTTCGACGCTGAGGTCGCCGCCCTTCCAGTAGCCGACCACGAGGTGCTTGGTGATGGGGTGATCCGGCGCGACGTCGGCAAGGGTTCTTGCGATGGCGATCGCGGTCAACGGGTCGTTCGAGGGTGCCTTGATGATGGTGTCGCAGCGGGCGATGACCGACCGCAGAATGGTGACCGCCGAGACGAGTCCGCCGTTACCCGCGGGAATGTGCAGCACCCGTGAACCGAAGGCCCGCACCCGGAGTTCGCGGCCGTCGGCAAGGTGCTGCGGAACCCACCCGTTCAGATAGTCGAGACCGACCTGACTGTCGGCGACCTCGAGCACGTTGGCCCGCGCAAACAGCGGCTGCAGAATCTGGTAGCTGTTCTTCAGCATCGCCGCCGGCAATGGATTCGCAAGCAGCGCAGCTTCATACGCCTCCTGCAGGTGGGTGTTCTTCTCGAACACCAGCGCGTCGCCCACCGCCTGCAGGACGTCGAGGATCTCGTCGAAGCTGAGGTCGTACAGGTCCGACATCTGCATGGGGTTCGCCAGCGGCAGGCGTTCGACGTACTTGCTCATGTCGGGGGCCTGGAATTCCGAACCGCCCGAACGGGTCCCGAACGAGACCAGATCATCGGTGATGACCTCGCCGCGAAGGAATAGCGGAACGGTGAAGGCGCCGCTCACGACTCGAACTCCTTCATGAAGTTGACGGCCTCGTTGTGGACTTCGTGGGTCGCGGCGCATGTGATGCGATCGTCCTCGACCCCCTTCTTCTCGCTGTAGCGGATGATGTCGTGCTCGAACGCGACGCTGGTCTGGCCACACGGGCACTGCAGATCCCAGTCGATGGTCACCTCGTCGCCGGAGATGACCCCGCCCCAGTGGGCCTTGAGCAGCACGTCGTAGACGGCGGCACGACCGGTCTGTACGCCCTTGCGCGGCAACGGTTCACTCGTCTCCGGATCCAGGATGAACGGGATGACCCAAGGCTGCACGTGATACCGCCCCTCGCTGCAGGCGAAGTGGAAGGCGCTCTGTTCGGAGAAGCCGTAGCCCTCCTGAATGCGCTCGACGCCGAGGAACTCGCGGATGACGTCCATGTACCCGTCGGGCAGGACGAATCCCTTCGAGCCGCCACCGGTCAATATCACCGAGTCCTCGGCGAACACACCCTTGATGCCGCGCTCCAAGCCGGCCTTGGCGACGTCGTACATCAGGTTGTAGGTGCCGATCATGAAGATTCGCTTGCCGCGCAGCTTTTCGGACATCTCGGTGAAGAACGCGTCGAGCTCCTGGGGCTGACGCATTTGCATGGCGATGAACTCGTCCTTGCGCGCCGCCAGCGCTGGGTCGATGACGAGCCGATCGAGTTCGCCGCGGGACGCGGCCGCACGCATCTTGGACGCCAAGAACATCAGATCGGTGTCGATCGCGTCGGAGTACAGCGAGTGGAACTTGGTTTCGTCGCCGCCCGTGAACCCACCCTTGAGCATGTTCGCGATGCGCAGGTGGCCGAGCTTGCCGCTGGCGTAGTTTGGCCAGATCACGTCCACCACCGGCTTGAGTTGCGCTGGAGTGGGTTCGATGCCGAACGTCTGGAACAGACAGATCTTCCAGAGCACCATGCCCTCGCGCGCCCCGTGCTTGTCCTTGGGAAGGATCGACAGGGTGCCGGTCGTGCCGCTGGACGTGATCACTTCGAGCGGCGTGTGTTCGTCGAGCCGGTCGATCCACTCGTCGATGCTGTTGCACCCCTTCGCATCGAACTGGGACAGGTCATGGCTGGTGAGTTTGTCGAGCCACTTCGTCATCAAGTCGAAGCGCTTGTTGTCGATCAGCGCCGCTGGGTAGGACTTGAACGCCGTATGCGAGAAGAACAGCGGAACAACGTCATTGAATTCGTTCACTTCCGTGATGCCGAGCCGGTCGGCGAGCTTGCGCAGCATTTCGATGCTGTCGCGGTGCTGCTGGAACCGGATGCTCATGGCCTTTCGCTGGAAGTCTTCCAACTCGGCGCGAGGGATGCCGTGCATCTGGGTCAGTGACTGTCCGAAGAACCCGATGGGGTCGTCCATGAAGTCGGTAACCGGTTGTGCTGACTGCTCCGTCAGGCTCATCTGCTCTCCAGTCCGTGGGGCCACTACCCCTAGACGGTACGACTAAATGCAGACAAACGCAATAGTGCAGTTATATGCAACCATCACGCGCAGGCCGGAGGGTCATCGTCGAGCGGGTAGGTCGCACAAACGCTCCGATATCGCCCAAAGCCGCTCAGCGCGTTGCGGATCGATCGCATGGGCCGCCACGTGCGCGCTGATCGCGCAGTCGGCGAGATAGAGGCCGCCCAGGCCGGCCAACTCGTCCGACGTCGCGGCCCACACCGACGTTGCCGCGCCTCGTTCCACCGGGACGACCTCGAGCCTGGGAGGTGCAGCCGATGGATCTCGGCCGACCGACCCGAGCGCCATCATCGCCTTCATGTCACCCTTCGACATGTAGCGGGACAGCGACGTTGCGACGGTGCCGGGATGAACGGCGAAGCTCCTGACACCGCTGTCGCGGTACCGCGCGTCCAGCGCCACCGTGAACAACACGTTGGCCGTCTTGGCCGCACCATAGGCCTTGAACTTGTCGTACGGCCGGTGCTCCCAGTTGGGATCGTCGAGATCGATGTCGGAGATCCCGTGCCCATCCGAACTGAGATTCACCACCCGCGCTGACTGGGCGTTGAGCAGCGACGGCAGCACACCGCGCGTCAGCTCGAAATGGCCGAGGTGATTGACGCCGAACTGAAGTTCACACCCGTCCTTCGTTCGTTCAAGAGGCGTGAACATCACTCCCGCGTTGTTGACGAGCACGTCGAGGCGCGGGAACCTGCTGGCGATATCGGCGGCAGCCGACCGAACGCTGGCCAGGCTATCGAGCTCGATTTCGGCCGTCTCGACCGCTGCCGCGGGTGTCTCGGTGTTGATCTCCTCGGCCACTGCCCGGAGCCGCCCACCGTCGCGCCCCGCGAGGACGATCGTGGCGCCAGCCGAGGCAAGACCGCGGGCAGTCATCAGACCCAGCCCGCTCGTGGCGCCGGTGACTACGCAGATCTTCCCAGTCAGGTCAACGCCGGCAAGGACCTCGTCGACGGTCGATGTCATGTGTTCCTCCAGGTACGCGTACTTTCACTTCACTGCATCATTGCAGTGACATGAAAATAGCACTTCCGGCCCAGCGGTCTTCGCGGACCAGAGCCTTGCGCAGTCACGGAAGCGCTTGCGGAGTGACGAGGAACTTCTCCCCGGTCGCACGCTTCACGTAGGCGTCGAAAGCGTCGGGCTTGAGCATGCCTGCGAGTGAGACCTCCCGCGTGTAGGTACTCGCGAAAGTCGTGGTGAGCTCGGCGGCCACCCTGGCTCGGAGCCGACCAATGGTCTCGGCCCCGGCGCTCTGAAGGAATGGGGTGAGCAGCCACCCACCAAGACCCCACGCCATGCCGAAGTTTCTGGTGAGCACCGTCGGACCCGTGTCGAGTCCGCCGTAGATGTACACCTGCTTGTGGACGGACGACCCATAGCGTGAGTACTCCACCGCGGTTGAACTGGCCGCTTGCTCCATGCCGTTGAGGATCTGACTGGCGAGCGGTCCGCCACCCGTCGCGTCGAAGGCAAGCGTCGCGGACGTCGCTTTGAGCGCTTCGGTGAGATCTGAGGTGAACGACGGCGATCCCGTGTTGCAGACGTGCACCGCGCCGAGCGAGCGGAGCAACTCCTCTTGGTCGGGCTTGCGGACGATGTTGACGAGCGGCACCCCGTCCTTGATGCAGAGCTTGACGAGCATCTGGCCAAGATTCGACGCCGCGGCCGTATGCACCAGGCCTGAATGACCTTCGCGGCGCATGGTTTCCAACATGCCAAGCGCCGTCAACGGGTTGACGAACGACGACGCCGCATCCTTCGCCGTCGTCCCCTTCGGCAAGACGAGACATGCGGAAGCATCAGCGATGCGGTACTGCGCGTACATCCCTCCGCCGGCAATTCCGACCGTCTTCCCCAACAGGGCCTGCGCCGCTGACGACGACCCCGCGGCCACGACCGTGCCCGCGGCCTCATTGCCCACGGGAAGCGGTTTGTCGATTCGCGCCGAAAGCCCCGTCAGGGCGTCGGCTCCCAACGATGCCGTGACGATGGGGCGCTCCGGCGTGCCCGCCACCGTCGCGGTGGCCATATCCGCGCCGGGGATGAGCACGCCCAAGTCCGACGGATTGATCGGCGAGGCTTCCACACGTACCAACACCTCATTGGCGGCTGGGGTTGGAATTGGGACGTCGTGCAGTGAGAGCTCCAACGTGCCGTGCGATGTCACCGTCGAACGCAGTTCCAGTGCACTGTCAGGCAAATCTGTGGTCATGGGTTGTGCCTCGTTCCTGTTGTCTTCACCGATGCTGCCCCAACAGTCGGCCCGTGTGTACCTCGCTTGGGCGGTCCGCACTGGTAAAAGCCGTTTCGGCGGTTTGCTCCGGGACTATGCTCAAGCACATCGCAGGGAGCCGGTGATGGACAAAGACCCGTTCACGACCCAGCGCGACGTGGGCTCAGCCATCGTCACGGAGTTGAGCGCGGCCGGATTCGCCTATGCCGAAGAGGTGGGGCGTGGTGGTTTCGGCATCGTCTACCGGTGCACCCAGCTTGCACTGGACCGCCGGGTGGCGGTGAAGG
Source organism: Mycobacterium sp. RTGN6 (assembly GCF_033804605.1). Lineage (NCBI taxonomy): Bacteria > Bacillati > Actinomycetota > Actinomycetes > Mycobacteriales > Mycobacteriaceae > Mycobacterium > Mycobacterium sp. RTGN6. Next base: position 159,991 of record NZ_JAPZKZ010000014.1, read on the forward strand.
TGCTCATGGCCAAACTCGACGAAAAGCGCGAGCGGTTCCTGCGTGAGCAACGAGCCATGGGTCGGCTCACCGGCCATCCGAACATCGTGGGAGTCCTGCAGGTCGGCGAAACCGAGAGCGGCCACCCGTACCTGGTGATGCAGTACCACAAGCAAGGCTCTCTGGAGGCGCGGATTCGCCAGTTGGGTCCCCTGCCGCTGGACGAGGTGGTGCGGCTCGGGGTGAAGATGGCAGGCGCACTGGCGACTGCGCATCGTGTCGGGATCCTGCACCGAGACGTCAAGCCGGCCAACATCTTGCTCACCGACTACGGAGAACCGGCGTTGGGCGACTTCGGAATCGCCCACATGCCAGGCGGATTCGAGACCGCCAGTGGCACCTTCACCGGCTCCCCTGCGTTCGCCGCCCCGGAAACTCTCAGCGGTGATCCGCCCAGCGAGTCTTCCGATGTCTACGGGCTGGGCGCCACTCTGTTCGCCGCACTCACCGGTCACGCCGCGTTCGAACGCCTCAGCGGTGAGCAGCTGGTGGCGCAGTTCCTGCGCATCGCCAGCGAGTCGGCACCGGACCTGCGCGAGACAGGTATCCCCGACGACATCTCCACCGCCGTCGAAAGGGCAATGTCGCCCGCCCCGGCAGATCGACCGTCCGCCGCGTCATTGGGTGAGGAGATCCAGCGGATACAGCAGCGGCACGGCTACACCGTCGACGAACTGGCGCTGCCCCCGGATCCGGAGACCGGTCGAGAAGAACCACGGGTAGTCGCGGCCGGTGCGCGCCGTCCCGTCGGCAACCTTCCGTTGGAGCTCACCAGCTTCGTCGGCCGCAGCAGCGAACTGGCGGAGGTGAAGGACCTGCTCAAGTCCTCCCGGCTGGTGACATTGGCCGGGATCGGCGGCGTCGGCAAGACCCGACTGGCGCTGCGGGCCGCAACCGGGTCGGGGCGGGAGTTTCCCGACGGGGTGTGGCTCGTCGAATTGAGCGACCTGCACGACGGATCCCTGTTGGTGGACGTCGTGGCCACCAGTCTTGGTGTGCGTGACGAGTCGGCCAGACCGTTGCGCGACGTGCTTGGCGATTTCCTGGGCTCGCGAAGGTTGTTGCTGGTCCTCGACAACTGCGAGCAGGTGGTGGAGTCGACTGCCAAGCTGACCGAAACACTGCTGCGGGCTTGCCCGGAGCTGCGGGTCCTCGCGACCAGCCGCGAGCCGCTGGGCATCGGCGGGGAAGCGGTGCTGCGGCTGTCGCCGCTAGCGTTCCCGTCCGGGAACGCCGAACCCATGCTTGGTGGCCTGCCGAACTTCGATGCGATGACGCTGTTCGCCGATCGCGCCGCCGCTGCCGTACCGGAGTTCCAACTCGGCGACGACAACGAGCCAATCGTGGCGCGGATTTGCGCGAAGCTGGACGGGTTGCCGTTGGCGATCGAGTTGGCGGCGGCCCGATTGCGGGCGATCTCGCCCACGCAACTCCTGGAGCGATTGGACGACCGGTATGCGGTGCTGACCCGCGGTAGCCGCGGCGCACCTGCGCGGCAACAAACGCTGTCGTGGAGCGTCGGGTGGAGCTACGACCTGTGCACCCCCGCCGAGCAACGGCTGTGGGGCCAGCTATCTGTTTTCGCCGGCAGCTTCGAACTCGAAGCGGCAGAAGACGTTTGCCAGGGCGACCCCGCGTCAGACGAACTCCTCGATCTACTATCGGCGTTGGTGGACAAGTCCATCCTGACCCGCACCGAAGCCAACGGCGCGGTTCGGTTCCGGTTGCTCGAGACGCTTCGGGACTACGGCAGGGAGCGGATCCAGGACACCGACGACTACCTGGAACTGCGCCGGCGACACCTGGATTGGTGCCGGCGGTTGGTGCACGACGCTGTGGCAGATTGGTTCAGTCCGCGTCAGGTGCAATGGATGCAGCGCCTCGAGCGGGAGGGGCTGAACATCTGGGAGGCACTCGAATTCAGCCTGACCGACTCACCCGAGACCGCGCTGGAAATGATCGGCGCCGTCCATCCATTTGGGATAGCCCGCGGACGTCTCACCATGACCCGCAGCTGGTTGGATCGCGCGCTGGCTGCTACGGCGCCCGAACCCACCATCGAGCGGATCCAAGCGCTCTATGGGGCGGTGCTCATCGCCGGGCTGCAGGGCGACGTGCCGGCCGCGACGGACTGGGTCCGGCAGGCGCGGGCCCTCGTCGAGCAGATGGCTGACGCCGAGGCGCGCGGCATGGTCGACATCGCCGACGGGCTCACCGCCTTGGTCAGCGGTGAATTCGACCGCGCGTGCACACGATTCGAGGATGCCCTCACCGCGGTCGACGCGCCCGCACCGCGAGCCGCGGCGATGGTGTTGCTGGGCTGGAGCCTGGAGTTCGGCGGCGAGATTGGCCGGGCCCTGATCTGGCAGGAGAAGGCTCTTGCCCTTGCCGAATCCCACGGCGAGTCGGTGTATCGCGGCTACGCCTTGTGGTCGCTGGGAGTGGGGTGGTGGCGGCATCGCAAGCCCGACCTCGCCGAAGAACTGCTGAAAGAAGCGCTTCGAGTGACGCACCTGGTGGACGACCCGCGCCAGGCCGCCGCCTGTCTGGAGGGACTGGCGTGGATCGCCGCGGACCAGCACGACAGTCGGCGTGCTGCCGTATTGATGACCGCCGCTGAAGCGGTTGGCCACACCGTAGGTGCGTCCACCGTGGTGCTTCCGCATTTGGTCGTCTTCCACGAGGAGTGCGAGCGCCGGGCACGGGACGCGCTCGACGCGGACGTATTCGAAGCGGCCCAGCGGGAGGGCGATTCGCTCACCTTCGACGAGGCGGTCGCCTTCGCCCTCGGGAATGGTTAGCCGGTCACGGCAGCGCCGACGAGGTGGCTCTTCACCGATGCCGCCCGGCCCCCGCAGCGACGGGGTCAGGCGCGGGCTGACTTCCGGCAGCGACGCGATCGGAAGCCAGCATCACGGCAGTGATCGGGACGGCAAGCGCGAGTAGGCCGATCACGAACACCGGGAACAGGAACGAGAAGACCTCCGGCCCGCCGGGTACAGGCGCAGCGGGATCGACCGTCACACGGACCGCGGCCATGCCCGTATAGTGCATTCCGACGACGGCGACGCCCATCACGAGCCCGGCGACGAATCGCAGCACCGGGGACTCGAGGACGAGCGTGAACCACAGCGCGGCCGTGGCCGCGACCACGGCGATCACGATCGACAGGGCGACAAGGCCCTTGTCGTAGGTGATCTCGCCCTGGATCTGCATCGCCCACATGCCCGTGTAGTGCATCAGGGCGACGGCCAGGCCCGTGATCACGCCACCGGCGATGAGCCGGCGCACATCAAGGGTCCGACCGATGGTGATCAGCCCGACGAACACGGCCGAAATCGACAGCGCCGCCGACGCGACCGTCCATCCAAGGTTGTACCGGACCGCGCTGTTTGGGATCGCGAAGCCGAGCATCGCGATGAAGTGCATCAGCCAGATCGCCACCCCGCCGATGGCGATCGACGCCATGGCGAGCCAGCGCAGCCGAGTCCGTTCGTCGGACGCCGCGGCGCTGAGCCGGGTGCACGCGAGCCCGACGACCGAACCGGTCACCGAGACGATGTACGCCAGAAACAGCAGCCACAGACCCATGTCGAAGTGGTGCATTTCATGGTTCATGTTCATGGTCGGTTCCTCGAGATTGCGCAGGCGGACAAGGGATCAGGGCACTGTCGTCGGCAGGCGATCGAGTGCATAGGACGCAATCGCGATCAACGCGTTCTTCGCCGAATCACGTTCCCGTGCATCGACATTGATGATCGGGACGTTCGGCGGCACGGCCAGGGCCTCGCGCAGCTCCTCGGCGCCATAGGTCGGGGCATCCTCGAACTCGTTGACGGCGATGAGAAACGGCAGGTCGCGTGCCTCGAAGAAGTCGACGGCCGCGAAGCTTTCCTCGAGCCTGCGGGTGTCGATCAGCACCACGGCACCGATCGCGCCACGCACCAGGTCGTCCCACATGAACCAGAACCGACGTTGTCCCGGTGTGCCGAAGAGGTACAGCACGAGGTCGTCGGCGATCGTGATGCGGCCGAAGTCCATTGCGACGGTGGTGCTCTCCTTGCCAGGGATCACCTCGAGGTCATCGTGACCCTGCGAGACGTTCGTGACGAGGGCCTCGGTGCGCAACGGCACGATCTCCGACACCGCGCCGACGAATGTGGTCTTGCCGACTCCGAAGCCGCCGGCAATCACGATCTTCGTCGACGACAACGTGGCGCCGGGGTCAGAGTGCGCGTAGCCCATCGAGGGTCCTTTCGATCAGGCGGCGGCGATCCGAAACGGTCGAACTGTCGGTCAGCGTGACGTGCACACGAAGATGGCCGCTCTCCACCAGATCCCCCACCAGCACCCGGGTCACCCCGATCGGCAGAGCGGCATAGGACGAGATCTCGGCGATCGACGGCCGGTCGCGGCACAACCGGACGATCACAGCGCGGACATCGTCTGGCGCCCAATCGAGCTCGTCGCTCGACACCAGAGTCTCCACCGTGACCTCGATCGGCAGCTCCATCCGGGCGCGGGTTCGCCCACCCGTGAGCGTGTACGGCCGGGCGGGATTGGGTGATCGTTTCGTCTCACGCCTGTCCATGCTCAGCGTCATCGAACTCCCTGCGCCGCCGCACGCGGAGTCGCCTGTACAGCCTTGCCAACCCGGTCGACGAGCAGCGCCATCTCGTACCCGACCTGGCCGACATCGCACGAGATCGACGCCAGCGCAGCGAGATACGATCCGTTCCCGACACCCATCAACAGCAGGTAGCCATCGTCCATCTCAACGAGCGACTGACGGACCTCGCCTGCCTCGAACAACCGGGCGGCGCCGCTCGACAGGCTCGCCAAACCCGATGTGACGGCTGCCAGTTGGTCCGCGCGATCAGCCGGCAGTTGCGAGTTCGACGCCATCCGCAGACCGTCGGCCGACACGAGAATCGCGTGTGACACGCCAGGCACGTCACGGACGAAGTTGGACACGAACCAGTCGAGCGTCGGGGTGGTGGCACCAGCGGAGCTAGCGGACCGCCCGTGCCGTTCGGTGCCCTCAGTCATTCGTCTCCTTCGATTCGGCGGTGTGCCGCACTGCTTTCGGCTCGTCCGCTGCGTACACCGGCCAGCGCTCGGCTCAGCATGTCTCCAACCGCCGCGGCGTCACGCCCGACGTCGGCGCCGGGGTCGGATCCGGTCCTGGCACGGCCCGGCACTAGCCGCGCGCCGCGTTCGCGGACCGGCAGCCCGGATTCGGTGTGCCGCTGCGGTTTCTGCTCGACTGCCTGCTCAGCGGCAGCCCAGCCGGCGTCGGCGGCGGTGGCCCAAGCCCCGTCGCGTGATTCGAGTGCGGTCGGATCCATCAGCCACTCGGACACCATCCGCTCGAAGATCGGCGCAGTCTCGGCCTCGATGTTCGGCCTCACAGGTTCGGCGGCTGGCGTGGACTGCGAAGGCTGCGCCTCGGGCGTCGACCGATTGGTGAAGTAGGAAAATGAATTCGATGTCGACTGGCGTGCCGGTGCCTGTTCCGCGGCTGCCACCGGCTCCGCGACGCCGTTGACACCGCTTGCACCAGGCGACCGCTTCGGGAGTCCGTTGCGCGACGACGCATCTGATCCGTTCGTCGGTGTGGCCGGTTCAATCGCGAGCTCAACATCCGGTATCAGCGCGTGCTCAACGATCGGAAGCGGCGCGTCGCCGAACGAACCGGCAAGCGGATCGTCGAGTGGATCGACGATTTCGGCCGGCGGGGCGATCAGCGCGCCTGGTAGGTACACACTCGCCGTCACACCGGGCTGACCGTTCAACGCGTTGGTGGTGCGGAGCCGAACCGTCGCATCGTGGCGTCGAGCAAGTCGACCGACGACGAAAAGGCCCATCCGCTTTGCGGTTTCGGAGGTCACCTCGCCGCCCAGTGCGAGCCGTTCGTTGGCCGCGCTCAAGTCGTCCGCGGGCATGCCGAGTCCGCGATCGGCCACCTCGATGAGGATCCCGGCGTCGACCGCGCGCGAGACCATCACCGATACCGACGATTCGGGCGGCGAGTACCGCAATGCATTGTCGAGCAGCTCCGCGATCAGGTGGCCGACGTCACCTGCCGCCGCGCCGACGATCGAGACGTCGCCGGTGGGGCCGAGCGTGACGCGACCGTACTCCTCGACCTCGGACATTGCCGCGCGCAGCACCTCCGGCAGCCGCACTGGCGCCGACCTGCGATGCCGTTCCACCGTGTCGGCAAGCACGAGCAGATTGTCGCCGTTGCGGCGCATGCGCGTGACGAGGTGGTCGAGCCGAAACAGGTGGTCGAGCCGGACGGGATCGTCTTCGTCGAGCTCGAGTGTCTCGATCAGGCCCAGCTGCTCTTCTACGAGGGATCTGCTTCGGCGGGAGAGGGTTTCGAACATCTCGCCGATCTGCAGGCGGACGCCGTGCTCGCCGGCCAGGCGGACCGCTTGGAAGTGGATGTCGTCGATCGCGCGCGCCAGCTGCCCCACCTCTTCGTTGGTGTGCACCGGCAGCGCCGTAATCTCCGGCACGCCACCACCCTTGCTGAGTCGTTCGATCTCCTCGGGCAGCTGGACCTGCGCGACCTGAAGTGCGCCGCGGCGTAGATCGCCGATCGATCGGATGAGCGAGCGGCCGACCGCGAGCGCAACGACGAGTGCGGTCAGCACCGCGCCGAGGATGATGGCGGTGTCGCGAAGGGCCGCGGACCGCAGCGCGTTGGCCCGAGCATGCACCGTTTGCTCGAGCTCAGCCGAAAGTTGTTGCGCCATGGCGTGATATTGATCGGCGCTCGCCCGCGGCGCAGATGGCGTCAGCTGGGCGAGTCGATCGATCGCCGCCGCTTCTGCACCTGCCGCTTTCGCCACCTTGGTCCGCAGCGCGACGGAGTCGACGAAATCCGGCGCCGCCGACAACACCCGCTGCGTTGTCAGCGATCGTTGCGCCGAAAGGACGGTGACTAGCCGGTCCGTGAGCGCCTGTACGGCACCGTCACCGACGGTCGCCATTGTCGTGGCGATCGCCGTGATGACACCGGTCGCCGCGCTCTCCGCTTGCTCGGCAATCCGTAGCTGCGGCACGGGGCCCAATGCGACCTCGTCGCGAAACGTCTTCGCCGCCGAGGTCGCGGTGGCCAGCGCCGCAGCGACAGATGGATGGAATTCCGCGGATGTGGTCAGGGCCGCCGCGGCCGCGTCGAACTCTGTGAGCGGTTCGTCGATCGGCGCACCCGTGGCGGCGGCGTAGGCAAGACCGTCGAGCCGGTCGACGAACTCGACCGCAGGCACCACGATCCCGACGTCGCCGGACGCGACACTCAACTTCGACGCCGCCGAGAGTTCGTTCTGGATCCGCAGCGCACCGAACGTCGCAGCGAGCAGGACAGGGAGGATCAGGATCGCCGCGACTTTCCATCGCAACGGCCAGCCCACGAACGACGTCCGCGACACGGTCGGATGCGCATCTTGGACGACGTCCGGCCCATTGGCCTCCATGCCGCACCACCCATCCGCCGGTCTATTGACGTTCGAGAAGAAACCGGCCGCCCGCGAGCGTAGATCAGTGATCACGGTTGTGCATCGACGCGGTGAACGTCAGTAGCCTCAGCGGGGTCGCAAAGTGACGGGTGACCTCGTCCTTTATCGCGAAGCGACAATAATTTGCCCATTGACGACGGGAGTCTGGGCCGCTTGTTCCCTCCGACTCGACGTCACGTGCGTCGAACCCGGCGAGCACAACGAACACAACATTTCTTAGGTACGCAAGCGTGACTGTGAGCGGCGGCACGGTCGAGACTCCCCGTTATCGCGATCACATGACCTCAGGATCGCGGACGAGGAGTGGCAATGCTGGTAGCACTCGGCTTCCTGATGGTGGCGGTCTTCATGTTCTTGATCATGTCGAAACGGGCTACTCCCGTCGTCGGCCTGATCGCAGTGCCGATTGTGTTCGGCCTCCTGGCCGGCGCGGGACTAGGCATCGGCAACATGGTCGCCGACGGAATGAAGGCCGTGGCGCCGACGGCCGCGCTGCTGTTCTTCGCGATCATCTACTTCGGGATCATGATCGACGTCGGCTTGTTCGATCCACTGGTCAGATGGATTCTGCGGATCGTCCGAAACGATCCGATGCGTCTGGTTGTCGGAACAGCCCTATTGGCCATGGTGGTGTCCCTCGACGGCGACGGGTCCACGACATTCATCATCGTCACCTCGGCGCTGCTGCCGCTCTATCTGAAGCTGAAGGTCAGCCCGGTTGTGCTCACCGTCGTCGCCGGCCTCTCGAATGGCGCGATGAACATCCTGCCGTGGGGCGGGCCGACCGCCCGGGCCGCCGCTGCGCTCGGCATCTCACCGTCCGAGGTCTTTGTGCCGATGATTCCCGCAATGGTGGTCGGCCTCGTCGTCGTACTGCTCTTCGCGGTGCACCTGGGTTTGGCCGAGCGGCGCCGCATCGGCAAGTTGGCTCTGACCGCGGAACCGTCGCTGGTCGCCGTGGGCTCCGGCGGGGATCGGATCGTGTCGGGTGACGGCTCGGAGAGTGGCGCCTCTGGCGGTGCGGGGTCGGACGACGATGAGGACCGGTTCGTGGACGGCCTCGACCCGCTGCGGCCGACACTGCGGCCAAAACTGTTCTGGTTCAACGCCACTCTTACCGCAGGACTGCTGGTCATGCTGGTGATCGACGTGCTGCCGCTTCTGGTGCTGTTCATCGCGGCCACATCAATCGCGTTGGTTATCAACTTCCCGCGCGTCAAGGAGCAGCAGGAAGCGATCACACGCCACTCGTCGAGCATCGTCTCGGTCGTGGCGATGGTGTTCGCCGCTGCGGTGCTCATCGGCGTGTTCCAGGGCACCGGCATGGTCGAAGCGATGGCCCACTGGCTGATCCACATCCTGCCTTCGGCATTGGGGCCCCACCTGGCCGTCGTCACCGGCGTGCTGAGCCTGCCGTTCACGTTCTTCATGAGCAACGATGCCTTCTACTTCGGCGTCATGCCCGTGCTCGCCGAGGCGGCGTCGACCTACGGCATCGCGCCCGCCGAAATCGCTCGCGCATCGATCGCCGGGCAGACCTTCCACATGCAGAGCCCGCTGGTGCCGGCCATTCTGCTGCTGGTGACTCTCTCAGGCGTATCCCTCGCCGACCACCACAAGAAGGTGCTCTGGCGCGCCGCACTGGTCTCGCTGTCCATGCTGGCGGTCGGCGTGGCGCTGGGACAGATTCCGCTGTGACCAAACACCATTAGCCACAAGGAGTCTCATGAACGATCCAAACGCGGACGAGGCAGTGTCCGGCCCGCTACGGGGCATCCGTGTGCTCGACATCAGCACGGTGTACGCCGCGCCGATCACCGCCATGTTGCTTGGCGACTTCGGCGCCGACGTCATCAAGGTAGAGCACCCGCGCGGTGATCCGGCGCGATCGCACGGAGCGAATAAGAACGGTCACGGCCTGTGGTGGAAGGTCATTTCGCGCAACAAGAGGTGTGTGACACTCAACCTCGGTACGCACGACGGCCAAGAGATCCTCCGCGCCCTCGCACGAGATGCCGATGTGCTCGTCGAGAATTTCCGTCCAGGTGTGCTGGAGCGATGGGGGTTGGGCCCCGAACGGCTCCATGCCTTCAACCCGGGTTTAATCATGTTGCGTGTCACCGGGTTTGGTCAGATCGGTCCATACTCCAGCCGACGCGCTTTCGGAACCCTCGCCGAAGCGATGAGCGGGTTCGCGCATCAAACAGGAGACGAGGACGGCCCACCGACGCTCCCTCCGTTCGGTCTGGCCGACGGGGTGACGGGGATCGCAGGGGCATTCGCCGTGATGACGGCGCTGTACCACCGTGCCACCCCAGAGGCGGGCGGCCGCGGTCAAGTCATCGATTTGTCCCTGCTCGAACCACTGCTTGCAATCCTGGGCCCGGGGCCCACTGCCTACGACCAGCTCGGCACCATTCCCGGTCGGCAGGGCAACCGTTCGCCGAACAACGCCCCACGTAATACCTACCTCACCAAAGACGGTCGCTGGGTGGCCATCTCCGCCAGCGCCACCTCGGTCGCGGAGCGAGTCATGCGCCTGGTCGGTCGACCCGACATCGTCGAGCAGCCCTGGTTCGCTTCGGCCGGTGAGCGCAGTCGAAACGGCGACCTTCTCGACGACGCCGTCGCGAAGTGGATCGCCGCCCGTCCGTTGACCGAGGTGACCGAGGAGTTCGAGCGAGTCGGCGCGGCGCTGGCACCGATCTACGACGTGGAGCAACTGATGAACGACCCGCACGTAATCGCCCGCGAAGCGATCACCACCGTCGACGACGAAGACCTCGGCCCAGTGAAAATGCAGAACCTCATGGTCCGCATGCTCGAAACGCCCGGCTCCATTCGGTTCTGCGGCCGCCGGCTCGGCCAGGACAACGAGCAGTTCTACCGCGAAGCACTCGGCCTCGATCCAGAACAACTCGCGACACTGGCAGCAAAAGGCGTGATGTAGTGAACCGCACCTATTTGTTTGCCCCCGGCCACAACGAGAAGCTCGTCGGCAAGGTCTTCGACGCGGGCGCGGACGCCGTAATACTCGACCTGGAAGACGCCGTCCCGCCCGAACACAAAGTGGCCGCGCGACACAACGTCGCCAAAGCTCTCCGACACCATTCCGCCTGGGCGAGGATCAACGCCGCCCGAACGCCACTCGCAGAAGCGGATCTGCACGCGATTGCCGCACTCGCATACGGCATTCGCATTCCCAAAGTCGAGTCGGTGGACGACGTTCGCTGGGTAGTCGACCGGGCGCCCGGCAAACCCCTGATCTGTGCGATCGAAAGCGCAAAGGGCGTCGCGAACGCGATTGCCATCGCCGCAGAGCCGGGAGTCACGTATCTCGCCCTCGGCGGGATCGATCTGCAGAAGGACCTGGGAGTCACCAGCGGCGACGCGCCGTTGCAGTACGTGCGCTCACACCTGGTCGTGGCCGCCCGGGCGGCGGGACTCGAGCCGCCGATAGACAGCGTCTATCCGTATCTTCAAGACACCGAGGGACTTCGGCGTCAGGCGTGCCTCAGCCGCTCGCTCGGCTTCTTCGGCAAGTCGGCAATCCACCCCTCTCAGCTCCCGGTCATCCACGCCGAATTCAGCCCGCGTGAAGACGAAGTGCGGTGGGCGCGGGGTGTCATCGATGCCTTCGACAACGCAAATGGGTCGGCCATTCGCCTACCAGACGGAGAATTCGTTGACTTGCCCGTTGCTGAGCGCGCACGCAAGATCATGCGGCTGGCCGAATCGCTTTCATCCTGATCGCTGAGCACCTACGGCAAGGTCGAAGATTCCACGTCGGCGCGAACGAGGATCGTCTTGCCGGGTAGCCGACCAGCGTCGGCATCGTCGTGCACCGCGGCGAGCTCGGTCAGCGCGCGGCGGTCGGCGACGTCGATCCGGAGTTGTCCGGCGTCGACGCGGCCGACGAGGCCGGCCAGTTGCGCGGCGTCGCTGTGGACGAAGACCCGCTGCGTGCGGACTCGACGTGCCGGATCCTCCGGCCCCGATGTCATGGTGCCGACCAGGAACCCGCCGTCGGCGACGATGCTCGCGAGCGCCGCGGTCTCATCCGGTGTCGTACTCACCAGATTGAGCACCACGTCGAATGGCTGCCCGTCGACAGCCAGCGGGGCGGCCGTGTAGTCGAGGTAACCGATGATCTCGTCGGCTCCGTGGCGGCGCAGCCGGTCGGCGCTGGCCGCCTTCGCGGTCGCGGTGACGACGGCGCCGGCCTGCTTGGCGAGCTGGACGGCGTAACCGCCGACCGCTCCCCCCGCGCCGTTGATCAGGATCGTCTGCCCGGCCTTCAATGCGGCGACGTCGAACAACGCCTGCCACGCCGTCAACCCGACGGTCGGCAGCGCGGCGGAATCGGCCAGTGCCACCGACCGCGGCGCGGTGGCCAGCACCTCGGCTGGCGCGAGCACGTACTCGGCGGCGGCACCGTCGGTGTCCATCGGAAGAAGCCCCACGACAGCGTCGCCCACGTTCCAATCCGTCACCCCGTCACCGAGCTCGGCGATCGTGCCCGCGACGTCGATGCCCGGCACGTGTGGGAGCGTGATCGGGAAGGCTTCCGTGAGGTAGCCGCCGCGGATGCCGGCATCGACCGGGTTGAACGACGTTCCGGCGACCTTCACCAGAACCTGTCCCGCGCCCGGCGTGGGCGTTTGAACGTCTTCGTACTGCAGAACCTCGCTGCCGCCGTAGCGGTGGTAGCGCACAGCCTTCATGATTTCCTCCTTCGTAGGTGCTTCGATGTTGAAGCAGTTACGTCAGGAATAACTTGCTTCGAGGTCGAAGCATTCCCTCTATGATCGCAGCGTGGCCAAATCCCTCGAGCCCGAGCAGATGCGCACCTACTTCGCCCTCACCGAGGCCGCCAGCCTGCTTCAGTACGCCGTGCGCCAGCAGCTGCAGGCCGAGGGCGACCTCAGCTACGTGCAATTCGAGATCCTGGCCAAACTCGTCGACACCCAACAGCCACTCACCATGACCGAGCTAGCCGACGGCGTGGTCTACAGCCGTAGCGGCCTGACCCATCAGGCCGGCCTCTTGGAAAAGGCCGGGCTCATCACCCGCGAAGCCAGTCCCCACGATCAGCGCGCCACCGTCGTCGCCATCACCGAGGCGGGCCGAGCCCGTGTCGCCAAGGTCCTGCCTGGCCACATCCAAGTCGTCCACGACCTCCTGTTCGACCCGCTGTCTGATCAGGACGTGCGCACCCTCGGCAACCTCATGAGTCGCGCCCGCGACCACATGCGTGGCCGACCACCCCGCTCCGCTGCCCCGCGCAAACGTCACTGACAACTCAATGACTTCCCCATTGGGATGAACTCCGGAGCCGGCTCGCGTTCGACGGGAAGAAGGGTCAGTCACGAGTTCGTCGGGCACGGCGGTCAGGAGAAGAAATCATGAGCGTGGACAACATTTCACACCTCGGTAGCCAGGGGCTCGACGAGTTGGTTCCGTCGCGCTACGCGATGCAGGTCGGCGACATCGAGGTGCTAGTGATCAGCGATGGGGTGCTACCGATAGCGGCCGAGACGCTGGCCTACAACGTCGATTCGGCCGACCTGTCGGGCTGGCTGGGCGACAATTTCCTGCCGCCGGAGGTGCTCGAGTGGCCGCTGAACGTGGCCGTGGTGCGTAGCGGCGACCAGACCGTACTCATCGACGCCGGGCTCGGGGTGGAGTTCCCGGACTTCCCGCGGGCCGGTCAGTTGGCCTTGCGACTCAAGGCCGCAGGCGTCGACCCCGCAGCCGTGACCGACGTGGTGCTCACCCACATGCACATGGACCACGTTGGGGGGCTGCTCGGCGACGGGCTGCGGCGCCACCTGAGTTCGGACCTGCGGGTCCACGTGGCGGCCGCCGAAGCCGAGTTCTGGGAGTCGCCCGATTTCTCCCGCACCCACATGCCGCAGGGGGTGCCGGACGCGCTGCGGTCGGCGTCCACGCAATTCTTGGAGGAGTACCGCGGTCAGCTGCGGCGGTTCGACACGGAGTACGAGGTGGCGCCGGGTGTGCTCGCCCGTCGCACCGGCGGCCATACCCCCGGGCACAGCATCGTCCGCCTGGCGTCCGGCGACGACCGGCTGACGTTCGCCGGCGACGCCGTGTTCCAGGTCGCGTTCGAGCACCCCGAGTGGTTCAACGGCTTCGAACACGACCCCGAGGAGGCAGCCCGCGTCCGGGTCAGCCTGTTGCGGGAACTGGCGTCGACGGGTGAGGCGCTGGTGGCCACTCACCTGCCGTTCCCGTCCGTCTGCCACGTGACGGCGGCCGGCGACGCGTTTCGCTGCGTGCCGGCGGTCTGGGATTACTGACCCGCTTGATGGAATGAAAACGGCCCCCGGAGTGAGGTCCGGGGGCCGTCAGACCATCTAGTAAAGACCTTGAGCCCGAAGGTCGGCGAGCATGGCGGTGACCGCCGCGATGATCTCGGCATCTGGGCTGTGGAAGCGGCTTCCCAGCCGCTGGACGGCGGTGTCTATGCGCTGCAGAATCGCGCGATAGGCGTCAGCCGCGGCCTCGGCGTAGCTAGCGGCGACCTCCGCCTGGGATGGGTCGGCGTACCGCATGGACAGATTCGCCAATTCGCTGGACAGGTCCTTAGCCTGCTGCTGCACCTTCCATGTGAGGTTGCGCGTGAACTCGAGATCGGGCGCGAACTGCGACTCCACCTCCTCAGCCAGTCCGACCTCCAGCACGTAATCGATCTGGTACAGCGCGTCGACCGTACTTTCGGCAGACCCGATTCGGGCGCGCACCTCCAACGGCGGGATGGGAATCGTCAACAGTTGGGTCGATACTTCGGCTCGCGCCCATCGCTCCATATCCGCGGCATGGGCCCGCCAGTGGGCGATCTCTGCCACTGCGGCTTCCCTCGCGGCAACGACCTCGGCGTCTGCGGCTTCCCGCGCAGCAGCGACGTCACCGCTCGCCTGCCCACGCGCCGCTGCCACCTCAGTGGCCGCGTCGGAGCGCACCTTTTCCAGCTCGAGGCGCACCCGCTGTACGGCCTCCTCCCCCGTCGCCCGCTCGGTTGTCCGTTCGGCGCTCCGCTGTTCCGCACGTACCTCGGCAGCCCGAACCTTCTCCTCGGCTGCCGCCACCTCAGCCGCCGCACCTGCGCGGACCCGTTCGATCTCGGCTTGCAGCTGCTGCACGGTCTTCTCCCCGGCCGCCCGCTCCGTTGTCCGTTCGGTGCTCCGCTCGACGGCACGTGCCTCCGCAGCCCGAACCTTCTCCTCGGCTGCCGCTACCTCAGCTGCCACACCGTTGCGGATCCGTTCGGTCTCGGCTTGCGCCTGCTGCACCGCCTTCTGATCGGCCGCCCGCTCTGCTGCACGTTCAGCATCTTTGCGTGCGGCCTCGGCCTCCACTGCGCGGACCCGCTCAGCCGCCGCCGTAGCAACGCGCGCGGATTCCCCGGCTTCAGCCCGAGCCAGCGTGGCCGCCGCCTCGGCGTCCAGCCTGCCCTGATGCGCCTGGCGGGCCTGCTCCTCGGCCACACGCCGTAGATGGTCGGCCTCGACGAGCTGCATCGCCAGCGACCGGCGTGGCACGGGTGGGCCGTTGCGTTTGCGGTGTTGGACAAGTTCACGCTCACTCATCCCTGCCAATGCGACCGATTCGGCACGCGGCTGCATGCCCAACCGCTCGGCCGCCGCGAGGGCCTCCACCGCCGCGCGTCGTGTCAACGTCGCCCACCTGTCGACGTCGAGGTCCTCAATGTGTTGCCGCGTGGTTGTCATCGGCGCCGCCGCCCTCCCCCGCTGTCTTTCACCGTGGCGGAAGACGTTTCACCGGCCGTCGTTGGCGTCGCGGTGTCGGGCTTCCGGTGCGCCGACGACGCTGGTTTGTCGTCGAGCTGGCCATCTGGCGACTGCACCGTCGTGGCTACCGCGAGTTCAGCAACGGGACCGCCCTGCTGTGCCAGCACCAGCAAGAGCTGCTCCTGGTAAACCACTACGGCCTTGGCGAGCGTGTCGTCGCCGAGTTGCTCGGCATCACGGAGCAGCCCACGCAGCAGCTCCAGGGTTACCGCTGGCCCAAGACCCAGGGTGGCGCCCTCGCTGACCGCAGGCTCTATCCCTGCGGTTTCGACCACCCACTGCCACCGCTCCCAGCAGCGCGCCACCGCCAGCGCATTCTGCGCATCGCCACGAGTCTGTTCTAGATCGCGTTCCCGCTGCTCAAGCAGCTGCTGGGACCGCTTACCGGCCCTTCGAACCCCGTAGAGCACAGCACACGATGCGATGATCGCCGCGAGCAGCGCCGCTACGCCAGCGAAGCCAGGCGAGACAATGAAATCCCGCAGCGGTAGATCTCCCAGAACGCCTGTCCGCAGAACATGGTTCACCTTGCCAGTCTCGCATTACGACAACCCGTATGACGGCGGCAAAACCATCCGCAACCAGTGCGGGGGCGCCCCAGCCAGTTCCGCGACAAGATTGGCCGTATTTACGCCGCCACTCGGTGCCGGTCGCTCCAGTTCCCAAAGCCAATGAGAACGGCCCCCGGAGTGATCTCCGGGGGCCGTTCTACCTAGTAGCGGGGACAGGATTCGAACCTGCGACCTCTGGGTTATGAGCCCAGCGAGCTACCGAGCTGCTCCACCCCGCGATGGTGAACACAAGGTTACTCAGTGCGTCGGCAGGACTCCAAATCGCGTGCTCAGGGCCATGACAGCGCCCCATTCGGCGGCTGCGCCGACCCCGAACCGGGCACGCTCCGCCGTGTCGACTGGCAGGAGTTGGCGCGCGGTCGCAGGTAGGCTCAGTCCCGCGCCGTCGCGATCTGCGATGGCCTGCCTTACCGGCTCGCCCCCAACAGCGGAGACGACCTGAACACACGTACCTCGGCGCCAAGTACGAACGTCACCTCCGGGCGAGCCGACCCGGAGGAACTCGTCACGCCGAACGGTCCGGTGGCCCCCGTCGTCGACGACCTACCCCAGGGCCTCGCCGACACCGTCGCCGACCTCATCGGCAGGCCGAGCGCCCGCGGCTGGATCCACCTCTGCTCGGCCGTCATCGCCGTGTTCGGCGGAGTGGCGCTGGTCTGGGCCGCGTGGCTCACATCGTCACCGAAGGCCGTCGTCGCGACCCTGATCTACACCGTCAGCATCGTCGCCATGTTCAGCGTGAGCGCCATCTATCACCGCAAGCACTGGCACTCTCCCACGGCCCTGAAGTGGATGAAGCGGCTCGACCACTCGGCGATCTTCGTGTTCATCGCGGGCAGCTACACGCCGTTCGCGCTGCTGGCGATGCCGCCGGCAACGGGAGCCCAAGTGCTGACCATCGCCTGGTCTGGCGCAGCGGCGGGCGTCGCGCTAAAGATGTGGTGGCCGTCCGCGCCGCGATGGGTCGGCGTGCCCCTGTACCTGCTGCTCGGCTACGCGGCCATCTGGTTCGCGGGGACCCTGCTCGACGGTGGCGGGCCGGTCGTGGTGAGCCTGCTCGTCCTTGGCGGCGTGCTCTACAACGTCGGCGCGCTGCTCTACGGCTTCCGCTGGCCCAACCCGTGGCCGCACCACTTCGGCTACCACGAGTTCTTCCACGCCTTCACCGCCGCAGCGGCCATCAGCCACTACGTCGCGGTGTGGTTCGTCGTCCTCTAAGCCCTACTTGGCGTCGCGGTACTTGGCCATCGCGTCGTCGAGCCGCTGCAGCGCCTGACCGTACTCGGCGAAGTCACCGCTCTGCTGAGCCTTTTGCGCCCCGTCCAGGGCCGCGTTGACCTCTTGCAGCGCTGCGGCTTTCGCCCCCGACAGCTGCACGGGACCGCCCGGCGGAACCGCCGCGATGGGGGTGGGCACCTCGGGAGCGCGGCCCGGCGGGGTGGCGGGCGGCACCTGCTGCCCCTGTGGCGCGGCGGGTGGCGGCTGCTGTCCGGCAGGCACGTTCGTCGGCTCGGGTCCGGTGGCCGTCGCGCCTGCGCCCGGCCCGAACAACTCGGTCAGCGCATCACTCACGGTGGGGCCGTAACCGACCTTGTCGTTGTACATCATCGCCACGCGGATGAGTCGCGGATACGACGACGACGCGTCGCTGGCCCCCGGTGAGGCGTACACCGGTTCGACGTACAACAACCCACCGTCGGCGACCGGCAACGTCAGCAGGTTGCCCCACCGGATCCGGTTCTGGTTGTCGCGGCCGATGACGCCGAGGTCCTGGCTGACCGCGGTGTCGGTAGTGATCGCGTTGTTGGCCAGCTTGGGCCCATTGACCTGACCCGGAATGGTCAGCACGGTGATCTTGCCGTACGTCGCCGGGTCGGAACTGGCGCTGATGTAGGCCGCCAGGAAGTCGCGCCGGAACCTGTTCATCGCACTGGTGAGCTGGAACGACGCCGAATTGTCGTTCTGCGCAATGTCCTTCGCCACGATGTAGTACGGCGGCTGGAAACTGCTGGCCGTCGGGTTGGGATCCAACGGAACGTCCCAGAAGTCCGACGTCGAGAAGAACGTCACCGGGTCGTTGACGTGGTACTTGGCCAGCAACTGGCGCTGAACCTTGAACAGGTCCTCGGGGTAGCGCAGGTGCGCCTGCAGTTCCGGGCTGATGTCGCTCTTCGGCTTCACGGTGCCCGGGAACACGTTCATCCACGCCTGCAGCACGGGATCCTGCTCGTCCTGCTCGTAGAGCGTGACGGTGCCGTCGTAGGCGTCGACGGTGGCCTTCACCGAGTTTCGGATGTACGACACCTGCTTGTCGAGCAGCGGCCGGTTCAGCGCCACCTCGGTGGAGTCGACGGTGGCCGTCGACAGCGACGTCAACTCCGAGTACGGATAGTTGTCCAGGGTGGTGTAGCCGTCGACGATCCAGACCATGCGCTTGTTGACGATGGCCGGGTACACGCTGGTGTCGGTGGTCAGCCAGGGGGCCACGGCCTTGACGCGCTGCTCCGGATCGCGGTTGAACAGGATCTTGCTGTTCGACCCGATGACGTTGGAGAACAGGAAGTTGCGTTCTCTGAACTTGGCGGCGAATACGCTGCGCGCCAACCAGTTACCGACGGACACTCCACCCGAGCCGGTGTAGGTGTAGTTCTTGGTCTCGGTGTTGGTCTCGTAGTCGTACTCACGGTCGGCACCGTTCTTGCCGACGATCGCGTAGTCGTTGGCCGTGTTCGAGATCACCGGGCCGAAGTAGACGCGCGGCTGATCGAGCGGGGCCGGGCCCGGCGAGACCACGCTGCCGTTGGCGCCCACCACGCTGGCGAGGAACTCGGGGTAGCCGCCATTCTGGTTGGGGTCGTTGGCGATTCCGCGCACCGTGTTGGCCGGCGAGGCGATGAAACCGTTGCCGTGGGTGTAGACGGTGAAGCGGTTGATCCAGTCCCGCTGGTTGTCGATCAGCCGGTCGGGATTTAGCTCGCGGGCCGCGACGACGTAGTCGCGCAGGTTGCCGTCGGGGCCGTTGTAGCGGTCGATCGCCAACTGTTCGGGGAAGAAGTAGAAGTTCTTGCTCTGCTGGAACTGCGTGAAGGCCGGGCCGACGATGGTGGGGTCGAGCAGCCGGATGTTGGACGTCGTCGCGCGGTCGGCCGCCACCTCCTGCGCCGAGGCCTGGGCGTTGCCGCTGTAGTCGCGGTACGTCACGATGTTGTCGGTCAGGCCGTAGGCCTGTCTGGTGGCCGCGATACTTCGACTGATGTATTCGCTTTCCTTCTGCGCGGCATTGGGCTTGACGCTGATCTGCTCGACGATGAGCGGCCAGCCCGCACCCACGATGAGCGACGACAGCAACAGCAACGCGACGCCGATGGCGGGAATGCGCAAGTCGCGCAACACGATCGCCGAGAACACCGCGATCGCACAGATCACGGCGATCCCGAGCATGATCAGCTTCGCGGGCAGCACCGCGTTGATGTCGGTGTAACCGGCACCCGTGAACGGCTTGCCGGCGCGGCTGTGGCTGAGCAGTTCGTAGCGGTCCAGCCAGTACGCGAAGGCCTTGAGCAACACCAGGGTGCCCACCAGCGAGACCAGCTGAATGCGGGCCGATCGGCTCAATGCGCCGCTGCGGCCGGCCAGCCGGATGCCACCGAACAGGTAGTGCCCCAACAGGTTCGCGATGAGCGCCAGGAACGTCGCGGCGAACAGATAGCCCAACACCAGTTCGTAGAAGGGCAAGTCGAATGCATAGAAGCCGAGATCCAACCCGAACTGAGGGTCCGCCACCCCGAACGAACCACCGTGCAGGTACATCTGCACCTTCACCCACTGGCTCTGCACGATGAAGCCGGTGATCACCCCGATCACCACGGGGATGCCGATGCCGAAAAGCTTGAGCCGCGACATCGCCGCCGTGCGATAACGCGCGATCGGATCGTTGGGCCCCGCGGTGGGCACGAACACCGGCCGGGTCCGGTACGCGAGCGCCAGCGCCGCGAACACGACGACACCCATGAGCACCGCTGACACCACGAACACGATCATCTTGGTGAACAGGACGGTGGTGAACACCGACCGGTAGCCGAGCTCGCCGAACCACAGCCAGTCGACATAGGTGTCGACGAGTCGTCCGCCAAACAGCAGAAGCGCGACGGCGGCCACTGCGATGCCGATCAGAATCCGGCTACGTCTCGTCAGCTTCGGCATCCTCGCCGGGGGGCGCATACCCACTCGTCAACTCCAGTCCGGGTGTGTCTCTACCTGCTCGGGGCGTCGCGCTCGGGCTCGATAACCGTGTCGACGTGCCACAACTCTACGCATCGACCGGGCAGGGACTGTTCAGCAATGGGGAGGTTCGCCACCGGCGGAATACGTCTTCAGCGCGTCCACCGCCGTCGTGAGGGTGTCCACCTTGATCAGCTGCATGTCGTCCTCGTGAGCGGTCTTGGCCTCGGCGCAGTTGTCCGCGGGCACCAGGAAGGCCGTCGCACCCGCTTCCCTGGCCGCGAGCATCTTGTGGGTGATGCCCCCGATGGAGCCCACGTCACCCTTGCCCGTAATCGTGCCCGTGCCCGCAATGAACTTCCCGCCGTTGAGGTCGCCGGTGGTGAGCTTGTCGATGACGGCGAGGCTGAACATCAACCCGGCCGACGGTCCGCCGATGTTCGCGAGGTTGAACTCGATCGAGAACGACGCCCACGGGGCGTCCAGCACGCCGATGCCCAGAAAGCCGTGGTCGCGGTCGGGATTGGTGCCAAGGGTGATCGTCGTCGTGCCCAGCGGGCCGTTCTTGCGCCGGTAGTCGACGATCAGCTGGTCGCCGGGCTTGGTGTTCTTCACCACCGCGGTGAACTCTTCGAGCGTGGCCACGGGCTTGTTGTTCACCATGTCGATGGCGTCGCCCGGTTGCAGCTTGCCCGCCGACGGTCCCGGGTCGGTGACGGTCTCGACCGTCACCGCCATCGGGTACTTCAGGTAGGCCAGCGCGGCGTATTCCGCGTTGTCCTCCGAGCGCTTGAAGTCGGTGTTGTTCTCCTCGTTGACCTCGTCCTTGGACTTGTCCGGCGGATAGACCAGATCGCGCGGCAGCAGCTGCTCATTGCCCGACATCCACAACGCCAGCGCCTGACCGAGCGTCAGCCCGTCGCTCTGCGAGACGGTAGTCATGTTGAGGTGCCCGGCGGTCGGATGGACTTCGGTGCCCTCGATGTCGACGACTTCCTTGCCCTCGACCTCGCCAAGGGTGTCGAACGTCGGGCCGGGCCCCAGCGACACGAACGGCACCGTCACCGCCGACAGCAGCACGCCGAACGCCACGATCGGCACCAGCGCCACAAACACCGTCGAAATCCGCCTGTTCACGACGCCCACAGTAAGGCTCACGTGTGGGTTCACTCTCAGCGTGACCCGCGTGGCGACCTCGCGCCCGTCCTGTGAGTACCGTTGAAGCATGGCTGACCTGCCCTTCGGCTTCGCCGCGGGAGACGACCCCGACCGTGACAAGCCCAAGAAGGACCCGGACCCCGGTTCGGGGTCGGATCCGTTCGGCTTCGGTGGGTCCGACTTCGACATGTCCGACCTCGGCCAGATCTTCTCCAAGCTCGGTGAGATGTTCAGCGGCGCAGGCAACGTGATGGGTGGCGGGACGCAGTCCGGACCGGTCAACTACGACCTGGCCCGGCAGCTGGCGTCCAGCTCGATCGGCTTCGTCACCCCCGTGCCCGAGGGGACCAGTACCGCCGTCGCCGACGCCGTGCGGTTGGCCGAGACGTGGCTCGACGGCGTGACCGCACTGCCCGCAGGCACGACGAAGGCTCTGGCGTGGACGCCCAGCGACTGGGTGGACAACACGATGGACACCTGGAAGCGCCTGTGTGATCCGGTGGCCGAGCAGCTGTCGACGGCGTGGGTCTCGACGCTTCCCGAGGAAGCCAAGAGCATGGCCGGGCCGCTGCTGGCGATGATGTCGCAGATGGGCGGCATGGCGTTCGGATCGCAACTGGGTCAGGCGCTCGGCAAGCTGTCCCGAGAAGTGTTGACCTCCACCGACATTGGGCTCCCACTCGGCCCCAAGGGGGTGGCGGCACTGATGCCCGAGGCGGTCGAGGCGCTGGCCGAGGGACTCGAGCAGCCGCGCAGCGAGATCCTCACGTTCCTGGCGGCGCGCGAAGCCGCCCATCACCGGCTGTTCAGCCACGTGCCGTGGCTGTCGAGCCAGCTGCTCAACGCCGTCGAGGCGTTCGCCAAGGGCATGAAGATCGACACCAGCGGCATCGAGGACCTCGCCAAGGGGTTCAACCCGGCAACGCTCGGTGATCCCGCCGCCATGGAACAGCTGCTCAACCAGGGCATCTTCGAGCCGAAGGCCACCCCCGAACAGGTGGCGGCCCTGGAACGCCTCGAGACGCTGCTCGCCCTCATCGAGGGATGGGTGCAGACCGTGGTGACCGACGCGCTGGGCGACCGGATCCCGGGCACGGCGGCGTTGTCCGAGGTGTTGCGGCGCCGCCGGGCGACGGGCGGCCCCGCCGAGCAGACGTTCGCGACGCTCGTCGGCCTCGAACTGCGCCCCCGCAAGCTGCGCGAGGCCGCGGTGCTGTGGGAACGGCTCACCGCCGCCGTTGGCTCCGACGCGCGCGACGCGGTGTGGCAGCACCCCGACCTGCTTCCCGGCGCCGAAGACCTTGACGAACCCGCCGCCTTCATCGACAGCATCGTCGGTGGCGACACCAGTGGCATCGACGAGGCCATCGCCGACCTCGAACGCGAGCAGGGCGACGACAAGGGCTGACCTGCCCTGTGGATAACTTCGGCGTGGTGTCGCGGGCGCGTGGCACAGTCATCTCGTGTCGTGCCACACGCTCAATCCGACGTTGCCGGTGCTGGTCCGGCCCGACGGTGCCGTGCAGGTCGGGTGGGATCCACGGCGCGCCATGCTGGTCCGGCCACCGGACGGGTTGACCGCCGGAGCGTTGGCCGACCTGCTGCGGACCATGCAGTCGGGCACCGCAATGTCCGAGCTGTGCACCCTCGCGCGCAACCGTGGCGTCACCGACACCGACGCGATGACCGCGCTCGTCGCGTCCCTCACCCAGGCTGGGCTGGTCACCACCAGCCGGCCGCGCACCCGCTCGGCGTCCATCCGCATCCACGGCCGCGGTCCCCTGTCCGACCTGCTGGCCAGTGCGCTGCGGTGCTCGGGCGCCAAGGTTCGACACAGCAACCTCACCCACGCCGCCGTCACCCCGGCCACCACCGATCTGGTGGTGCTTTCGGACTTCCTGGTCGCTGATCCCCGGGTGGTGCGCGAACTGCACGAGGCGAAGGTGTCGCACCTGCCGGTCCGCGTTCGGGACGGCACCGGCCTGATCGGGCCGCTGGTGATCCCCGGCGTCACCAGCTGCCTGGGCTGCGCCGACCTGCACCGCAGCGACCGCGACGCCGACTGGCCCGCGGTGGCCGCCCAGCTTCGCGGCACCGTCGGCAGTGCCGACCGGGCCACGGTGCTGGCCACGGCGGCGCTCGCACTCAGCCAGGTGCACCGCGTCATCAAGACCATCGGCGGCGACGACGACGCTCCGGCACCCGAGCCGCCGCCGACGCTCGACACCACGCTCGAGTTCGACGTCAGCACAGGCACCACCACCGCCCGCCGATGGTCGCGGCATCCGCGCTGCGACTGCTGAGCGCCCGAGCTACTCACCAGGCGGTGTTCGGCACGTCACAGCAGGGCATTCAGGTCGGTCATGGATGATGGTCGGGTGGCAGACATCAAGCGCGGAGGTGCCGCCCGCAACGTGAAGCTGGCGAGCCTGCCCGTTGGCATCGCCGGACGCGCGGCGCTCGGGTTCGGCAAACGGTTGACCGGCAAGTCCAAGGACGACGTCAACGCCGAGATGATGGAGAAGGCCGCCCACCAACTCTTCACCGTGCTCGGTGAGCTCAAGGGCGGAGCGATGAAGGTCGGCCAGGCGCTCTCGGTGATGGAGGCGGCCGTCCCCGAGCAGTTCGGCGAGCCCTACCGCGAGGCGCTGACCAAGTTGCAGAAGGACGCTCCCCCACTGCCCGCGGACAGGGTGCACCGCGTGCTCGACGCGCAACTCGGTACCAAATGGCGGGAACGCTTCACCGAGTTCGACGACTCCCCCATCGCGTCGGCCAGCATCGGCCAGGTGCACAAGGGCGTGTGGTCCGACGGCCGCGAGGTCGCCGTGAAGATCCAGTACCCGGGCGCCGACGAGGCGCTGCGCGCCGACCTGAAGACCATGAGGCGCATGGTCTCGGTGTTTCGGCAGCTCGCCCCGGGCGCCGACATCCAGGGCGTGGTGGACGAACTCATTGAGCGCACCGAAATGGAGCTCGACTACCGGCTCGAGGCCGAGAACCAGCGCGCGTTCGCCAAGGCCTACAAGGACCATCCCCACTTCGTGGTGCCCGCGATCGTCGCCAGCGCACCCAAGGTGGTCATCGCGGAGTGGATGGAGGGCATTCCGCTGTCGAAGATCATCCGCGACGGCACAGTGGCGCAGCGCGACCTGATGGGCAGCCGACTGTTCGAGCTCACCTACGACGCGCCGCGCCGGCTCGAGATGATGCACGGCGACGCCCATCCCGGGAACTTCATGCTGCTGCCCGGTGACAAGATGGGCGTCATCGACTTCGGTGCCGTCGCCCCGCTACCCGGCGGCATCCCGATCGAACTCGGCTTGATGGTGCGCTACGCGCTCGAGAAGGACTACGACAAGCTGCTTCCGACGATGGAGAAAGTCGGATTCCTCCAGAAGGGTGAACAGATCCCGCCTCGCGAGATCGACGACATGCTGCGCCAGTACGTCGAACCCATCGAGGTCGAGGTGTTCCATTACACCCGCAAGTGGCTGCAGAAGATGACGGCCATGAACATGAGGCCGGACCGCGCGGCGGGCCAGATCAGAGCGGCCCGCCAGATGGACATTCCGGCCAAACTGGCCATCCCGATGCGCGTCATCGCGTCCAACGTCGCCATCTCGTGTCAGCTCGACGCCCACATCCCCACGAAAGCGCTTGCGCTGGAACTGATTCCAGGGTTCGCCGACGAAGCCGCCTAGCGTCGTCACGCTAGGCGGCTCCTTGGTCAGGCTGCCGCTGGGTTTTCCCGCGGATTCTTGCGAGGCCGCCCACGGGGCCGCTTGCGGGCCACGATGGCTCCCCGATCGAAGATCTCGCCACCCCAAACACCCCACGGCTCTTCACGTTCCAGCGCCATGGTCAGGCATTCCCTGCGAATGGGGCAGTCGGCGCACAGCACCTTGGCCTGCTCCAGATCGGCGGGGTTCTCGGCGAACCACAGGTCCGCATCACCGACGTGGCACGGCAACGCGGGCAGTTCGGCCTTGCCGCATGCCTTTCCGCACGTCTCGGTCGACATCGTCTTCCCTGCTTCCTGGTCGTTGTCGGTTCTGAGCCATCTGTTTGTCTTCGATGGATCTGCGACCAGGTCGTTTCGGGCTTCGAAATGACTATGGCCACGGATCCGGTGATGTCGGGTCCGTGGCCATTTGGCTTCTCGAGGGCTTACCTAGGTGGTGCCCCGATTCACGGACGCGACGGTCGCGGCGGCGGTGCGGCGCTTGGGCCGCGGAATGGCATGGTGCCCAATGGCCGCGGACTGCGCCGCCGGCGTGGCGCCAGCGACACGGAGGGTCCACGACATGCCTGCAACGCCTACGCCGCTAAAATCGGACGAATTCGTGTTCATGCTGGCCCCTCCTTTCCTGCGTGTTCTGACTGGACGCGATGCGCCCCGTACGGGCGCTTCTGAGCGTAGAGGCTAACATGCAAAACCGACAAGCGATTTTCTGACCTGCACATTTGGCACGATTTTTGCGAAACTTGGCGGTTTCACCCTCGCTGGCGGACCAACTCGAGCACGTCGGGCCCGAACTGTTCGAGCTTGCGGGCGCCGATGCCGGGGATCGCGACGAGCGCGGCGTCGTCGGTGGGCAGCGTCTCGGCGATCGCGATCAACGTGTTGTCGGTGAACACCACGTACGCAGGCACTTTGAGCTCCTTGGACGTGGCCAGCCGCCACTCCTTGAGCTGCGCGAGCAGCTCCTCGTCCATGTCGGACGGGCACGTCTCGCAGCGGCGCAACATGATGGCGGCCGGGGTGGCGAGCGCACCGTTGCACACCCGACAGCGCGGAGTGGCGCCGCGCTGGCGGCGCGGCTTGCTGGGCGTCGGTTCGGTGGCCGCCTGCGGGGCGACGCCGTTGAGGAACCGAGACGGCCGACGACTCTGTCGCCCACCGGGCTGCCGCGCCAACGCCCAACTCAACGCCAAATGCATGCGCGCCCTGGTGATCCCGACGTAGAGCAGTCGACGTTCCTCTTCGACGGCCTCACTGTCGGGCCCGTGGGAGAGCGCGTGCGAGATGGGCAGCGTTCCGTCGGCGAGGCCCACCAGGAACACGGCGTCCCATTCGAGGCCCTTCGCCGCGTGAAACGACGCCAGCGTGACGCCCTGCACGACCGGTGGGTGCCGCGCGTCGGCGCGCTGGCGCAACTCGGTCAGCAGTGCGCGCAGCTCCAGCGTCGGACGCTGCGCGACCTCGTCGTCGACGAGTGCGGCCAGTGCGCTCAGCGCCTCCCAGCGCTCGCGGGCCTTGGTGCCCGCGGGCGGCTGCGCAGTCAACCCCAAGGGTTCGAGCACCGCACGGACCACCTCGGGCAGTGGCCCGTCGTTGTCTGGTTCGGCGGACCGCTCGGCCGCGCGCTGCAAGGCGAGCAGCGACTGCCGGATCTCCTGTCGGCTGAAGAAACCCTCGCCGCCGCGGACCTGGAAGGCGACGCCCGCCTCGGTGAGCGCCTCCTCGTACACCTCCGACTGCGCGTTGATGCGGTAGAGCACTGCGATCTCCGATGGCGGCGTGCCCGCTTCGACGAGTTTGCGGATGGCCTTGGCGACCGCGGTCGCCTCGGTCGCCTCGTCGGGATGCTCGTTGAACGTCGGCGTTGGCCCGGGGTCACGTTGGCCGACGAGGTGCAGCCTGCTGCCCGCCATCCGCCCGCGCGCCGCGCCGATGACGCGGTTGGCCAGCGACACCACCTGAGGGGTGGACCGGTAGTCGCGCTCGAGGCGCACCACCGCGGCGTCGGGGAAGCGGCGCGAGAACTCCAGCAGGTGGTTCGGCGTCGCGCCGGTGAACGAGTAGATGGTCTGGTTGGCGTCGCCGACGACGGTGAGGTCGTCGCGCTCGCCGAGCCACGCGTTCAGCACACGCTGCTGAAGCGGGGTGACGTCCTGGTACTCGTCGACGACGAAGCAGCGGTACCGGTCCCGGAACTCCTGCGCGACCGCGGCGTCGGTCTCGATGGCCGCAGCGGTGTGCAGGAGCAGGTCGTCGAAGTCGAGCAGCGTGGTGCCGTCGCGGCGAGCCTTGGCGGCCTCGTAGCCCGCGTACACGGTCGCGATCTTGGCCGCGTCGAACGGGATGTCGCGGCCCACCTTCGCGACCGCCGCGGCGTAGTCCTCCGGGCTGATCAGCGACGCCTTGGCCCACTCGATCTCGCCGGCGAGGTCGCGCACGTCGTCGGTGCTGGCCTGCATGGCGGCGCGGCTGGCCGCCTGCGCGACGACGCCGAACTTGCTGTCGAGCAGTTCCCACCCCGTGTCCCCGACGACGCGCGGCCAGAAGTAGTGCAGCTGCCGACGCGCGGCCGCGTGAAACGTCATGGCCTGCACTGCGCCCGTCGCGACGCCGAGCTCGGCCTCGTGCTCCAGCGCCCGCAGCCTGGCCCGCATCTCACCCGCGGCGCGAGACGTGAACGTCACCGCGAGCACCTGTCCGGGCGCGACGTGGCCTGCCGCGACGAGGTAGGCGATGCGCCGCGTGATGGTGCGCGTCTTGCCGGTGCCCGCACCCGCCAGCACGCACACCGGACCGCGGGGCGCGACGACCGCCTCGCGCTGCTCGTCGTCGAGATCGTCGACGAGGGCGCGCAGCGCGGCCGAGCCGGTCGCCGGAGCCTCGAGGGACATGGCGTCCATCTTGGCAGTGCCCGGCGACAATGCATGGCTCAGCCGGGGCATGTTCGGGAGATCCGATATGTTGATCCCGCTATGAGTGACGCATTGACCATGTACACGACGTCCTGGTGTGGCTTCTGCAGCCGGCTGAAGTCCGCGCTGCGCTCCGAGGGCATCCCCTGGACCGAGGTCGACATCGAAGCCGACCCCGCCGCGGCCCAGTTCGTCGGCTCGGTCAACGGCGGCAACCACGTCGTCCCCACGGTGAAGTTCCCCGACGGGTCGACGCTGACCAACCCGAGCGCCAAGCAGGTCAAGGCCAAGCTCGGCGGATAACGGGCGAATCAGCCCCTGCTCCGGAGCCGCCCCGGCGGCGACATCAGAACGAAGCCCAGGACTCGATGATCTCCCTGGCGATCGAGATCGATCCCGGCAGCAGCAGCCGCGACGGCGAGTCGCTGCTCCAGTCCCCATCCGCGAGCGCGGCGCGCACCTCGTCGCGGGTGAACCACGCGGCCTCGGCGATCTCGCCGTCGCTGAACACGAACTCCTGCTCGGGGTCGCCGATTGCGTGGAACCCGACCATCAGCGACCGCGGAAACGGCCACGGCTGGCTGCCCAGGTAGCGGACGTCGCTGACGGACAGCCCGATCTCCTCGGCCACCTCGCGCACGACACATGACTCGAACGATTCGCCGGCCTCGACGAAACCCGCGATCAGCGAGAAGAGCCGCTCGGGCCACATCGTTTGACGGGCCAGCACCGCTCGGTCGTGCCCGTCGTGGATCAGGCAGATCACCGCGGGGTCGATCCGCGGGAACTCCTCGTGGCCGTTGACCGCGTCGACCCGTGACCAGCCGCTCTTGATGGACTTGGTCGGCGCTCCGTCCACGGCCGAAAAGCGGGCATTGTCATGCCAGTTCAGCAGCGCAGTCGCCGTCGCCACCAACTGCGCACTGACGTCGTCGAAGACAGTGCCCGCGCGGCGCAGGTCGAGCACCTCCGACTCGGCATCGGGGTCCTCGGGGCCCTCCAGCGCACCACGGATCGCCCACACGTGCCTGCCGTCTTCGATCCGACCGAGGAACACGGCGTGGTCGACGGGGGCGTCGGACAGCTTGGCCGCCTTGCCGAGCACGACGCGCCCGCCCGAGATCAGCACCTGGTTGCGCCTGTCCACCCGCAGCAACAGTGCGTCGCGCCAGCCTGCGACGGCGGCCTCGACGTCGGTGCGCAGCACGTCGGCACGGTCGGCGCCGACCCGCGACAGCAGCGGCACGTTGCGCAGTGCAAAGTCCGCCACGTCAGTCCTCGCCGGCTGCGGTCTTGATGACCAACAACTTGTCGCCCAATTCGACGGCGTCGGCCTCCGGTGCGTCGACGCGCAGCAGCTGACCGTTACGCACCACGGCCAGCACGATGTCCTTCATGTGGCGCGGTGATGCACCGACGTCCTTGACCCCGACGGCGCGCTCGCCGAGCGCGAAGCCCGCGTCGGGGGTGAGCAGGTCCTCCATGACCTCGACGACGCTGGGCGTCTTCTTCGCGATGCCCAGCAGGCGGCCAGCGGTCTCGGACGTCACGACGGTGGTGTCGGCGCCGGACTGCTGCAGCAGGTGCTGATTCTCGCCTTCTCGCACCGCGGCGATGATCTTGGCGTGCGGCGCGAGCTCCCGCGCGGTCAGCGTGACGAGGACGGCGGTGTCGTCCCGGTTGGCGGCGACGATGATCGTCTCGGCGTGCTGGGCGCTGGCCAAGCGCAGCACCTCCGAGTCGGTGGCGCTGCCGCGGACCGTCACGAGCCCGGCGCTCTTGGCCCGCTCGAGCGCGGCGACGTTCTCGTCGACGACGACGATGTCGGCCGGCTTCACGCCATCGCTGATCATCGCGGCGACGGCCGTCCTGCCCTTGGTGCCGTAACCGACGACGATGGTGTGGTTGCGCACGTTTCTCCTCCATCGCTGGATCTTCAGCGCCTGGCGCGACTGAGCGGTCAGTGTCTCGACCGTGGTACCGATGAGCACGATCAGGAAGGCGATCCGCAACGGCGTGATCACCAGGACGTTGATCAGCCGCGCCGATGGCGTGACCGGGGTGATGTCGCCGTAGCCCGTCGTCGACAGGGACACCGTCGCGTAGTACAGACAGTCCAGGAACGACAACGGGTCGTTGGGGTTCGGTGCGCTTTCGATGTCGCGGTAGCCGTGGCGATCGAAGTAGACGATCATGACCGCGGCGAACAGCGCGCCGAGCGCGTACACAATGCGCATGGCGATCTTGCGGGCCGGGCTAACGAACCCCTCGGGAATGTTGAGGATGTCGACCAGGTCGGAGTCCGGCCGATCAGTCAGATTGTGCTCGAGCCGATCCAGTCGGCTACGCAACCTACCCCCGGCCACGAGGGCCCAACGATCGCCTGTGGCGCAGCACAGCACAATGTAACCATGACCTCCCTCACCCCAGCAGCCGACAGCGCACCCAGCCAGGCCACCGCTCAGCGAATGGGCGCGATGTTGGTCGGCATGGGCGTGCTTCACTTCGTGGCACCCAAGCCGTTCGACACGATCGTCCCCGCCGAACTGCCGGGCACGCCGCGGTTCTACACGCTGGCCTCCGGCGTCGGCGAAGTGGCGACCGGCGCGCTGCTGCTGGCCCCGCGGACCCGGCGGCTGGGGGCGCTGGCGGCCGTCGCGCTATTCGTCGCCGTCTTCCCGGCGAACATCAACTCCGTCCGGGTGTTCTGGGACAAGGGCTGGGCGGCGCGCATCGGCACCATCGCTCGTTTGCCGCTGCAGGTGCCGATGATCACCCAGGCGCTGAAGGCGTACCGCAACGCGCCGCGTTAGGCGGCCTGCCGGAGCAGTTTCGCCAGCTCGTCGTGGCCGGGCAGCCGCGCCGGACTGACCGTACGGCCACTGGACACGTAGTGGAACACTGCGCGCACCGATGAGGCCGGAACCCCGTGGGTGGCGGCCCAGGCCATCCGGTAGATGGCGAGCTGAATCGCATTGTTCTGCAACGCTTCCTGGTTGCCGGGCGGGTCGCCGGTCTTCCAGTCCACTACCGTGTAGCCGCCGTCCGGGTCGGCGAAGACCGCGTCGATCCGGCCTCGGACCACGGTGTCGCCGATCATCATGTCGAAGGGCACCTCGACGTCCAGCGGCGTGCGCGCCGACCACGGCGATACCGCGAACGCCGCCTGCAGTTCTGCCAGCCGGTCCGCATCGGCCCGGCCGAGTTCGCCGTCGACGGCGCCCGGCAGGTCCTCCAGGTCGAACAGCCGCTCCGCACGGAAGAATCGCTGCACCCATTCGTGAAATGCGGTGCCCAGCAACGCGTGCGGGTCGGGCCGCGCCGGCAGCCGGCGCTGGAGCCGGGCGGCCGCACCGTCGGGGTCGCGCCCGATGTCGACCAACGCACTCACCGACAGCTGCGGCGGCAACGCCACCGGAGGTCGGGTACCGGCGCGCTCCCGCTCGGCGAGCAGGGCGTCGACGTCGGCCCCCAATCCGTCCGCGTCCGGGGCGTTGGTCAGTTCGCCCTTCATGGCCGCGGCGACCAGTGCGGCGCCCCGGTCCACGCCGGAGCCATCCGCCGCCGCGGGCCAGGACCGCTCGATCACGCCGTCGCGCATGGGATTCAACTCGCCGTCGGCGGGCACCGGTGCCCACTGCTCGACGACGCCGCACGGGGCACCGGCCTCCGTCGACTCGTCGATCACGCCCTTGATCTCGACCAGGAAGTCAGAGGGGCCGCGCGGCTTGGCCTCGGTGGCGCCCCAGTGATGACCCGAGAGCAGCAGCGTGTCCTCGGCACGGGTGACCGCGACGTAGAGCAACCGGCGTTCCTCGTCGATCTGACGCTGATCAAGCTGGCGCTTGTGCTCGTCGAGCTTGTCGGACAACGCCTTCCGATCATTCACGTCGGACGTGTCCAGGACGGGAACTCCGTGCTCGGACACCGTCGCTCGATCACCGCGCAGCAGCGGCGGCAGCTCGGCGGCGTCGGTCAGCCAAGTTCGCCGTTGGGCCGTCGAGGGAAACACCCGCCCACTCAGGTGCGGCACGGCGACGACCTCCCACTCCAGCCCCTTGGCGGCGTGCACGGTGAGGATCTGGACGCGATCCTTGGCCACCACCACGTCCGCGGGAGCGAGCCCGTGCTCGACCTCGATGGCCGCGTCCAGGTAGCCGAGCAGACCGCTGACCGACGGCGCAGGCCGTGCGGCGAAGTCGGCCACCACGTCGCCGAACGCGTCGAGGTGCTCCGTACCCGCCCATCCCGAGGACACCGGTTGTACGGCTCGAACTTCCGCGTCCACGCCGAGCATCCTGCGCACCTCCGCGACGAGTTCCGGCAGCGGGTGCTGCAGCTGGGCCCGCAGGGCCGTCAACTCCCGGCCGAGTTCGACGATCCGCTGATGGCCCGACGGCGAGTAGCGCTCGGCGCGACCCGGATCGCAGATGGCGTCGGCGAGGCAGGCCGCGTCGGCATCGGCCGACGCCGAGGCGACGATGCCCTCCACCGACGATCGGGCGGCGCCCGGCCCGTCCAACTCCACCGCGCGGCGCCACAACGCCGCGACGTCGGAGGCCCCGAGTCGCCAGCGCGGCCCCGTCAGCACGCGCATCGCAGCGACTCCCGCAGTGGGGTCAGCGGCGAGGCGCAACGTCGCGACGACGTCGGCGACCTCCGGGATGCCAAGCAGGCCACCGAGTCCGACGACCTCGACGGGCACCCCGCGGGCCCGCAGTGCGTCCGCCATGGGAGCGGCATCCGCGTTGCGGCGCACCAGGACCGCCGTCGTCGGAACCGGGCGGCCGGACGCCACGGCCTCGTCCCAGCGCTGCGCGACGTGGTCCGCTACCCAGGCCCGCTCGCCCGCCACGTCCGTCAGCAACGCGCATCGGACGTCACCGGGCTGTGCGCCTGGCCGTGGCATCAGTTCGCGCACCGCCACCGACCGGCGCCGCGCCTCCGACGAGATCGCATTGGCCAGCTTCAGGGCCCGCGGCGGGTTGCGCCAGCTGGTGCGGAGTTCCAGCGTGGGTGCCGGGGTGCCGTCCGAGCGGCAGAAGTCGGTGGTGAACCGCGGCAGGTTGGTCGCCGACGCCCCGCGCCAGCCGTATATCGACTGGATGGGGTCCCCAACGGCGGTCAGGGCCAAACCGTCGTCGGCTCCCCCGCCGAACAACGACGACAGCGCGATGCGTTGCGCGTGACCGGTGTCCTGGTACTCGTCGAGCAGCACCACCCGGTAGCGCTCCCGCAGTTGCGCGCCGACGGTGGGGAACGTCGACGCGAGCCGCGCCGCCGCCGACATCTGCGTGCCGAAGTCCATCACGTTGTCGGCGCGCATCCGCTGGTGCAGCGCGTCGACGAGTGGGACGAGTTCGGTGCGCTCGGTCTGCGAGGCGAGCATGCCGAGTAGCCGACGGTTGGGTCCGCCGTCGCGTTGACGGGGACCGGCGGGCAGGGTGTGCACCAGCCGCTCCAGTTCGACGTGGGTGTCGCGCAGTTGGTCGGTGTCGACGAGGTGTTCGGCCAGTTGGCCCGCCAACCTCAACACCATCGCGGTGATGGTGCCGGGCGTCTTCTCCGTGTCCAGTGCGCCCGGATGCTCGCACACCACGCGAAAAGCCAACTGCCACAACTCGGTTTCGCTGATCAGCCGGGCGGCGGGCTCTACGGGCAGCAGCAGGCCGTGTTCGCGCAACAGCGTGCCCGCGAACGCGTGGTAGGTGCCGATGCTCGGGTGTTCGTCAACGGCGCCGTCGCCCGGAAGCAGGCCGACGCCCGCGAGCCGGGCCAGCCGGGTGCGCACGCGCCGCGACAGCTGACCGGCCGCCTTGCGGGTGAACGTCAGGCCCAGCACCTGGCCGGGCTGGGCGTAGCCGTTGGCCACCAGCCAGACGACGCGCGCGGCCATGGTCTCGGTCTTGCCTGCGCCCGCGCCGGCGATCACCACCAGCGGTCCGGGCGGGGCGGCGATGACGGCCGCCTGCTCGTCGGTGGGCGGGAACACCCCGAGGGCATCCGCCAGCTCGGCCGGATCGTATTGCGCCGTCACGATTCACCGCTGAGCGCGGCCTGCGCTGGGCACATGGCCCGCACCGGACAGTGCGTGCATCCGGCGTTGATGCGGGCTACGAAGTGCGGACCCTGACTGGCCGCCGCGGCCTGCCGCACGCTGGTGCGCCACTCGTCGCAGGCCTCGGGCGTCAACGCGTCCTGGGCTCGTTCGGTGGCACCCGCGGCACCGGTCTTGCCGAGGTAGACCAGCCGGCCGCCGCCAGGCTCGTCGCCGTCGGGTACCAGCCCCTCGGCGATGGCCAACTGGTACATGGCCAGCTGCGCGTGGCGCTGCGCGTCGTCCTTGCTGACCGGGTTCTTGCCGGTCTTGAGGTCGACCACCACCAGCCTGCCCTGCCCGTCGCGCTCCAACCGGTCCACCCGTCCGCGCACGCGCACGCCGGGCCCGCCGTCGCCGGGCGACAGGACGCCGTCCACGCCGACCTCCGAGCCCGCCTCGGTGAGCTCGTGGCGGGTCTGGGCGCGCCACTGCGCGAACGTCGACACCATGGTGCGGTGGCGTTCGAGCTCGTTGTCCGAATACCACTGCGAATCGAAAGGCAGTTCCGCCCACAGTCTTTCGAGTTCGGTGTGCATCTGGTCCTCGCTGGCTCCCGGGTTGGACACCAGCGCGTGGACGAGCGAGCCGAGCACGGACCGCACGTCGCGACCGTCGGTGCCGCCGTGGCGCTCCAACAGCCAGCGCAGGGGGCAGTCGGTCAGCGTCTGAAGCGTGGACGGCGACATGGTCACGACGTGCTCGTCGCCGGACCACAACGGCGCGTCGGTGGAAGTGGTGGTCGTGGCGTGCCACTGCGTCGGCGCGGCGCCGGGCACGCCCGCCTCGGCCAGTCGGGCGAGTTGCGCTGCGGCGCAGGCCCGCACGTCGTCGCTTACGACACCCTCGGGTGCGCACACCAGCGCCCTGAGTCGCCCCACTACCGCCGCGGGGGATAGCACGCGCGGCGCCGCGCTGGGCGGCTCCGACTCCGCGGGCGGGTCGGTGGCCAACGCGGCGAGCTCGTCGCAGAACGGCGACGGGATGGCCCCGTCGTCACCGTCGCCGTCGACGGCGGTCACCAGCACACGAGCGCGCGCCCGCCCCAACGCCGCGACGAGCAGCCGCCGCTCGTCGGCCAGCACCGGCGCCCTGCTGGACACCCCGGCCTCGGCCACGCCGTCGATGACGTCGACGAGGTGTTGCGTGGCGAGTACGCCACCGCGCGGAGCGGTGTTGGGCCACAACCCTTCCTGCAGTCCCGCGATCACCACGAAGTCCCATTCGCGGCCGAGCGCGGCGTGCGCGGACAGCAGCGCCACCGCCTCACCGCCGGACCGATCGTCGCGCCCCTGCGGGAGTACCAGCGCGCGAACGTGGTCGACCACACCGTGCAACGTCGCGCCGGTGGTGCGCGCGACGTACTGCTCGGCGACGTCGAACAACGCGGTGACCGTGTCGAGGTCGCGGCCCGCCTGAACGCCCCCCGAGCCGCCCCGCTCGACGGCGGCCAGCCAGCGTCGCTGCAAGCCGGAGTGGTGCCAGGCCTGCCACAGCGTGAAGCGCGGATCCTCACCGGCGGTGAAGCTGGTGCACGCGGCGTCCACCACGGCCCGGACCCGACGCACCGGGCGGGCCAGCTGCTCGGGGAGGTCGGATGCGCCCGCTTGGAGTGCGTCGACGACCAGGTCGCCGAATTCGCGTGCGCCGTCGCCGCCCCGGCGCAGGGTGCGCCGCAACTGACGCATGGACACCGGGTCCACCCGGCCGATGGGCCCGGTGAGAACGGCGAGCGCCCGCTCGCCGGTGAGTCCGTCGGCCGTGGCGTCGAGCACCGTCAGCAGCGCCGCCACCGCGGGATGCTCGGCGAGCGCCACGGTGGACGCCTGCTGCTCGACGGGCACGCCGGCCGCCATCAGTGCCCGGCCAAGCGCCGCACCGGCGCGCGGGACCGAGCGCACGATGACGGCCATCTGCGACCACGGCACCCCGTCGACGAGGTGGGCGCGGCGCAGGGCATCGGCCACGACGGCGGACTCCGCATGCGCAGAGGCCGCGATGCGTACCGTGACCGAGCCGGGCTCATCACCCGTGCCGGTGATGCCGCACGCCCCGTCTGCGGCGGGAAGCCTGCGCGCGACGCCGCTGATGGCGTGTGCGACCGCGGGAGCGCAGCGGTGCGACTCGGCCAGCACGACCACCGGCTCGTCGTCCCCACGCAGCAGCGCAGGGTCGGCGCCGCGGTAGCCGAACACCGATTGGCTTGGGTCCCCGGCGATGACGGCGAGCTCACTGCCCGCGGCCAGCACCCGCACCAGCCGGGCGGCCTGGGGGTCGAGGTGCTGGGCGTCGTCGACGAGCAGCAGCCTGATCCGGGCCCGCTCGGCGGTGAGCAATTCGGGATCGGTCGCGAACGCCTCGAGCGCGGCGCCGACGAGTTCGGCGGCGCCCAGCGCGGGCACGGTGGCCTGCGGCGCAGCCATGCCGACGGCGGAACGTAGCAGCATGACCTGTTCGTAGACCTGAGCGAACTGTCCAGCGGCCATCCAATCGGTGCGCCCAGTCCGGCGGCCGATGCGGTGCAGTTCAATGGGATCGATGCCCCGTTCGGCGCAGCGAGCCAGCAGGTCGCGCAACTCGGTGGCGAAGCCGACGGTGCTCAGCGCGGGCCGCAGCTGGGCGGGCCAGCGGACCGACGCGTCGTCGCCGTCCTCCAGGTCGCCCGCGAGCAGCTCGCGGATGATGCCGTCCTGCTCCGCGCTGGTGATCAGTCGCGGAGGCGGATCGCCGTTGCGCTGCGCGGCCAGCCGGAGCACCGCGAACGCGTACGAGTGGACGGTGCGGACCAGCGGCTCGCGCACCGCCGCGCGACCGTCGCTGAGCACCGCGGCCGTCACGGCGGCGCGGGCAGTGGTGCCGAGCCGGGCCGAACCCGTCAGCAGCAGAACGGATTCCGGATCGACCCCGGCGGCGACGTGCGCCGCGGCCGCCCGGATCAGCAGCGTGGTCTTACCCGTACCCGGGCCGCCCACCACCCGCACGGTGCCACGCAACCCAGGCTGCGCCAGCGCCTCGGGCGACAGGGTGGAGTGTGGTGCCGGCATGGGTGAAATGACACCACGGGGGTCCGACAAGCCGGCCTCGTCGCAGGCTGGCAGCATCGACGCCATGAGCGACGCGTTGCACGTCTACCGCTACGGCCCGCAGCGGCCAGCCCAGATACTCGCGATCCACGGCCTCACGGGCCACGGTCGACGCTGGGAGACCCTTGCGACGCGTCACCTCTCCGAGTTCTCCGTCACCGCACCCGATCTGCTCGGACACGGCCGGTCGTCGTGGGACGCACCCTGGACCATCGACGCCAACGTCGCGGCCCTGGCCGCGCTGGTGGACGCCGAGGCCGCGGGACCGGTGCTGGTGGTGGGGCATTCGTTCGGCGGCGCGATCGCGCTGAGCCTCGCGGCGGCGCGGCCCGACCTGGTCGCAGGCTTGGTATTGCTCGATCCCGCCGTTGGCCTCGACGGTCGCTGGATGCGCGAGATCGCCGACGAGATGTACGGCTCGCCGGACTACCCCGACCGCGCCGAGGCCCGCGAGGAAAAGGTGACCGGGTCGTGGGGCGAGGTCGATGAGGCCGAACTCGAAAGGGAGCTCGACGAGCACCTCGTCGCCCAGCCCAACGGGCGCGTCGGCTGGCGCATCAGCGTGCCCGCCATGCTGTCGTACTGGAGCGAGTTGACGCGGCCGATGGCGCTGCCCCGCGCCGGCACGCCGACCGCGCTGGTGCGCGCCACGCGCACTGACCCCGCGTACGTCAGCGACGAATTGCTCGCCGCGCTCGGCACCCGCGTCGGCGCGGATTTCACACTGCTGGAATGGGATTGCGACCACATGGTCCCGCTCGCCAAACCCGCCGAGACGGCGGCGTTGATCCGCAAGCTCGCGAGCTGACCATGGCCCAGGTCACCGAAGAACAGGTGGAGCACGTCCGGGAACTCGTCGCGTCGATACCGCCGGGCCGCGTGTCCACCTACGGCGACATCGCCGATGCGGCAGGGCTTTCCAGCCCGCGCATCGTCGCCTGGGTCATGCGCACCGACTCGTCGGACCTGCCGTGGCACCGGGTGATACGCGCGTCGGGCAAGCCCGCCCCACACCTGGCCACCAGGCAGCTGGAACGGCTTCGCGCCGAAGGGGTGCTCGCGAACGACGGCCGGGTCCCGCTGCGGGAAGTGCGACACCAGTTCTAGCGCGAGCGGGCTACAGCACCAACCGAACCAATGCGGCCGTGCGTGCCAAGCCCGGGAACGCCGCCGCCGTCGACCGCGGGTGCAGGGCATGCACCGCGAGCCGGAACATCAACGCGCGCAACAACATCTGCGGCCATTCGGGCAGCGTCGCCCACCGCTCCACCAACCCGTCGTCGGCCTCACCCCAGGCCAGCGCGTCGATGACCACCACCCCCGCCGCCCAGGACGCCGGGCGCCAGTAGGGCGTGACGTCGGTGATGCCGGGTGCGGCCGTGCCCGCGAACAGCACCGTGCCGTAAAGGTCGCCGTGGACCAACTGGCTGGGGCCGCGGGTGGGCCTGCGCAAGACGGCGAGTTGAGTGAGCAGCTCCACCGACCGGGCTCCGTCGGCCGAGCCTGGGGCCACCCGCGCGCCGGGCGGCAGCGCGTGCAGCGGCCGGTCCTCCCACGCCGCGCGGTCTGCGGCGATGAACACGTCGACGTCCGACCACGGCACTCCGGGCGGCTGGGTCAAGAATCTGGGTCGTTCGAGCTTCGCCGTCGCCTCGTGCAGCCTCACCGCGGCCGACACCACCTCGTCGTGTCTGGGTTCGGGGGTGCCGGTGACGAACGTGTCGGCGCGCCAGCCCGCGACCACGTACCGCCCGTCGGTGGAACGCACGGGGCGAGCCAGCCGAACGCCGTCGACGAACAACGTCTCGCGCACCTTCGCCGACCATGCGGCGCGGGCGTGGTCGGCAACCATCGCCACCACGACTTCGCCGCAGCGCCAGCCACCTTCCCAACTCGAACCGAGCGGCACCGGCCGAAGACCGGTGAGGCCGAACGCCACCAGCACATGATCAGGTGGCCGGTCGACAGTCACGAGCTCAGCCTAAGCCGTGCTCCGGCTAACAAGCCGTCAGTACATCACCATGTCGGGTTCGAGTTGTTTGGCCCACGCGACGATGCCGCCCTGCAGGTGCAGCGCGTCGGAGAACCCGGCCTTCTTCACCGCGGCGAGCGCCTCGGCGGACCGGACTCCGGTCTTGCAGTACAGCACCGGCGTGCGGTCCTGGGGCAGCTTGGCCAGTCCGTCGCCCGCCTCGAGCGCCGACTTGGGAATCAACTCCGCACCCTCGATGCGGTTGATGTCCCACTCCACCTGTTCGCGGACGTCGATCAGGGCCAGCTTGCGGCCCGAGTCGAGCATGTCGCGGAGCTCGCGCGGGGTGACCGTGGAGCCGGCGGCGGCTTCGGACGCCGCATCCGACACTGCGCCGCAGAACAATTCGTAGTCGATCAGCTCGGTGATCTTCGGCGTCTCGGGGTCCTTGCGGATCTTGATGGTGCGGTACGTCATGTCCAGCGCGTCATAGACCATCAGCCGGCCGAGCAGCGGATCGCCGATGCCGGTGAGCAACTTGATGGCCTCGGTGCCCATCACCGAAGCGATCGAGGCGCACAGGATGCCAAGCACGCCGCCCTCGGCGCACGACGGCACCATGCCGGGAGGCGGCGGTTCGGGATACAGGTCGCGGTAGTTCAGCCCGAGCCCGTCAGGTGCGTCCTCCCAGAAGACCGACACCTGGCCCTCGAAGCGGTAGATGGACCCCCACACGTACGGCTTGCCCGCGAGCACGGCGGCGTCGTTCACCAGGTAACGGGTCGCGAAGTTGTCGGTGCCGTCGAGGATCAGGTCGTACTGCTCGAAGAGCTCGATGGCGTTGTCCGGTTCGAGGCGAACCTCGTGCAGCCGGACGTCGACGAGCGGGTTGATCTCCTTGATCGAGTCACGCGCGCTCTGCGCCTTGGAGCGGCCGATGTCGGACTGGCCGTGAATGATCTGGCGCTGCAGGTTTGACTCGTCGACCACGTCGAACTCGACGATGCCGATGGTGCCCACCCCCGCTGCGGCCAGGTACAGCAGCGTTGGCGAGCCCAGCCCACCTGCGCCGATGACCAGCACGCGCGCGTTCTTGAGCCGCTTCTGCCCGTCGAGGCCGAGGTCGGGAATGATCAGATGACGGCTGTAGCGCGCGACCTCTTCGCGTGTCAGCTCGGCGGCTGGTTCGACCAGCGGCGGTAACGGCGACACCGGCTCGCTCCTTGCTTCGAATTCTGGCTGGCTTCAATCACACCAGGCACACAGATTCAACGGTAATCCTGGTGGTTACCTTCCCTGGGGTCGGCCCACCAGCGTGCGTCAGGCGATCGGGTACGGCCACGGGTTGAACCGGCAGGTCCGCCCGTCGGGCTTGACCGACTCGGGGTCGAACCTCGCATCGTCGTCGTTGTTCGTCGAGAACGTCTGCTGCATCATCACCGGCGCGAGCGCACCGTTCTCGCCGCACGGTTCGTGCCGCTGGTAGCCGATGGCGTGGCCGACTTCGTGGTTGACGAGGTACTGGCGGTAGGAACCGATGTCCCCTTGGAACGGCACCGCGCCGCGCACCCACCGTGCCTCGTTGACGAAGACCCGGGGTTGGTCGTCGAGGTAGGCCGGGTTGTAGCACGACGCCTCGATCGGGATGTCGTAGCCGCAGCCCTCTCGCACGGTCAACGGCGAGGTCAACGACACCCGGAAATCCGGCTTGCCTTGCGATTCGTCGTCGATGCGCGTGAACGCGAACTGCGGGTTGTGCGTCCAACTCTTGGGGTTGGAGAGTGTCTCGCCGACCATGCGCGCGAACGCTTCGTCGCCGCCGAACGTGTTGGTGTCGAGCCCGTCCTCCACCTCGACGGTGTAGGTGAACGACTTCACGGTGCCCTCGCCGACCTTCTGCGACGTGCCGGGCACGATGTGCCACGTCTTGGCGCCCGCCTCGGTGAAGGGCCCGCCGTCCGGGAGGATGCCGGTGGGCAGGTTGGCGTCGAACTGCGTCATGCCCTTCGGCGGGGCGCCGATGATCGAGGTGCTGCCCGGGTCGATGGTCGGCGGCCCCTGGACCGGGCCTGCCCCCTGCGCCTCGACGGGTTGCGGCGTGCTCGTGCCCGTCACGGTCTGATAGATGACGACACCGGTGATGACGGCGAGGATCGGCAGCGCGTAGGCGCGCCAGCCGTAGGTCGACACGAACCGGCCCAGCCAGGTCTGCTTGCGCCACTTCTGATGGTCGTCGCGATTGGTCCGAAGCCGACCCGCGTCCTCGGCCAACGGATCGCGTTGTGCGCGCAGCGGCTCCCGCCACTCGTTGCGCAGCACGGGCACACGACCGCCCCCGCGACGCCCCGGGTCGAAAGTCACCGAACCAGGATGGCACAGAGCGCGCCGACGGAGGCTCTGGCGCGCCACCGGGCCTGTCGTTGACGGACAGCCTCAGGTGCGAGTAGTAGTGTCGTGCCGATGAGCGAGCTGGCCAACACCGCCGAGAGGAGAGGTGCGAAGCAGTCCAACGACGCTTCCCCCAGCGGTAATCGGCGCGGCAATCGGTTGCCCCGCGACGAACGCCGTGGACAGTTGCTCATCGCAGCCAGCGAGGTATTCGTCGACCGCGGCTACCATGCCGCGGGCATGGACGAGATCGCCGATCGCGCCGGCGTCAGTAAACCGGTCCTGTACCAACACTTCTCGAGCAAGCTCGAGCTCTACCTTGCGGTGCTTCAGCGCCACGTCGACAATCTGGTCTCCGGAGTGCGCCAAGCGCTGCGCACCACCACCGACAACCGGCAGCGGTTGCGCGCGGCGGTGGGGGCGTTCTTCGACTTCATCGAGCACGACGGCCAGGGCTACCGGCTGATCTTCGAGAACGACTACGTCACCGAGCCGCAGGTCTCTGCGCAGGTGAGGGTGGCCACCGAATCCT
Organism: Mycobacterium sp. RTGN6; assembly: GCF_033804605.1. Taxonomy (NCBI): domain Bacteria; kingdom Bacillati; phylum Actinomycetota; class Actinomycetes; order Mycobacteriales; family Mycobacteriaceae; genus Mycobacterium; species Mycobacterium sp. RTGN6. The sequence continues at coordinate 202,071 of NZ_JAPZKZ010000014.1, forward strand.
GTACGGACGCGGTGTTCGAATTGATCAGTAGCGACTCCGGGCTAGAAGCCCACCGCGCCAGGATGATCGCCGTCGGCCTGGTGTCCACCAGCGTCGACTGTGCCCGGTACTGGCTGAACAACAATCGACCGATCTCCAAGGAGGACGCGGTCGAGGGCACGGTGCAGTTCGCCTGGGGCGGACTGTCACACGTGCCGCTTACTCGGTCGTAGCCGACGCCGCGCCGACCCCGAAGCCCACCCGCCGGCCGTCGGCCGCACCGATCTCGACGTAGGCGATGCGCGCCGTCTGCACCAGGAAGCGTCGGCCCTTCTCGTCGGTCAGTGCCAGCACGCCCGGGTCCGTGCTCAACGCGGAGGTGATCTGCTCCTCCACCTCGCTGGGCGATTGCGCGCTGTTGAACACCAGCTCGCGCGGACTGTCGGTAATGCCGATCTTGACCTCCACGCAGGACTCCTTCATTCGAATGCGTTGTCCCCAGAAGGCTAGTGGACGCACACCGCGGCGCACCGACGCGGTCGCTACGCGGATGGCGAACATCGTCGAGCGGAGTTGGAGAACCGAGTCCTGACCGTGACCAAACGGCCAGCGCGTCAACCTCATCCGTCACTTCTGCCCCGATAACATCAGGCCATTCACCAACCAATCGACCCTGGGACCGCGGCATGAACAGGCCATACCCGACCTACTCCCCCGGCACGCGACGCACGGCCGGAATCGACGACTACGCCGAGACCGACGTCATCGAGGACTACGACGGATACGACGTTGAGGACGACGTCTACGAGTACGTCGAACCGCTCGATCGACGCTGGATGTGGGTCGCCGGGGCCGCCGGAGCGGTACTGCTGGTCGCCGTGATCTGCACGGTGGTGATCCTCGGAGGCGGCGACAGCGGATCGGTGTCCGCGACCGTCAGCCCGCCCTCGGTCACCACCAGCCCCGCGGCCACCTCGCAGGCGCCGTCGCGCAACCCGTCCATGCCGGCCCCCGCGCCCACCGGCCCGTTGACGCCGGAGACCGTCACCACCGTCGCGCCGAGCCCGTCGGCCGAGGCCGCGCCGGTCCCCGAGGCCGCACCCGCGCCCGCCCCAAGCACCATCACGTACCAGGTGACCGGCAGCAGGCAACTCATCGACCTGGTCACGGTCATCTACACCGACAGCCAGGGCGCGCTGCAGACCGAAGTCAACGTCGCGCTGCCGTGGAGCAAGTCGGTGGTGCTGGATCCTGGCGTCACGCTCGGTTCGGTGACGGCGACCAGCGTGATGGGTCACCTCAACTGCGCGATCACCGACGCCGCGGGCACCGTCGTGGCAGCGCAGGCGAACAACACGCTGATCGCCAACTGCACCAAGTAGGCAGCTAGCCGAGCCCGAGTTCCTGCATGCGGGTGCTATGGGTGTGCTGAAGGCGTTCGAAGAACTCGGTCAGCCGGCCAAGCCCCTCGCCGCTCGACACGACGAGGTCGACCAGCTCGTCGCGGTCGGCGAGCACGAACTGGGCCTGCGTGATGGCCTCCCCCAACAGCCGGCGTGACCACAGCGCCAGCCGGTGACGCTGCTTGTCGCTGGCGGTCACCGCGGCCCTGACCTCGCTGACGACGAACTGCGAATGCCCCGTCTCGGACAGCACCGCCCGCACCACGTCGGCGGCCTCGTCGGGAAGGGTGTCGGCGATCTCGAGGTAGAAGTCGGCGGCCAGCGCATCACCGACGTACGTCTTCACCAAGGCCTCGAGCCATGTGCTCGGCGTCGTCAGCCGGTGGTAGTTCTCAAGTGCCGAAGCGTATTTGGTCATCGCCGGCACCACGTCGACGCCGCGCTTGTCCAACGCGTCGCGCAGCAACTCGTAGTGGCCCATCTCGGCGGCGGCCATGCTGGCCATGTTGATCCGGCCTGCCAGATTGGGCGCCATGCGCGCCTCTTCCGTCAGCCGGTAGAACGCCGCGACTTCGCCGTAGGCCAGCAACGCAAACAGCTCGGCGACGCCGGGATGGTCGGCCGACACGCCCACGACGGCGGGCTCCACAGTCCGTTCACCAGAGGCCGCAGGCTGCGTCGGAGTCATGGCCCAACTGTAGACGGCGGGCCGTGCGACACCCGTCCCACGAGGCCGACCAGCTATGATGAGCGTGGTAGTGGCTCGTCACTACCGAAGAAATGTGCGTGCACGATGTTGGTCCGCCTCCTCGAAGGCCTGGGCCCTGGTGCTTTTTCGACGAAACTCGTGCGCGCGTGACGCCAACGAGGAATGACATCGAAAGGCCATTTGGCACCGCATGACTGAAATTACGGAAACACCCACGACACCCGATACCACCTTTGCCAGTCTCGGCGTTCGCGACGAAATCGTCAGGGCGCTCCGCGAGGAGGGCATCGAACACCCCTTTGCCATCCAGGAGTTGACCCTGCCGCTCGCGCTCGCGGGCGACGACCTCATCGGTCAGGCCAGGACCGGCATGGGCAAAACCTTCGCGTTCGGCGTGCCGCTGCTGAACAAGATCACCACCGATCCGGAGCGCCCGCTCAGCGGCATTCCCCGTGCGCTCATCGTGGTGCCGACCCGCGAACTGTGCCTGCAGGTCTACGGCGACCTCGCGACCGCGGCCAAGTACCTGAGGGCCGACGTCGAGGGCCACGCCGACCGCAAGTTCACCGTGACGTCCATCTATGGCGGACGCCCGTACGAGCCCCAGATCGAGGCGCTGCAGAAGGGCGTCGACGTCGTCGTCGGCACCCCGGGCCGGCTGCTCGACCTCGCCCAGCAGGGTCACCTGCAGCTCGGCGGGCTCTCGGTGCTGGTGCTCGACGAGGCCGACGAGATGCTCGACCTGGGCTTCCTGCCCGACATCGAACGCATCCTCAAGCAGATCCCCACCGAGCGCCAGGCCATGCTCTTCTCGGCCACCATGCCGGGTCCGATCATCACGCTGGCGCGTACGTTCATGAACCAGCCGACGCACATCCGCGCCGAGGCGCCGCTATCGTCCCAGACCCACGACACGACCGAGCAGTTCGCCTACCGCGCCCACGCGCTGGACAAGGTCGAGACGGTCGCGCGCATCCTGCAGGCGAACGGGCGCGGCGCGACCATGGTCTTCACCCGCACCAAGCGCACCGCCCAGAAGGTTGCCGACGAGCTCGCCGAGCGCGGCTTCAAGGTCGGCGCCGTGCACGGTGACCTGGGCCAGGGTGCGCGTGAGAAGGCGCTCAAGGCCTTCCGCACCGGCGAGGTCGACGTGCTGGTCGCCACCGACGTCGCGGCCCGCGGCATCGACATCGACGACATCACTCACGTCATCAACTACCAGATCCCCGAGGACGAGCAGGCCTACGTGCACCGCATCGGCCGCACCGGCCGGGCGGGGAAGACGGGTATCGCCGTCACCCTGGTCGACTGGGACGAGCTGCCGCGCTGGACGATGATCGACAAGGCCCTCGGCCTGAACAATCCGGATCCCGTCGAGACGTATTCGAGCTCGCCGCACCTGTACGCCGAGCTCGACATTCCCGCCGACGCCACCGGCTCGATCGGCAAGGCGACGCGCACCACGGAGCGGCCCAAGCGGGATCGCGACGGCGACAAGCGCGAATCCTCTCGCGACGGCGACAGGCCGGCCCGCAACCGCAGCCGGACCCGCCAGCGCACCCGCGGCGGCGACGGCCAGTCGGCCACCGGTCACGTCGAGAACGGCGATGCCCCGGCGCCGTCGTCCGACTCGGACGAATCGGCCAGCCCGGCCCGCAAGCGTCGTAGGCGGCGTCGTCCCAACAGCGCTGCCACCGCCACCGGCTAGCGAGTCGATGGTCTCTCCGGAACGCCGCACCAAGGGTGACCTCGTCGCGGCTCTGGCGATCGTCGCCGTGGTCGTAGTCGCCGCCACGACGATCTGGTGGACCAGCGACGCGCGGGCCACGATCAGCCGCCCCGCCGCCAACCCGGTGCCGGCACTGAAGGCGGCGCGCGACGTTCCGGCCACGCTCAAGGAACTGTGGAACGCGCCGAGCCCGAAGACACGCAGCCCCGTCATCGCGGCGGGGAGCGTCGTCACCGGCGACGGGCGCCAGGTCGACGGCCGCGACCCCGTCACCGGCGCAGTGCTGTGGAGCTACTCCCGCGACGCCGAACTCTGCGGAGTCACCTACGTCTACCAGAACGCCGTCGCCGTCTATCCCGACGACCGCGGCTGCGGCCAAGTCAGCACCATCGACGGCAAGACCGGCCGCCGCGACGCCACCCGTTCCGCGTACGCGGACCCGCAAGTGCGGATCTCGTCGGACGGCACCACCGTGCTGTCGTGGGGCGACAGCCGACTCGAGCAGTGGCGCTCCGACATGGTCCGCATGCTCAGCTGGGGTGCGCTGGACGCCCGCATCAAGCCGAAGGTGCCCGTCCAGCCGATCTGCCGGCTGACCTCGGCGGCGGCCAGCGTGTCGGCGGTCTCGGTGATCGAGTCGTGCCCCGAGCAGACGGAGCCGCGGCTCACTCTGTTGCGGGCCGACAAGGAGGAAGACGAGCCGCTGGTCAAGTACGTCCCGCTCAAGGGCGTACCGAACGACACCGCGGTGGTCATCGCCGTCAACGGAACCACGACGGCCATCTACCGGCCGACCCCTCAGCCGACCGTCGACGTCATCGACGAGACCGGGACGGTCATTGCCAGCACGTTGATGCCCAAGCCCGCGTCGCCGCAGGCCGTGGCGACCACCACTGGCGACTACGTGACCTGGTGGACGGGCGACGGCGTCATGGTCTTCGACGCCAACGGGCTGCGCTACAAGTACACCGTCAGCCCCGTCGGCGGGCAGGCCCCGGTGGGTCCGGGCACGGTCATGGCGGGCAGGCTGCTGGTCCCGGTGACCACCGGCTACGACGTGTTCGACCCCGAGACCGGAGCCGGTGAACGCCACCTCGCACTGACCCGCCCGGCCCAGCAGAGCGCCGTGATACCCGCGACCGCGGGCGGCACCCTGCTCGAACAACGCGGCGACACGTTGGTGGCGTTGGGCCCCTGACTACACGTCGGGGGTGAACGACGGCAGCGCCTTGCCCGACTTCCAATACTTGAGCAACGCGTTGGCTAGCTCGCGATAAGCCATGGCGCCCTTGTTCTTTCGACCCGCCAGCACCGACGCGCCCGAGGCGCTCGCCTCGGCGAACCGCACGGTGCGCGGGATCGGCGGCCCCAGCACCACAAGGCCGTAACGGTCGGCGACGTCGAGCAGGACGTCCCGGCTGTGCGTGGTGCGCGAGTCATAGAGCGTGGGCAACGCACCGAGCATCACGAGGTCCGAGTTGGTGATCTGCTGCACGTCGGTGACGGTGCGCAGGAACTGCCCGACGCCGCGGTGCGCCAACGTCTCGCATTGCAACGGCACGATGACGTCGTCGGCGGCGGTGAGCCCGTTGAGCGTCAGCACCCCGAGCGAGGGTGGGCAGTCGATGATCACGACGTCGAAGCCGTCCCTCACCTTGGCCAGGGCGCGCTTGAGCGCGTACTCGCGGCCAGCCCGCATCAGCAGCATCGCCTCGGCGCCTGCCAGGTCGATGTTCGCGGGCAGCAGCGTCATGCCCTCCGCCGTCTCGACGAGCGCCGCGCCGGGCTCGACGTCGCCGAGCAACACCTCGTGGATCGACACCGCAAGCTTGTCGGGGTCCTGGCCGAGTGAGAACGTCAGACAGCCTTGGGGATCCAGGTCGACGAGCAGCACCCGTTTGCCCTTCTCCGCCATCGCCGCGCCCAACGACGCCACCGTCGTCGTCTTGGCGACCCCACCCTTTTGATTGGCGACCGCAAGTACCCGCGTCATATCTTCCCCGTCGCTCCGCTCGCCCCCGAACGTGTTCATCCTGGCACGCTCGCGAACTACCTCGCCGCCCGTGGGGCAGAATCGCTTCGGTGAGCATCACCCGGCACCGGCTCCTACTGCTCCGTCACGGCGAGACCGAGTGGTCGAAGTCCGGCAAGCACACCAGCCGGACCGATCTCGACCTCACCGACGAGGGGCGCGAACAGGCGACGTTGGCCGCGGAGGCACTCGCCGACCTACAACTGCGCGATCCCGTGGTGATCAGCAGCCCGAGGCACCGTGCGCTGGTCACGGCCGAACTGGCCGGACTGAAGGTGGACGAGGTGTCTCCACTCCTGGCCGAGTGGGACTACGGCGACTACGAGGGCACGACCACCGACGACATCCGCAAGGCGGTACCCGACTGGCTCGTCTGGACGCACGGCTGTCCTGGCGGCGAGACCGTCGCGCAGGTCAGCCAGCGGGCCGATGCGGCCATCGCAATGGCCTTGGGGCACATGACGTCACGCGACGTGATCTTCGTCGGGCATGGCCACTTCTCGCGTTCGGTGCTCACGCGCTGGATCGAGCAGCCCCTGTATGAGGGCATTCGGTTCTCCATGGCAGCAGCGTCGATCGGCATTTGCGGATTCGAGCACGGCGTCCGCCAACTGACCGCGCTCGGCCTGACCGGCCACGTCAACCCGTGTCTGCCCAGGTGATGGCCGAGCCTTCCTTCCTACTCGCCGGCCGCGACGGCGTCGTCGTCGCCCAGGGCGTGCACACCGCCTACCCGCGGCTGGCCGACGCGCGGGCGGCGCTGGCCACCGGCGAAGCCCCGATCATCCTGGGCGCCTTGCCCTTTGACGTGTCTGGCCCGACCGCGCTGATCCGACCGGAGCTGGTGCGCTTCACCGCCGCACTCCCCGACTGGCAACCGCGGCCACTGCCCAACGTTCGGATCGAGCGGATGTCGCCCACCCCCGACGAGCACCGGGCCCGCATCGCGACCGCATTGCGCGCCCTCAACGATCCGAACAGCGAGCTGCAGAAGGTGGTGCTCGCGCGGGCGCTGCACCTGCTCGCCGACGACGCGCTCGACGCCGGCACCGTCATCGGCAGACTGGCCGACGACGCCGGGGCCAACACCTTCTTCGCCGACCTGACCGCCGCGGGCGGCGAGCACACGGGCACGGCGTTGGTGGGCGCGAGCCCCGAGTTGCTCGTCGCGCGGCGCGGCGACCTCGTCACGTGCCGCCCGTTCGCGGGCTCGGCGCCACGCTCCCCTGATCCCGCGGTCGACCGGGCCAGTGGCGTTGCGCTGGCCGAGTCGGCGAAGGACCGGCACGAGCACCAACTCGTCGTCGACGAGATGCGCAAGGCGCTCGACCCGCTGTGCGTCGACCTGCAGATCGCCTCCGAACCCGAACTGAGCAGCACGTCGACGGTGTGGCACCTGTCGACGCCCATCTCCGGGAGGATCCGTGAATCATCAACCACCGCATTGGATCTCGCGGTCGCCCTGCATCCGACGCCCGCCGTCGGTGGAGTGCCGCGCGACGCGGCGGCCGCGCTCATCACCGAACTGGAGGGCGACCGCGGCTTCTACGCGGGCGCGGTGGGCTGGTGCGACGCCGCGGGCGACGGCACGTGGGTGGTGTCGATCCGGTGCGCCGTGCTTTCCGCGGACCGGCGTTCCGCGCTGGCCAGGGCAGGTGGGGGTATCGTCGCCGAATCCGATCCGGACGACGAAGTCGCCGAGACCACGACGAAGTTCCGAACCATCCTGTCTGCACTGGGAGTCGAGCAATGACTGTGAGCATCCGACTCGCCCAACCGGGCGACGAGACCGAGCTGGCGGCCATGGTGCACGAACTGGCCGCGTTCGAGCACGCCGCCGCCGAGTGCACCGTCACCGCAGAACAGTTGCGGGAGGCCTTGTTCGGCGATGCACCGAGCGTTCACGCCCACGTCGCGGAGGTGGACGGTCAACCAGCGGCGTGTGCGCTGTGGTTCCGCAACTTCTCCACCTGGGATGGCGTCGCGGGCGTCTATCTCGAGGATCTGTTCGTGCGCCCCGCCTTTCGCCGCCACGGACTGGCCAAGGCGCTGCTCGCCGCGCTCGCCCGCGAATGCACGTCCTCGGGCTACACCCGACTGACGTGGGCGGTGCTCGACTGGAACGTCAACGCGATCGCCCTTTACGACTCCGTCGGCGGCCGACCCCAGAACGAGTGGATCACCTACCGGGTGTCCGGGCCGGAGTTGTCCGCGCTCGCCGAGTACTGAGCGGCCCAGGCCAGCGCCGACGGGCTGAAGAGCAGACCGAGCACGACCAACGCGACGAGTGCGACAGGTACCCCGAACTCCCACCGCTGCGAGTCGACTGCCATGTACCACGCGACCGGCAACAGCAGCAGCTGCGCGAACACCGCGATCCCCCGGCCCCATCGGCGGCCGGTCCACAGCGCCCAGCCAGCCGCGAGCACGGCACTGCCCATGATCGCGAACCACGCCGCGGTCCCGTACCCGCTCAGCCACCGCGGGTCCTCGACACCAGCGAGGTGGCGGACCACCAGCACCAGAGCCACGGCAACAAGGACGGCCCCCTGCAGCGCCACGACGACGCCCGCCTGACGCACCGTCGCAGGGGAGGGAACGTTCACGGCATCGAGCGTAGAGCGGGCGGCTCGGCACCGCGCGCATGGTTAGGCTCTGTGGTCGTGCGCGCCGTGCTGATCGTCAACCCGAATGCGACGTCGACCACTCCGGCCGGACGCGACCTGCTCGCGCACGCGTTGGAGAGCCGCGTCGAGCTCAACGTCGTGCACACCGACCACCGCGGACACGCCATCGAGATCGGCCGCGACGCACGGCGCGACGGCATCGACGTCGTGATCGTGCATGGCGGCGACGGCACGGTCAACGAGGTGACCAACGGCATCCTCGGCGAATGCGGTTCGGGCATTCCCGCCGGACCGATGCCCGCGGTCGGAGTGGTGCCGGGCGGTTCGGCCAACGTGTTCGCCCGTGCGCTCGGCATCAGCCCGGACCCGACCGAGGCCACCAATCAGCTCATCGACCTGCTTACCGCCTACCGCAGCGGCACCCCGTGGCGTCGCATCGGGTTGATGGACTGCGGCGAGCGCTGGGCCGTCTTCACCGCGGGCATGGGCGTCGACGGCGCGGTGGTCGCCGCCGTGGAGGCGCAGCGCGAGAAGGGCCGCAAGGTCACCGCCGCGCGCTACATCCGGGTCGCGACCCGCGAGCTGCTGGCCAGCGCCCGCCGCGAGCCCACGCTGACGTTGCACCTGCCCAACCGCGAGCCGATCACCGACGTCCACTTCGCCTTCGTGTCGAATTCCAGCCCATGGACGTACGCCAACGCCAGACCCGTCTGGACGAACCCAACGACCACCTTCGAGACGGGGCTTGGCGTGTTCGCCACCACGAGCATGAACGTGTGGGCAAATCTGAGGCTGGTGCGACGCATGGTGTCGGGCAAAGCACGGATCCAAGCGCGTCACCTCATCCGCGACGACGACCTGCCGTGGCTGCAGGTGACCAGTGCCACACCGGTGGCCTGCCAGATCGACGGAGATTACGTCGGGCTGCGCGAAACCATCACGTTCAGGGCCGTTCCGGATGCGTTGGGCGTGGTGGCACCGCCCCCAAATTCTCAAGAAAAACGCGCCGACCTGTGATTTCGCTATCACTATGGCTGAATTAGGGCGCAAGTGGATTCAGTGTAGTACAACGGATTGAGGGGTCAGGTAACACGGTCCCGCAGTGAGATTGCCCACGTGTTAACGCGCCGCTATTGACATCTGTTCAGCCTGTGAAAGCATCGGATGCAACAGTGCAGAAACATTCGTGTGCACGCGTTAACAGCCGAAGAAAAGCTCGTGCGCTCTGCTGCGCACATAGTAAGGAGTAGTGACCTATGGATTGGCGCCACAAGGCGGTCTGTCGCGACGAAGATCCGGAACTGTTCTTCCCCGTGGGAAACAGCGGCCCGGCACTCGCTCAGATTGCTGACGCGAGACTGGTCTGCAACCGTTGCCCGGTGACGACTGAGTGCCTGACCTGGGCCCTCGACTCCGGCCAGGATGCCGGCGTCTGGGGCGGCATGAGTGAAGACGAGCGCCGCGCGCTGAAGCGCCGCAATGCGCGCACGAAGGCACGCACGGGCGTCTAGCTCGCAGACGAACCACGATTGACGGCCCCGGACAAACCGGGGCCGTTGGTCTGTCTGGGGTCGGGTGGGCCGCTACTGCGGCAGCCGCGTCTTGCGCCCCAGCGGGACGCGCAACACGACGTCGGTGCCGCCGCCGGGCACGTCGTGCATGCCGAGCGAGCCGTCGAGTTCGGCGGCCACCAGGGTGCGCACGATCTGCAGGCCCAGTCGGTCGGACTTCTCCAGGCTGAAGCCCTCCGGGAGACCACGGCCGTCGTCGTGCACCACGACGTCGAGCCAGCGCGCCGAACGCTCCGACCTGATGGTCACGCAGCCCTGGTCCGTCTTCGCGTCGTAGGCGTGTTCGAGGGCGTTCTGAACCAACTCGGTGATCACCATGATCAGCGCGGTGGCCCGGTCGGCGTCGAGCACGCCGAGCTCGCCATCGCGCAGGATCCGGATCGGCGTGTCCACCGACGCCACGTCGTTCATGATCGGCAGGATCCGGTCGACCACCGCGTCGAGGTTGACCTCCTCGTCGACCGACATCGACAGCGCATCGTGGACCAGCGCGATGGACGACACCCGCCGCACCGACTCGATGAGCGCCTCGCGGCCCTCGGCGTTGTTGGTGCGACGGGCCTGCAGCCGCAGCAGCGCCGCGACCGTCTGCAGGTTGTTCTTCACCCGGTGATGAATCTCACGGATGGTGGCGTCCTTCGACAGCAGCGCCCGGTCGCGGCGCTTGACCTCGGTGACGTCGCGGATCAGCACCGCCGCGCCCGCCGCCGCTCCGTGGACCACCAGCGGCAAGGTCCGCAATAGGACTGCGGCGCCGCCCGCGTCGACCTCCATGCGCATGCTCGACCCGCCGGCGAGCGAGTCCCGCACGTGGTTGGCGAGTTCCTGGGCTTCGAATGGGTCCGAGATCAGCGGGCGGGTGACCGCGACGAGGTTGTGCCCCCCGAGTTCGGCGGTGAGCCCCATCCGGTGATAGGCCGAGATGGCGTTCGGGCTGGCGAAGACGACGGCGCCGTCGACGTCGAGCCTGATGAACCCGTCGCCGACGCGGGGGCTGGAGCGTGACATCGCTAGGTCGCCGACGTTCGGGAAGGTGCCCTCGGACAGCATGTGCAACAGGTTGCGGGCGCAATCCAGGTAGGCGCGTTCGAGTGGGCTGGCCTTGCGCCGGTCGGCCAATGCGGTCTGGTGGGTCAGCACCGCGACCACCTGGTTGCCGTGCCGGACGGGAACCGCCTCGACGTTCAGCCAGCTGGTGTCGTGCGAATCACCCTGTCCCGCATCACTTTCCCGCCCGATGTGTCCGGACTCGAACGCGGACGTCACGACGGGCATGTCGGCGAGCACGTTGAGCGTGCCGACGGCGTCGGCGAGCAGCACGGTGGGTGCGGTGTTGGGTCGCACCTGCGCGACGCAGACCAGTTCACCGTCTTCGCGGCGCACCCACATCAGGTAGTCGGCGAAGGACAGATCCGCGAGCAGCTGCCACTCGCCCACCACGGCGTGCAGATGGTCGACGGCATTGCCGGGCAGCATCGTGTGCTCGGCCAGCAGATCACCGAGGGTTGACATGGCGGATCAGACTGGCGTTGGCGAGCCGGCGGCCGGCACCTAGCTGATGACCGCGATGAGGTCGCCAGCCTGGATGACGTCGCCGACGGCGACCTTGACCTCGGTGACGGTGCCAGCGACCTCGGCGAGCACCGGGATCTCCATCTTCATCGACTCCAGCAGGACGAGCGTGTCGCCCTCGCCGATCTGATCGCCCTCGCTCACCACGACCTCGAGCACACTGGCCACGATCTCGGCGCGAACGTCCTCGGCCATATTCACTCCACTCGTCGCTGTGTCGGCGTCTGCCTGCCGGAGTCCATCGAACCACACGGGACGATTTGTAATGCAGTGCCGCGACCATGAGACACTGGCAGGCAAGCTACTGATTCTTTTCGCACCCAACGGAGGACCGACCATGGCCAAGCGTGGCCGCAAGAAGCGTGACCGCAAGCACACGAAGGCCAACCACGGCAAGCGTCCCAACGCCGGCTCGAAGTCGGTGCGCTAGCCGCCCCTGATGATGGTGGTGCGGCTGATCTCGATGCGCAGCCGCGCCCGCAGGCTTTCGGGCGCCTTCTCCCCGCTGCACTTCGTGGCGATCAATGTCTTGACGCGTTCCTCGACGCCGTAGTGGCGTAGGCACGTCGGGCATTCCTCGAGGTGATGCTTGAGCTTGTCTCGCGACTCGGCCGAGCACTCGCCGTCGAGCAGCGTCCATACCTCGGCGATCACCGCCGCGCATTCGGGATGGTCGGGGTCGACGGGACCTACCGGCGGGCGGAACTCGTGTTCGTCGTTGAACTGGTCGCCACTCATGACGAGACCTCCTCGGGGGCATCCGCCTGCTGGCCCCGCAGGAAGCCGCGCTCTCGAGCGACGCCGCCCAACAGTTCGCGAAGTTGTTTGCGTCCGCGGTGCAACCGGGACATCACCGTCCCAATCGGGGTGTCCATGATCTCGGCGATCTCCTTGTACGGGAAGCCTTCGACGTCGGCGTAGTACACCGCCATCCGGAAGTCCTCAGGCAGCGCCTGCAGCGCCGCCTTGATCTCGGTGTCGGGCAACGCCTCCAACGCCTCGACCTCGGCTGAACGCAGCCCCGTCGAGGTGTGCTCGGCGTTGGCTGCCAACTGCCAGTCGGTGATTTCCTCAGTCGGATACTCGGCGGGCTGACGTTGCTTCTTGCGGTAGCTGTTGATGTAGGTGTTGGTCAGAATGCGGTACAGCCAGGCCTTGAGGTTGGTGCCCTCACGGAACGAGCGGAAGCCCGAGTAGGCCTTGACCATGGTCTCCTGGACGAGGTCCTCGGCATCGGCCGGATTGCGCGTCATCCGAAGGGCGCCGCCGTACAACTGGTCGATCAGCGGGATGGCGTCACGCTCGAACCGCGCCGTGAGCTCGGCGTCGGTTTCCGGGCGCTCGTCTCCAGGCGCGGCGGGCGCTGACCCGTCGACGTCGGTCATCTGGCTCGACACCGTCCCTTCGGCTGCGGTACCGGCGAACACGTCCAACACGATCACCGGACGTTCCAAGCTCACCGTGGGCACCAAGGTCCCCTTCCTGATCCTAGAGGTTGGGACCGACGAGTTCGCCGGCCCGCTCTGACTGCCTCCAACAACAGCGTGTGCTGGGGCCCTTGTTCCCGCTCCGCTCTAGGGTTACTCCGATGGCACGTGCAGCAACGCCCGCGATCGCGGCCCTCGTCGCCGCCGGTGTCCCGCACGACGTGCTGCAGTACCACCACGACCCGCGCGCCGAATCGTTCGGTGATGAGGCGGTCACCGAACTGGCCTCCGCCGTGGGCATGGCCGCCGAGCAGATCTTCAAGACGCTGGTCATCGCGCTGCCAAGGGGGTTGGCCGTCGCGGTGGTGCCGGTGCCCGCGAAGCTGTCGCTCAAGGCGGCTGCCGCCGCGCTGGGCGTACCGAAGGCGGCCATGGCAGAGCGTGCCGCGGCCGAGCGGTCGACGGGCTACGTGATCGGCGGCATTTCGCCGCTGGGCCAGCGCAAGCCGTTGCCGACGGTCGTCGACGCGTCGGCGCTGGCGTGGGACCGGGTGCTGTGCAGCGCGGGCAAGCGCGGCTGGGACGTCGCGCTTGCTCCCGCCGACCTGGTGAGGCTCACCAACGCCGTGACCGCGGAGATCGTCGCATCGTAGGGTGAGCCCATGTCGCTCTCCGGGAAGACCATGTTCATCTCCGGCGCGAGCCGGGGCATCGGCCTCGCGATCGCCAAGCGCGTCGCCGCCGACGGGGCCAACATCGCGCTGGTCGCCAAGACCGCCGAACCTCACCCCAAGTTGCCCGGCACCATCTACACCGCGGCCAAGGAGATCGAGGAGGTCGGTGGGCAGGCATTGCCGATCGTCGGCGACGTCCGCGACGGCGACTCGGTGGCCAGCGCGGTCGCCAAGGCGGTCGAGCAGTTCGGCGGCATCGACATGTGCGTCAACAACGCCTCGGCGATCAACCTCGGCTCCATCGAGGACGTGCCGCTCAAGCGCTTCGACCTGATGAACGGAATCCAGGTGCGCGGCACCTACGCGGTGTCGCAGGCGTGCATCCCCCACATGAAGGGGCGCGACAACCCGCACATCTTGACGCTGTCCCCGCCGATCCTGCTCGAGTCGAAATGGCTGAAGCCCACGCCGTACATGATGGCGAAGTTCGGGATGACGTTGTGCGCCTTGGGCATTGCCGAGGAACTGCGGGCCGAGGGCATCGCCTCCAACACGTTGTGGCCGCGCACCATGGTCGCCACCGCCGCGGTGCAGAACCTGCTCGGCGGCGAGGAATCGATGGCCCGCTCACGCAAACCCGAGGTGTACTCCGACGCCGCGTACGCCGTGCTGACCAAGCCCTCGAGTTACACCGGCAACACCCTGCTGTGCGAGGACGTGCTGCTGGAATCGGGCGTCACCGATCTATCGGCCTACGACTGCATCCCGGGATCAGACCTCGGTGTGGACTTCTGGGTCGAGAGCGCCAACCCGCCGGGCTACACCCCGGTGTAGCGCACCTGGTGCGAGAGGGTCGCGGTGAACACGACCGGCGAGCGAAAAGCCAAGGGCCACCTGGCCCGGGGTCGAGCTGCCTACCGGCGGCGGGCCTGGCTGGACGCCTTCGCGGAGTTGTCGGCGTCTGACCAAGATCGGCCGCTCGCCGCCGACGATCTCGAGCGGATGGCTCAGTCCGCCTACCTGACGAACCGCGATGACGAGGCCATCCGCACGCTGGAGCGCGCCTACACCCGATACCTCGACGCCGGCGAGGCGGTAAGCGCTGCGCGCTGCACGTTTTGGATCAGTCTGGGTCTGCTGAACTGCGGTGAGCCGGCCAGGGCCAACGGATGGGTCGCAAGAGGAAACCGGTTGCTCGGTCGCCGCGGTGACTGTGTCGAGAGCGGATACCTGCTGGTGCCCGCGGTGCTTGCGCACATGGGCGCGGGCGGCGACCTGGAGGCCGCGTTGGACGACGCCGCGGTCATCGCAGAGATCGGCGAACAGTTCGGCGACGTCGACCTGGTCTCGTTCGCGATGCACGCCCAGGGCCGGGTGAGCATCAAGCAGGGCGGCGTTACACAGGGCATCGCGCTTCTGGACGAAGCGATGGTCGCCGTGGTCGCCGGCGACCTGGCGTCACCGCTGTTCACCGGACTGATCTACTGCCAGGCGATCGACGCCTGCGAGGAAGTGTTCGACGCCCGACGGGCCCAGGAATGGACGGACGCACTTGGCCGCTGGTGTGATTCGGAATCCCAGATGGTCACCTTCACTGGCATCTGCCTGGTGCACCGCGCGGGTGTGCTTCAGCTCCACGGCGCGTGGCCGGCCGCAATCGAGGAAGCCCGCCGTGCCTGCGATCGCTTGATGCCCGGGGAGCCTGCTACGGGTGCCGGCCGATACCGACAGGCCGAGATCTACCGGCTGCGCGGGGAGTTCGTCCAGGCCGAGCAGGCCTACCGCGACGCATATGACATGGGTTGGCAGCCGCAACCGGGCCTGGCACTTTTGTGGCTCGCCCAGGGGCGCACCGACGCAGCGGCAGCGGCTATCCGGCGGATGCTCGCCGAAACCATTGACCGCGGCAGGCGAGCGAGGCTGCTCCCGGCGTATGTCGAGATACTGCTCTCGGCTGGTGATGTCCCGGAGGCGCGAGCGGGGGCCCATGAGCTGGCAACGATCGCGGCGGATTATGGCCGCGACGTGCTGACCGCGATGGCGGCCCAAGCCCTCGGCGCAGTCGAGCTGGCCGAAAACAATGCCGGCGCAGCATTGATCGCGTTGCGTGAGGCCTGCCAAGCCTGGCAAGACGTCGAGGCGCCCTACGAGGTGGCGCAGGTGCGCACGATGCTCGGGCGCGCGTGCCGGGAGCTCGGCGACGAGGATTCGGCGGCGTGGGAGTTGGCGGCCGCCCGCGACGTATTCGACCGGCTGGGCGCGAATCCCGAAGTCACACGGCTGGACGCGCTCATCGAGGTGAAGCTCCGGGGAGGCGCCCGCGGGCTGACCCCACGTGAACTGCAGGTGCTGCGCCTGGTCGCCGAAGGCAGCTCGAACAAGCTCATCGCCGAGCAGATCGGGCTCAGCGAGCGAACCATCGATCGGCATGTCAGCAATATTCTGACGAAGCTCGATGTGTCATCCCGGACCGCGGCCACCGCCTTCGCCTACGCGCACAACCTCGTCTGAAGGTCGTGTGGGTGAAACCACCCACCAGCCGCCGCGCCCGATTTGGGTGGTCGCGCCGATGCGGGCGCAAACAGTCGCGTGGTCACCTTCTAGATACGCGACAACAGGAGAGGATCGCGACATGACCACCACCGCGGCCACCACAGCCGGGGACGTCCTGGCTGCCGTACGACATCTCGCGCCGACGATCAGCGGCCGGGCACCCGAGATCGAGCGGGCCCGCCGACTGCCCGCCGACCTGCTCCGCGAGCTCAAGGACGCGGGGTGTTTGCGGATGCTCCTCCCGCCCAGTCACGGCGGATTGGGGGTCGAGTTCCCCGACGCGATGCGGGTGTACGAGGCGGTCAGTCGGGCGGATGCGTCAGTTGGCTGGACGGTGATGATCGGCTCTGGCTCGTGGTACGACTTTGCCGGGCTGCCAAGGGAGACGTTCGACGCCATCTTCACCGACGGCTCAGATGTGATCGTCGGAGGGGTAATCGGGCCGGGCGGCTCGGCTGACCGCATCGACGGTGGCTACCGGGTGAACGGGCGGTGGGGGTTCGCCAGTGGCTGCGAGCACTGCGGCTGGCTGTTCGGCAACTGTTTCGAAGATGTCGGCGGCGAACAGCGAATGCTGACAGTGGTTTTCGCCGCCTCGGAGGTGGAGCTCGAGGACACCTGGAAAGTGTCCGGGTTGTGCGGCACCGGCAGCCACCACTTCACCGCCAATGAGGTCTTCGTACCGGCCGAACGCGCGTTCCCCACGCTGGAGGCCGAGCCGTGCCTAGACGAGCCGCTGGTGCGAATCCCGCCGCCGACGCTGTTCGCGCTGGCCATCTCCAGTGCGGCGCTCGGTGTGGCCCATGGTGCGATGGACGACATCCTCGCCCTGGCCACAGGCAAGATCCCGCTCTTCGCTCCCACCCCGCTGGCGACCAACCCGCTGTTCCAGCATCAGCTGGCCAACGCCGACACCGAACTGCGCGCGGCCGACGGTCTCGTGTACGAGGCAGCCGACTCGGCCTGGGCGGCGGCTGTCGGCCGGTCGCCGTTCAGTCTTGAAATGCGCGCGCGGATCCGTTCGACGGCGGCGTGGGCGACGGCCCGGGCGGCAGCCGTGGTCGATTTCGCCTACCAAGCCGGCGGAGGCAGCTCCATCTACGCTCATAGCCCGCTGCAGCGCCGGCTGCGCGACATTCACGCCATCACCCAGCATTTCCTGATCAGGCCGGACACGCTGACCACAGCCGGAGCCGTTCTCGCAGGGCAGGACATCGACGTAGTCGTGTTCTGACGCGACCGCCGGCTACAGCAGCGTCGCCTGCTCGGCCTCCGGCTCCGCGGGCTCGATGAGCTCCGGGCCGTTGTTGCGCACGCTGTTCACCAAGCGCGATACCTCCCGGATCTCGATGCGATCAAGGTCGCCGTGACCGCGCAGCAATCCTTCGTCAATCGGCGCGTCGGGGTCGAGCCAACGGTCCCAGTCAGCTTCGCTGATGGTCAGCGGCATCCGATCGTGGATCTCGGCGAGCGGGCCCGCCGAGTCGGTGGTGATGATGGTGCAGCTCAGCAACGGCGCCGTGTCCTTCGGACTGTCCTTCGGCCGCCACGTCGACCACAACCCCGCCATGTACAGCAGTTCACCGTCGGCGCCGTACATATAGAACGGCGTCTTGGCCCCCTTCTCGCCACGCCACTCGTACCAGCCGTCCATCGGCACCAGGCACCGCTTGCCCTTGGCGGAGTTGCGAAATGCGCCCGACGTGGTGACCGTCTCGGCGCGGGCGTTGATCAGCAGCGGGCCCTTCTTGGTGTCCGGGCCGCCGTCCTCGCCCGTCTTGACCCACGGCGGGACCAGTCCCCAGCGCATCAGCCGTACGCGCCGGGTCGACTCGTCGTCGGGCTCGGCGTGGCGCTTGACGACGGTACTGACGGTGGTGGTCGGCGCCACGTTGTAGTTCGGCTGCGGAACGTCCTTCTGGGCCGGCGTCGCCTCGTCGATGGCCTTGATCTTCTCGGCGAGCAACGCCGGGTCGGTCGTCACCGCGAATCGCCCACACATGAAGTCCATGGTTCCAGATCGGTGCGACAAGGCAGGATGGTCACCGTGAATAGCTGGCCCGCCCCATCGACCACCGCGCCCGTGCGCGCAACCGTCACGGTGCCGGGCTCGAAGTCACAGACCAACCGGGCGTTCGTACTCGCCGCGCTGGCCGCGCCCCAGGGTGCGTCGACGGTGAGCGGCGCCCTGCGCAGCCGCGACACCGACCTGATGATCGGCGCGCTGCGCAGCCTCGGCCTCGCCGTGGACGGTGACGGCGGCGACGTGACTGTCAGTGGCGCCGTCAGGCCGGCGCCAGGGGTGGTCATCGACTGCGGGCTGGCGGGCACGGTGCTGCGCTTCGTGCCGCCGATCGCCGCGCTCGGCACCGAGTTCGTCACCTTCGACGGCGACGAACAGGCCCGCGCGCGACCCATCGCTCCCCTGCTCGACGCGCTGCGGGGGCTGGGCGTCGCACTCGACGGCAACGCCTTGCCGTTCCACGTCTCGGGCACGGGTGCCGTCGCGGGCGGCGCTATAGAGATCGACGCCTCGGCGTCGTCCCAGTTCGTCTCGGGGCTGCTGCTTTCCGGCGCGACGTTCACCGACGGACTGACCGTGATCCACACCGGCACGGCGGTTCCCTCGGCACCGCACGTCGCGATGACGGTCGCGATGTTGCGCGACGCGGGCGTCACCGTCGACGACGCGACGGCCAACCGGTGGCGCGTCGAACCGAGTCCGATCGCGGCACGTCACTGGGCCATCGAACCCGACCTGTCCAACGCGGTCCCGTTCCTCGCCGCGGCGATCGTCACCGGCGGCCAGGTGCGGGTGACGGGGTGGCCGGCCGTCAGTGTGCAACCGTCCGACGTGATCGTCGAGCTGCTCGGTGCAGTCGGAGCCGTTGTCCGCCATATGGATTCACATCTCGAGGTGACGGGTCCGGACTCGTACCCGGGATTCGACGCCGATCTGCACGACGTCGGGGAACTCGCTCCCTCGGTCGCGGCGTTGGCGGCGCTCGCGGCGCCGGGGTCGGTGTCGCGGCTGAGCGGAATCGCACACCTGCGCGGCCACGAGACCGACCGGCTCGCGGCGCTGACCGCGGAGCTCAACGGGCTCGGCGGACAGTGCGAGGAGACCGACGACGGGCTCGTCATCACCGCGCGGCCGCTTCACTCGGGGGTATGGCGCTCATACGCCGACCACCGGATGGCGACGGCGGGCGCGATCGTCGGGCTGCGCGTGCCGGGCGTCGAGGTCGAGGACATCGGCACCACCGCCAAGACGCTCCCCGACTTTCCGGGGATGTGGGCGGACATGCTGACCGGGCAGGTTGCCGGTTCACTCCCTTGAGCGCCCGCGAGTACGACGAGTCCGACGTCCGGGTGCGCCCGGGCAAGCGCTCGCGGCCGCGGACGAAGACCCGACCCGAGCACTCCGACGCCCTCGACGCGATGGTGGTCACCGTGGACCGCGGCCGCTGGGGCTGCGCGCTCGGCGGCGACCCCGAGCGGATCGTGGTGGCGATGCGCGCCCGCGAACTCGGCCGCACTCCGATAGTCGTCGGCGACGACGTGGACATCGTCGGCGACCTCTCGGGCAAGCCCGACTCGCTGGCCCGCATCGTGCGCCGCGGCCCACGCCGAACGGTGTTGCGCCGCACCGCCGATGACACCGACCCGACCGAGCGCGTCCTCGTCGCCAACGCCGATCAGCTGTTGATCGTGGTGGCCCTGGCCGATCCTCCGCCGCGCACCGGTTTCGTCGAACGGTCGCTGATCGCCGCCTATACGGGCGGGCTGACGCCGATCCTGTGCCTGACCAAGTCGGACCTCGCGCCGCCCGAACCCTTCGCGGCGCAGTTCGCGGGCCTGGACCTGCAGGTCGTGACCGCGGGCCGCAACGACGAACTGGACACGGTCGACCGACTGCTCGAGGGCAAGTCGACGGTGCTGGTCGGCCACTCCGGGGTCGGCAAGTCGACGATGGTCAACCGGCTGGTGCCCGACGCCCACCGCGCGGTCGGGGTGGTGTCCGGCGTCGGCAAGGGCAAGCACACCTCGTCACAGTCGGTGGCCCTGCCGCTGCACGGTTCGGGTTGGGTGATCGACACACCGGGCATTCGGTCGTTCGGCTTGGCCCACATCGCGCCCAAGGACGTGATGCTGGCGTTCTCGGATCTCGCCGAGGCCATCGAGAACTGCCCCAGGGGGTGCGGCCACATGGGTCCACCCGCAGATCCGGAGTGCGTCTTGGACACCATGTCGGGCCACGCCGCCGACCGCGTGGCTGCCGCCCGCCGGCTGCTGACGGCGATGAGCGAGGACTAACCCAATCGTGCGACGCCGAGGCGGACGGGGCAGGCTAGGGCGATGAGCAACGTACCAACCATTGAACTCAACGACGGCCACCGCATCCCGCAGCTGGGGTTCGGGGTGTTCCAGATCAAACCCGACGAGACCGCGACGGCGGTGAAGACCGCGCTCGACATCGGATACCGGCATATCGACACCGCCGAGATGTACCAGAACGAGAAGGGCGTCGGGCAGGGCATTCGGGACGCAGGGGTCGACCGCGCCGACGTCTACGTCACCAGCAAGTTGAACAACGGCTTTCACGAACCCGACGACGCGCGACGAGCCTTCGATCAGACGTTGGAGTTGCTGGGCTTCGACTACGTCGACCTGTTCCTCATCCACTGGCCGCTGCCGACGCTGTACGGCGGTGACTACCCATCGACGTGGCGCGTGCTCGAGGAGTTCAAGGCGGACGGCCGCGCCCGCAGCATCGGGGTGTCGAACTTCCAGATCGCGCATCTCGAGCGATTGGCCAGCGAGACGAACACCGTGCCCGCGGTGAATCAGATCGAGGCGCACCCGTACTTCACCAACGACGAGCTCCGCGGCTACGGCGCCAAGCATGGCATCGCCACCGAACCGTGGTCGCCGATCGCGCAGGGCAAGGTGCTCGACGACCCCGTGATCACCGGCATCGCCGAGACCGTCGGCCGCTCGCCGGCCCAGGTGGTGCTGCGGTGGCACGTTCAGCGCGGCGACATCGTCTTCCCGAAATCGGTGACGCCGCAGCGGATCAAGGAGAACCTCGAGCTCTTCGACTTCGAGCTCAGCGCGGCGGACGTCGACGCGTTGACCGCGCTGGATCAGGGTGAGCCGGGCCGCATCGGGCCGAACCCCGACACGATGGACTACGTGCCGAAGTAGCCGCATTGAAATAGCGCTCAGGGCGAGGAAGTGCGCTTGAACTCAAGTGATCGCTGCAACACCTGAATTGTTTTGGGGTGTTGTTCGATGGGGTTTCGCAAGCATGGCTGCAATCAGGTGCCGGAGTCGGCGCGTGAGGATTTTCT
>NZ_JAPZKZ010000015.1:0-166400 GCF_033804605.1 Mycobacterium sp. RTGN6
GAGGCGGTGAGGTAGCGGCCAGCCCGCACGGGTTTGCGGGTGATGGTGTAGGACACCGACTTTCCGCCGATGATCCGCGCCTTCCATTCGCCGCCGCGGTGGGCGAATACGGCCTGACCGGAGAGCAGGTAGCGGCCGCGGGTGGCGTTGGCCAGATGCTCCAACGGCTTCGGCAGCCGCACACTGACCTGGCCGTCCGGGCTGACGGTGATGGTGAGATTGCCGTGGGGCTCATCGCCGGAGCCGTTGACGGTGATCCGGTACCGGGCCGCGTCCCAACGGTCGCGCCACTGCGCCGGTGTGAGGCCCGCGGTGTCGAGGTGGTGGCGGGTCTTGGCCAGCCGCTTGCCGCCTTCGACAACCCGCACGCGATTAGCGGCCCTGTCGGCCTCCACGCGGGTCAGCTCGGCGCGTAGATGCTGCAGCCGGCGCTGCTTTTCGAACCGTTCCGCGCGGGTGGGATAGCCCTTCGCGGACTTGGTCTTTCGGCGTTGCTTGCGTTGCTGCGGTGTCAGCGTGTCCTCAGTCGGCTGTGCGAGGCGTTTCTCGATCGTGGCGATCGCGGCGCGCAAGCCGATGATGTGGCGGTTCTGGGCGTCGCGCGACAGTCGGTATTGGTCGTCGTTGGCGGCGATGATCGCGTTGGCCCACCGCGCACTGGACTGTGCTGTCAACGCCTTCTTGCGCGTGTTGAGCCGGTCCCTGCGAGCGTGGCGCCGCGCATCGGTGTCCGGGTCCTGTGGCAGCGGCTGGGGACGACAAACCACGGTCAGGTCAGTGCGGCGCAACCGGCCCATATGCTCGGCCACTTGATCAAGTACGTGTTCATCGGCTGGTGTGGTCCGCAGCCGGGTCGTGATCGCCACACCCGCCGGCGCCGCTACCGGCGTCACGCCACGCCATTCCCGCAACTTCCGGGCCGTCATAGGACATCACCGCTCCTGGTCTCGGCTGCCACCGCGGCGCATCGTCGTTTCGTCCGGCTCAACGGTGGCCGTGAACACCATCGGCGAGTGCGCGCTCATGACCCGACCATCTCAAACGCCACCGACAAAGACCCCCGTGACCGACCACGGCCAACAGACCGACCAACAGCTAGCAACCCAGGTGCGCCATAACCCGTTAGCACGGTCACTATCGCGTCAAGCGCGGCGAGCACGTGTTTGGCTTCGGGCTCACCCGGTGCGATACGCTGTCGTGGCTCTACGCGGGGTGTGGCGCAGCTTGGTAGCGCGCTTCGTTCGGGACGAAGAGGTCGTGGGTTCGAATCCCGCCACCCCGACCGCGTTGACGCAGTTCAGAGGCCCTAGCCGGTTCGTCCGGTTGGGGCCATCTGCATTCCAGTCCGCAGTCAGTCCGCAGTAGATTCGACAGCCCGTTCGAGCACGCGCCCGCGGGCATCGTCGAGCGCCGCCGCGACCATCTCCAGGTCGTGGGGAAACAGGTCTGCGTAGGTGTCCAGGGTCAACACCGCGGACGCGTGCCCGAGCATCGTCTGCACAGCCTTCGGGTTCGCCCCGCGGAGATCGCAAGCGGCGCCGCGGTGTGACGCAGATCGTGCGGCGTGACGAGCGGAAACTCAGGCGTGATGGCCGATCCGCATACAGCGACTTCCTTCTCGCGGTGAAGGTCCGTTGCAGCCGACAGGGCGACGACGGCCGGCGCGAGCACGCGCGGCCGCCAGGTCGACACCCGCAGCACTCCCCCGGCTGGCGCGGTGAACACAAGCTCATCGCGGCCCTTGCCTCGCATCAGCGCGGCGAGCTCGTCGACCAAGAACCGCGGGAAAGGCACCGAGCGCCGCTCATGGGACTTCGGCGTCGACCACACCACCTTTCCGCCCACCTCGGCGACGGCGTGGTGCACGTGCACGCGGCGGCGCAGCATGTCGACGGCCTCCACCCGAAGCGCCGCCATCTCGCCCCACCGCAGCCCGGTGTAGGCCAGGAACCGCACGGCGCTCGCGTTCCTCTCATCCCGGCGGACAAGTAGCTCGACCTGATCGTGTGTCAGATACCCGCGCGAGCGGTGCTGCCGCCGCGGCGCCTTCACACCCGCACAGGGATTCCGCGCGAGGCGGCGATCTACGACGGCGAGCTCAGGGACCTGGCGCAGAACGCTCAGCGCGTTTTCGATCGTCGCTGGCCCAGCGCCTGCCGCCTTCGTGTCCTGCACCCACGCCTTGACGTCCGATGTCTGTACGTCCGCGACGGCAGTCGAAGCCCACCGATCCTCGACGTGAGCCGACCATGTCACGGCACGCGTCGCCATTGTTGTTGCCTTCAGATGCCCTTGCGTTCCAGTCCATTTCGCGTGCACGTCGCGGACCGTCACTAGACCGGCCTTAGGCGCGACGTACGCGCCGGTTACCTGGGCCGCGACGATCTCGTCCAGCCATCGCTGAGCGTCAATGCGGCGCTCGAACGACTTCGTATTTTAGGCGCCTTGGTCGTCTACATACCTTGCAAGCCAACGCTTTCCCTTGCCTGCGCGCGCAGTAGGCTGGCCGTCGGCGCGACGCCAACGATCCTCCACACCACTGCGGCGGTTACGTCTCTGCATCTTTGGCCGCCTGCCGGAGAATCCTCAAGGCTTCGCCAAAATCTAACGGGATATTGCCAAGGCGCTCATGAGAGACGCGACCGAACGTATGTGGCGAATGACCAAGTACAGCAAGCAGCTTCCGGCAGACCGCCTCCACACCTATCGCATCGTTTGCGATCTTCCGTAGTTCATCCGGCGGTAACAGCACGCGCGCCTCGGCGTCGGCCGCGAGTATGACCGCCAAGAAATAGGCGTCGGAGTACAGCGCCTCGATCTGAGCTAGGACCGCTGCATGCCTGTTTCGCAACTCCGTATAGGCATCACGGACTTCGATTAACCCAGCGGGCTCGTCTGGTTCCATGTCGCGCGTCAGCTGGTCGATGCTGACGTCAAGAACCTTCGCAATTGCCAGGGCCTCGGCCAGCTTCATCTCGCGCTGACCCTTCTCGATCCGAGTGATTGCCGAGGGGTCGAGCTTCACGGCAGCCTTCTCAAGCAACAACTCACTGAGCCTTCGCTGAGACACATTTATGGCGGCCCGCCGTTGTCGAACTGCCTTCCCGAAGTCGCGGGCAACCCCGTCCGGCTTGTGTTGCATATTCAACACCATAGTGCTTGACACGCATCACAACAGGGGTCATGATTCTGGTGTCAAATCAACACCACAGTGTGATAGGAGCACTAGCGATGGACTTACTAGGTGTGCGAACCGCGAGCTCGTACCTTGGCATTCCCGAAGCGACTCTTCGGTACTGGCGCCATGCGGGCCACGGACCGGCGAGCTTCAAGATGGGGCGCCGATTGGTGTACCGGCGAGAAGAGCTTGAGCGGTGGATCTCTGCACAAGAAACAGCCACCCTGCGCGGTGGCGGCCCAGCGGCATGATGCGCCGTCGGCAATCAAGCGTTGGGGTCCGGGCAGGTGTGTTCCGTCCACTGGCTGCCGTCCCAGTATCGGAGGGTCTCCGCGGCTCCGCTTGGATCAGGAAACCAGCCAGCCTTGACGTTGCCAGTGAATGGTTCGGGGATTCCGACGTCGTTGTACAGACCGCACCCCCGGCACCTGAGCCGCTTCTTTGCCGCCAGCGCCCCGGCTACACCCACCGGCCCGACTATCGCGAAGCCGACTGTCGCTCCCAGGACCTTCGACCCTGTGCGCCGCCGCGTCTCCAGCCCCTTGCTACCGCAGTTCCAACAGCGCAGTTCCCCATCGTCATCGACACGCACCCGCATGCTCACTTCGCGACCGTACCGCTGTCGCTTCGACGTTGCCCCCTATTCATTCGCGGAGTCCCTGCCGCGGTTGAAGAGCCGCACCGCGGCGGGCCCGTGCAGTACCTCGCAGTGCTCGCCGGGCCCGTTCGGGCAGCGGCTGGACGGGTTCGTGATCCATGTGCCAGGCCGTGGTCCGGACGAGCTCGCCGACGATGGGCACAAATGCCAGTGTCCGCCGTCGACGAACAGCAGGCGATACGCCTCCGGTGCACGAACTACGAGCGCTACGTCACACAGCAGGCGCACACCGAGATCGGCGTCAAGGCGCACAACGACTACTTCCACGAGTTGATGGCCCACGGATCCTGGGATAACTCGCCGACGTGGGTGTTTGCCAATGTCAGTGCCCTCGTGCAAGCTGTACGTGCGGTAGTTGAGTGACGTGGGTGTGGTAGCTGCACGGAACTTCGCGAAGGGGCTCCGGGTGACCGGGGCCCCTTTCGTATGCGCGACACACCCCACGACACGCCGTTGACTGTCGGAACGCTCGGTTACGGTTTGTTCACCACACCTGAGTGTCCGTCAATCAACCCGAGGGAGAGTCACCATGACCCACAGCCCGTTCCTCGCCGCCGCGTCAAGGATGTTCCGTGCACGAGACGCTATCGGGTAGCCCGAACTCAGGGTTGAGCCGCTGGCTCCCCACACTCCAAGCACACCGGCACGCCGGAATAACCGGTGATCCGCCCGTCCTGGGCCATCACCACCGCCCCATGCTTCGCAGCTTCAGGGTCGTTTGGTCGACCCTGAAGGCGGAACCACTCGTTGCCGCACTGTCGGCACCGCAGCGGATCCGTCCCGCTCAGTGGCACTCGCCGCCGATCATCAAGGGATACAACGCGATTCATGAGAGGAGGTTACGTTGAGTCGCAGCAGTGGTAGGCCCCTGGGGCCCGACAACACGTTCAAGACGGGACAGCGCGTCCCGTTCGACGGTTACTGGGTCGATCAGTACGGCCAGGTAAATAGGTTCGAAGCACACACCACCTTCCCGCCCGTAGTGGCGCGGAAAGGCGGTGAGTGCGCCTTCCGTCGGTTCGTCCGCAACGCTCAGGCCACGGCCTGATCTATCCCGCGTTCCGAGCCGAGTCACCGGAAGGGGGTGATACCGGCGGGGGTTCCTGGGTCGCGTCTTGCACACGCGGCCCAGGGCCTCCGCCCTCATGGTGCTCTCGATGGTGATGGTGTGCACCATATTGCACAGTTTTGCACCGTGGCCCGATTTGGTCGAGTCCAGTATCCGGTGTCGTGATCGTATCGACGTCTTCCGACAACTCCGCCGAAGCAAAGCTCCCGTGATCGAACGGGGAGTGGGTGCCAATCCGCAGCCAGTCCGCAGCAATTCCAGCGCGTGCTACCGACACCCAACGCTCCCAACGGTCTAACGTGCTTCTATCTCACGCAACCAACACGACCGTTTCGAGCAAACGCCCAGGTGAGATCGTTCGGGACGAAGAGGTCGTGGGTTCGAATCCCGCCACCCCGACCGCGTGTGATGTCGCAAGACACACGAATAGCTCTGGACCCCACGTTTGTGGGTTCAGGGCTTTTTTCGTGGCATGACGACGCTGTGAATCGGCTGCGCGCACGGTGATGGGCGGCGAGCCCTTGAGGTTCGGGGACACTCGCGGGTTAGCGTCTGCCGATGCAGGATCGCTGTTCGTGCGGGCCCAGGTCGGTGTCGCGGCGGGAGGCGCTCAAGTACGCCGCCGCGGCGCCGGCGATCCTCGCGCTGGGCTCAGCGGCGGCGACGATGGCGGCGCCAAAGGTCCTGGCGGCCAACGGCATCGCCGGCAAGATCGTGTTTCTCGATCCGGGACACAACGGTGCCAACGACGCGTCGATCAACCGTCAGGTTCCCGACGGACGCGGCGGCACCAAGGAGTGTCAGACCACCGGAACCGCCACTGACGACGGATATCCCGAGCACACCTTCAACTGGGAGGTGGTCCTTCTCATCCGCGAAGCACTTACCCGGGCGGGTGTGCGAACCGCATTGTCGCGGGGCAACGACGACGCGCTGGGCCCCTGCGTCGACACGCGTGCCGCGATGGCCAATGCCCTGACACCCGACGCCGTCGTGAGCATTCATGCCGATGGCGGGCCGCCGTCGGGTTCCGGCTTTCACGTGAACTTCTCGGATCCGCCCGTCACAGAGGCGCAGGCAGGGCCTGCCGTGCAGTTCGCCAAGGTGATGCGAGACCAGCTCGTCGCCTCGGGACTGCAGACCTCGACGTACCGCGGGTCCGGGGGGCTGTACGGGCGCTCCGACCTGGCCGGGCTGAACTTGGCGCAGTATCCGTCGATCCTCATCGAACTCGGCAACATGAAGAACGCTGTAGAGGCCGCGCAGTTGAAAAGCCCCGAGCGCCGCGTCGGGTATGCGGCCGCGGTCGCGCAAGGCATCGCCAACTACCTCAGCCAAACGCCGTCCCACTGAGGGCGGATACCCCTTATTGGCAATGGTTTCCATTAGTACGGTACAGTCCGGATCGACCCTTGTCGAAAATCATTGTCATTAAGGCGGGAAGGAAGACTGATTTGGAAGTACGTTGCGCACCAGCTTCGTTGGCCGTCGTATCGCCTGATCTCGACGGAATAGCTAGCGGAACAATCCAGCTCAGCGTCCCGCTACTCGACGGCGTCATCCAGGTAGGCATCGGCGGGGACGTCGCCACGGCCACGATCCAGGTGTCCAAGACCCCCACCACGGTCACGGTCCGGCGAACTGACGGCGCACCAATGCAAGCCCAGATACTTCACGAACATCAGGGTTACGCCGGACCGACGGTCCGGACGAACGTCTTCCGCACACCGGTGGATTGCCTCAGGCTCGAACAACGAGTCAGCGAGAACGGTCCGAGCCTTTGGTTCCCCGCCGAAACGGAGCACGTCAACCAAGGCCAGGAGCTCAGCCGATTCGTCGCCACGATCGCAACGTTTGGCTTGGCAAAACAGCGCCAGGCTTCACGCTGCTGAAACGAGTGCGGCTACGCGACGATCGCGAGCCCACGCTCGACGCGTTGCGCCACCTTGGCGTACAGCACGTACGAGCTCAACTCGAACACGCCGAGCAGCAGCAACGGCCAGACCACTCCGGCGGCGACGCTGAGGCTCACCCGATGCGTTGCCGGGCGCAGCTCGTCGCCCACCCACTTGCTTGCGATGAACACGACGACGGCGGTGACGATCGCCGAGGCCACGTAGACGAGAACGCAGGTCCAGAGCACGACTACCCCCATTGGCTATTCGGTCGTGACTGCGAGTGCCCACCAAGTAGCCGAGCTAAACGCGCGAACCGCTACAGCCGGTCCTTGATGGCGGCCGCAAGCCGTGGGCGGTCCACCTTGCCCTCGGCGATGGCCTGCGCCGCCTTCATCACCAGGCCCATGTTCTTCTGGTGCGGACGCGCCCCGAGCTCTTCGGCGACCTGAGCGATGGCCGTGTTGACCACGTTGGCCACCTCGTCGTCGTTCAGCTGGGTCGGCAGGTACTCGTCGATGACGGAGGCCTCGGCCCTTTCGGTGGCGGCGAGCTCGCCGCGGCCGTTGGTCACGTAGATCTCGGCGGCCTCACCACGCTTGCGGGCCTCCCGGGCGAGCACCGTGAGCACCTCGTCGTCCGAGAGCTCGCGGGACTGCTTGCCGGACACCTCCTCCGCCTGGATCGCGGCGATGGCCATGCGCAGCGTCGCGGTGCGCAACTTGTCCTGTGCCTTCATCGCCGTCGTCAGGTCCGCGCGCAGCCGATCCTTGAGTTCCGCCATGGGCTAGACGCTACGCCGGGGACTCGTCGCCTTGGTGCTGCTCGGCCAACGCGCCGATGCGCGACAGGTCGGCGCGCAGCGCGTCGGTCCGGTCATCGTGGGACGGCATCAGCACGCCGACCATGGCGGACACCCATGCGGGCATCGCGACGATCTGATAGGCCTGCGTGAGTCTCGTCCCCGTGGGGGTCGGCTCCAGGCGGAAGTGCCACGCGGTGGCGTCCCCCTGTCCGCCTGACGTGACGTACCCGAAGTCGAGGGGCGCTTCGAAGCGGAAGATCGTGCACGTCCGCGACCAGGTGGTGCGGCCGGTGCGATTGGCCCCGGCGAACTTCACGCCCAGTCCGGATTCGGTTGCGCCGTCAAGGAACTCGACTCCGCAGCATTCGTGGCTCCACTCCGGTGTGCGCGTGGGATCGGCGACGATCCGCCACACCGCATCGACGGGGGCGGCGACGTCGACGCCGACGGTGCAGCTCAGGTGCCGCTTCAGCCCCGAGTGCTCGGGCAGATACCAGCGCCGGTACGCCTCGCGCCGGTACCGACGTCGCGCGCCGAACGCCGCCAATCGGGACGCGGGCGAGTGGAAGCGCGTGCGGATCAGCGCCCTCGCCTCGTCGTCCGCGTCGTCCGCGAGCCAACACGCGAGCGCAGCCCGGTGCGCGCTGGACGATGGTTCAACGACGAATTCGTCCTGACCCTGCGACACAACGCTTCTCGCCATCCACGCCATGTGGTCCGCGATGGCGGTGCGCTGCGCGGGATCGGGCCCCGGCCATCGGGTCAACACCGCGTCGGCGCGGGCGACGTCGCGATCGCGAGCACGGCGGGCGACGCCGGCCAGGTCGGGGTCCACGGTGTGGGTCACGCGGCCATTATCGGTGGTACGACGGTGCACGTTGTCAAGACCGGCGACGATCGACAGGATGGTGTGATGAGCAACGAGGTCGGCGGGTTCGATCCGGTCGGCCTCCCGTCACCGCAGGGTGGATCGCCGCCCGCATACGCTCAGCCGCCAGTTGCGCCGAGTATGCCGCCCGCGCATCCGAATCCGGCCCCCGGCTATCCGCCGCCGAGCTACTACCCACCCAGTTACCCGCAGCCCGGCTACCCCGGCTATCCGCCGCGGGGCTACGCCCACGGTTACCCTCAGGCCCCGTACCCGTACCCGTACCCTCAGGCTCAATACCCGCCGCCGGGCTACGGCTATCCACCACCGAGTTACCCGGGCGCCGTAGCTGCGGCCCTCAAGCCGGGCATCATCCCGTTGCGTCCACTCACCCTGTCCGAGATCTACAACGGCGCGATCGCCTACGTCCGCATGAATCCAAAGGCAACGTTGGGCATGACCGCCATCGTGGTGGTCGTCTCGCAGGTCATCGGGCTGGTGCTCCAGATCTGGCCGTTGGCCGCCCTGGGCGCGCTGAACCCGTCGACGTTCGACCCCTTGAGCGGCAGTGAGCCCTCCGACGAGGCGTTGATCGGGTCGATGCTGTCCAGCTTCGCCGGGCTGGCCGCCACCGGCTTGGCGTCCATCGTGCTGAGCGGGCTGCTCACGGTGATCGTGGGACGGGCGGTGTTCGGTTCCAAGATCACCGCCGGGGAGGCGTGGCAGCGTGCCCGCGGACGCCTGCTCCCCTTGTTCGGGCTGACGGTGCTGCAGGCGGTCGGTCTCACGCTCGTCATCGTCGTTGCCGTCGTGTTGACCGTCTTAGCCGAGTACGTCGGTGGCGTGGCGGCGGCGGTGATCGTCGGCATCCTCATGTTCGTGGTGGTCGTCGTACTGATGATCTACGTGAGCACCATCCTGGTCTTCGCGCCCGCCCTCGTCGTGCTGGAGCGGCTCGGCATCGTACCCGCCATCGCGCGGTCGTTCGCCTTGGTGCGCAAGGACTTCTGGCGGGTGTTCGGCATCTGGGTGCTCGCGATGATCGTCGCGTACCTCATCACCATGGCCGTGTCGGCGCCCTTCACCATCGTCGGGGAGGTGCTGATGATGACGAGCGAATCCACGAACAGACTGGTGATCGCAATGGTGCTCATCGGCGTCGGTGGGGCCATCGGCCAGATCATCACCGCTCCGTTCAGCGCCGGGGTGGTGGTGCTGCTGTACACCGATCGCCGGATCCGTGCCGAGGCGTTCGACCTGGTACTGCAGACGGGTGCGACGGCTCCGGCCGACGCGCCTGCCGACTCCACCGACCACCTCTGGCTGACCGCGCGCTCGTGACGTGTCGGCGATAGACATCGGCCGCGACGCCGCACACGACGCCGCGCAGCAGGAACTCGGAAAGCCCATCTACCCCAAGGCATCCCTGACCGAACGCCTCTTCGACTGGATCGACGAGCTGCTGTACAAGATCATGGTGGAGGGCTCGTCGGTACCCGGCGGCTGGTTCACCGTGACGGTGCTGATCCTGTTGCTCGTCGTGGCGGTCGTCGTGGCGATCCGCGTCGCGATGCGCACCATGCGTACCAACCGCGGTGGCGGCGGCGCACTGTTCGGCAGCCAAGAACTGAGCGCCGCTCAACACCGTGCCACCGCGGAACTGTGCGCCGCTGCGGGTGATTGGGCCGCAGCCATTCGGCATCGATTGCGCGCCGTCGCGCGTCAGCTGGAGGAGACGGCCGTGCTCAACCCGGTGCCAGGGCGCACCGCCACCGAGCTTGCCCGCGACGCGGGTGCCGCCATTCCGGGGCTGTCCGGTGAATTACGCAGCGCTGCGGAGGCATTCAACGACGTGACCTACGGGGAGCGGCCGGGCACCGAGGCTGGCTACCGGTTGATCGTGGCCCTCGACGAGCACCTGCGCTCACGCCAGTCGACCAGCGTCGACGGCGCCGCGGCGGCGGACCCGAACGACTGGGTGGAGGTCAGATGACAACCACGGCCGTCGGTCCCACGCTCGGGCAACGCTGGCGCACCATCCGCTGGGTGCTACTGACCCTGGTCGTGCTGACCGCCATCTCGGTGGTCGGCATCTATCTGACGGCGCCGCGCCCCGGCGGCCGCATGGATCCCACGGCCACCTCGACGGACGGCGCACACGCCCTAGTGGCCCTGCTGCGTGATCACGGCGTCGAGGTGGTCGAGGCCGACAGCATCGACGACGTGGCCAAGGCGATGCGACCCGACGCCCTACTGCTCGTCGCCCAGACGCACTACCTGGTCAACGAGGACGCACTGCGGCGATTGGCCGACCTGCCGGGCGACCGGCTGCTGGTGGAACCGGTGTCGCGCACCCGGGAGGCGTTGGCGGCGGAGGTTCGCGCCGGCGACGAGAGCAGCTTCGGGGGCGACCCAGGATGCGACATGCGCGAAGCCGACCGCGCCGGCGACGTCGAGTTGGGCATCAGCGCCACTTATGAGGCGACGGGCGACGCCACGCTGACCCGGTGTTATGACGGCGCGCTGGTGCGCTACTCCGACGACGGCCGGACCGTCACGGTCGTCGGTAGTTCCGACTTCATGACCAACGGCGGACTGCTGGCGCGCGGCAACGCCGCCCTTGCGATGAATCTCGCCGGGGCGCGCCCGCGCGTCGTCTGGTATGCGCCGCAGCACGTCGAAGGCGAGTCCGACTCCAGCGCTTCACTTCTCGACCTCATCCCGGCACGGGTGACGTGGATCGTGCTTCAGCTGGTCCTGGTGGTGCTGCTCGTCGCACTGTGGAAGGGCCGCCGGATCGGACCCCTCGCCGCCGAAGACCTGCCGGTGGTGGTGCGCGCGTCGGAGACGATCGAGGGGCGGGGTCGCTTGTACCGGTCCCGGCGGGCACGCGACCGTGCCGCCGACGCACTGCGGACGGCGGCACTGCAGCGCACGGTGCCGCGCCTCGGCCTTGGCGTGCAGTCGGATCCCGCTGCGGTCGTGCAGTCCGTCGCACACCGCGTTGGCGGTGATCCGGCGATGATCGCGCACTGGCTGTACGGACCCGCGCCGGAGACCGACGACGAACTCACCGAACTCTCCCGCCAACTGGATCACCTCGAAAGGCAGGTCGCACTCTCATGAACGAGCCAGCGGATCAGGCACGGAAGGCGTTGCTGGACTTGCGCACCGAGCTCGCCAAGGCCGTGGTCGGGCAGGACGCCGTCGTCAGCGGGCTGGTGATTGCGCTGCTGTGCCGCGGCCACGTGCTCCTGGAAGGCGTACCAGGCGTGGCCAAAACGCTGCTGATCCGAGCGCTCGCCGCTGCCCTGCAACTGGAGTTCAAGCGGGTGCAGTTCACTCCGGACCTGATGCCCGGTGACGTCACGGGGTCGTTGGTCTACGACGCCCGCACCGCGGAGTTCGAGTTCCGCTCGGGCCCGGTGTTCACCAACCTGCTGCTGGCCGACGAGATCAACCGGACCCCGCCCAAGACGCAGGCGGCGCTCCTGGAGGCCATGGAGGAGCGGCAGGTCAGCGTGGACGGTGAACCTCGCCCACTGCCCGATCCGTTCATCGTCGCCGCGACGCAGAACCCGATCGAATACGAAGGCACGTACCAACTTCCGGAAGCTCAGCTCGATCGGTTCCTGCTCAAGCTCAACGTGCCGATCCCACCGCGCGACCAGGAGATCGCGATCTTGACGAGGCACGCGCACGGCTTCGACCCGCGCGACCTGTCGGCGATCCAACCGGTCGCGGGCCCCGCCGAACTGGCCGCAGGCCGTGCTGCCGTGCAGCAGGTGCTCGTCGCCGACGAGGTGCTCGGCTACATCGTCGACGTCGTCGGGGCCACCCGGCGGTCTCCGTCGCTGCAGCTCGGGGTGTCGCCTCGCGGTGCCACCGCACTGCTCGCCACCTCACGCACGTGGGCGTGGCTGTCGGGGCGCAACTACGTCACCCCCGACGACGTCAAGGCGATGGCACGCCCCACCTTGCGGCACCGGGTGGCGCTGCGGCCCGAGGCCGAACTCGAGGGCGCCAACCCCGACGGCGTACTGAACGGCATCCTGGCGGCCGTGCCGGTACCGCGCTAATGGTACTCACCGGCCGCGCTGGGCTGGTGGCACTGCTTTGCGTCCTGCCCATCGCCTTCTCACCCTGGCCCGCAACGGCATTCACGGCCCTGGCCTTGGCCTTGCTGTTGGCGATCTGCGTGGACGCGGCGCTGGCCGCCAACACCCGCGGACTGCGGTTCACGCGACTCGGTGACGGCTCGGCGCGGCTCGGCGAGCCGGTCGACGCCCGGCTGGTGATCGAGCACCGCGGCAAGCGCACGTTCCGCGGGCAGGTGCGCGACGCCTGGGCTCCCTCCACGCGCGCGGAGCCGCGCAGTCACGCAGTGAATGTCGCTGCGGGACAACGCGTGCAGGTCAGCACACTGCTGCGTCCCGTGCGTCGGGGTGATCACCAATCCGCCCTGGTGACAGCACGATCGGTCGGACCGCTCGGACTGGCGGGTCGGCAGAACTCGCATCGCGTGCCGTGGCAGGTGCGGATCCTGCCCCCCTTCCTGTCGCGCCAACACCTTCCCTCGCGCCTGGCGAGGTTGCGCGAGTTGGACGGCACCATCCCGGTGCTCATCCGCGGGCAAGGTACCGAGTTCGACTCGCTGCGGGAGTACGTCGTCGGCGACGACGTCCGCTCCATCGACTGGCGCGCCACCGCTCGGCGGGCCGACGTCGTCGTACGCACGTGGCGGCCCGAACGCGACCGCCGCGTCGTGATCGTGGTGGACACCGGCCGAACGTCGGCCGGCCGGGTCGGTGTCGACCCAACGGCGAGCGACCCAAGCGGCTGGCCACGCCTGGACTGGTCCTTGGACGCCGCGTTGCTGTTGGCCGCCTTGGCCTCTCGCGCTGGCGATCACATCGACTTCATAGCCCACGACAGGGTGTCGAGGGCAGGGGTGTACAACGCGTCGCGCAAGGAACTGCTCGCCCAGCTCGTCGAGGCGATGGCCCCGCTGCAACCGGCGCTGGTGGAGTCCGACGCACGCGCAATGGTGGCGACGGTCCGGCGTCGCGTCCGGCAACGCGCACTGGTGGTGCTCATGACCGACCTCAACTCCTCGGCGTTGGACGAGGGCCTGATGGGCGTGCTACCGCAGCTGACGGCCAAGCACCAGCTGCTGATCGCTTCGGTCGCCGACCCGCGCGTCGACCGGCTGGCCGCAGGCCGCGCCGATGCCGCCCAGGTGTACGACGCCGCGTCCGCGGAACGGGCGCGCAACGACCGCGGCCTGATGGCAACGCGGTTGCGCCGCATGGGAATCGACGTCGTAGATGCCGAGCCCGAGCAGCTGGCGCCCGCCCTGGCCGACCACTACCTCGCGATGAAGGCCAGCGGCAAGCTGTAGGTCAGCCCGTCGGGACGACGTCCGGCGCGTCGTCGACGTCCCCGGTCTCGCCCGCGGATACGGCCTTGCGCCCGAAGTGAATGACGTACGCGAGGAAGGCGGCCTCGGCCGCGACTCCGATGGCGATGCGCACGAACGTAGGCAACGGGGACGGCGTGACGAACGCCTCGATGAGGCCCGAGACGAACAGCACGGGGATGAGTCCGACGGCCACGGCGACGACGGCCCGCCCCCGTTCGGCCAGCACCTGTCCGCGCGGACGGTCCCCCGGTGACACCACCGACCAGCCCAGTCGCATTCCGACCGCGCCTGCCAGTAGCACCGCGGTGAGCTCGAGAAGTCCGTGCGGAGTCAGCAGGCCGAGGAACACGTCGCCCTTGCCCGCACCGAACATCAGCCCGCCTGCCACACCGACGTTCGCGGCGTTCTCGAACAGCACGTACGGAATGGGGATACCGAGCACGATCGCGTAGACGATGCACTGGGCGGCTACCCACCAATTGTTCGTGAACACGCGCAAGGCGAACGACCCGGAGGGATTCTCGCTGTAGTAGTCGGCGAACTCGTGATTGACCATCCGTTCGATGTCGCTGGGCGTGCCGAGGGTCGCCTGCACCTCCGGGGTGTGTGCGACCCACGCCCCGATGATCATGGCGACGACGAAGAACGCCGTCGCAGCACCGGCCCACCATCGCCACGTCCGGTAGGCACCAAGGGGGAACGACACGGTCCAGAACCGGGCGAACTCGCTCCACAGCGGTGCGTGGGCGCCGGTGACCGCCGCGCGCGCCTGGGCGACCAGCCCCGAGAGTCGGCCCACCAGCACGCCATCCGTCGATGCCGAACGGACCATCGACAGGTGCGTCGACACCCGCTGGTACAGGTCGACGAGCTCGTCGATCTCCTCCCCCGTGAGCGAGCGACGCCGCTTGACCAGCGCCTCGAGCCGATCCCACGTCCCGCGGTGGGCCAGGACGAACGCGTCGACATCCACCTCCCGAATCCTAGTAGCGTTGATTCACATGACGGCCCAACCGGAACCGATGGTGACCGGCGACGCCGTGGTGCTGGACGTTCAGATCGCTCAGTTGCCGGTGCGGGCCGTGTCCGCGCTCATCGACATGTCGGTCATCTTCATCGGCTACCTAATCGGGTTAGTGCTGTGGGCAATAACGGTCTCGGAGTTCGACGACGCGCTCTCGGCCGCGACGCTGGTCATCTTCACCGTGCTGGCGTTCGTGGGCTATCCAGTGGTGCTCGAAGTCGCGACCAGGGGCCGGTCGTTGGGCAAGATGGCGATGGGGCTTCGGGTCGTGTCCGACGACGGCGGCCCGGAACGCTTCCGCCAGGCCCTGTTTCGTGCGTTGGCGTCCGTGATCGAGATTTGGACCCTCGGGGGCGGGCCAGCCGTGATCTGCAGTCTGGTGTCGGCCAAGGGCAAGCGGCTCGGCGACGTGTTCGCGGGCACCATGGTGATTAGCGAGCGGGCGCCGCGACTGAGCCCACCGCCCCCCATGCCGCCGACGCTGGCCTGGTGGGCCGCCTCGCTTCAGTTGTCCGGGCTGCGCCCCGAGACGGCCGACCGGGCTCGCCAGTTTCTTTCGCGAGCACCGCAATTGGACCCACGGCTCCGTGACCAGATGGCCTACCAGATCTGCGCCGAGGTGGCGGCGCAACTCGCTCCGCCCCCGCCGCCCGGCGCACCGCCTCCACTCGTCCTCGCCGCGGTGCTCGCCGAGCGCCACCGCCGCGAGCTCGACCGGTTGCGGCCGGCGCCGCCCCCTTACCCGCCACCTGGCTATCCGGCTGGCTATCCGGCGCCGCAGTGGGCCCCGGCTCCCACCGCACCCGGGCCGCCCACCGGGCCTTCACCGGGCGGGTTCGCCGCCCCAGACTAGTGGGACACAGTTGTCCTATTATGGACATGCTGTGCTACATTAGTACCAATGACGGTCCCGCAATCGAACGATGGTGGTCCGCGGTCTCGTACCCGCCGGGCCATTCTCGACGCCGCGATGACGGTGCTCGCCGAGCACCCGACGGCGTCGCTCGGTGACATCGCCACCGCGGCCGAGGTGGGGCGCAGCACGCTGCACCGGTACTTCGCCGAACGCACCGACCTGCTGCGGGCCCTCGCGCGCCACGTCCACGAGCTCAGCAACGCCGCCATCGAGCACGCCGAGCCGGACTGCGGACCACCCGTGGAGGCGTTGCGCCGCGTCGTCGAATGCCAGCTCGACCTCGGGCCGATCGTTCCGTTCATCTACAACGAGCCCACGATCACGTCCGACCCGGAACTCGCCGCCGAACTCGACACGGGCGACGAACTGATCGTCGAGGTGCTCAACCGCGCTGCGTGTCAGGGTTCGGCGGGACCGCCCGGCTGGCCAAGGCTGGTCTTCTGGGCGCTGCTGCACGCCGGCTACGAGGCCGTGAAACAGGGCAGCGCGCCACGGGTCCAGATCGTCGACGCCATCATGGACAGCCTCGTCGAGGGCACCATCAACCCAAATCAACAGTAAGTCAAAGCCTTTCAGGAGTAGTCATGATCGCCCGGTTCGACGTCGAGCCGACCGTACGCACCCCGCGTCGGGCGTGGTTCGCGCTCGCCGTGCTGCTGCTGCCGGTGCTGCTGATCGCCGTCGACAACACGATCCTGGCGTTCGCACTGCCCAGCATCGCCCAAGAATTCACCCCGTCGGCGTCGACCCAGTTGTGGATCATCGACGTCTACTCGCTGGTGCTCGCCGCGCTGCTGGTGATGATGGGCAGCCTCGGCGACCGGTTCGGCCGCCGCAGGCTGCTGCTCATCGGGGCGAGCGGCTTCATGGTGGTGTCGGCCGTCGCGGCGTTCGCCCCCAGCGCCGAGTATCTCGTCGCGGCCCGTGCGCTGCTCGGCGTGTTCGGCGCCATGTTGATGCCTTCGACGCTGTCGCTGCTTCGCAACATCTTCGCCGACGCCTCCGCGCGTCGACTCGCGATAGCCATCTGGGCCTCCTTCTTCACCGCGGGCTCGGCGCTGGGCCCGATCGTCGGTGGCGTGCTGCTTGAGCACTTCCACTGGGGCGCGGTGTTTCTCGTCGCCGTGCCGATCCTGCTCCCGCTACTGGTGCTGGCCCCACGCCTAGTGCCCGAATCGTGCGACCCTCACCCAGGTCCAGTCGACCCGGTCAGCGTCGTGCTGTCGTTGACGACGATGGCCCCGCTCGTCTGGGCCATCAAGACGGTTGCGCACGACGGGTTGTCGTGGCTCGTCGCCGCCGCCCTGGTCGTCAGCGTCGGCTCAGGCGTGCTCTTCGTGCGTCGCCAGAACCGCAGCGCCGCACCGATGCTCGACATGCAGCTGTTCGGCTACGCGCCGTTCTCGTCGTCGCTCCTTGCGAACTTCATGTCGATCGTCGGGCTCATCGGGTTCATCTTCTTCGTGTCGCAGCATCTGCAACTGGTGCTCGGACTGAGCCCGTTGGCCGCGGGCCTGGTGACGTTGCCGGGGGCGGTGCTGTCGATGGTCGCGGGCATCGCCGTGGTGCGCGCGGTGAGATGGTTCGCTCCGCACGTTCTGATCATCGCTGGGCTGCTGCTGATCTCTGCTGGCTTCGGGATGATGCTGTTGTTCCGGCACGACCTCACGGTGGCTGCGGTGATCGCGTCGCTCGTCGTACTCGAACTCGGTGTCGGGATCTCGCAAACCATCACCAACGACGCCATCGTCGCGTCGGTGCCGCCCGCCAAGGCCGGCGCCGCAGCGGCGGTGTCGGAGACGGCATACGAGTTGGGCGCCGTCGTCGGCACTGCCGTGCTCGGCACGATCTTCACCGCGTTCTATCGCGCGAACGTCGAAGTGCCACGGGGACTGTCACCGACCCAGGCGGCCGACGCAGGTGAGAGCATCGGTGGTGCGGTGGCGGTCGCGCAGACGGCACCCGCCAACGTCGCCGAGCGCTTGCTCGACTCGGCGCACACCGCATTCGACTCCGGCATCGCACCGACGGCGATCATCGCTGGGACGCTCACGCTGATCGCTGCCGCCGTGGTGGCGTACGTCTTCCGCGACGGCAGCGTCAGCCCAGGCTCCGCAGCCCGATCAGCATCAGCGCCGATCCGACCAAGGGCGTGACCGTGCGGACGTGGTTCCAGTTGGTCCACGGCACCAAGTAGGCCTTCCACTCGCTCAGTGCGTCGGCGGCCGACAATGCGGACGGGTCGAGCCCGTCGAGGTGATTGTTGAGCGGCACGTTGAATGCCATCGTGACGACGAAGGCCAGCACGCTGAGCACCGCACCGGCCAGCAGGTAGCCGCTTCCGGGTGTCGACCATCGCAGCGCGGCAATCACTCCCACCACGGCGGCGAGCACGGTCGACCCCATGAAGAAGATCAGGAACGGGGCGCTTGCGTTCGCTTGGGCGTTGATTCCGCGCATCGCGGTGAGGGCCTCGACGGGCTCGGTGCGGTCGAGGCCCTTCATGACCATGGTCGAGAAGATGTAGAACATGCCGCCGACGGCGGCAGTGGAGATGGTGGCGGCGCCGGCGGCGATGACGTATGGACTCGTTGACATGGCTTCAGTCAACCGGCTCAGCGCGCGACGATCCATCGCTGAAAGTCCGATCTACATACGCAATCGTCTTACACTTTGCGGCGTGGATGCACTCGGCGGACTGCTCGACGGTGTGCGCGCTCGCGGCGCGTTCGTGCTCCGGATGTCGCTCGACCCGCCGTGGTCGATGCGCATTCAGGACGACGCGCCGCTGACGCTGATCTGCGTGACGCACGGCGGGGCTGTCATCGTGACGGAGTCCGGGGATACGCACCGGCTGCGGCCGGGTGACGTCGCCGTGGCGCGCGGCGTCGAGCACTATCTGTTCGCCGACGACGCGGCCACCGAACCTCAGGTGGTGATCCACCCCGGCAACCGGTGCACGACGTTGCGCGGTGACGACCTCCGATTCGAGATGTCCGTCGGCGTCCGGACGTGGGGCAACACCGCTGCAGGCGCCGACGGCTCCGTGATCGCCACCTACGAAGGCCGCAGCGAGGTGAGCGCGCGGTTGCTCAACGCCCTTCCGACCGTGCTGGTGCTGCGCGGAGACGAATGGCGTACACCGTTGGTCGAGCTGCTCTCGGCCGAGGCCGGTCGCGACGGGCCCGGCCAAGAGGCCTACCTGGACCGACTGCTCGACCTGCTGCTGATGGACGTACTGCGGACGTGGTTCGACCGTGACGAACGCGCCCCGATCTGGTGGCACGCCGAACAGGACACCGTCGTCGGACCGGCCTTGCGGCTCATCTACAACAACCCCGAGCATTCCTGGACGGTGGCGAATCTCGCTGCTGCCGTTGGCAATTCGCGCGCAGTCTTCGCACGCCGGTTCACGGATCGGGTCGGTGAGTCGCCGATCGCCTTCCTCACCAGCTGGCGGCTCGCCTTGGCCGCCGACATGCTGCGTTCCGGCGAGTCGACCATCGCGGCGATCGCGCGCCAGGTTGGGTACGCCACCCCGTTCGCACTGAGCAGCGCATTCAAACGGGCCTACGGCGTCAGCCCGAATGCCTACCGCACGGGCGCCTCGGGCGCTGCGTCGTCGGACGCCTCCACCGGCTGACGCCGCTTGAACAACGCGCCAGCCACCGAGGTGATCGCGATCGTCAGCAGGGCGCCGAGGATCAACGCCGACGGCTCACCCGGGCCGAGCAGGTTCCGCTCCGTACCCAACGTGGCGGCCGCGACGGGCACGCCGAGTTGCGCGGCGGCCAGCGCCCCCAGCGGTAATGGCTGACCCAGAAGCCGTGCGGCGCAGTGCGCGAGCACCGCGCCGACGCCGAGTCCCACCCCGAGCCCGATGAACTCGGGATGCTCGCCCAGCTCGCGCACCTGTAGCGAGGCGCCGAGCCAGACGAAGAACAGCGGCGAGAAGAAGCCCTCGCTGACGCCGAGCAGTTGGCGGGCCAGCCGCTTCGGTTCACCGATTCCGTTGACCACCAGCCCCAGCGCGAACCCCGCCAACATGATCGACACGTGTGTGCTGGTGGCCAGGGCCGACAGCGAGAACAACATGATGAGGCTGATCCGCAGTTCGAGCGCCAACTCGTGCCGCTTCGAGTACTCCCGCAACCGCGTGCGCGTCCCGCCCCGTTCGAAGTGCCGGAGCACGAAGAACAGCACCACCGCGCACGCCGCGATGGCCAACGCGCCAAGCGCGGCACGCGCCGCCCGACTCGGGTCGATCGCCAACGGCAGCAGCACGATCGAGGCGGCATCGGCGATGGCGATCTGAGCCTTGACCGAGAGCACCTGTGGCCCGTCGAGCTTCAGGGAGTCGATCACCGGCAGCGCGACGGCCGCCGACGAGGAGGCCATCAGCACGGCGTACAGCGCGGCGTGGCCGGTGCCGAACACCCGCGCCAACAACACCCCGAGCACCGCGGCGATGGCACCCACCAGCACCGCGCGAAGTACCGCCTTGGGGATGCCCGAGCGCAGCGTCGCGTCACGCACCGGGACGTGGGTGCCGACGACGAACATCACCAGGGCGAAGCCGATGTTGGCCAGCAGCGTGAACGTCGGATCGGTGGTGTCGACGATGTCGAATCCGGTGCGGCCGATCACGATGCCGGCGACGAGCTCGCCGATGATCACCGGGATGCGCAGGCCGGGGACGGCGACCAGCAACGGGCCCGCCATGCCGACGACGACGAGCAGCGCCAGGGTGTGGAACCCGAAGCCCGACACGTCAGCCGGTCACGTCGCCCACGACGCCAGACGGCACGGTATCGGGGTGTTCTCGTCGGTGAGATAGCTGGCACATACGCGGTGATAGCCGTCGGCGATCTGAAGCGGCGTGCCATTCCGGAAGTTGCCGCGCACCAACAGGATCGGGGACAGCTTCTTGCCTGCGGCGATCTTGGCGAGGTCTGTCTTCACGCGCGGGTTCGCATCGGTGAGCAACGCCAACTGGGCTGCACGCAGAATGTCCTTCGCCTTGCGGAACATCGGCTCTGCGGACTTCAACTCCGCCACGGTCTTCGTCACCGCAACCGCTTCGGCGATGAGGCTGAGGTAATCAGCCGCCGCGTCGTAGTCATGTGCCTCGGGCTCGGCTATCCACTTGACCGCCATCCGGTCACCTTAAACCGCACGGCTGAATTCGAGTAGGCCACTACTCACGTCGGTTGCCCAGGGCCGCGTCACCGTTGTCCACATGGAAAGACGAACGCTCAACAAGGTTGGCACGCGGTCGTTGCTCGTCGCCGCTTGCCTGGCGGTGATGGGACTGAGCGCCAGCGCCGCATTGGCGGAGCCGGCACCCGACCCGTTGCCGCTACGACTGGATATCGACTCGATCGGCCTCGAGCTGGTTTCGGTACCGACGCACGGGGATCCGTTTCACCGCACCGACGTGAACATGGTTTCGCTTCAGCAGCTGTTCAGCCAGCCGCGTGTGGCGAGCTTCGGCTAAGCGTTGACCCAGTTTCCGTGGAATCCATACGGCACGCGGGTCGGAAGCTTGATCCGGGCGACCGGGGCGCCTGCGAAGTCGGAGGCGTCGAGGATGACCAGGTCGCTACCGTTGCGCGCGGGATCGTAGACGTAGCCGAGGTAGTACCCGTTGCTTTCTCCTGGCGCTCCGGCGGCGGGTACGAACACCGCCTCACCCGGCCCACCGTCGCCGAGGTCGTGCTGCACCGCCGACCCGGTGGACAGGTCGTGGCGCACCCAGCCGTTCTTGCCGACGGACACGGAGTAGCGGGCAGGCAGGCCGGCCAGCCGGTCATCGATGCGGGGGAACTCGATGCCACGGTCGTCGAGTTGACGTTCGCTCACCCGGCCCGACTCCAGGTCGATGGTCCAGGTCCACAGCAGGCCTTCGGCGTCGAACCCGCCGCTGTCCCGCCAGAGTTCGGGGTAGCGAACCGCTTGCAGCACAATCGACTTCCCGTCGGCGGAGTCGTGCGCGTTGGCCACGTGAAAGACGTAGCACGGGTCGATCTCGAACCAGCGCACCTCACCGAACGGGTCGTCTCGGCGCAGCACACCAAGGCGTGCGCCGTATTCGTCGTCCCAGCGGTACGGCATGTCCCGCTCGCCGTTCATGGCGACCTCCAGGCTGAACACGATCGGCAGATCCATGAAGATCACGTGATTCGCGGTCAGCGCGAAGTCGTGCATCATGGTCAGCGCCTTGACGTCGAGCGGCCGGTTGATCACCAATTCGCCGTTCGCGTCGGCGCGGTGATAGGTGACGTGCGGCTCGAAGATGTTGCCGTAGCCGAAGAAGTGCAGTTCGCCCGTCGTCGGGCAGATCTTCGGGTGGGCGGTCATCGAGTCGACGAGCTTGCCGCCGAAGTCATAGGCGCCCACGGTCTCGAGGTCGTTGGTGATCTCGTAGGGAAGCGACGACTCGACCAAGGCCAGTGTGTGACCCGCGTGGTTGACGACGTGCGTGTTGGCGACGGCGGCCCTCAGGTTGCGCGTGCCGTCGGCGTTGTAGAGCGGGAACGGCTCGACGAAGCTGTCAGTGCGGACCCAGCGATTGCGGTACCACTTCGCCTGTCCGGCTTCGATGCGAACGCCGTGGATCATGCCGTCGCCGGTGAACCAATGTCCCTTGGCGTCGCGAGGATTGGGGCCGTTGCGCAGGTACCAACCGTCGAGTTCGGCGGGGATCGCGCCCTCGACGACTAGGTCGTATTCGGTCAGTTCGTCAGCGACGGGCGCATAGTTGCCGACGTTGAAGATCTGACCGTCATTCGGCAGGCCGGCATCGGTGGTCGGGAGGCCGGACGGAGATGTCGAGCGGTGCTGGATGTCAGTCACGATGAGTCTCCTTGCGGGCTGTTGAAAGAGTACGACCAGACTGACACTCCACTGATGACATGTCAATAGAGGAATATAAAGTCGGCGAGACGTCGCGCGACGTAGCAAGATCGAGTCGTGCCCGGGCGTCGACACTCAGCGCTGCTCGCCAAGCTCACCGCCAACCGGTCGGACAGCTCGCAGCGCGCGATCGTCGACGAACTGCGCCGGGTGATCCTCGACGGCGGTGCCCCACCCGGCTCGCCGATACCGGTCAACGAGGTCGCCGAGGTGTTCGGGGTCAGCCCCATCCCGGTGCGCGAGTGCCTCAAGACGTTGACCGCCGAGGGCCTGGTGGCTCATCAGCCCAACGTCGGGTACGCCGTCGCGCGCCTCACCGCCA
This sequence comes from Mycobacterium sp. RTGN6, assembly GCF_033804605.1. Lineage (NCBI taxonomy): Bacteria > Bacillati > Actinomycetota > Actinomycetes > Mycobacteriales > Mycobacteriaceae > Mycobacterium > Mycobacterium sp. RTGN6. The sequence goes on from NZ_JAPZKZ010000015.1 coordinate 23,073, forward strand.
CCGAGCTCGCCGAGATGTACATCGTGCGTGAGACGCTCGAGTTCGCCGCACTGTCCGCCGCTGTCGCCAACGCCACCGATGCCGACCGCGATGCCGTCGCCACCGCGCATCGGCTGCTGGAAAGAGCAGTGGCAGAGGATGATCCGCAGACCTATCACCGTCAGAGCCGACACTTCCACATGGGGCTGACGCGACCGTCCGGCATGCATCGGCTCGTCCACATGCTCGAATCGGCATGGAACATCACCGAACCCGTGCAGTTGATGGTGCACGTCGACGCGTCCGACCGCGCCACGCTGCACGCCGACCACGGGCAGATGTTGGAGGCGTTCCTCGATCGCGACGCCGACGCCTTGCTCGCCATCAGCGGCGACCATCACCGGCGGCTCAACGCCGTCGTGTCCACCCTGCCGCCCGACAGCGGGTTGATCACACGCGACTGACAGCCGTTCACGAGTCAATGAGTCGGCCGGGTTTCTTGAGCCCGCAGAATATATTTCCCACGCAACGGCTGTGAAACACACCGGCGCTACTTTTCGTCCATCGCGTTGTCCGATGGACAGGAAGCAGCAACATGACAGATACCCGTGACCTCCCGCCCGGCGCCGAGACCGGCGCGGGCGACATCGTCGAAGCCGCGGGGCATCCCGTCGGCGGTGGCGTCATCAGGCCCGAGTACGACCCGCGGCTGACCAACGAGGACCTCGCCCCCTTGGGCAAGCAGTCCTGGACGTCGTACAACATCTTCGCGTTCTGGATGTCCGACGTGCACAGCGTCGGCGGCTACGTCACGGCTGGCAGCCTCTTCGCGCTCGGCCTGGCGAGTTGGCAGGTACTCATCGCGCTGCTGGTCGGCATCTCGATCGTGTACTTCCTGTGCAACCTGGTTGCCAAGCCCAGCCAGCAGGCCGGCGTCCCGTACCCGGTGGTGTGCCGCAGTTCGTTCGGCGTGCTGGGCGCGAACATCCCGGCCATCATCCGCGGCCTGATCGCCGTGGCGTGGTACGGAATCCAGACCTACCTCGCCTCGGCCGCGCTGGACATCGTGCTGCTCAAGCTGTTCCCCGGGTTGGCCCCTTACGCCGACGTCGAGCAATACGGTTTCACGGGTCTGTCTCTGCTCGGCTGGGGCAGCTTCACGCTGCTGTGGATCCTTCAAGCCGCCGTGTTCTGGCGCGGCATGGAGTCGATCCGCAAGTTCATCGACTTCTGCGGACCCGCCGTCTACGTCGTCATGTTCATCCTCTGCGGCTACCTGCTGTGGAAGTCCGGCTGGCACGTCAGCCTGTCGCTAGGCGGCGAGAAGCAGGGCAACACGCTGGTCATCATGCTCGGCGCGATCGCACTGGTGGTGTCCTACTTCTCCGGCCCGATGCTGAACTTCGGCGACTTCGCCCGCTACGGCAAGAGCTTCGCCGCGGTGAAGAAGGGCAACTTCCTGGGCCTGCCGGTCAACTTCCTGGTGTTCTCGCTGCTGGTCGTCATCACCGCGGCTGCGACTGTTCCGGTGTTCGGCGAACTGCTCACCGATCCGGTGCAGACCGTCGCGCGCATCGACAGCGTCACCGCGATCGTGTTGGGCGCCTTGACGTTCTCCATCGCCACCATCGGCATCAACATCGTGGCCAACTTCATCTCACCCGCGTTCGACTTCTCCAACGTCAGCCCGCAGCGCATCAGTTGGCGGATGGGCGGCATGATCGCCGCCGTCGGTTCGGTGCTCCTGACACCGTGGAACCTGTACGGCAACCCGGAGGTAATCCACTACACCTTGGAGACCCTTGGCGCGTTCATCGGCCCCCTGTTCGGCGTGCTCATCGCGGACTTCTACCTGATCCGCAAGCAGAAGATCGTCGTCGACGACCTGTTCACCATGTCCACGACAGCGAATTACTGGTTCAAGAAGGGCTACAACCCGGTCGCCGTGGTCTCGACGGTCGTCGGCGCCATCCTGGCCATGCTCCCAGTGCTGCTCGGAGGGATCGTCGTCGGCATGACCGGCGCGGCGCAGTACAGCTGGTTCATCGGCTGCGGCGTGGCCTTCGTCCTGTACTACCTGCTGGCCACCAAGAGCGCCTGGAAGATCACCCCCCTCGCCGAAGCCGAGGCCGCCAGCGCCTGATCCGACACACCGTTACGGCCCGACATTCCACAACTGGAATGTCGGGCCGTACGCTTTGGTGGTGAGTCTGCGATACGCCGCGCTGGGCATGCTCGCCCAGCACCCCGGTAGCGGGTACGACCTGCTTAAACGGTTCGAACAGTCGATGGCCAACGTCTGGCCGGCGACCCAGAGCCAGCTCTACGGCGAGTTGAACAAGCTAGCCGACGCCGGGCTCATCGAGGTCTCCGATATCGGCCCACGCGGCCGCAAGGAGTACCGCGTCACCGATCCGGGCCGTGCCGAGCTCGTGCGGTGGATCACTGACTCGCAGGACGATCCGCCTATGCGTCGGCCGGATCTGCTCCGGGTCTTCCTGCTCGGCGAGGTATCGGCCGACGTGGCCCGCCAGTACGTCACGACATTCGCCGAGCATGCCGACTCTGACCTGAAAAGGTATGAGCACCTTCGTGATTCGGTCGACTGGCGCGACGACTGTGAGGACTTCTACGGCCGCGCCGCCTTGGAGTACGGGATCCAGAACGCCGCGATGGAAGTGCGCTGGGCGCAGTGGCTGATCACCGCGATCGACGACCGCGCCCGAAGGTGACTTCGAAATAATCATTGCATCGCGATAGTTTCCGATATATCGTCAACGTATCGGAAGCGCACACCGTGCTTCCTGTCGAAAGAAGGAACTACAGACATGACCACCCCATTCACACCTCAAGAAGGCCCCTTCGAGGGTCGACCCGGCCTTGGTTTCGGCTTCGGATTCAGCCCCGAAGATCGGCGGGCCCTACACGAACAGCGCAGGCAGGCCCGGCGCGATTTCCGCGACCACGTGCGCGAACACCGCGGTGAGGCCGGCTTCGGCCCAGGTGGGTTCGGCGGCTTCGGCCCCGGTGGCTTCGACCCCGGTTTCGGTTTCGGACCCGGCGGACCCCGAGGCGGTCGACGCGGCGGACCGCGCGGCGGCGGACGTGGCAGGCGCGGTGACGTGCGTGCCGCGATCCTCAAGCTGCTCGTCGACCGGCCGATGCACGGCTACGAAATGATCCAGGAGATCAACGAGCGCAGCCAGGGTCTGTGGAAGCCCAGCCCCGGCTCGGTGTACCCGACACTGCAGCTGCTGGTCGACGAAGACCTGATCGCGGGCACCGAGAGTGACGGCAGCAAGAAGCTGTTCGAGCTCACCGATGCCGGTCGCGCCGCAGCCGAGAAGATCGAGACGGCTCCGTGGGACGAGATCACCGAAGGTGCCGACCCAGGCGCCGTCAACCTGCGCAGCGCCGTCGGCCAGCTGATGGGCGCAGTCCGGCAGTCCGCATTCGCGAGCACTGCCGAGCAGCAGCAGCGCATCGTCGACATCGTCAACAACGCCCGCAAGGAGATCTACCAGATCCTCGGCGAGACCGAGTAGCAGCTCGCGGGCTCGAAAACTGTAAGACACCTCAGGCGCGATGGCTCTTACCTGTGAGAGCGGCCCATCGGGGGCGGCGACCACACACAGGAGCACCACATGAACACCAAGCACAATCGCAAGAAGTCCGTCATCGCCGCGACGATCGCAGCCGCAGCCGTGCCCGCGGTTCTGTTCGCCGGCGCGGGCACCGCGCAGGCGGCGTCCACGCTCAGTACGGCCAGCGACGCGATGGGCGTCACCGTCGAGATCCACTCGACGGGCAGCCAGGGCCTGTGCTTCTACACTGCCGAGCCGTGGTTCGGATGGACGACCGTGAAGCCTCTTCCGGTGTACAAGGTTCCGTTCTACCTGCAGGCGAACCAAACCAACAAGCTGTGGTTTCCGGGCATCCAGACCGGCACCACATGGAAGGCCAAGGTCGAATGCCCGGTCGGCGGCGTTGACTACTTCAACCCCATCTACTGAGCATCGCCCGCGAGCACGACGTGATTTCGGCGCGGTTTCGTCCTCGACGGATGAAACCGCGCCGAATCCGTGTAGATACAAGGCATGACGACTTTCCACATTGGCTCGTATCCCGTTCACCGCGTCGGCTTCGGCGCCATGCAGCTGCCGGGCCCCGGCGTGTTCGGCCCGCCGCGCGACCACGACCAAGCCTTGGCGGTGCTGAAGCGGGCCGTCGAGCTCGGCGTCGACCACATCGACACGTCCCAGTTCTACGGGCCCAACGTCTCCAACGAGCTGATCCACGAGGCGTTGCACCCATACCCGGCCAACCTCGCGCTGGTCAGCAAGGTCGGTGCACGCCGCGACGACACGGCTGCGTGGCTACCGGCTCAGGAGCCCGACGAACTGCGGAAGGGCATCGAGGACAACCTGCGCACGCTCGAGGTCGACACGTTGGCGGCGGTGAACCTGCGCGTTCACAGCGGCGGCGAAGATCCCAACGCCCTGGGCGACGTGGACCATGAGCTGTTCGACCGTCAGCTGACGGCCATGATCACCGCTCGCGACGAGGGCCTCATCGCCGGGATCGGGCTGAGCGGCATCGGGCCCGACCATCTGCGAATCGCGTTGGACCGCACCGAGATCGTCACGGTCCAAAACGCGTACAACCTGCTCGACCGGACGTCGCAACCCATCCTCGACGCGTGCGTCGAGCACGGGATCTCGTTCGTGCCGTTCTTCCCGTTGGGCTCCGGCTTCACCCCCGACAATCCGGTGCTCGGCAACGCGGTCGTGCAGCAGGCCGCAGCCGACCTCGGCCGCACGCCTGCGCAGATCGTGCTCGCGTGGACGCTGTCGGTGGCTCCCAACGTGCTGCTGATCCCTGGCACGTCGTCGGTGGCGCACCTGGAAGAGAACATGGCCGTCGCCGACATCGAACTGCCCAACGACGTCAGAACCCAACTCGACGACCTCGCCCCCGCCTAATTGCGATTTCGGCGCGCTTTTGCCCGGTTTAGCGTCCAAAAGCGCGCCGAAATCACTCGACGTCGACCCAGTCCAGGGTGCGCTGAACGGCCTTCTGCCAACCCGCATAGCCGGAGGCCCGCTCGTCGTCGGTCCACGACGGCGTCCACCGCTTGCCCTCCTGCCAGTTGGCCCGCAGGTCGTCGGGTCCTGCCCAGAACCCGACGGCCAGCCCCGCCGCGTACGCCGCGCCCAACGCGGTGGTCTCCGCGACGACGGGCTTGACCACGTCGACGCCCAACACGTCGGACTGGATCTGCATGCACAGGTCGTTGGCGGTGATGCCGCCGTCGACCTTGAGCACCTCGAGGTGCACTCCGGAGTCGGCCTCCATCGCGTCGACGACGTCGCGGCTCTGGTAGCAGATCGCCTCCAGCGTCGCGCGGGCCACGTGGGCATTGGTGTTGAACCGCGACAGGCCGACGATCGCGCCGCGCGCATCGGAGCGCCAGTACGGCGCGAACAGGCCGGAGAACGCCGGCACGAAGTAGACGCCGCCGTTGTCGTCGACCTGCCGGGCCAGCGACTCGCTCTGTGCCGCACCGCTGATGATGCCCAGCTGATCGCGCAGCCACTGCACCGCCGAGCCGGTCACGGCGATCGAACCCTCAAGCGCGTAAACGGGTTTCGCGTCACCGAACTGGTAGCACACCGTCGTCAGCAGCCCGTTGGAGGACCGCACGATCTTCTCGCCGGTGTTGAGCAGCAGGAAATTGCCTGTGCCATAGGTGTTCTTGGCCTCGCCTGCCCGCAGGCACACCTGGCCGACCATGGCGGCCTGCTGGTCCCCGACGATGCCGGTGATCGCGACCTCGCCGCCCAGCGGGCCGTCCGCCAGCGTCGTGCCATACGCCTCGGGGAACGACGACGGCGCGATGCGCGGCAGCATCGCACGAGGAATCCCGAAGAACGACAACAACTCGTCGTCCCAGTCGAGCGTCTCGAGGTTCATCAGCATGGTCCGGCTGGCGTTGGTGACGTCGGTGACGTGCACGCCGCCGCGCGGCCCTCCGGTCAGATTCCACAGCACCCAGGCGTCCGCGGTGCCGAAGAGCGCGTCGCCATTCTCGGCGTCCGCGCGCACCCCGTCGACGTTCTCCAGGATCCACTGCACCTTGCCGCCGGAGAAGTACGTCGCGGGCGGCAGCCCCGCCTTCTGCCGGATGACGTCCCCGCGGCCGTCGCGGTCCAGGGCCGAGGCGATGCGGTCGGTGCGGGTGTCCTGCCACACGATCGCGTTGTAGTACGGCCTGCCGGTGCGCTTGTTCCACACCAGTGCCGTCTCACGCTGGTTGGTGATGCCAAGCGCCGCCAAGTCGGACGACGTGAGATTCGTCGAATTCAGCGCCGACATGATCACCGACGCAGTGCGTTCCCAGATCTCCACCGGGTTGTGCTCGACCCAGCCGGCCTTCGGCAGCAGTTGCTCGTGTTCGAGTTGGTGGCGGCCGACTTCAGCGCCGGCGTGGTCGAAGATCATGCACCGCGTGCTGGTGGTGCCCTGGTCGATGGCTGCGACGAAATCGGCCGGCATCCATACATCATGGACTACCTGGCCCAGCCCGAAACCGACATCGCGACCAGGCAGCCGATCGGCCGAACGCCACCGCGTGGTGGCGAGTCGCCGCTACAGTGCGCATGGTCGGGCATCCACGTGGACTGAAAGGTGCCGTTCATCAACGCCAGTGCGATCAGACGCGGCCGCAAGGTCGCAGCCCTCGTCGCGGCATTCGCTGCTGCTCCTCTGTTCGTGGGCGCTGTCGCCCACGCCGAACCCGAGCCGATTGCGCCCGCCGCAGATCCGAGAGCGGAGTGCGAGGCCCCCGAATTCGGGGGCGTCTTCGTAACCGCCAGCGCAGCGCACTCCGAATGTCAGTACATCGTCGAGGGTTACTTCTACTACGACAACTACGACAACGGCGCGTACACCGGCACGCTCGTCTACCGGGACGGGGCGAAGGTGCCGACGGAACGGCCGGTGATGCCCGAGCTGCTCAACAGCCCCCGTGGACTGCCCCTCGTACCGTTCCCCGGGCAGTTCTGACAACGCGTCCGCGAAGTCCATCATGGACTACATGGCCCAGCCCCAAACCGACATCGCCAGCATGCCCCGCGGCGGGCCGAACGCGTCGTGCCTGGACCGGGCACTGTGGACCGATCGGCTCGAGTACCTGGACCGCGACGACATCGACCCCGACATCAAGCGCAGCGTCGTGCGGGCGCTGGAGCGGACCGGCGAGTGGTTCGGCAACCACGAGAAGTTCGCCCACCTCGCCCTCGAGGAAGTGGCCGACGTCCCCGACCCGCGGATCCTCGAACTGGGCGCTGGGCACGGCGGACTGTCGGCCAAGCTGCTCGAGATGCACCCCACCGCACGGCTGACGGTGTCCGACGTCGAGCCCGACTCCGTGGCGGCGATCGCGGCGGGCCAACTCGGCGCCCACCCGCGGGCGGCGGTCCGCGAAGTGGATGCCACCGCGATCGACGCGGCGGACGGCGAATTCGACCTGGCCGTGTTCGCCTTGTCGTTTCACCACTTGCCTCCGCTGGCCGCATCCCGCGCGATCTCCGAGGGCACCCGCGTCGCGGCCAAGCTGCTGATCATCGACCTGCCCCGGCCGCCGTCGCCGCTGCACCTGTTGCGCCTGGCGGCGATGCTGCCGCTCGCCCCGTTCGTGCCGTTCATCCACGACGGCGTGATCAGCTCGTTGCGCACCTACAGTCCGTCGGCGCTGCGGGCGCTGGCGGCACACGCCGACCCGTCCATCGACGTCGAGTTGCGCGGCGGGTTGATCAGTCCGCAAGTGGTGCTGGCTTCTCGCCGATAGGCTCGGCTGGTGGGTGACGACGTCACGCAGACCGACTTCAGCCGGGCGCACCGCCAGGAGTACCGGCGGAAGGTCCAACTGTGTCTCGACGTCTTCGAGACGATGCTGCAGCGGTCGAGCTTCGAATTCGACCGGCCGATGACAGGCATGGAGATCGAGTGCAACCTGGTCGACGGTGACTACCAGCCGGCGATGAGCAACGCCGACGTGCTGGCGTCGATCGCCGATCCGGCCTATCAGACCGAATTGGGCGCGTACAACATCGAATTCAACGTGCCACCGCGCCCACTGCCGGGCCGAGCGGGGTTCGAGCTCGAAACCGAGGTGCGGGCTAGCCTCAACGCGGCCGAGTCCAAGGCCAACGAGGATGGCGCCCACATCGTCATGGTCGGGATCCTGCCGACGCTGATGCCGGAGCACCTGTCGGGTGAGTGGATGAGCGCCTCGACGCGGTACCAGGCGCTCAACGATTCGATCTTCACGGCGCGCGGCGAGGACATCGTCATCGACATCGACGGGCCCGAGCGGCTGTGCCTTCAGACCGCATCGATCGCCCCCGAATCCGCTTGCACCAGTATGCAATTGCACCTTCAGGTCTCGCCAGCCGAGTTCGCGCAGTATTGGAACGCAGCGCAGGTGCTGGCCGGCCCGCAGCTGGCGTTGGGCGCGAACTCGCCGTACTTCTTCGGCCACGAGCTCTGGGCCGAGACGCGCATCGAACTGTTCGCCCAAGCCACCGACACCCGGCCAGACGAGCTCAAGACGCAAGGCGTACGACCGCGAGTCTGGTTCGGGGAGCGGTGGATAACGTCGATCTTCGATCTGTTCGAGGAGAACGTCCGCTACTTCCCGTCCCTGCTGCCCGAACTGTCCGACGAGGATCCGGTGGCCGAATTGGCGGCCGGACGCACCCCGACCCTGCCCGAACTGCGTCTGCACAACGGCACCATCTACCGCTGGAACCGGCCGGTGTACGACGTTGTCGGCGACCGGCCGCATCTGCGCGTCGAGAACCGAGTGCTGCCGGCGGGTCCCACGGTGGTGGACATGCTCGCGAACTCGGCGTTCTACTACGGGCTACTGCGCGCGCTGTCGGACGAGGAGCGGCCCGTCTGGACCAAGCTGAGTTTCGCTGCGGCCCAACACAACTTCACCGCGGCCGCCCGACACGGAATGGACGCGCGGCTGTACTGGCCCGGCTTGGGCGAGGTGACGCCCGACGAGTTGGTGCTGCGGCACCTGTTGCCGATGGCGCACGAAGGGTTGCGCCGCTGGGGCGTCGCGAGCGAGGTCCGCGACCGGTTCCTCGGAACCATCGAGGGCCGCGCGAAGACGGGCCGCAACGGTTCGGCGTGGCAGGTGGCGACCGTGCACGCGCTGCAGGAGCGCAGCCTCACCCGACCGCGGGCCCTGGCCGAGATGCTCAAGCTGTATTGCGAACGCATGCACAGCAACCAACCCGTACACACGTGGGACGCTCCGGTCTAGGGCGGCAGGCGACTCCGCCGGCGCGCGTACGTTGGAGTTCATGACCGATTCGATGAATTCCGAGGTGATGGATTGGGACGACGTGTACCGCGAGGAGGGGGGCTTCGAGGGCCCGCCGCCGTGGAACATCGGTGAACCCCAGCCCGAACTGGCGGCTCTGATCCGTGGCGGCAAGGTGCGCAGCGACGTTCTGGACGCGGGCTGTGGCCATGCCGAGTTGTCGCTTGCGCTGGCCGCCGACGGCTACACCGTGGTGGGCGTCGAGCTCACGCCGACGGCCGTCGCCGCGGCGAAGAACGCCGCAGCGGAACGGAACCTGCCCAACGCGACCTTCGTGCAGGGCGACATCACCACGTTCTCCGGCTTCGACGGACGGTTCAACACCGTCATGGATTCGGCGCTGTTCCACGCACTTCCGATCGAGGGCCGCGACGGCTACCTGAAGTCGATCTACCACGCCGCTGCACCCGGAGCGGTCTACCACGTCCTAGTGTTCGCCAAGGGCGCGTTCCCCGCCGAACTGGACCGGAAGCCCAACGAAGTCGACGAAGCCGAATTGCGCGCGGCGGTCGGTACGTACTGGGAGATCGACGAGGTCCGCCCAGCGTTCATAAGCGCCAACCCCATCAAGATGGCCGACGCCCCGTTCGAGTCGGTGCACCCGCTCGACGAGAAGGGCCGGGTCAAGTTTCCCGCGTTTCTGTTGACGGCGCACAAGCCCGGCTGAGCGGAACGACCGTGAACGCGTTGCGGCTCCTGCTGCTGGTGTCGGCGCTGGCGTTGACCGGGTGTCAGGTCAGTCGGACGGCGGCGGCCGATCCCGTCGAGTACGACCTCGGCCAAACGTTCTCTCTGAGCGGAGGGCAAGAGGCAATGATCCGCGGCGAGCACCTCCGGCTGCGCTTCACCGACGTGCTGGAGGACTCGCGGTGTCCCAGCCAGGTCGAGTGCGTCTGGACCGGCCAAGCGCGCATCGCCGTGGTCGTCGAGCAGGCGGGACGGGAGCCAACGACCGCGGAGTTCAACACCAACCCCGCACCGGGCCAGAACGCTCAGACGGCTCAGGTGGGCCCGTACACGATTGCCTTGACGGCGCTTGACCCGTACCCGCAGACGCCAGAGCAGTCGATCGACCTCGCGGAATACCGGGCGACGCTGTCGGTGCGAAGCACGTAGGTGTCACGCAGGGTGATACCTCGTTGCGGTGAGCTGGTCGGAGACGGCGCAGGATTTGGTGTCGCGGAACCCTGACTCTCGCATCGCTGCCCGAATGGCAGTGTCGCCGAAGGTCACGTTCTTCCCCTTGGGATAGATCGTCCAGACCGGAAGCGCGGGCGCCGCGGCCTGCGCCGCTCGAGCAGCATCGAGCTCAGCCGGTCCGCCGATGCACGCGACGAGCATCGCGGCCTCAGCGGCATCGCGCGCCAACGCGCCGTCGAGTGCCTCCGTCAGGGCCGCATCGTCGAAGCCCCCGATGAGGAGCGCCTTGGCGCCCTTGTCGAGTCCGAGCTTGGCGCGCAGGCTCGGCGGCGGTGTGGCGATCGCCTTCGCCCAAGCCTCTGCGAGTTTTCGCCCAAGGTGCAAGCGGACCGCTTCGCCCGCAACGGCGAAGCAGAGCGTGTCGCCTTCGACCCGGACGCCCTCGAGGGTGTCCTTGGGATAGCGCCGACGCACCTCGCCGCGCAATATCAGTTCCCGGGTTTCGAGCAGGGCTTTGACCTCGCCGGCTTCTGCGCCCACTTCCGCGTTGACAAGGGCTTCGCGACCCATCACCTGTCTCCCAGCTCGCCGATGGCTGCCGCAACTCTGGCCTAGGTTTGGATCGTCGTCAACAGACTCAACGAACTCATCCAGGAGGGTCTCGTGGGAGATGTCCGATTGGGCGCGGTCGCAGTCGATTGTCCAGACCCCGAACAACTGAGTGCGTTCTACAAGGCCGTTTTGGACTTGGAGGTGCTGTTCTCCTCCGAGGACTTCGTCGCTCTGAAAGGTGCCGGCGTGCTGCTGACATTCGAACGCGTCGATGATCATCAGCGCCCAACCTGGCCAGTGGGCCCAGTGCCAAAGCAGCTTCATCTGGATCTAGCGGTCATCGACCTCGACGCGGAAGAAACCCGGATCTTGGCACTGGGAGCTACGAAGGCCGAAGTCCAGCCCAATCCGGATAGGTGGCGGGTGCTGATCGATCCAGTAGGCCACCCGTTCTGCCTCACCATCCTCAAGCCCGATCCGAGCTAACGATGAGAATCGCGTAGGACGGAGGTCAGCCCTTGTGTGGGCAATACGATCTCTCAGTTTCGAAGGAGCGCGTGGTGACGAGAACGAATCTCTCCATGTCGATGTCGGCAGACGGATTTGTCGCAGGACCGGATCAAAGCGTCGACGATCCGCTCGGTGTCGGAGGGCTAGCGCTTCACGATTGGCACCTTGGAAGTGCCCTCGACCATCCAGTCAACCGTCAGGTCGTGGCGGACATGATGGACGGTATGGGGGCGACGATCATGGGACGCAACATGTTTGGCCCGATCCGTGGCACCTGGGGTGACTCGAACTGGAGGGGATGGTGGGGTGAGGAGCCGCCCTACCACTGTCCAGTTTTCGTCCTAACTCACTACCCACACGAGCCGATCGAGATGGAGGGGGGAACCACCTTTCACTTCGTCACCGATGGAATCGAGTCCGCGTACGAACAGGCCAGCGCACTGGCGCGCGATCGGGATATTTCGATCGCCGGCGGCGCCTCGTGTGCTCGTCAAGCGATCCGCGCCGGGATCGTCGATGAGATCGACCTCCAAATCAGCCCGGTCATCCTCGGCGCGGGAGAGCGACTATTCGACGGCTTCGACGCGGGTAAACCGACGCTTGAGTTAGCCCGCGTGCTCCAAGCCCCGGGCGTCGTGCACGTGCGCTACCGCGTCGTCTCGTCATGACCGCGTCCTCGAAGCCTCGACCAACGCGGCGGCCAACGCCTCGAGCTCGTAGGCGGTGACGTCGACGTGCGGTGAGATCCGCAGCGCCGGGCGGCTCATCTCATGGGGCGCGCGCTCGAGACCCGCATACGTAGTGACGATGCCGCGCTCGGCGATCAGCCAGGCCCGCACCGCTCGAGGGTCCACCCCGTCCGGCGACGTCAGCGTGGTGATGGCACTGGGCTCGTCGACGGGCTCGACCACCTGCCACCCGGCCACGTCGGCCAGCGCCGTGCGCGTTTGCGCGCCGACCTCGGCGAGCCGCGCCCGGATGCGTTCCGGTCCCGCGGCGACGTGCTCGCCGAGCGCAACGGAAAGCCCGACCTGGATCGCCACGTTCGATTCAGCGTGCGCCAACCGGGCCAGCGTCTGCTCGCTGAGCAGTCCACTGCGTGCCGCCAGCATGCCGACACCGCGAGGACCTGCGGTCCACTTCCGCGACGACGAGTAGATGGCATCGGCGCCGACGTCCGCGCAGTCGAGGTGGGCGAAGGCTTGCGCCGCGTCGACGATCAATGGAATGCCTGCGGCCCGGCACACGGCGGCGAGCGCCGCGGCGGGTTGGACGGTGCCGCGGTGACTGCCCAGCGGCGTGACGTGAACGAGCGCAGGCGGATTGGCCGCCAACGCCGCGGCCGCCGCGGCTACGTCCAGCCGGCCGAGTCCGTCGACCGGAAGCAACCGAACATCGAATCCGTGTCGGGTCAGGATCAGGAGGTTCGGTCCGTACTCTCCGGGCAGGCACGCGACGGTGCGGTCACCGTGCCAGTCGCCGAGCAGGATGTCGAGTGCGTGGTTGGAGCCGGTAGTGAAGACGACGTCGGTGGCGACGAATCCGGTGAGCGCCGCGACGGCCGCCCGGCCCGCGTCGAGCACAGGCGCCGCCGCCTCCGCGGCCACGTACCCGCCGACCTCCGCCTCGTGGCGCGCGTGCTGTGCCGTCGCGTCGATCACCGCGCCGCTCTGTCGCGAGCACGCGGCGCTGTCGACGTGGATTCCTGCCACGGCCGGACGCGCCGACCGCCAGGTATCCGCAAGCGTCCCCTCGGTCGACATCACCGCGTGGACAGGGACAGCCCGAAGTCGCCTGCGGCATCCGTCCACCACTGGGTGCGGCGTAGTCCGGCGACCTCCAACTCGGCGCCGACCCGCTCGGGTCGGAACTTGCAGGACACCTCCGTCAGCATCTCCTCGCCCGCAGTGAAGTCGACGGTCAGCTCGAGCGCGCCGACGTGGACCCGTTGCGGAGTGCTTGCCCGCAGCCACATTTCGATGCGCTCCTCGTCGGCGTTCCACCGGGCCACGTGTTCGAACGCGGAAAGGTCGAAGTCCGCGTCGAGCTCGCGGTTGACCACCGCGAGCACGTTCTTGTTGAACCGAGCCGTCACCTCATCCGCGTCGTCGTAGGCCGCCACCAGCCGGGCGGTGTCCTTGACCAGATCGGTGCCGAGCAGCAGGGTGTCGCCGGGCTGCAGGGTGTCCGACAGTGCGGCCAAGAATTCAGCGCGCGGTTCGGTGGTGAGGTTGCCGATGGTCGACCCGAGGAAGATCACCAGCCGCCGCCCAACCTGTGGGATCTTGCCGAGGTGCTCCTCGAAGTCCCCGCAGACCGCGTCGATCTCGATGCCCGGGTACTCGTTCCCGATAGCCGCGGACGCCGCGACCAGCACCGAGGAGTCGACGTCGAACGGGATGAACCGTTGCAGCGCTCCCCCGTCACGCAGCGCGTCCAGCAGGATCCTCGTCTTCTCCGACGTTCCGCTGCCGAGCTCGACCAGGGTGTCCGCCCCTGACATCCTGGCGATCTCGGCCGCCCTGGCCCGCAGGATCTCGGCTTCGGCGCGGGTCGGGTAGTACTCGGGCAGCCGCGTGATCTGGTCGAAGAGGTCGCTACCGACGGAGTCGTAGAACCACTTGGGCGGCAACGACTTCGGTGTTTGGGTGAGCCCGTCGCGCACGTCGCGACGCAGCGCCGTGGCGGCGGAGTCTGCGGCGAGGTAGTTGGACAGGGTGGACGTCATGACGTTCCTTTCAGCGGGGTCAGCTCGACACGCGTGCCGGTGACCTCAACGAGGTGGCGATCGGGAAGCTCCTGCCAGTCCGGGTCGTCGTCGTAGGGTTCGCTGGCCAGCACCACGCCGTCGGGAACCGTTAGCACCGACAGCGTGTCGCCCCACGTGGTGGCGAGCAGCCGGGAACCGTTGGCGGCCAGGATGTTCAGCCGGGCATTCGGGTCGGCTGTGCCCACCTCGACGATGATGTCGCCCAGCTGGTCCAGTCCGCGTTCGAAGATCAGCGCGGCCAGCATGGCACTGTCCACGGTGGACTCCGCTGCGGGTGACGTCGGCAGCACCGCCCGGTCGACGACGCCGTTGTGCGACAGCAGCCACTGACCGTCGGTGAACGGAGCCGACGCCGACGGCTCGATGGGCATGCCGACGCTGGCGGAACGCACCGCGGCCACCACGCAGCCGCTCATGAGGGCGGGCGCCACCGACGCGAATGAGGTGTCGCCCCACAGCGGTGCCGCGCTACGCCACCGCCGGGCGACCTCCCGGTCGAAGAAGCCCACTCCCCAACCGTCGGCGTTCATCAGGCCGTGCTTCTGCCTGCGCGGCGAATAGGACTGCACCAGAAGGCCATGCGGCGGGTCGAGCACCAGCGACGCCACCGACACCGGGGCGCCGAGCCAGCCGAGGTGTCTACACATCCCAGGCCAACCTCACGCCAGAGAAGATCTGGCGGCGGATCGGGTGGTCCCAGTTGCGGAAGCTGGGCCGCAGGATTCCGGCGGCGACGGCCCACGAACCGCCGCGCAGAATCTTGTAGTCACCATCGAAGAACGGCTGCGTGTAGCGGTCGTAGATCATCGGCGTGAAGCCCGGCCACGGCCGCAGCGGCGAGCTGGTCCACTCCCACACGTCGCCCAGCATCTGCTCGACCCCGTACGCGGACGCGCCCGCCGGGTAGGCGCCGACCGGAGCCGGCCGCAGTGCGTCGCCACCGAGGTTGGCGATCCGATCGGTGGGCTCCGAAGCGCCCCAAGGGAACCGGCGACGACGACCGACCGCGGGGTCCCAGGCGCAGGCCTTCTCCCACTCTGCCTCGGTGGGCAGCCGCGCGCCGGCCCATGCCGCATAGGCCTCGGCCTCGAAGTACGTCACGTGCTGGACTGGTTCGTCGGCGGGAATCGCCTCGACGTGCCCGAACCGCGTGCGGGTGCCATCGGGGTTCCAGTACTGCGGTGCAACGAGATTGGCGTCGCGCAGATGAGCCCACCCGCGCTCGGACCACCACCGCTGCTCGCGGTAGCCGCCATCGTCGATGAACGCACGCCACTCCCCGTTGGTGACGGGGACCCGGCCGATGCGGAAGGTAGGCACGTCGACGGTGTGCGAGGGCCGCTCGTTGTCGAGCGAGTGCGGTTCGTCGACGGCGTCGACGCCGAGCACGAACGGTCCACCCGGTACGAGTACCGAAGTACCCGTGACGCCCGGTCTGCCCGCAGGCAACCGTGCGCCGGCGCCGAGGATGGCCGGGCCCGACCGCATACCGAGCGCCTGCAGCATCGTTTCGTCGTGCTGGTTCTCGTGGCTGATCACCAACCCGTACACGAAGGACGGGTCGACGCCCGTGCCGTCCGCTTCGGGCAGAATCTCAAGTGCGTCAAGCGCTTTCGCCCTCACTGTCCGACAGTAGGCGTGCGCATCGGCGGGCGGCAGCAATGGCAGGGCGACCCGGCTGGCGCGCGTGTGTTCGAACGCGTCGTACAGCCCCTCGACGGCGGGCGACAGCATCCCCGGCCGGTCGGGGTTGCCGCCACGCAGCAGCCACAGTTCCTCTTGCTGGCCGATGTGGGCGAGGTCCCAGACGAGTGGGCTCATCAAGGGGTCGTACTGCCGGAACAATTCGGCGTCGTCGAAGTCGACGAGCCGCAGCGTGCGCTCACGGGCGCGGGTGAGTTCCCGCGCGAGCATCTCGCGAGTGCTCAAGAGCGGTCCTCCGCGGATTCGACGACCGCCCGGGCGATTCCGTGTTCGACGACCAGGTCGGAGAAGTCATCGGCCGGGCTGCGGCCCTGCTCTACCTGGTCGAGTAGCCGCGCCATGGCGTCACGCAGTTCCGTGGGCGCCCGGTCGGCGGCGGCCTGCACGCACGCGACGGCCGCGGCGTGGAGCCGACGATCGCCGAGGCCACTCCGCGCGGCGCGATCCCACTCCGTCGCGACCGACTCGGTGGCCTCCGCGGCGATGTCCGCCGCGGCCGGATCGTCGAGCAGCGTGACGAGGGTGAACACCACTGCAGGCCACACTGAATCGGGCACGCTGTCCAGATATCTGATCTCGAGAAATCCGCGCGGTCGCACCGGGGGAAACAACGTCGTGAGGTGGTAGTCGAGGTCCGCTTCGGTGGGGCGACGCCCGTCGAGGAGCGTCCGACCGTCGGCCCAGTCGACGAACGGCACCCACTCCGTCATGGGCACCGCGGCGGTATCGGGGGCCGACTCGTGAACGAGCATGACGGGTGCGCGCAGCGCGTAGCGCGCCCAGTCGTTGGCTGGATCGTCCCCGCTGGCGCCGAGAATGGGGCCACACCGCGCCGAGTCGAGTTGACCCCATACCCGCTGACGTGTGCTGCGCCAGCCGGAGAACCGGGCACCGAGCAGGGGCGAGTTGGCGGAGATGGCGATCATCGTCGGCCCGAGCGCGTGAGCGAGCCGCACCCGCGCCGCCCACCCGTCGCGCGGACCCGCGTCGACGTTGACCTGAACCGACGCCGTCGACGTCATCATGGCGGCGCCTGCGGCCGCGGTGCCGCTGGCGGCGAAGAACCGCTCCATCGCGCGGTAGCGTGCGCCGGGGTTGATCCGCTTGGCGGGCCGAAGCGGGTCGGCGCCGAGCAGGACCAGCCCCAACCCCTGCTGGGCGAACGCGTCGCGCAGGACCCGGCGGTCCGCGGACATCGCGGCGATGGCGGCGCCGGGCCCGTCACCCGGTGGTCCCGAGAGTTCGACGGCGCCACCTGGTTCGACCGTGATCGCGCTTCCGCCGGGCAACGACGGCACGGTGGCGATCACGTCGGTGAGCCGGTCCCAGGTGGGCCGGGCCACGGGGTCGGCCAGGTCGAAGCAGTGCGCTTCGATCTCCAATCCGACCTTGCCGACCGGGCCGTCGACCAGACAGTCGCCGCCGACGTGCAGGGCTGCGCTATACGCGCTCGAGAGTTCCGTGGTGTCACGGTGCGCGCCGCGCACCTCCGAAGTGGTGGTCATTTCAACCATCCCCTCCCGGGCTTGGACGTGGCCTCGTACGCGTCGCCGGCATTCCTTCTATCTTCCAGAGCGCACCGACAAAGTCGCGCGAATTTCCCCTGCCGCCTTCCTGTGTGCGTCGTGATCCCCCGGGCGTTACTGCCCGAGGGTGTTCTGCATCGCCCCGGCCAGCACGTTCACCGCAGGTCCGCCGTTGCCAGGCTGACAGACTTTCGCTTGTAGCAGAACGTTCTCGCGCAAGCGGGTCTGAATGAAGCACCGGCGATCTGTACCCGCTTCCTGCTTGACCCACACCGCGTCGGTCGGCGTCGGGGACGCACCCGTGAAGGACCAGACCTCGGTGACGAAGTCGTCGAGGTGCATGGTCGTGGTCTGTCCGGCGCAGCCCGTCGTGCGGTCGACGACGCGGTGGAACGCCCTGGTGGCGGCGTCGTTGGTGGCGAAGACGCCGACGGCCTGCTTGACCAGGTTGGTGTCGTCGTTGGCGGCGCGTTGCGCGGTGGCGCCGTTGAAGGAGGCGAGGTCGGGATCCGCGTACACGTCGGGCAGCCCGATGTCGGCCCAGTTGTTGCACTCCGGGGCGTCGACCCAGAACCCCTGGAACGGCGCGGTGAACGTCGACTCCGACGCCATCGGAGCGCCCACGATGTTGCCCACCGAACCCTTGCCGAGCACGGCATAGGACACCACGCCTGGGTCGGATGGCCGGGCGGCCGCCGGAGCCGACACCGCGAGTGCGAGGCTCAGGCCCGTCGCGGCGGCGGCGACACTGCGCATGCTCAGACCTCGGCCGACAGCGTGACGTCGATGTTGCCGCGGGTGGCCTTGGAGTACGGGCATACACCGTGGGCCTTTTCCATCAGCTCGTCGGCAGCGCTCTGCTCGAGGCCGGGCAGGTAGCCGATCAGGTGAGCGTTGATGCCGAACCCGCCCTCGGAGTCCTTGCCGAACCCGATCTGCGCGGTGATGCCGGTGGCGCCGTCGAGGGCGATCTTCTCGGTGCGCGCGACGAGGTTCAGTGCCCCAAGGAAACACGTCGCGTAGCCGGCGGAGAACAGCAATTCGGGGTTGACGCCCTCGCCGCTGCCACCCATCTCCTTTGGCGGTCGGTTCTCGAGATCGAGCTTGCCGTCGGCGGACTTCACATGGCCGTCGCGGCCGCCTCCGGTGGCGGTGGACTCAGCGGTGTAAACGACTTCGATGCTCATGGGCTCGATCATGCCAGCCGCGCCCACGCGTGCGGTCAGATGATCGTCAGCGTGCAGTACGTCCGCGGGGGCGACGGGTACGGCCACGCGTACTGGCCTGCCGCCGACGGGCATGCCTGCTGGTCGCGTACGTCGAGCCGTTGGACGACCTGGACGAGCAGGCCCTGTTGCCCGCGTTCGGCACAGTCGGCCCGCTGCACCACGCCGATCGGCACGTCGAGCACGTAGCAGTGGTCGGCTACGAGGTTGGGTACCAGGCACAGGCGTGAGGTCGACGGATCAGCGAATTGTGTTGGCAGATGCTGGTATTCGATGCTCGGGCAGGCTCCGGACTCATCGGCGAGGGCGCCGACGGTGTAGCTCGGGTCAGCCGTACATGCGACTCGGCTCGCCCGCAGGGGTTCGGGCGCGGTCGACGGGATCTCGACGCACTCCCCGACCGCGAAGAGGTTGGCCCCGGCGCGTTGCGGCGCTTCGACGCGTGACCCGCAGCCGCTGACCGCCAGCAGGATCGCCACCGCAGCGACGAGCGCCCACCACAGCGATGCCCGACCCATCATGGTTAGCGACACTCTCACGAGTCAGGGGTCATCGCCACACATTCCCCAAAATTCTCAATAGTCCCACAGACCCCACGCGAATCACGCGATTGTGATTCGTTGCGGCGTGTCGCGCCGGTCGCGATCACGACGACGGCCCTGGTGCAGAACTCGATGACGTTCGCCACGAGTTCTGCACGACGGTCGTGCCGAGTGACGAGTCACGACCCTGACGCAGAACTCGACGCCCGCGCGACAGCCGACAAACAGCGCACCCCTCGGCCGGGGGGAGGCCGAGGGGTGCGGGTCTGGAAGGGGTCAGCGAGGCGCGTTCGGAGTCGACGGCGTCGGTGACTCAGGAGATTGACGTCCCTCAAAGCCGTGATCACCGGGGAAGCCGCCCGGTCCACCCGGGAAGACGAAGCCCGGGCCGGGGCGCATCATCGGGCCGGGAAACATCGGGGGCGGGCCCTGGCGGTGCATCGAGATCTCGGGGCCGCCGCCGCCGTGGTGCCGACCACCATGGCCGGAGTGTGCGCCAAGGACGAAGCCGCTGAAGAAGATCGCGCCGACGATGAACACGACGCCGGCGACGATGCCGACCCACGCGGCGACCTGGGTGACCCTGCTGGACTGGCGGACGACGACCGGCTGGGGTGCCGGCGGGGTGGCGACGGGCTCGATGGGCCCGGTCGCGGGTTCGGAAGACGACGTTGTTTCACTCATGACGTCGATAGTGGTCGGTCCGCCGAAGTGCCAGTGATGAATCGGCTATGAATCAGCTGTGAAGAGCCCCGACGCCGAAACTGCAGGGAGATCGCGAATCTGGACGGAATCGCGATCTCCCCGCAGTGTCGGCGGGGTGGTCGGGCCTAGCGCGCGGAGATCGGCGCCGTGGGCACCTTGGTGACGGGCACCTTCTTCACGGGCAGCGGGCTCGAGATGACGTGCTCGTTGCCGTCCGGGTCCTGCCAGTGGCATTCCTCGATGCCCGCGGTCACGACGGTCGCGACCCAACCCTGCGTGATGACGCAGCCCTGGCCGAACGTGGTGCCGGAGACGGACTGGGCGGGGGCGCCAATCGGGCTCTTCCTGATCCACTCGTTGCCGGTGTTCGGGTCCTGCCAGTGGCATTCCTCGATGCCCGCGGCGATGACGGTCGCGACCCAGCCGTGCGTGGTGGTGCACGCCTGGGCGAATGTCATTGGGGCGGCTTGTGCTGCGGGGGCGGCGAGGATGCCGAGTGCGGCGGCGCCGGCGCCGAGTGCGAGGGTGGCGGCGGTGATGCGGCGGGTGGTGGTGCTCATGGTGTGCTCCTTGGGTTGGGTCGCGGCGCTCTGCCGCGTTCATCAGCTAGGAGCGACGGGCCACCCGGATTCCCTCACTTTTTTTCCCGACGTTCTTCCAAACGCACGACGCCCCGCGAGCCGGAGCTCGCGGGACGTCGCGTTGGGGCTGCGATCAGGCTTGTTAGCCCAGGTCGTACCGGTCGAGATCCATCACCTTGGCCCACGCGGCGACGAAGTCGTTGACGAACTTCTCCTTCGCGTCGTCGCTGGCGTAGACCTCGGCCAGGGCCCGCAACTCGGAGTTCGACCCGAACACCAGGTCGGCCCGGGTGCCCGTGTACTTCACCGCACCCGAGGCGTCGCGGCCCTCGAAGGTGTCCGACGAATCGTCGGTCGCCTTCCAGGTGACGCCGAGGTCGAGCAGGTTGGTGAAGAAGTCGTTGGTCAACGTCCCCACCTTGTCGGTGAACACGCCGTTTGACGACTTGTCCCAGTTGGCGCCGAGCACGCGCAGGCCGCCGACGAGAACCGTCAGCTCCGGCGCCGTCAGGGTGAGCAGGTTCGCCCTGTCGACCAGCAGGTACTCGGCCTGCAGCCGGTTGCCCTTGCCGATGTAATTGCGGAACCCGTCGGACTTCGGCTCGAGGTAAGCGAACGACTCCTCGTCGGTCCACTCCTGAGTGGCGTCACCGCGACCCGGCGTGAACGGCACCGTGACGGTGACGCCGCCGTCCTTGGCAGCCTTCTCGACCGCGGCCACGCCGCCGAGCACGACCAGGTCGGCGAACGACACCTTGTCTGCGCCGAACGACTCCTGGACGCCCTCCAGCGTGCGAATGACCTGGGCGAGCTCGTCGGGGTTGTTGACCTCCCACGCCGCCTGCGGTTGCAGCCGGATGCGCCCGCCGTTGGCACCGCCGCGCTTGTCACTGCCGCGGAACGTCGACGCCGATGCCCATGCGGTCGAAACCAGTTGCGGGACAGTCAGACCCGACGCGAGGATGTCGGCCTTGAGCTTGGCGACATCGGCGTCGGACAGCTGGCTCTGGCCGGTCGGAATCGGATCCTGCCAATCCAGTTTCTCCGCAGGCACCTCGGGCCCGACGTAGCGCTGGATGGGCCCCATGTCGCGGTGGGTCAGCTTGTACCAGGCGCGGGCGAACGCGTCGGCGAACTGATCCGGGTTCTCGTGGAACCGCTTCGAGATCGGCCCGTAGATCGGGTCGAGCCGCAGCGCGAGGTCCGTCGTCAGCATCATCGGCTTGCGCTTCTGCGATGCGTCCTCGGGGTCGGGTACGAAGGCCGACTCGGGGGCGTCCTTGGCGACCCACTGGTTGGCGCCCGCGGGGCTCTTCGTCAGTTCCCATTCGAAGCCGAACAGGTTGTCGAAGAACAGGTTCGTCCACTCGGTCGGCTTCTGGGTCCAGACGACCTCGAGCCCTGAGGTGATGGCGTCGCGGCCCTTACCGCTGCCGTAGGCGTTGGCCCAGCCAAGACCCTGCAGTTCGAGCGGGGCAGCCTCGGGTTCCGGGCCCACGTTGGCATCGGGATCCCCCGCGCCGTGCGTCTTGCCGAACGTGTGGCCACCGGCGATCAGCGCGACGGTCTCCTCGTCGTTCATGGCCATCCGGCCGAACGTCTCGCGGATGTCGACAGCCGCAGCCAGCGGATCCGGAACGCCGTTGGGCCCTTCGGGATTGACGTAGATGAGACCCATTTGCACCGCACCAAGCGGGTCTTCCAAATCACGCTTGCCGGTGTAGCGCGCGTCGCCAAGCCACTCGGTCTCGGGGCCCCAGTAGACGTCGTCCTCCGGCTCCCACACGTCAACACGACCACCCGCGAAGCCGAAGGTCTTGAAGCCCATGGACTCCAGCGCGACGTTGCCCGTGAGCACCATCAGGTCAGCCCAGGACAGCGCCTTGCCGTACTTCTTCTTGACGGGCCACAACAGGCGACGGGCCTTGTCGAGGTTGCCGTTGTCGGGCCAGCTGTTCAGTGGGGCGAAACGCTGCTGACCGGCGCCCGCGCCGCCGCGGCCGTCGCTGACGCGGTAGGTGCCGGCACTGTGCCAGGCCATGCGGATCATCAACGGTCCGTAGTGGCCGAAGTCGGCGGGCCACCAGTCCTGCGACGTGGTGAGCACCGCTTCGATGTCGCGCTTCACCGCGGGCAGGTCCAGGCCACTGAACGCCGCCGCGTAGTCGAACTCGCCACCGAAGGGGTCGGTCTCGACGGGGTTCTTGGCAAGGATCTTCAGGTTGAGCTTCTTGGGCCACCAACTCTCGTTGGTCCGTGCGCTCTCCGTTGGGTACGGAGCGCGAAAGGCCGGGCAGCTATCGATGCTCGACTCATTCATTTCTCCGACTTCTGCGTTCGGATGCTGACCTTCGGCCATGAGAAATCCTTTCCGGGGCTGGCGGGTTAAGGGGTATTGCGATCAATCAGTTGGCGCGGTGGAGCAGTCGGGGCACATGCCCCAGTAGATGACCTCGGCTTCGTCGATCGTGAAACCGTTGTCATCCGACGCGACGAGGCATGGCGCGTCGCCGACGGCGCAGTCGACGTCGGCGATGACACCACACGCCCGGCACACGACGTGGTGGTGGTTGTCTGCGACCCGCGACTCATAGCGAGCCACGGAGCCAGATGGCTGGATTCGTCGCACCAGTCCCGACGCCGTCAACGCATTGAGCGAGTCGTAGACGGTCTGGTGTGACACATCGGGGAGGCCCTCCCGCACGGCACGGATGATCGAATCCGTGTCGGCGTGCGGATGCGCGTAGACCGCGCTCAGCACCGCCACCCGAGGACGGGTGACTCGGAGTGCAGACTCGGCCAGCATCTGCCGGAAGTCTGTCGTCTGCCCCACGTCCTGAACCCTAGCCCTTTTCTGGAATGAGTCAAGAAAAATCTGAGCGACGTTTCGGGACGGGCGGATTCAGCGTCGCGCTTAGCTAGAAAGCGCTCGCCCCGCCACCTGGAGAGGTGGCGGGGCGAACTCGATCGAGACGTTTGTTGAACCGGGGGCTGACAGATCCCGATCCCGGTTGAGAGGCGGGGGCCCCCGGTTCACCTACCACCATGGACACCGCGGGACCGCTGAGCAAGCGATGCCAGAGCAACCGCAGGGAAGTCTCATCAGAACCCAATCGACGCAACCGTCACGGGCAGGGATGCGGGATGAACAGCGCCCAGCACACGTTGGGCGGCTGCCACGGGTACGGGCCAGGCGGGTTGTCACCCTCCCAGACGGTGGAGGAGACGTTGCCCTGCCCACGGTTGACGTAGTGGAAGGAGTGGCAGACGTTCCAGTCCCAGTTCGGACGCGCGTCGGAGGGGGTATTGAATCCGCCGCCGTAGCCGCCCATGTCATCGCCGGGGCACCAGGAGTAGGGCCCGCCGGCGTTGGCGATACCGGCGCCCAGTCCCATGCTGGCAAGGCCCAAACCACCGGCCACCAGCGCTGTCGTTGCCAAACGCTTGACTCGCTTCATGGTGCGTTCCTTTCAGTGAGGTTCCTGAAAGGTTGCTTCGGACTTCTTGGCAGATTCTTGGGAGCCGCGCCACTAGGGCTTGAAGGGGTTCACCGCGTACTGGATCACGCGATATGGCGCGTTGTCGGCCTGTGGCGCCGTGTTCCACTGACTGACGAACACCCGCAGCTCGTCCAGTGTCGATCCAGGCGAGACATAGCCGCCGTACGGCTGCGCGAGCCGGTTGTCCTCCGGCGGCGGCAGGTCGTCGGCGACGTCGGGCCACGGAGCGGCGACCACCACCGTCGTGACGGGCGCCGAGCCCAGCCGGGTCGGGTCGTCGGCGACGCGGACCTCCATGTTGCCGGTGCTGGCGTTGAAGTAGCTCAGCACCGTCTTGCCGTCGACCTGACGGATGCTCATCTCGCCGACCCGGTCGTTCCACAACGGCGTCGGCGGCTTGTTCCAGCCGGCAGAGGCCGACCAGCTCTGCCACTTCGAACGGTCGGTGAGCTTCTGCGGCGTGACCCGGTACAGCTCCACCGGTCCGCTGCGGTCGAAGTCGTTGGCCACGATGTACACCCATCCGCTTGGCGAGTCGGGCGTGGGAATCGGGTCGTAGTACCCGCTGATCTGGGACTGTCGTCCCCCGGCGTAGTCGCCGGGCCGTTCGGACGTGGGCACCGTCGGCCAACTCCCCCGCGCCGGGTCGGCCTTCACCAAGCGCGACGTCGCGGGCACCAGGTCCCGCACGGTCGTGACCATCACGTAGTTCTCGCGGTTGATCGAGATGACGCCCGCGGGCAGCTGCGACATCCCCTGCGGCGTCGGGTCGGCCAGCAGTGGCTTGTCGGTACCCATGACGCCGTCGTAGCGCACCCCGGTTGGTTCGTCGACCGAGTCGGTCTCGACGCGCAGCGCGATGGGTGAATACCAGCCGCCGAACCCGACGCCCTGGCCGGCGAAGCTGTCCCCGCACACCTGCAGGATGCCGCTGGGGAACTCCACGAACTCACACAGGTCCGTCGCACCGATGCCGTAATCCCTTGTCGGCGTTCCGGTTCCAGCGGTCGGTCCGATGCGCATGACCTGGCCGGGCGCCAGCGGCGCTAGCACGGGGGCAGGCACCGGAGCGGGCGGGTCGGCGTGCGCCTCCGGCGATGCGGGCAGCATGAGGCACGCGACGACCGCAATGCCCAACGCCGCCCGAATCACAACTGGGCGGCGAGTAACTCGGCGATCTGAATGGTGTTGAGCGCGGCACCCTTCCGCAGATTGTCGCCGGAGACGAACAACGCCAGGCCGCGCCCGTCCGGCACACCAGGATCTTGGCGGATGCGGCCGACGAACGAGTCGTCGGCGCCCGCAGCAGCCAGCGGGGTCGGCACTTCGACGTACGTAACACCGGGGGCATCGGAGAGCAATTCGCGGGCGCGTTCCGGCGAGATGGGCCTGGCGAACTCGGCGTTGATCGACAGCGAGTGACCGGTGAACACCGGCACCCGCACGCACGTTCCGCTGACCAGCAGATCGGGAATGCCGAGAATCTTGCGGCTCTCGTTGCGCAGCTTCTGATCTTCGTCGGTCTCGCCCGACCCGTCGTCGACCAGTGACCCGGCCAGCGGCACCACGTTGAATGCGATTGGGGCGACGTACTTCTGGGGCGCGGGGAAGTCGAGCGCCGAGCCGTCGTGCACCAACTGCTCCGCGCCGTCGATGACCGCGCGGGCCTGCGACGCGAGCTCCTCGACACCGGCCAGGCCGCTACCCGACACCGCCTGGTAACTCGACACGATCAGGCGCGTCAGCCCCGCCTCGTCGTGCAGCACCTTGAGCACCGGCATCGCGGCCATGGTGGTGCAGTTGGGATTGGCGATGATGCCCCGCTTGAGAGATCGAGCCCGGTTTCCGACGTCTCTATCGAAGTTGACCTCCGAAACCACCAGCGGCACTTCGGGATCCTTGCGCCAGGCCGACGAGTTGTCGACGACCACCGCGCCCGCGGCGGCGAAGCGTGGGGCCTGCACTCGCGACATCGTCGCGCCCGCGGAGAACAGTGCGATGTCCAGCCCGGCCGGGTCGGCGGTCTCGGCGTCCTCGACCTCGATCTCCTGCCCGCGGAACGTCAGCTTCTTACCCTGCGACCGGGCCGAAGCGAAGAACCGCACCGACGTGGTGGGAAAGTCGCGTTCCTCCAACAGCTTCCGCATCACTTGGCCGACCTGTCCGGTCGCGCCGACGACACCAATCGAAACCATTAGATCCCACTTCCCGCGTACACGATCGCCTCTTCCTCGCCACCCAGGTTGAATGCCTCGTGCAACGCCGCGACGGCCTTGTCCAGCTCGGTGTCCTTGACCAGCACGGAGATTCGGATCTCGGAGGTGGAGATGAGGTCGATGTTCACGCCGACGGCCGCGAGCGCCTCGCAGAACGTCGCGGTGACGCCGGGATGGCTGCGCATGCCCGCGCCCACCAGCGACACCTTGCCGATGTGGTCGTCGTAGAGCACTGCGCTGAAACCGATTTCGTTCTGCAGCGAGGACAGCTTCTCCACCGCGCCCGGCCCGCTCTCGCGTGAGCAGGTGAACGTGATGTCGGTCTTGCCGTCCTCGATCTTGGAGATGTTCTGCAGCACCATGTCGATGTTGACGTCGGCGTCGGCCACGGCACGAAACACCTTGGCGGCGTAGCCGGGAACGTCGGGCAGCCCGACGACGGTAACCTTCGCCTCACTGCGGTCGTGAGCTACCCCGGTGAGGATGGCGTCTTCCATGGGGATGTCCTCCATCGATCCTTTGACGAGCGTGCCCGGTTTGTCGGAGTACGACGACCGCACGTGAATCGGAACGTCGTAGCGGCGGGCGTATTCCACGCAGCGCAGCATCAGCACCTTCGCCCCTGCGGCCGCCATCTCGAGCATCTCCTCGAAGCTGACGGTGTCCAGGTGGCGCGCATTGGGCACGATCCGCGGATCGGCGGTGAAGATGCCGTCGACGTCGGTGTAGATCTCGCAGACGTCGGCCTTCAGAGCCGCGGCCAGCGCGACGGCGGTGGTGTCCGACCCGCCGCGGCCCAGCGTGGTGACGTCCTTGCTGTCCTGACTCACGCCCTGGAAGCCGGCGACCAGCACGATCAGCCCCTCGGCGAGTGCATCCTGTAGCCGACCGGGCGTGACGTCGATGATCTTGGCGTTGCCGTGCGTGCCGGTGGTGATGACGCCGGCCTGCGATCCGGTGAACGAGCGGGCCTCGGCACCCAGCGACGAGATGGCCATCGCGACCAGCGCGTTTGAGATCCGCTCGCCGGCGGTCAGCAGCATGTCCATCTCGCGCGCAGGCGGCGCCGGGCTGACCTGACGCGCGAGGTCAAGTAGGTCGTCGGTGGTGTCGCCCATGGCGGAGACGACCACGACGACGTCGTTGCCGGCCTTCTTGGTCTCGACGATGCGCTCGGCGACGCGACGGATCCGGTCGGCGTCGGCCACCGAGGATCCGCCGTACTTCTGCACGACGAGTGCCACTGTCCGCCTTTCGTGCGATCCGGTCCCATAAAGGATAAGGGGTCTGCACACGCGATTTTTCCCTCACGTCCGTAGCGTGGATCACCGTGGCTGACCATGCGATGAGCCAGGACAGGCAGGCCGACACGTCGGTGCCGATCCACCCCCACCTCGCGGCACGCTGGAGTCCACGGGTCTTCGACCCCGATGCCGTGCTGACCGGCGCACAGGTCGCGGCCCTGCTGGAGGCCGCGCGTTGGGGCGCGACCTGGGGTGATCGCCAGCCGGTGCGGTTCTTCGTCGGGTTCCGCGACGACGACACGTTCGACGCATTGGCCGCGACGCTGAAGCGGGGCAACTCGTATGCGCGCGCGGCGAGCGCCCTGATCCTGGTGTGCGCCGACGAAGGTCCCGACGAGCGGACGAAGCTGTACTCGGTGCTGGACGCGGGAGCCGCCGTCGCGAACGCGACCGTCGAAGCGGTTTCGCGGGAGTTGATCGCGCATCCGATGGCGGGGTTCAACGCCGACGAAGCGAGGGAGGCGTTCGGCATTCCCACCGAGGTGCGGCCGCTCGCGATGCTCGCGGTCGGCGTGCTCGGCGACTACGCGACGGCGGCGCCGGAACTCGTCGAGCGGGACACCCGACCTCGTGCCCGGCTGCCGCTCGACCAGATCGCGTTCTCGGGCCGCTGGGGCCAGCCCGCGGAGCTCTAGCCGGCGCAGGCTTTGGACAGCTGGCCGAGCTCGGCCTCGAACTGGTCGTAGAGCCCCGCCACCGCGATCGCCGCAGGAGGCGGGGCAGCGCCGGGCGCGGTGGCTGCGGATTGCGCGTTCAGGTCGATGCGGGCGCGAACGAGTCGTTCCGTCGTCTGCGCGAGTTCCTTCGCCTGGCCGGCCAGGTCTGGCGCAGTCACCTTGGCCGCCCGATCGGAGATGCCGTCCGACCAGGTCCGGTAGTCGAGATCGCTGGGCTCGGTCGCTTTCTCGTGCGAGCCCTGCTCGGGCTCGTGCGTCTTGGAGTTCAGCGATTCGATCTGAGTTTTGTTGAACGCCAACAGTTCACGCACCGGGGCGCAGTCGGCCTTCGACGGCCCGCTGAAATAGGTCCAGGCCAACGAAACGACCGCGATGATCACCACCGCCAGCACCGAGATGCCGACCGGCCTCCTGCGCCACATGCTCCGATGCTTCCACACCGTGCCGAGCGGACTTATTAACGTGCCGGCAACCTCGCGCGACTGTCCACGTAACAGAGACATCGGTTACTGCCAGTGAACGGCCCGGCTGAGCGGGCCGCCTCAATCCCAGGAGAAGTAAGTAATGGACGTAGTGGACACAGGCACCACGGCATTCATGCTGTGTTGCATCATCGGGCTGACCCTGATGATTCCCGGACTCGCCCTGTTCTACGGCGGCATGGTCTCGGTCAAGAGCTCGACGAACATGATGATGATGACCTTCGGCGCGGTCGCCGTCGTCGGTGTGCTGTGGGTGCTCTTCGGCTTCTCGATGGTCTTCGGCACGTCGTACGGCGGCTTCGTCGGCAGCCTTACCGAGTTCGCCGGAATGAAGGACCTGCTCGAGTCGCAGACGACCATCTCCGGTCTACCGGTAAGTCTGTTCGCGCTCTTCCAGGCGCTGTTCGCAGCCATCACCGTCGCGCTCATCTCGGGTGCGGTCGCCGACCGGATGAAGTTCGGCGCGTGGATGCTGTTCGCGACCGTTTGGGCAGTGCTGGTCTACTTCCCCGTTGCACACTGGGTGTTCGCGTTCGACGGCGTCG
Source organism: Mycobacterium sp. RTGN6 (assembly GCF_033804605.1). Classification (NCBI taxonomy): domain Bacteria; kingdom Bacillati; phylum Actinomycetota; class Actinomycetes; order Mycobacteriales; family Mycobacteriaceae; genus Mycobacterium; species Mycobacterium sp. RTGN6. Next base: position 52,429 of record NZ_JAPZKZ010000015.1, read on the forward strand.
TTACTGAGAACTCCGTCGGTGGCTGGATTGCCAACCAGCTGAAGGCAATTGACTTCGCCGGTGGCACCGCGGTGCACATCAACGCAGGTGCAGCCGCGCTGGCCGTCGCGATCGTGCTCGGCAAGTCCGCGATGTTCGGTCAGCTGCGCAAGCCGCACAACGTGCCGCTGACGCTGCTCGGCGCCGGTCTGCTCTGGGCGGGCTGGTACGCGTTCAACGGTGGTTCGGCGCTGGCCGCGGGCAACTCGGCCGCCATCGTGATGGTCACCACGTTCGTCGCCACCTGCGCCGCAACGCTGGCCTGGATCGGCGTTGAGAAGCTCAAGGACGGCCACGTCACCGGCGTCGGCGCCGCTTCCGGTGCCATCACCGGTCTGGTCGCCATCACCCCCGCCTGTGGTGCGGTGACGCCCGTCGGAGCGATCGCCGTCGGTGCCATCGCCGGTGCCATCTGCGTCTATGCGGTCGGCCTGAAGTCGAAGTTCGGCTACGACGATTCGCTCGACGTGGTGGGCGTCCACCTGGTCGGCGGTGTCATCGGCACCCTGCTGATCGGTTTCTTCGCCAGCGAGGGCATGCCCAACGCGACGAACGGCCTGTTCTACGGCGGCGGGTTCGACCAACTGTGGAAGCAGGCGGTCGCCGCCTTCGCGGTCCTGGCGTACTCGTTCGTGGTCGCCTACGCGATCGCCTTCGCCATCAAGAAGACGATGGGCATCCGCATCTCGCCCGAGGAAGAAGAAGAGGGCATCGACACCAAGTTCCACCGCGAGTCCTCGTACGACATGGCATCTGCCTGACGCGGTAGCCCCGGCCGGCGCGGGATCTTCCCGCAGCGGTCGGGGCTTCTCGCGCTGCATTGTGTTTCCTATCCTGATACTGTGATTCTTAACAAGAGACAGGACTTCGATGGCCGACACCGAACTCGCGAACCTCGCCCGGGACGCAGACACCCGGTTCCTCCTCGCCCTCTTCGTGGACCTACGGGGTAAGCCCTGCGCCAAGCTGGTGCCCGTCGAGGCCATCGACCTGCTCGCCACCGACGGCGTCGGATTCGCCGGATACGCCGTCGGCGCCATGGGCCAGGAGCCCAAGGACCCCGATCTGATGGCGATCCCGGATCCCGCCTCCTTCACCCCGATCCCCTTCATCAAGGAGGGGCTGGCGATCGTGCATTGCGACCCGCACGTCGAGGGCGCGCCGTGGCCCTACGCACCCCGCGTCATCCTCAAGTCGCTGATCCAGACCGCCGCCGACGCCGGCTACGAGCCGTGGGTCGGCGCCGAGGTCGAGTACTTCCTGTTGACGCGCAACGCCGACGGGACCCTCGCCACGGCCGACGCCGACGACACCGCCGCGCAGCCGTGCTACGACGCCCGCGGCGTCACCCGAATGTACGACCACCTGACCACGGTCTCGATGGCGATGAACCAGCTCGGCTGGTCGAACTACGCCAACGACCACGAGGACGGCAACGGCCAGTTCGAGCAGAACTTCCAGTTCGCCGAGGCACTCACCACCGCCGACCGCGTGGTCACGCTGCGCTACCTGCTATCGATGATCGCCGCCGAGCGCGGAATGATCGCGACGTTCATGCCGAAGCCGTTCGCCGACCGCACCGGCAGCGGACTACACCTGCACATGTCCCTGACCAGTGGTGGCGCCCCCGTCTTTCCCGCCGGCGACGACAGCCGCGGGCTCGGTCTCTCGGACACCGCCTACTCCTTCATCGCGGGAGTCCTCGAGCACGCGTGCGCGCTGCAGGCCATCGTCGGGCCAACAGTCAACTCCTACAAGCGAACCGGCGCGCTGACGACGGCCTCCGGCGCGTCGTGGGCACCGAGGACGCCGACGTACGGCGGCAACGACCGCACGCACTACGTCCGGGTGCCCGACGACCAGCGTGTCGAGCTGCGGGGCGGCGACGGATCGGCGAACCCGTACCTCGCCATCGCCGCAGCGCTGGGCGCAGGCATCGACGGCATCAAGCGCAGCCTCGACCCTGGCGCGGTGGGTGCCGTCGCCGCAGGGCGACCCACGCTGCCACCGACGCTGCTGCACGCCGTCGACGAATTGGCCTCCGACTCAGTGATATCCGGCGTGCTCGACAGCGTCGGCGAGGGCGTCGCGAGCTACTACGGCGGACTCAAGCGCGACGAGTTCTTCGCCTACCACAGCACGGTCAGCCCCTGGGAGATCGACCAGTACCTGACGGCGTTCTGATGTGCGGCATCGTCGGGCTGCACCTGCGTAATCCAGCCCTGTATCCGCGGTTGGGCGAACTGTTGACCGGCATGCTGTGCGAGATGTCGAACCGCGGCAGTGACTCGGCAGGCGTCGCGGTGTACGGCGACCCGGAGTGGACCCCACCCGGACAGGGTTGCGTATCCCTGCTCGAGGTCGACGGCGACGCCGAATCCATCAGCGCGGCAGTCGGTTCCGCGCTTGGCGCACCGGTGCAGGTGACGGCGCTCGGCGATACCCACCTGCTGACCGCCGACGTCGATTCGGCGGCTCTGCTCGCCGCGGCCAAGACGGCGCATCCCGCCGCGTTGGTCGCCGGCTTCGGCGCGGACCTCGCCGTGCTCAAGGGCGTCGGCGACCCCGCGACGCTGGCCCGGTCCTGGGGCCTCGCGGGTGCACGAGGCTGGCAGGGCGTCGGCCACACCCGCATGGCCACCGAGTCGGCCGTCACCCCGTCGGGGGCCCACCCGTATGCCGTCGGACCCGAACAATGCCTGGTGCACAACGGATCGTTCGCCAACCACGCCACCATACGGCGCGAATTGCAGGCCACCGGTGTGCAATTCGACAGCGAGAACGACACCGAGGTGGGTGCGCGGTTCGTCGCGGCCCGGCTCGCCGAGGGCCGCGACGTCGAGACCGCATTGAAGGACCTCTGCGCCACGTTCGACGGTTTCTACACCCTGCTGGTGTCCAACCGCGACTCGTTCGCCGTCGTGCGCGACGCGATCGCATGCAAACCCGCCGTCATCGCCGAGACCGCCGATTGGGTGGCGATGGGCAGCGAGTACCGCGCCCTCTCCGGCCTGCCCGGGGTCGAACACGCCGCGATCTGGGAACCGGAGCCGGAGGTCGTCTACGCATGGACGCGGTAACGAGATACGACCTCGCGAGCACTGCACTGCGTGACGTCAACGCCGCGCTGCACGCACCCGCCCTTCGCGGCGAAATCGTCATCGAGCATCCCGCCGGTGCACACAACGTTGCGGTCGGAATCGATGCGCCAGTCAAGCTGACCATCGACGGACACGTCGGCTACTACGCCGCGGGCATGAACCAGCAGGCCGATGTCACCATCGACGGCAACGCGGGCACCGGAGTCGCCGAGAACATGATGAGCGGCAGCGTGTGGGTCAAGGGCAACGCGTCGCAGTCGGCTGGCGCCACGGCGCATGGCGGACTGCTGGTCATCGAGGGCAATGCCGCTGCGCGGTGCGGTATTTCGATGAAGGGCGTCGACATCGTCGTCGGGGGGGACGTCGGGCACATGAGTGCGTTCATGGCTCAGGCCGGACGGCTGGTGATACGCGGAGACGCGGGTGACGCGCTCGGCGACTCGGTCTACGAGGCTCGCATCTACCTGCGCGGCACACCCGCCTCACTGGGCGCCGACTGCGTGGCCAAGGAGATGCGGGCCGAACACCACGAAGAGCTCGGCCGGCTGCTGAAGGCAGCGGGCTTCGAGAACGACGACACCAGCGACTACACGCGCTACGGATCGGCCCGCAGCCTCTACCACTTTCACGTCGACCACGCCGGGAGCTACTGATGCTGACCGATGACGCCAGGGCGCGACTGGGGCTGCGCGAGTCCGCCACGTTCGACCGCGCCACCATCGCAGGCATTCAGCGCGCCGCCGAGACGGGCATCTACGACATCCGTGGGTGGGGCGCCAAGCGGCCGCTGCCGCACTTCGACGACCTCCTGTTCCTCGGCGCGTCGATGTCGCGGTATCCGCTGGAGGGCTACCGGGAACGCTGCGACACCGACGTCGTGCTCGGCGACCGGCACGCGAAACACCCTCTGCACCTGGACATTCCCGTCACAATCGCCGGGATGTCGTTCGGCGCACTGTCCGGCCCGGCCAAGGAGGCCCTTGGGCGCGGCGCCAGCGAGGTCGGCACGTCGACCACCACGGGTGACGGCGGCATGACCCCAGAAGAGCGCGGGCAGAGCAAACACCTGGTGTACCAATACCTTCCGTCGCGCTACGGCATGAACCCCGACGACCTGCGCAAGGCCGACGCGATCGAGGTGGTGCTCGGGCAGGGCGCCAAGCCTGGCGGCGGCGGCATGTTGCTCGGCCAGAAGATCTCGCCTCGCGTGGCGGGCATGCGCACGCTGCCGGAGGGCATCGACCAACGCTCGGCCTGCAGACACCCGGACTGGACGGGCCCCGACGACCTCACCATCAAGATCAACGAGCTGCGCGAGCTCACCGACTGGGAGAAGCCGATCTACGTGAAGGTCGGCGCCACCCGCACGTACTACGACGTCAAGCTCGCGGTGCACGCGGGCGCCGACGTCGTGGTGGTCGATGGCATGCAGGGCGGAACGGCGGCCACCCAGGACGTGTTCATCGAACACGTGGGGATACCGACGCTCGCCGCCGTGCCCCAAGCGGTGCAGGCGCTGGCGGAACTCGGCGTCCATCGGAAGGTTCAGCTCATCGTGTCCGGCGGCATCCGCACGGGCGCCGACGTCGCGAAGGCGCTGGCGCTCGGGGCCGACGCGGTGGCGATCGGCACGGCGGCCCTCATCGCCCTTGGCGACAACCACCCCCGGTACGAGGCCGAGTACGAAAAGCTTGGCAGCGCAGCCGGTTTCTTCGACGACTTCCAGGACGGCACCGATCCGGCGGGCATCAGCACGCAGGACCCCGAACTGGCCGCCCGGTTCGACCCCATCGCCGGCGGGCACCGGCTGGCCAACTACCTGCGCGTGCTCACGATGGAGGCCCAGACCATCGCCAGGGCCTGCGGCAAGGCACACGTGCAGCACCTCGAGCCCGAAGACCTCGTCGCCGTCACCATCGAGGCGGCCGCGATGGCCCGCGTGCCGCTGGCGGGGACGGACTGGATCCCGGGATCGCGATGAGCGAGACCGCGGACGTCGTCATCGTCGGCGGCGGCATCGAAGGCGCCTCTACCGCATGGGCGTTGGCCCAACGCGGCGTCACCGACGTCATCGTTCTGGAACGCAACACCGTCGGCTCTGGCATGACGGGCAAGTCCAGCGGGATCGTCCGCTGCCACTACGGCGTCAGCTCGCTCGCCGCGATGGCGACCGCCAGCCTCGAGGTGTTCGAGAAGGCTGAGGAGCTCTTCGGGTCCGACATCGGGTTCCGTCCAACGGGTTACGTCGTGGGTGTCGGCGCACCGAACGTCGACTCGCTGCGCAAGAGCCTGGTCGCCCAGCGATCGGTCGGCGTCCAGACCGAGGAGATCGACCACGCGGAAGTGGCTCGGCTGTGGCCATTCGCCGACCTCTCGCCGTTCGCCGCATTCGCCTGGGAGGCCCGCGGCGGGTACGGCGACGCCTATCAGACGGCACAGGCGTTCGCGATCGGGGCCCGCGCCGCGGGAGTGCGAATTCGTCAGGGCGCCAACGTCACCGAGCTCGTCCAGGCCGGCAGTCGAGTGACCGGCGTACGGCTGGCGGACGGCAGCGTGGTGTCCGCAGGCACCGTCGTCGTCGCCACCGGCGTGTGGGCCCGCCCGTTCCTGGCGCCATACGACGTCGACGTCCCGATCCGCGTGGTGCGCGAACAGCTCGTCATGATCTCCCCAGGCGTCGAGCTTGGCCGCGTCCCAGTGTTCTCCGATCTCGTTTCCCTGCAATACATCCGCCCGGAACCCGACGGCACCGTGCTCTTCGGCAACAGCGACCTCTCCCATGTCGAGGACGCCGACCCCGACGCGTACTCCAACCGCGCGAGCGACGCGTTCATCGAGTTGACCATCGACCGCGTCGGCACCCGATTCCCCGGCTTCCCAGCCCCCGCCATCACGACCAGCTACGCCGGCTGCTACGACGTCACGCCCGACTGGAATCCGGTGATCTCCCGCACCGACGTCGACGGGCTCTTGGTCGCCGCCGGGTTCAGCGGGCACGGCTTCAAGATCGCGCCCGCGGTCGGGCGACTGGTCGCCGACCTCGTCGTCGACGGTCGCAGCGCCGATCCACGCATCCCGGAGTCCGACTTCCGGCTGTCCCGCTTCGCCGAGGGCCAGCCGCTCAAGACGCCGTATCCGTATGTCGGTGCCGGCGAGATGCGTTAGACAGGAAGCCGTGAGCGACATTCCGCTGCTTCGCAACAAGTCCGGCACCGCCCGTGACCGCGACCCGCGCGAACCCGTCGACGAGCTCGAGATCGAGGTGGCCATCGGCCGCAACGTGCGTCAGCTCCGGCAGCAGCACGGGCTCACCGTCGCGGACATGGCCACGCGCGTCGGCATCTCCAAGGCGATGCTGAGCAAGATCGAGAACGCGCAGACGTCGTGCAGCCTGTCCACGCTTGCGCTGCTGGCCAAGGGTTTGGACGTCCCGGTGACCAGCCTGTTCCGCGGGGCGGAGGTCGAGCGACCTGCCGCATTCGTGAAGTCAGGAACTGGGGCGCGGATCGTCCGCAACGGCACCAAGGAAGGCCACGAGTATCAACTGCTCGGATCGCTGCGCGGCGAACACAAGCGGCTCGAATGTCTTCACGTCACGCTGTCGGAGAAGAGCAGTACCTATCCGCTGTTCCAACACCCCGGCACGGAGTTCATCTTCATGCTCGAGGGCGTCATGGACTACAGCCACAGCCGGTCGGTGTACCGCCTGCACGCCGGCGACTCATTGCAGTTCGACGGCGAGGGCGCGCACGGACCGGTCGACCTGGTCGAGGTGCCGATCCGGTTCCTCTCGGTGATCGCCTTCCCCGACTCCCAGATCTAGTCGCCACCTGGCCTGGTGCCCGTTTCACGAATTCGGTAGCGGACGGCGAAGCGTGTCTCACACTGGAGGTGCCATGGCCAGCATCATTGAGTTAGAGGTGACCGCCGCCGCGGCGGAGGGCAGTTACACCGTGCGCGTAGTGCGGCCGGCTTCCGACGAGCACGCGACCACGACGATGCAACTAGATGCAGGAGCGTTCATCACCTCCCGCGACGACTTGGAGACGGCGGTGTTGGCGTCCGCGGTGGCCGGCCGCAGGATTCTCTCCCCGGGGGAGCAGCGACTCCGCACCGTAGGTACGGAACTGTTCGACGCATTGTTCAGCGGGCCAGTGGGTGAGACCTACCGCGCAAGCGCAAACGCAGCCAACCTGCGTGGCGAACGGTTGCAGGTGGTGCTCCGGCTGGACGTACCGGGGCTGGCCGCCATCCCATGGGAGTCGATGTACGACAGGCAGAACGACGAATACATCGGCCTAACGGATCCGGTGATACGCCACATTCCGTCGGCGGATGCCGAGCCGCTCGCGATCGTCGCGCCGCTCAAGGTGCTCGTGTTGGTGGCGTCGCCGGACGGTATGACGGCCTTGGACGTCGAGTCCGAGCGTACGAAACTGTCTCAAGCGCTCGCGGAACCCATCGCCGATGGCCGGATTCAGCTCAAGTGGCTAATGCAGGCCAGTTGGGAGCAAGTCCAGGACGAATTACTGTCCGGCACATGGCATGTATTGCATTTCATCGGCCACGGCGACTACGACCGTAGGACCGACCAAGGGGTGATCGCGCTCGTCGGTGACGACGGAGGCACACACCTCGTGGAAGCCGACAGACTCGCGCGCCTGCTCAACGAGGCCAGACCAACGCCCATGCTGGTGGTGTTGAATTCGTGCCAGTCCGGCAGAAGCGGCACGCAGGATCTGTTCTCGAGCACCGCGGCGACGCTGGTGCGCCAGGGCATCAGCGCCGCGGCAGCGATGCAGTTCTCGATCAGCGACGCCGGCGCGACCAAGTTCGCCCGCGGGCTGTACAGCGCGCTGGCCAGTGGCCGCAGCATCGGCGACGCCATGGGAAGCGGACGTGTGGGTCTGCTGAGTACACCCGGTTCCCTGGAGTGGGTGACCCCGGTGCTCTACGTACGGGGCGACACCTCGACGCTGTTCACGATCACTGCTGCGCCCGCTCCAGCTGCGGCGCCAGCCGATGTCCCAACCCGAACCGGGCCAAACAAGAAGATGCTGGCCATCATCGGCGCGATCGCTGCTGCGGTGGTCGTCGGCGTGGTCATTCTGGTGATCCTGCTCAATTCGTCCGACCCCAAGCCGCCCCTCACGGGGCCCACGACCACGCCGGCAGTCACGTCGCCCACGACGTCCACCTCCGAGGTCGTCACACCACCACCGAGCGACGCTGACACACTCATCCGGACACTCGCCGCAGCGGGCATCGACAACACGCTGCGGGGCGGAAACACTGAACTCGCACGCTATCTCGCGAATTCCGAATACACGGTGTATCCAGCCGTCGCCAGTGCACTTCTCGACGCGATCGGCACCATGCAGCTACGACAGCCCGTGGCGATCGACGCCATCGTCTTCGACTACGAGGTGTTCGCAGGTGCGCCGCCGCCGAACCGGGCCGATCTCGTAGACGCCGACGTGCTCAAGAGGTCAGTGGCGTACGAGTACATGAGTCGGTACGGGGGCGGTGCCGTCACCTTCGAGTCGTTGTTGGTCCGGCGCTAGTCCGAATCAGACTGCTGCGACGGCGCTTTCGTCGCTGAATGGCCGCTGCGCCAGCATCGCTTTGACACCGTCGCCATAGTAGAAGATCTGGGGTTCCTGGTCGGAGTTCTCGATGGCGTGGAGCACGTCCTTCTGGAGGTCCCGATAGTCCTTTCGGTAGTCGCCGCCGGTCTTCTCCCAGACCTGCAGGAACGCGTAGGTGAACGCGCCGTTGCCCGGTCCGTCCATCGACGTCTGCTCGTCCTTGCACCCGGAGATCAGCACCACCTTCGCGGGAGAGTCGGCGCCGGGCAGCTGTTTCGGCGGCCACCACGTCTTCTGCTCCTCATAGGCCTTCTCGTTCTTCTCGTACTCGGCCGTGGTGAATTCGAGCGGCGCTCGCTTTGACTTGGGTCCCCCCTGGTTGTCCACGAATGCGCGCCGATTTTCGCGGGCCCCGATGCGGTCGCGTCCAGGTCCGCGGCGAGCGACGGTCTCGCTGTGGCAGCTGTCCGACATCATGAAGATCCGCACTCCCTTCTTGAAAGTGCACAGGGCACCGTAGAGGGAATCGTCGACGAGTTCAGTGTCGTAGAGGCACCACGTCTCGTCATAGCCATCGATTTCGTCGCCGTTCTGGTCGGGGACTTGGCCGCCATGTCCGGAGTAGGTAAGGAAGAAGAAGTCGCCGTCCTCAAGCTCGGCCGCGTACTCATTGAGCTTGTCACGCACATTGCCGATGGTCGCCTGCTCATCGATCAGCTGTTCGGCTGTGAAGCCGCGGCTTTCGGCAATCTCCTTCATGGCGTCGGCGTCGTTGATGCACCCCGAGAGCGCACCGTCCCAGCCGCCGTACTGGTCCGGGTCGACGCGGTTCAATCCGATGTGAAGTGACTTGCGTGTACTCATGATCTCTCCTCCTGTGATTGTTGGTTAATTGAAGATGCTCCTGAACCCGGGCCGACCTGCCGCCGGGGCGCGGTCATCGCTGAACGGGATCTGCGGCAGCATGCCTGCCACGTCGACGCCGTAGAAGAAGATGCCGGGGGTCTGGTCTGCGTTGTCGACCGCAGCGACGATGTCGTTCCTGAGTTCCTGGTAACTCTTGCGGTAGTCGCTGGTCCACACCTGCAGGAACGCGGTGGTGAACGCGCCGTTGACCGGTCCGTCCATCGACGTCTGCTGATCTTGGCATCCCGAGATCAGCACCACGTTCGCATCGGCGTCCTTCGGCACCAACGGCTGCGGCTCCCACCAAGTGCTTTGCGCCGCATACACATCGCGGTTCTTGGCGAACTCCGCAGCCGTCGCCTCGAGCGGGGCCAACTTCGCCTTGTGACCGGGCCGCTCGGCCGCGCGCGACCGTGGCCGACGCCCTCGGGTGACGGTTTCGCTGTGACAGCTGTCCGACATCACGAAGACCCGCACACCGCGCTTGAAGGTGCAAAGCGCGCCGAAGAGCGAGTCGTCGACGAGCTCGGTGTCGTAGAGACACCACGTCTCGTCGAACGAATCACGTTCGTCTCCAGTGAGATCGGCGACCTGTCCGCCGTGGCCCGAGTAGGTCAGGAAGAAGAAGTCATCGGCGTCCAGCTCGGCGGCCGCCGCGTCGAGCCGGTCGCGTACCGCGGCGATCGTGGCGTGCTCGTCGATCAACAACGCCGGGGTGAAGCCGCGACCAACGGCGACGTCTCGCATGGCGTTCGCGTCGTTCACGCAGCCCGATAGTGCACCGTCCCAGCCGCCGTACTGAGCTGGATCGACCCTGTTCAGTCCGATGTGTAGGGACCTCCGCCTCGACATCTTCAGCTCACCAGTCGAGTTCGGCTTCGCGTTTCACGACGCGCGTCGCAGCACGCGCGCGCGTCTTTGGGCGCCCCCGGTGCTGAAGCTCGAGCAGGACGGGATCGAACTGGACCTGCGCCTTGTCCGCAATCTCTTCGACGGTCTTCTCCACGGTCACGAACTCGGCGAACGCATCGCGCGTCTTCAAGCCGTCCAACGATTGGGTGAGGATGAACGCGCGGGTCCGAATCTCGTTGTCCCGTTGGTAGACGAACACCTTCCAGAACTCGATGGGAACCCGAACCGCATCCTTGTACGACGGGTCGGTTTCGGACAGCACGGGGCCGCCCAAGACCGCGACCCTCGAGTTGTCCTCGTCGACGTGTTCGAGCAGTGCGTTCTCCAGCCGCCCCCACACGCCGTGGCGGGAGGACTGATTGAAGTTGTCCATCTGCGGGGTGATGTTGGTGAGGACGAAGGAGTCCGCGTTGGCCTGTACGGCCTCATCGTGTTCGCCCCACAACAGGTCGGCCCGACGGGCGACGTGGCCGCGGTCCAGCCGGTTGTTCTTGTAGACGTCGTTTCCGGTCTGCAGCTTCTTGTCGATGCGGTCGTCGGTGGTGAATGGGAGATCCTCGCGCCCGATCGGGTCGGGGCTGCCTTTGCCACGCAGCGTGGCTCCGTCGATGTTCCACGCCACCCAACGGCAGAGTCGTCGACTCTTGCTGAGTCCCAACGAGAAATGCGTGTAGTTCACGACGGGCGATCCGTCCACCAGCACGGCGTCGTCGGTGTCGAGGCCGGCGGGCGCATCGACGTGCTCCCCGACGAAGTTGGGGTCGTAACCCGCCCGCTGCTGCAACGTGTCGTCGGTGGTTGTCATCGTCAAACCTCCTGGTGTGGGTGTGCGCCCTGCCGGACATTCATCGTCAGCCCACCGCCGTAAGCGCACGGGAGGCGTTGATACGAACCGCTTCACCACAGAACGCGAGCAGCCCGCTCGTCATCTCGGCGATGATCTTCTTCATTTCCGGATAGGGCGGATGGAACGGCGTCGGGTTGTCCTCGGAACCCCATTCCACGGTGAAGGCAAGCACTTTGGTCAGTGCAGGGTCGACGAGGTGACGGCTGTAGGCGTAGTCGTCGGACGTGCCCGCGGTCGGATAGAGGTTCGCGGACTGCTGCACCCGGTAGCTGTGGCCCCGGGAGGCCTCGATGCCGGTGGCCATCGCCTCCCCGAGCCGAACAAGCAGTCGACGATCCTCGGAGGGCAAGTACTCGCGATACTCGTCGTCGAACACGCCGCGCCGGCGATCCCACCGGTCGTTGGTGAAACTCATTGAGGCATCGTCGGTTTGGTTCTCGTCGTCGCCCCAGCTGTACATGATCAGCTCGCCGTAGCTGTGCACGTCGACGAGATACGAGATCTCCGGATGCTCGTCGAGCAGCCATACGACGTTGCGCGTCTCCGGCTCCGACGTTGCGGTCGGACCGATGTAGACCTCCTTGTCGCACGGGCGGGTCGAGCACGACACCGCCGCGTCGGGACTGAAGGCCGTGGCGTAGTCCCACATGAAGTCGAAGTTGCGGTTGAGATCCACTCCGACGCATGACTCGTCGCCGTCGCGTTCCGATGGCGCGGGCCTGCGGTTCTTCCGCCAGAGCGGGTCGACGGTGAAGCTGTGATGACGCCCGTCGGGATTCACCTGGGGAACGATGTACACCGCGGTTTCGTCGACGAGCCGCGCAACGGCGGACGCCTGGAACCGGCGCCTGCCGATCGCTATCCCCTTCTTGTCGCGCCACGCCGAGAGCAGTCGCTCGGCGAAGCCCACCAGGATGTCGGGGCTGCCCCACTCACGCGCATGCAGACCTCCGAGCAGCAGGATCGCCGGCGCCTTCGCATCGCTACTGCCGATCCGGATCGCACGACATTCGCGGTTCTCCCAGGTGCGGTGCGGAAGCTCGACGAGGCGGGCTGCCCCCGCATACTTCCTGGCGAGTTCGACGACACGTTCGTCGACGTCCGCGACCGACAGGTAGCCGCCGGATGCCGCTCGGCCCCGTTCACGTGTGGGCGGACCCGTCCTCACCTCCTCGAGACGTTCCACGGCGAAGCCGGCGTCGGTCAATGCGTTGAGCGCATCGCCTTCGCCATAGGCCTGCACGCGGTACCGGCCATCGTCGAGCTCGCGAAGGGTCTGGCGGACGACCTGGACGCCGTCGGCGCGCATCAGGTCGGCCATTGCGCGCCGGTTCTCGCCGGTGATGTTCACGCGTTGCATTGATGACCTCCCGCACGACTCGCGTTCAGGGAATATGGTCCTGGCGTCGCGACGATCGGTATTGAGTAATCCACTACTCGAATGCGGTCGGGCGCGACACCACGCGGAGCGTTCACCAACGATTCGACGCGCATTCCCCACCTGCTTGCCCCGGTTCGCGGCTGAATTCGATTCTCTGCTCAGCTAGCCGCAATGCGACCACGTGCGCATGGGTCGCGGACCACATTCGCGAACTTTCCCGAGTTCTTTTGGCGGCCCGGTCTTGGTAGAGTGGTCGACGTGCAGCGGCTGCTCCTCCTCGGACGCCGCGACGGGGTCTGATCCAGACCGGCTTCCCGTCGCGGGTGTTCTTGATGCGCCGGTCTGAATTCGAACCAGACGAATCCGGAGCAGAACCGTGAACAACCCCAGCCACACCGAATCTTCCACCGACGCGTTCTCGTCGGTACGCACCATCTCCACCCCATCGGGCCCGCCGCACGCGGGCCAGCCCGCCTGGAACACCCAGCGCGCGACGTCGATGCCCGTCAGCAGGTACCGAACGTTCGCCGAAGAGGTCGAATCCGTCACCGTGGCCGATCGCACCTGGCCCGACAAGGTCGTCGAGACCGCCCCGATGTGGTGTGCCGTCGACCTGCGCGACGGCAACCAGGCCCTGATCGACCCGATGAGCCCTGCGCGCAAGCGGCGGATGTTCGACCTCTTGGTTCGCATGGGTTACAAGGAGATCGAGGTCGGCTTCCCGTCGGCCAGCCAGACCGACTTCGACTTCGTCCGCGAGATCATCACCCAAGGCGCGGTGCCCGACGACGTGACGATCCAGGTGCTGACCCAGTGCCGGCCGGAACTGATCGAGCGCACCTTCGAGGCGTGCGCGGGCGCACCAAGGGCAATCGTGCACTTCTACAACTCGACGTCGATCCTGCAGCGCCGAGTGGTGTTCCGCGCCGACCGCGATGCGGTCAAGGCCATCGCCACCGACGGGGCCCGCCTGTGCGTCGAGCAGGCGACGAAGTACCCGGATACGCAGTGGCGCTTCGAGTACAGCCCGGAGTCCTATACGGGCACGGAACTGGAGTACGCCGTGGAAGTCTGCGATGCGGTGGCCGACATCGTGCAGCCGACGCCCGAGGTGCCGCTCATCATCAACCTGCCTGCCACGGTCGAGATGGCGACGCCCAACGTCTACGCCGACTCGATCGAGTGGATGAGCCGAAACCTGGCCCGACGCGACTCGATAATCCTGAGCCTGCACCCGCACAATGACCGCGGAACCGCCGTCGCCGCAGCGGAATTGGGCTACCAGGCCGGAGCCGACCGCATCGAAGGCTGCCTGTTCGGCAACGGCGAGCGCACCGGCAACGTGTGTCTGGTGACGCTCGGGCTGAACCTATTCTCCCGCGGCGTGGACTCGCAGATCGACTTCTCCAACATCGACGAGATCCGTCGCACCGTCGAGTACTGCAACCAGCTGCCCGTCCACGAGCGGCACCCGTACGGCGGTGACCTGGTGTACACGGCGTTCTCGGGCAGCCATCAGGACGCCATCAACAAGGGCCTGGACGCCATGAAGATCTCTGCGGACGAGGCCGACGCCGACGTGGACGACATCCTGTGGCAGGTGCCGTACCTGCCGATCGACCCCAAGGACGTCGGCCGCACGTACGAGGCCGTGATCCGGGTGAACTCGCAGTCCGGCAAGGGTGGCGTGGCCTACATCATGAAGGCCGATCACGGGCTGGCGCTGCCGCGGAGGCTTCAGATCGAGTTCAGCCAGGCAATCCAGAAGATCACCGATGGGGAGGGCGGCGAGGTGTCGCCCAAGGAGATGTGGGACGTCTTCGCCGACGAGTACCTGTCGCCGATCCGGCCGCTGGAGCGGATGCGGCAGAAGGTCGACGCGGCCGAAGTCGACGGCGGCACCGACACCATCACGGCGGTGGTCAAGGTGAACGGCGTCGAGCGCGAGATCGTCGGCGCGGGCAACGGCCCGCTCGCCGCGTTCGTCGACGCCATCGGCGCTGTCGGCTTCGACGTGTCGGTGCTGGACTACTCCGAACACGCGATGTCGTCGGGCGAGGAAGCGCAGGCCGCGGCCTATGTGGAGGCGTCAGTCGGCGGCAAGACGGTGTGGGGCGTCGGCATCGCGACGTCGATCACGACGGCCTCCTTGCGTGCGGTGGTATCGGCCGTCAACCGCGCTGCCCGAAGCTAGGCTGACGAACGCGTCAAAACGACGCGGATCACAACGCTTAAGGAGTAGACGTGAACTGGGGCTCGACGTGGGACTTCCTGTGGCACTTCCTCATCATCTTCGCGTGGGTCGCCTATCTGTTGGTGCTGTTCCAGATCCTCACGGATCTGTTCTGGCGGGACCACAAGACGTCGGGCTTCATCAAGGCGGTGTGGGTCTTCTTCCTGATCCTGATCCCCTGGCTGACGGCCGTGCTGTACCTGATCTTCCGCGGTCAGGGCATGGCGCAGCGCTCCCACGACGCCGCCGTGGCGGCCAAGCAAGCGACCGATAACTACATCAAGCAGGCCGCCGGCCGCTCGCCCGCCGAGGAGATTGCACACGCCAAGGAACTGCTCGATGCGGGCACGATCTCCCAGGGCGAGTACGACTCGCTGAAGGCGAAGGCGCTCAGCTAGGGCCGAATCCCCCGGTAGAACGCCACCGGACCAACCACGCGCAGCCGCCGCGAGCCACCCGCGGTGTATTCGAAGCCGCTGTTGCGCAGCAGGCCCGGGATCGCGTCGGCGTCGTGAGCAACGGACAGGTGATGACCAACGACGTCGACGATGTGGATGCTCCCGCCCGGCCTCAACACCCGGAAGGCCTCGGCCAGCGCCGCGGCCTTCACGCCGTCGTCGAGGTGATGCAGCATCATCGACGACAGCACCCGATCGAACGACCCGTCGGCATACGGCAGCTCCTGCGCATACCCCTGCTCGAAGCGGATGCCGACCAGGCCGTCGGCCTTCCGGCGGGCCCGGCCCAGCGCCCGCGGATCGGGGTCCACCCCGGTGAGCTCCACGCCCGGGTGCGCACGTTTCGCCCTGATTGTGAGATTGGCTGTTCCGCAACCGATCTCGAGCACCTGGGCGCCGTCGTGGAGCTCGGCGGCATTGATGAGCTCGTCGTACGCCGGGGGCATGCCCAGCAGCCGGGTGAGCAGGTCGTAGGCCGGGAGCAGCAGGTCGTGCCCGGCGGCGGGCAGGTAGTCATGGCGGTTGCCCCACGCCCGCGTCACCGAATGTGAATGATCTTTCGTCATGACTCCATCATGGCGAGCCGCTCATCACAGGTGTCGTGACATCTTCGGCAAAAGTGGGATTATCTTTGGAGCATGACGTCGTCGGTCCGACCGGTCAGCCACCTCGACGGAATCCCCGTCTACGACTACCCCACCGACCCGGCGATACCGCCGGTGACGGTGTTTCGGATGCACCCCGGCAGCCTGCCCGAGAAGGGTCGCCACATCCACGCGTTTCCGATCCTGGCCTACCTGCCCGCCAGCGGAACGGTCCACGTCGTGGCCGCCGGCAAGACGATCGACCCGGCCTGGGCAAGTGGGCGCGACGACGGCATCGCGGTGTTCTTCGATCCCGGAGCCCTAGACGACGGCCCCCGGTCGCCATGGCCGACGTGGCGGAGCCACCCGCTGCTGTTTCCGTTCCTGCACGGACGCACCGGCGGCCTGCTGCACCTTCAGCTGCCACGGCAGCGAAAGGCGTTCTGGGACAATGTCATCGATTCCATGGAAGCCGAGCTACTGGATCGTCGGGAAGGCTTCCGGCAAGCGGCACTCGCGCATCTGACGCTACTGCTGATCGACCTGGCGCGGCTCACCGACGACATGGTCGGCGATCTCCGCCGCAGCGGCGAACCCCTGATCGCCGATGTCTTCGCAGTGATCGAGCGCCGCATCGGCGAGCCGCTCTCACTCTCCGACGTCGCCCGCGAACTGGGGCTCACCCCGGGTCATCTGACCACGGTGGTGCGCCGCCGCACCGGCCGCACGGTTGGCGAGTGGATCATCGAGCGCCGCATGTCCGAGGCGCGCACCCTGCTCGGCGGAACCGACCTCCCGATCGCCGACGTCGCCCGTCGCGTCGGCATCTCCGATCCCGGCTACTTCGCCCGCCTGTTCCGCGGCGTCCACGGTGTGTCACCGCGCAGTTGGCGCGCCTAGAAGAGCGTGAACTGGTCCCCGGTCAGCGTCGGGTCGGTGAACTCCTCGAGGTCTGTACCACCGACGACGTGCTTCAGCAAGGCCATGAACTCGGCGTCGCCGACCTGCGGGATGCCCAGTTCACGGGCCTGATAGCCCTTGCCTTGATCGGGTTCCGCCTCGTCGCAGATCACTAGCGACGTCTGTTGGTCGACCGCCTCCGCGTAAGACAGCCCGGCATGCAGCGTCCGCTCGATGAGCTCTTCGTAGGTATGCGATACCTCCGCCGACAGCGCCACCCGCATGCCCTGCACCAACGGACGCCCCGTCATGAATCGGCCCGGATTCTCGTACGCGCACGGCAGCCGCGCGGCGACGGCCTTGAGTGGACGTAGTTCCTCATGGGTGGTCTGCCCGTTCGGCCAGGTGCGTCGGGTCACCGGGCGCACGGGCAACCAGGCCCCACGGTCGACGGCGCCGGCCAAGGCCGGCTTGAGGATCTGCGCCAGCACCAGTGCGTCGTCGAGCGCGTCATGCGGTCGCATCTGCGTGACACCCCAGTGCGCGGCAAGGGTTTCCAGCCGCAGGTTCTCGACGCCGAGGCGGAGCCTTCGGCTGAGTTCGACCGTGCACATGGCGGTGTCGATGGGCAGCTCGGCGCTGACCAACTCGGCCTCGGCGGCCAGGAACGAATAGTCGAACGCCACGTTGTGGGCTACCAGGGTGCGGCCCGCGAGGACGTCGACGAGGTCGCCGACGATGTCGGCGAACGTGGGTTGGCCCTCCAGCATCTCGGTGGTCAATCCGTGCACGTGCGTCGGCCCCGGATCGACACCGGGATCGAGCAGGGTGGAGAAGCTGCCCTCGAGGTTGCCGTCGTCACCGACCGCCAACGCGGCGACACTGACGATGCGCGCCTGCCCAGGCCGGAAGCCCGTCGTCTCGACGTCGACGACCGCCCAGCCCGCTCCGGGCTCGGTGGCTGGTCGGCCCCACTCCTGGCTCACGTTTCGAGGATGACACGCTCCCCCGACAAGCCCGCAGCGGTGACGCCGCGTGTCGCCCACCCAGTTTTGCCCTCCTAGACTGCCGGGGATGGTTACCGCTCGAGGACGCGTCGCGCTGGGCGCCGGTGGCGCTGCGCGCTGGGCGTCGCGGGTCACCGGTCGCGGCGCGGGCGCGATGATCGGCGGACTCGTCGCGATGACGCTCGACAAATCGATCCTGCGGCAGCTCGGCACGGGCCGTCGCTCCGTCGTCGTCACCGGAACGAACGGCAAGTCGACCACCACCCGGATGACCGCCGCGGCCCTCGCCACGCTGGGGCCCGTCGCCACCAACGCCGAAGGCGCGAACATGGACGCCGGGCTGGTGGCCGCACTGGCGGGCGCCCGCGACGCCGAGCTTGCCGCACTCGAGGTCGACGAGATGCACGTGCCGCACGTCTTGGATGCAGTGGAAGCTGCGGTCACCGTCTTGCTGAACCTGTCGCGCGACCAGCTGGATCGCGTCGGCGAGATCAACCACATCGAACGCACGCTGCGCGGTGGGCTGGCCCGTCACCCCGACACCGTGGTCGTGGCCAACTGCGACGACGTGCTGATGACGTCGGCCGCCTACGACTGCCCACACGTGGTGTGGGTGGCGGCCGGCGGCGGCTGGGCGGCCGACTCGGTGAGCTGCCCGCGAAGCGGCGAACTCATCGTCCGCGACCAAAACCATTGGTACTCAACGGGAACCGACTTCAAGCGGCCCACCCCCCAGTGGTGGTTCGACGACGTCAACGTTTACGGCCCGGATGGGTTGGTGCTGCCGATGAGCCTGTCGCTGCCCGGCACGGTCAACCGCGGCAACGCCACCCAGGCCATCGCCGCGGCCGTCGCACTCGGCGCGGATCCGGCGGCCGCGGTGGAGGCCGTCTCGTCGGTCGACGAGGTCGCGGGCCGCTACCGGACGGTGAAGCTCGGCGCGCACACCGCGCGGGTGCTGCTGGCCAAGAATCCGGCAGGCTGGCAGGAAGCGCTGTCGATGGTCGACAAGCAAGGGGCGGGTGTCGTGATCGCGGTCAACGGTCAGGTGCCCGACGGCGAGGACCTGTCGTGGCTGTGGGACGTGCGCTTCGAGCACTTCGAGGACACCGCGGTGGTGGCCGCGGGTGAGCGGGGCACCGACCTCGCGGTGCGGCTCGGCTACGCAGGCGTCGGGCACACCCTGGTGCACGACACGGTCAAGGCCATCGCGTCGTGCCCACCCGGGCATGTCGAGGTGATCGCCAACTACACGGCGTTTCTGCAGCTGAACAGGGTGTTGGCACGCAATGAGTGATTCGACCGTGCGGATCGGGCTGGTGCTGCCCGACGTGATGGGCACCTACGGCGACGGCGGCAACTCGGTGGTGCTGGCGCAGCGGCTGCGGCTGCGGGGCATCGACGCGGAGATCGTCGACATCACGCTGGCCGATCCGGTGCCGGATGGCCTCGACCTCTACACGCTTGGCGGTGCCGAGGACTACGCGCAGCGGCTGGCCACCAAGCACCTGATCCGCTATCCCGGATTGCAGCGGGCGGCCGAGCGCGGCGCGCCCGTGCTGGCGATCTGTGCGGCCATCCAGGTGCTCGGCCACTGGTACGAGACGTCGGCGGGCGAACGCGTGGAGGGCGTCGGACTGCTCGACGTCACCACGTCGCCGCAGCCGACGCGAACGATTGGCGAAGTGGTCTCCCAGCCCGTTGTGGATGGACTGACGCAGCGGCTCACCGGATTCGAAAACCACCGCGGCGGAACGGTTCTCGGGCCCGCGGCGCAACCGTTGGCCAAGGTGATCACTGGCGCAGGCAACCGGGCGGGCGATGGCATCGACGGAGCGGTGCAGGGCAGCGTCGTCGCCACCTACCTGCACGGCCCCTGTCTGGCGCGCAACCCCGAACTGGCCGACCAGCTGTTGTCGAGGGTCGTTGGTGACCTGGCGCCGCTGGAGTTGGCCGAGGTAGACCTGCTGCGTCGTGAGCGGCTGGCCGCTCCGCGGAGGGCTTAGGGCTTCCAGCCGCGGGCTTACAGGCCCAGGTCGCGCAGGAACTCCGGCTTGTAGGCCTCGAGGATTACGTACGACGGATCGGGCGCGGCGGTCTCGCGCGCACCATCGGACACGACGCCGCCGTCCGTCGGGTCGACCCACTCCTGCTTGCCGCCATCCCAGCGACTGATCGTGTACGTCGCTTCGAGGTGGTCGTCGGCCACCAGCTGCCGCACGGTGCGCTCGGCCTCCTGTGCGTCCGCCAGCGTGTGCGTGTACAGCTGAATCCAGTTGCCGTCGCGCGTCAGGGTCACCCGCGAACCGAGACGCTCCCGCGCCTCGTCGTCGAGATCCAGCGTCCTGAGCCGCTCCCAGAACGAGAACCCGTGCTCGTCGGTGCCAAGCTCGACTTCGACCTTGAACTCTTCGTCAGCCACCCGACAAACCTAAGCCATGGCCCTGCGGCCCGTGAGCGCCCGGCCCAGGGTGAGCTCGTCGGCGAACTCCAAATCCCCGCCCATCGGCAGCCCCGACGCGATGCGCGTCACCGTGAGCCCTGGGATGTCGCGCAGCATCCGCACCAGGTAGGTGGCGGTGGCCTCACCCTCGGTATTCGGGTCAGTGGCGATGATTACCTCCGCAACGTCCACGCCGTCGACGCGCTCACCAATCCGGTTGAGTAGTTCACGAATACGGAGTTGCTCAGGACCCACGCCCGACAGCGGATCCAGCGCGCCACCCAGTACGTGGTAGCGGCCGCGGTACTCACGGGTGCGCTCGACGGCCTGGACGTCCTTGGGCTCCTCCACCACGCACACCAGTGACGCGTCGCGCCGCGAGTCACTGCAGATGCGGCACTTGTCCTCGTCGGAGACGTTGCCGCACACCGCGCAGAACTTCACCCCGTCGCGCACCTTGCCGAGCACCGCCGTCAGCCGATCGATGTCCGGCGGCTCGACCGAAAGTAGGTGAAATGCGATGCGCTGCGCGCTCTTTGGCCCGATCCCCGGCAGCTTGCCGAGTTCGTCGATGAGATCTTGGACGGGCCCTTCGAACAACTCAGAGCCCCGGCATGCCGAGGTCGCCCAGCCCGCCCGCCAGCGGCCCGAGCCGTGACTGCGCGAGGATGGTCACCTGCTTGGCCGCGTCCTGCAGCGCCCCCACGATGAGATCCTGCAGGGTCTCGACGTCGTCGGGGTCGACGACCTTGGGGTCGATCTGGATCGCGATGATCTCGCCGCTGCCCTTCGACGTGACCTGAACGAGCCCTCCGCCGGCCTGCCCGTGCACCTCGGCCTTGGCGAGAGCCTCCTGCGCTTCCATCAGCTGCTGCTGCACCTGCTGTGCCTGCGCCAGGAGCGCCGACATGTCGGGTGCTTGACCGGGTTGCATGTCTGGTCCCCTTGCGTGTTGGTCTCGTGTCGGTATCGACTTGATTGCGCTCGTCCGCACGCGGCGGTTTGGGGTCCAAGACTAGTCGTCGCCGGGGCTACCGTGGCGCCGTGCACGTACCTGCCTGCCTGCGTGTCGGCGCCTCAGCCGCCGCCGCATTGCTCATCGCCGTGTCCACCGCGGCCGTCCCCGCCAGCGCGGCGCCCGTCAGCATCGCGGGGATGATCGTCTTCCTCGACCCCGGTCACAACGGCGCGAACGACGCGTCGCTCACGAAGCAGGTCCCCACGGGTCGCGGCGGAACCAAGGACTGCCAGACCAGCGGGACGACGACCGACGGCGGCTACTCCGAGCACTCGTTCAACTGGGAGACCGTGCTGCGCATCCGCCAGGAGTTGACGGCGCTCGGCGTGCGCACGGCGATGTCGCGCGGCGACGACACCAGCGTGGCCGCCTGCGTCGACGAGCGCGCGGCCATGGCCAACGCGTTGCGCCCCGACGCGATCGTGTCGATCCACGCCGACGGCGGGCCCGCCACCGGCCGCGGGTTCCACGTCAACTACTCGTCGCCGCCGCTCAACGACGTCCAGAAGGGACCGTCGGTGCAGTTCGCCCAGATCATGCGCGATCAGTTGCAGGCGTCTGGCCTGATGCCCTCCAACTACATCGGTCAGGCCGGGCTGCTTCCACGCGCCGACCTGACTGGGCTTAACCTCGCGCAGTTCCCGTCGGTGCTCGTCGAACTTGGCAACATGAAGAACCCGGCCGACGCGGCGCTGATCGAGTCACCCGAGGGCCGGCAGAAGTACGCCGACGCCGTGGTGAAGGGCATCGCCGGATTCCTGGGTTCGCGGCCGCAGCGAACGGCCTAACCCGCCTCGAGGTGAGCCTTCAGGTTCTCCAGCACCTGCGCCTGAATCTTGCGCAGCCCCAGGGGCGCGAACGTCTTCTCGAAGAAGCCGCCGATCCCGCCCGCCCCCTGCCATGACGTCTTCAGGGTGACGGACGACCCGGTTCCTGCCGGTGCGACGGTCCAGTTGGTCACCATCGTCGAGTTGGCGTCCTTCTCGATGACGGTGCGGCCCGCGACGTCGACGCTTGCTTTCACTTCGCGCACCCGCGACTTGGTGGCCTGTAGCTTCCAAGTGGCGACGGTTCCTGCGCCCTGGCCGCCCTCGAGCACCTGGTACCCGCTGTACTGCGACGAGAGAATCTTCGGGCGCACCGTCTGGTAATCGGCGACCGCCGTGAGCACCGCATCGGGCTCGGCGTTGATCAAGACGGTGCTGGACGCGCTGACCTGTCCCATCGGTGGTGACTCCTAGCTGACGACATGCGGGTGTGATCCAACCTGGCTTCTGTCGCATCGGCTGCGACCGCGGACTAGCGTATATGTGTGTCTGTTGTTGCCACCGGCGCACAGGCTGCGCACGCAGCGGGCGTGCAGCGGCTGCTCGCGAGCTACCGTGCGATACCTGCGACCGCGACCGTTCGGCTGTCCAAGCCCACCTCGAACCTGTTCCGAAAGCGCGCGAAGGCCACGGCCAAGGGCCTCGACGTGTCCGGGCTGACGGGCGTCATCTCCGTCGACCCCGACGCGCGCACCGCCGACGTCGCGGGCATGTGCACCTATCAGGACCTGGTCGACGCCACGCTGCCCTACGGGCTGTCGCCGCTGGTGGTGCCCCAGCTGAAGACCATCACCCTCGGCGGCGCGGTCACGGGGCTCGGCATCGAGGCGGCCTCGTTCCGCAACGGGCTGCCCCACGAGTCGGTGCTCGAGATGGACATCCTGACCGGGACTGGCGAGCTCGTCACGGCGTCGCGGGACAACCACGCCGACCTGTTCCGGGCATTCCCGAATTCCTATGGCACGCTTGGCTACTCGGTGCGGCTCAAGATCGAGCTCGAACCGGTGCGGCCATTCGTCGCACTCAAGCACTTGCGCTTTCATCAGGTGCGCGACCTGGTGACCGCAATGGATCGGATCATCGAGACCGGCGGGTACGCCGGAACCCCCGTCGACTACCTCGACGGCGTGGTGTTCAGCGCCGACGAGAGCTACCTGAGCCTCGGCATGCAGACGGCGACGCCCGGGCCGGTCAGCGACTACACCGGCCAGCACGTCTACTACCGCTCGATCCAACATGCCGACGGCGAGAAGCACGACCGGCTGACCATCCACGACTACCTGTGGCGGTGGGACACCGACTGGTTCTGGTGTTCGCGGGCCTTCGGTGCGCAGCACCCGACGGTCCGGCGGTTCTGGCCGCGGCGGTACCGGCGCAGCAGCTTCTACTGGAAGCTCATCGGCTACGACCAGCGCTTCGACATCGCCGACCGCATCGAGAAGCGCAACGGGCGTCCCCCGCTGGAGCGCGTCGTGCAGGATATCGAGGTGCCGATCGGACGGACCGCGGAGTTCATCGACTGGTTCCTGGACAACGTCCCGATCGAACCGATCTGGTTGTGCCCGCTGCGACTGCGTGAGGGAAGTGGACCGGCCCCCAATTGGCCCTTGTATCCGATTGCCGCACACCACACCTACGTCAACGTGGGGTTCTGGTCGTCAGTGCCGCAGGGGCCCGAGGACGGCCATACCAACAAGCTGATCGAGCGTCGGGTGAGCGAGCTCGACGGCCACAAGTCGCTGTACTCCGACGCGTATTACTCGCTCGACGAGTTCAACGAGCTCTATGGAGGGGAAACCTACAAAACGGTCAAGAAGAGCTACGACCCCGATTCACGCTTGCTTGATCTGTATGCGAAGGCGGTGCAAAGACAATGACGACATACAAGGAACAGTCGGGTACGCCGACCGAGCGATTGACGCTGGCCGAGATCCTCGAGATCTTCGCCGCAGGCGACGAGCTGCCGCTGAAGTTCACCGCGTACGACGGCAGCACCGCGGGTCCCGACGACGCCGAGCTCGGACTCGACCTGCGCACTCCGCGCGGCACCACCTACCTGGCCACCGCGCCAGGCGAATTGGGGCTGGCCCGCGCATACGTATCGGGCGACGTCGAGCCCCTCGGCGTCCATCCCGGTGATCCGTACGAGCTGCTGCTGGCACTGGCCGAGAAGCTCGACTTCAAGCGACCACCTGCGCGGGTACTGGCCAACATCGTCCGCTCCATCGGCATCGAGCATCTGGTGCCCATCGCACCACCCCCGCAGGAGGCGCTGCCACGTTGGCGTCGCATGGCGGAGGGCATGCGGCACAGCAAGACTCGCGATGCCGACGCCATCCACCACCACTACGACGTCTCCAACGCGTTCTACGAGTGGGTGCTCGGCCCGTCGATGACCTACACGTGCGCGTGCTACCCGGACGCCGACGCCTCGCTCGAGGAGGCGCAGGACAACAAGTACCGCCTGGTGTTCGAGAAGCTGCGCCTACAGCCGGGGGACCGGCTGCTCGACGTGGGCTGCGGGTGGGGCAGCATGGTGCGCTACGCCGCCAAGCACGGCGTGAAGACCATTGGGGTCACCCTGTCCAAGGAGCAGGCGGAGTGGGGTCAGCGGGCGATCGTGGAGCAAGGGCTGTCCGACCTCGCCGAGATCCGTCACAGTGACTATCGCGACGTGCGGGAGTCCGGGTTCGACGCGGTCTCGTCGATCGGGCTGACCGAGCACATCGGCGTGCAGAACTACCCGGCGTATTTCCGGTTCCTCAAGTCGAAGATGCGCACGGGCGCGCTGCTGCTCAACCACTGCATCACCCGCCACGACAACAGAACCGGCGCTGCTGCGGGAGGCTTCATCGACCGCTACGTGTTCCCCGACGGGGAGCTCACCGGGTCGGGCCGCATCATCACCGAGGCGCAGGACGTCGGGCTCGAGGTGGTGCACGAGGAGAACCTGCGCCAGCACTACGCGCTGACGCTGCGCGACTGGTGCCGCAACCTCGTCGAGCACTGGGACGAGGCGGTCGAGGAGGTGGGCCTGCCCACCGCCAAGGTGTGGGGGCTCTACATGGCCGGGTCCCGCGTCGGCTTCGAGACGAACGTCGTTCAGCTGCACCAGGTTCTGGCGGTGAAGCTCGACAACAAGGGCGGCGACGGCGGCTTGCCGTTGCGCCCGTGGTGGACGCCCTAGCCGTCGACCTTGCGGGCGCCGAGCTCGCTCTGCAGTAGCTCGAGCGCCACTTCCTCCGGGTCACGCCGGGGCGCAGGGTCCGCAGTGCTGGTTTCGGCGAGCATCTCGGCCGCCTCCGCCTCCTCGTCGACGGCCACGGGCGTGGCAGGCGTGGCCGGCGTCGCGCTTGGGGCGCCGACCTCGTAGCGCACCCGCCACTGCAAACCGAGGGCGTCGCGCAAGGCATCCTGAATGGTGTCCAGATTGCGTTGTTCGCCAAGGCGTTTGGCGAGGTTCGCGGATTCGTGCGACAGCACCAGCGTGGTGCCGTCGACGGCGCTGACCATGGCCCCGGCGAGCATCGCCGAGAGCGTGCGGCTGCGGTCGCGCACCTTGTCCATGACCGTCGTCCACTGCCTGCGGATGGCCGCGGCGTCGGGGTTGGCGGTGACGGGGTCGGCGGCAACTGGCTCCGGTACCGGTTCGGGGGCCGGCGGCTCGGGTACTGGCGACGGAGGAGGGGGCGGAGTCGGAGGCGCTACTGCAACGGGTTTGGGCGCAGGCGGTGGCTCCGCGGCCACTGGTTCGGGCGCGGGAGCGGGTGGCTCCGGGGCAGCTGGAGGTTCCGGGGCAGCTGCCGTCTTGCGGACGTACTGCTTGGCGGGGGCGACGGCAGGCACGTCGGCGCTCGAGCCCTCGGTGGGTGCGGCCATGGCCAACCGCGTCTCGATGCGCTCGACCCGTTGCAGCAGAGCGGATTCCGTGTCGCTGGCCGATGGAAGCAGCAACCGGGCGCACACCACCTCGAGCAGCAGTCGCGGCGCGGTGGCGCCACGCATCTCGCCGAGCCCGGCGTGGACGACCTCCGCGTATCGGGCCAGGGTGGCAGCGCCGAGCCGGCCCGCCTGGTCACGCATCCGCTCGAGCACGTCGGCCGGAGCGTCGACGACGCCACGCGCCGCGGCGTCGGGCACCGCCTGGATGATGATGAGGTCGCGGAACCGCTCGAGCAGGTCCGTTCCGAAGCGGCGGGGATCGTGACCGGCGTCGATGACCGCTTCGACCGCCCCGAACAACGCCGCGGCGTCTCCGACGGCCAACGCGTCGACCGCGTCGTCGATGAGCTCGAGGTCGGTGGCGCCCAGCAGCGCCAGCGCCCGCGGGTACGTGACGCGGTTCTCGTCGGCTCCGGCGAGCAGCTGGTCGAGCACCGACAGCGTGTCACGTGGCGACCCGCCGCCCGCCCGGATGACCAGCGGGTAGACCGTCTCGTCGACGACGACCTGCTCCTGGGTGCAGATGCGTTCCAGCAGGCCGCGCATGGTCTTGGGCGCCAGCAGCCGGAACGGGTAGTGGTGCGTGCGGGACCGGATGGTGGGCAGCACCTTCTCCGGTTCGGTGGTGGCGAACACGAAGATCAGGTGATCGGGTGGCTCCTCGACGATCTTCAGCAGCGCGTTGAAGCCGGCCGTGGTGACCATGTGCGCCTCGTCGATGATGAAGATGCGGTAGCGCGACTGTGCCGGGGCGTAGAACGCCCGGTCGCGCAGCTCGCGGGTGTCGTCGACGCCGCCGTGGCTGGCCGCGTCGAGTTCGGACACGTCGACGTTGCCTGGCCCGTTCGGCGCCAGCGCGACGCAGGAGTCGCACGTCCCGCACGGCGTGGCCGTCGGGCCCTGCTCGCAGTTCAGCGAGCGGGCCAGGATGCGCGCCGAGGACGTCTTGCCGCACCCGCGCGGCCCCGAGAACAGGTACGCGTGGTTGATCCGGTTGGACTCCAACGCCGTCGACAGCGGCTCGGTGACGTGCTCCTGGCCGACGACTTCGGCGAATGAGGCAGGTCGGTACTTGCGGTAGAGAGCCACGACGGTCAGGCTACCCAGCCGCCCCGACTAGTCGCGTGCCAGCAGCGCCTCAGTCGCCGAGAGCAGTGCACACGTCGCGAGCCCATCGATGGCCTGGCGCAGGTCGGCCTCCCCAGGAAAGGACGGTGCGACGCGGATGTTCTTGTCTTCCGGGTCTTTTCGATACGGAAATGCGGACCCGGCCTCGGTGACGGCGATGCCCGCGTCCTTGGCCAGTGCGACGGTGCGGCGCGCGGTGCCGGGCCACACGTCCAGGCTGACGAAGTAGCCACCCTTCGGGTCGGTCCACGACGCGATCTTGGACTCGGTGAGCCGGTCGTCGAGAATCTCCGCGACCAGCGCGAACTTCGGCGCCAACAGCGCCTGGTGACGTTGCATCTGCAGCCGCACCCCGTCGGCGTCGCCGAGGAACCGCAGGTGCCGCAGCTGATTGACCTTGTCGGGGCCGATGGTCTTCTTGCCCGCGTGCTGCAGGTACCACGCGATGTTTCCCAGCGAGCCGCCGAAGAAGCTGACCCCTGCGCCCGCGAAGGTGATCTTGGACGTCGACGAAAACACGAACGGTCGGTTCTGATGGCCCGCCTTGGCGGCCAACCCGAGCACGTCGACCTGACGGACGAACTCGTGGGTGAGCGTGTGCACCGGGTAGGCGTTGTCCCAGAACAGCCGGAAATCGCTTGCCGCGGTGCGCATCTGCACCAGTCGGCGCACGTTCTCCCAGGAGTAGGTGGCGCCGGTCGGGTTGGCGAACACCGGAACGCACCACATGCCCTTGATGGCGGCGTCCTCGGCGACGAGCTCCTCGACGACGTCGACGTCGGGGCCGTCCTCGCGCATCGGAACGGCGATCATCTCGATGCCGTAGCTCTCGGTGATCGCGAAGTGGCGGTCGTATCCGGGCGCCGGGCAGAGGAACTTGATCGGAAGGCCGTCGCACTGCTCATGTCCCCAAGGCCTTGGCGAGTCGACGGTGCCGTGTAGCAGCGCGAACACCAGCACGTCGTGCATCATCTCGAGGCTGGCGTTGTTGCCCGCAATCAGGTTCGGCACGGGGATGCCCAACAGTTCACCGAAGATCGCCCGGAGTTCGGGCAGCCCATGCTGTCCGCCGTAGTTCCTGGTGTCGGTGCCGTCGCCGTCGCGGTAGTCGTTGTCTCCCGGCAGGCTCAACAAGGCGTTCGACAAGTCCAGCTGCGCGGGCGAGGGCTTTCCGCGCGTGAGATCCAGGCTCAGCTTCTTGGCTTGCAGGTCGGCGTAGTTGCGGCGCTGCTGTTCGTGCTGCGCCTGCAGTTCGTCGCGGCCCAGGGACTGAAACGACACGGCGCGCCTTTCATTTCAATGGGCCGCGGATAACGAAGGGGACCCCGCGCACCCGCCAGAGCCCATTGACCCTTGCTGCCTTCCGGCCCTGGGGGAGTTCACAGGATAGACGCCGCGCGGGGTCCGGTGTTCGAGTGTAGTACCCGGCCGGCCAGCAGCTCGTCGGGCGTCGAGCGCCGGTCGGCTACCATGGCCCGCGGAGGATTCGCCTAGTGGCCTATGGCGCTCGCCTGGAACGCGGGTTGGGTTAATAGCCCTCAGGGGTTCAAATCCCCTATCCTCCGCACTGGTCGGGGGTGCGATCGGTCATCGAAAGATCTGGTCGCACCCCGACCATCGAACTCGAGGAGGAGTATGCGGCGCTCGGTCGCGGTGGCGTGGCACGCTTCGTTCTTCACCCTGGCCGGGGCTCTCTACTTCTTCTTCGTGCTGCCCCGCTGGTTCGAGCTCACGGGCGTCTGGACGTCGTCGCTAGGCAATCCGCTGCGCATCGTCGCCGGCGTGCTCATCGGGTTGTGCGCACTGCCCGTGGTGTTCACGCTGCTTCACACCCGCAAGCCGGAGTTCGGCACGCCGCAGCTGGCTCTGTCGCTGCGGTTCTGGTCGATCGTGCTTCACGTGCTCGCCGGTGTGCTCGTCGTCGGCGCGGCAACGGCCGAGATCTGGATCAGCCTGGACAGCGCCGGCCAGTGGTTGTTCGGCATCTACGGAGCGGCCGCCGCGATCGCGGTGCTCGGTGCGCTCGGCTTCTACCTCGCCTACGTGGCGGAACTGCCGCCTCCCCCACCGAAGCCGCTCAAGGTCAAGGAACGGCCCGCCCGTCGTGGTCGCGGCAAGTCGGTCGAGGACGCTGAGGACTTCGACGACGCCGTCGAGGCCGAATCGGGCGAGGACTCAGAGCCCGTCAGCGTCACCGATGCCGACGAAGTCGACGAAGTCGACGAGCCCGAAAGTGCCGAGCCCACAACTGATCCCGAAACCACGACCGAGACCGCATCCGAAGCCGAGACCGCATCGGACGACGATGACGAGTCCGACGCCGAGGCCGATGACGATTCGGACGGCAAGCTGCGCAACCGCCGCCCGGGCGACAAGTCGACGACCCGTCGCTTCCGCCGTCGGCGCGGTGGTGTCGCGCTCGACGACTGACGTCAGCGGCGCTCTCGTCGACAGCGGGGATTATCACCGTCAGTATTGGGGTAGCTACTCAGCGAGCTGCGGAAGGTCGTACATGGGCAGGTTCAACACCCGGGGGCGGGCCGTCATGGCGGTCGCCGTCGGAGCGATGCTTGCCGTGGTCGCCGCCGCGCCGGCAGCTGCCGTCCCCGTCGACATGTCGGGGGCGATAGCCCAGGTCGAACCCGGCGTCGCGCGGCTCGACACCACGATCAACTACCAGCACGCCATCGGAGCGGGCACCGGCATCGTGCTCGATCCCGGCGGCGCGGTCCTGACCAACTTCCACGTGGTTCAGGGTGCCGACAGCATCACTGCGTCCATCGGCGGCGGTTCCTTCCCCGCCGATCTGGTCGGATACGACCGCGGCCACGACATCGCCGTCCTCCAATTGCGCGGCGCCGGGGGGCTGCCTGCGGCGCCGATCGGCGACTCGTCACGGCTCGGGCAGGGCGACGCCGTCGTGGCGCTCGGAAACGCCAGCGGGTCGGGCAGTCCGCTCACGCAGGAAGCCGGCCAGGTGGTCGGCTTCGGCCGCACCATCAGCGCCAAGGACGAGTTGACGGGAAGCTCCGAGCAGATGACGGGGCTGATCGAGTTCGCGGCGCCGGTGCGCGCGGGTGACTCCGGCGGACCGCTCGTCAACGCCGCGGGCCAGGTGGTCGGCGTAACCACCGCGGCAACGCTGAACTTCCGGATGGGCCCGGGCGGCGAGGGTTTCGCGATACCCATCAACGACGCGATGGTGACCGTCGGCCAGATCCGGTCGCTGGTTCCCAGCGACTCCGTGCACATCGGCCCTCCGACCCTGCTCGGCGTCGGCGTCAGTGCCAGAGAGCAGCAGCACGACCTGCCGGGCATCATCCTTCACGAGGTGCTGCGCGGTGGGCCTGCTCAGCAGGCGGGCCTGCTCGACGGCGACGTGCTGGTCACCATCGACGGCGTTCAGCTGAATTCGGCCACCGCGCTGACCACCATGTTGGACCGGCACTACCCCGGCGACGTCGTCGACCTCGGCTGGATCGACCGAGCGGGCCAGCAGCGCACCGGCAAGGCCGCGCTGACGTCCTGAGTTCCACCAAAATACTCGACCGGGTCCGGCGCAGTCCCTATGCTGAGCGAGTGCACAACAATTCCCATTATCGCGTCGTTCAATGGACGACCGGCAACGTCGGCAAGAGCTCCGTCGCAGCCATCGCGCGCAACCCCACTCTCGAACTCGTCGGCTGTTACGCCTGGTCAGCGGACAAGGCCGGCCGCGACGTCGGGGAATTGTGTGGCATCGAGCCCCTTGGCGTGACGGCCACCAACGACGTCGACGCACTCCTGGCGCTCAAGCCCGACGTCGTGGTCTACAACCCGATGTGGATCGACGTCGACGAACTCGTCAAGATCCTGGCGGCCGGCGTCAACGTGGTCGCGACCGCATCGTTCATCACCGGACACAACCAGGGCGACGGCCGCGACAGGATCGCCGCAGCATGCGCGCAGGGCGGCTCGACGATGTTCGGCTCCGGTATCAGCCCGGGGTACGTCAACCAGCTGTCGATCGTCGCGGCGGGCATCTGCGACCGCGTCGACAAGATCACCGTCAACGAAGCCGCGGACACCACGTTCTACGACTCGCCGGCGACCGAGAAGCCGGTCGGGTTCGGCCAGCCGATCGACCATCCCGACCTGCAGGCGATGACCGCGCACGGCACCGGGGTGTTCGGGGAAGCGGTCCGGATGGTCGCCGACGCGCTCGGCATCGAACTCGACGAGGTGCGCTGCGACGCGGAGTACGCGCAGACCACCGAAGACCTCGACCTCGGCTCTTGGACCATCGGTGCGGGCTGCGTCGCAGGTGTCCATGCCAGCTGGAAGGGGATCGTCGATGGGGTGACGCGAGTCGAGATCACCGTCCGGTGGCGCAAGGGCCAGACGCTGGAGCCCGACTGGAAGATCGACCAGGACGGTTGGGTCATCGAGGTCGCGGGCAGGCCGACTGTCACGATGAAGGTCGGCTTCCTGCCGCCTCCCGACTTCGAGGCCACCACGCTCGAGGAATTCATGGTGTTGGGCCACATCATGACGGCGACCCCGCCGCTGAACGCGATCCCCGCCGTCGTCGCCGCGCCGCCGGGGATCGTCACCTACAACGACCTCCCCCTGATCCTTCCGCGCGGAGTGGTCGCAGCCAGCTAATTACCTAGCTTTGCTGGGCTTTTACCGACGCGCGCGACGCGCCGGAGTGTGCTTGTTCCGGACTGTGACCGGGGCTACATTGCATCCAAAGTGGAGTCGAGCGGCAAGGGGGCGCGCCGTGCTATGGACCTGTGTGATGGTCTACCTCGCGGGGTGGATCGTGGCCTCGGCTGGCGTGTTTGCCGCAGGCAACCG
Source organism: Mycobacterium sp. RTGN6 (assembly GCF_033804605.1). Taxonomy (NCBI): domain Bacteria; kingdom Bacillati; phylum Actinomycetota; class Actinomycetes; order Mycobacteriales; family Mycobacteriaceae; genus Mycobacterium; species Mycobacterium sp. RTGN6. The sequence goes on from NZ_JAPZKZ010000015.1 coordinate 84,582, forward strand.
GCTGTGCGAGCCAGGCATGCCGCCCAGCTACCGGCTGATTCTGAGCGTCGCAGCGGGGTCCATTTGGCCGATGCTCCTGGTCGGTGCCGTCGAGTTGAGTTCGATGGCGGTCTACTCGAGTGCGGAGCAATTCGCGGCCACGAAGGGCCCCGAATCACCGTTTTCGCAGGTGGACGCCGAGCAAACTTACGGCGTCGTCACGCCGCTGCGCTGACGCGCCCATCCGTCGCCTCCTAGGCACCAGGGGCTGAACTGCGCGAATGGTGCAATTGGGGTGCGGCTGCCCAGTGTGGCCCGTGGTTCGTCGGCCGTTGCCTTCGCGGTTCCCCCGATCGTTGGCCGTGAAGGCGCCGCGGGAGGGACTGGCGGTCCACGCCACTCCCCGCCCGTCCGGGTGCCGCTGGCGCGGGCCTGGGCAGCACGTAGCGCGGACCGAGCGTCGCGCTGGAGTTCCGGGCCCCGGCGAACCCCACCGCGTAGCGGGGCCCCCGTGGCACGTGGCGGCGACTCGTTCATCGACGCCCTGAGCGCGGAAAACAAGATCAATTATCTTCGTCGTAAATATTTTCAAACAATCTTGAAGTTTGCTGTGTGACGTTTGCGTCAATTGGCCGTGGCACCGCAGTTCGGCTCGAAAGCGAACTTGTAGTTCACGTCACAGCGTTAAAACAAACTTTTTCCCTGTTTTGGGGTGGACTATCGTTCCCTCCGTCGGTAATGTCCTCGACCATGGCCGATATGCCCGTCGAAAACCCCGACGAGGAACTCATTCCGCACCATCACCACGACACGCCATGCCAATGCGGACACCGCCACGCGGAGCACTCGATGTTCGGGTCGTGCCACGGCTGCAACGACTGCAGTGACGACGACGACCTCGAAGCCGAGCACGGGCATCCATATCAGCGGTGCGCGTGCACCATGTTCCAGCTCGTCGTTACGTTCGACGAGGACGAGCTCGCACTAACGGGCTAGCCGACTAACTAACCGCTCACCGGGTTGCCCTCTTCGTCCCAATTGGCCGCCACCTTCTTGCTGGGCTGAACGCGCGGCGGCTCGCCTGGCATTTTCGGATAACTCGGCGGATACGGCAGATCTCCGAGCCCACGCTCCTCGTCGGCCTCGACCAGCTTCAGCAGCGGCTCCAACGAATGGGCCACCTCATCGATGGCCGCCCATGGGTCGTCGCGTGCGGCGACCAGGGCCCCAGCGGTGGCGATGGTGTAGTCGTCGGGATCGGCGCCGGCCAACTCGTCCCACGTCAACGGCATGGAGACGGTCGCGATCTCGGTGCGCCGCACCGAATAGGCCGACGCGAACGTCCGGTCGCGGGCGTTCTGGTTGTAGTCGATGAACATCCGCTTGCCGCGTTCCTCCTTCCACCACGACGTCGTGACGGCGTCGGGCGCCCGCCGCTCGACCTCGCGTGCCAGCGCGATGCCTGCCCGCCGGACCGCGACGAAGTCCCAGTCCGGTTTGATGCGGACGAAGACGTGCACGCCGCGGCCGCCCGACGTCTTCGGATAGCCGACGAGCCCAAGCTCGTCGAGCACGGGCTTGAGCACGTCGACGGCGATCGTGCGGGCATCGTTGAAGTCGGTGCCCGGCTGTGGGTCGAGGTCGACGCGGAGCTCGTCGGGGTGCTCGGTGTCGGGGCAGCGGACCTGCCAGGGATGGAAGGTGATGGTGCCCATCTGCGCGCCCCATGCGATGGCCGACGGATGGGTGACCTTGAGCGCGTCGGCGGTACGGCCCGACGGGAAGGTGACCGTGCACGTCTCGAGGTAGTCGGGATGCTTTTGCGGAACCCGCTTTTGGTAGATCTCCTCGCCGTCGATGCCGTCGGGGAACCGTTGCAGGTGCGTGGGCCGGTCCCGTAGCGCCGCCAGCATCGGCTTCGCAACCGACAGGTAGTACTCGACCACCGTGCGCTTGGTGCCGCCGGACCCAAGTTTCGGGAAGTACACCTTGTCCGGACTGGTCAACCGGACCGCGACGCCGTCGACGTCCAGTTCTTCTGCGGGAGTGGCCATTTCATGACTCCAAGACGTCGTACAGATCGTAGTTCAGCGGCACGTCGAGCTGGGCGAAGGTGCAGCTCGACGGGTCGCGGTCGGGGCGCCATCGGACGAACTTCACCGCGTGCCGGAACCGCTGCCCGTGGCCTGATGTCGCCGGCAGCCCGGCTCCGTGGGCGGGGTTGCCCTCCATCTGGTCGTAGGCGACCTCGGCGACCTTCTCCGGCCGCACGGGTATCCACCGCTTGTCGGCGGCCGAGTTCCACCGGCTCGCTTCGCCGTCGTTGACCTGGTCGCCCTCGCGCAACGGCTCGAGGTCGGCGAGCAGCTTGATCCTGTCCTTGACGCTGAAAGATGCTGCCCCGCCGATCATCTGGAGCTCACCGTCGTCGCGGTAGAGCCCAAGCAGGATCGATCCGACGCCCTCTCCGCTCTTGTGAATCCGGTAGCCGATGGCCACGCAGTCGGCGTCTCTGGCGTGCTTGATCTTGACCATCTCGCGCTTGCCCGGCACGTAGCGTCCGTCGAGCCGCTTGGCGATCACGCCGTCGAGGCCAGCGCCCTCGAACGTGGTCAGCCAGCGCGCCCCCTGCTCGGGATCCTCAGTGGTCCGCGTGACGTGGCACCACTGCTTCTCGTTCACCGCCGCCAACAACGCCTCTCGCCGCGCCCGGAACGGCTCGTCCATCAAGGAGCGGGCTCCGGTGGCCAGCGCATCGAATCCGATGAAGTGCGCGGGTGTCTGTTCGGCGAGCATCCGCACGCGGCTCTCGGCGGGATGGATGCGCTGGCTCAGCGACTCCCAGTCCAGCCGGATCCGACCATCGAGCTCCCGCGGGACCACGACCTCACCGTCGAGCACACATCGCGGTGCGAGCTCGTCCCGCAGCGCATCGAGCAGTTCGGGAAAGTAGCGCCCCAACTCCTTGCCGTTGCGCGACTGCAGCACCACCTCGTCGCCGTCCCGGAACGCCAGCGCCCGGAACCCGTCCCACTTGGGCTCGAAGGACCACACCCCCGGATCGTCGGGCACCGTGGTGGCCGCCTTCGCGAGCATCGGGTCGACGGGTGGCTGCACCGGTAGGTCCACGCTTTCCATACTCACGTAGACCCGTGGGCCGGGGCAATGTCATCGGGGCGCCGGAAAGCACCGCACTCACTGCAACCCGGCGTTGGGCGTGGAGCGTCTCGATTCATGACTAACCGACACGCGCGCTGGCGTTATGGCACGACCACGGGAACACCGGCGGTGGCGACAGCCGTGAATCCGTCCTGATTGTCTCCGTCACTGCCAGCCGAAGCCTGGCTGCCCGCCCCGGCCGCGAACGCGGTGTTGCCGGTGTTGTTGTCGCCGTCAGCACCGGCCAGCGCGACCCCCTGGTTGATGGCCGTCGCGGTGTTGCCGTCGTTGTTGTCGGGATCGGCGGAAGTGAAAAAGCCCCCGGCCACCGCGACGGAATCGACACCATCGGCGAAGGCGCTGTTGCCGTCGTTGTCGATGCCGGTAGTGCCGGCGTCTGCCTGGGCACCGTTGGTGGCCACCGCGGAATTGCCGGTGTTTTCGCTGTTGGGGGGCGGCTCAGACAGCCGGCCGGCTCGAGGTAAGGCACAAGGTGCCGTACTCCGATCTGGCGTCGTTGCCTGAGGAAGAACGGCTGACTCTCTTCGGACGCGACGCGCCACTGGAATTCGGGCATAGCCTCGAACAGATCATCGGCGGCCTGTCGGCTGAAGGCCTGTGTGTCAACGGATTCCTTGAAGAGTTCGACGCGCGCGAACGGATGGGCGAGTACTTTCCAAGCTTTTTCGTGTTGCGCGCTGGCAGAGAGGCCGGTGCTTGCACGTAGTTTTCGGGGCCACAATGAGGCAATGAAGCTGCCCGTCATGCCGCCAGTGTCGCCGATGTTGGCCAAGTCGGTTCCAACGATCCCGCCCGATGCCTCCTATGAACCGAAGTGGGACGGCTTCCGGTCGATCTGCTTTCGCGACGGCGCTGAGGTCGAGCTCGGCAGCCGCAACGAACGCCCGCTGACCCGGTACTTCCCCGAACTGGTCGCGGCGGTCACCGCGGAACTTCCGCGGCGCTGCGTCGTCGACGGCGAGATCGTCATCGCCGGAGCGCACGGCTTGGACTTCGAGGCGCTGCAGCAGCGCATCCACCCGGCCGATTCGCGGGTGCGGATGCTCGCCGACAAGACGCCGGCCTCCTTCATCGCGTTCGACCTGCTCGCCCTCGGTGACGACGACTTCACGGGACGGCCCTTCCACGAACGTCGCGCAGCGCTCGTCGAGGCATTGGCCACGTCTGGCCCCACGATCCACGTCACGCCCGCGACCACCGAGCTCGCCACAGCGGAGCGCTGGTTCGACGAATTCGAGGGCGCCGGCCTCGACGGCGTCGTCGCCAAGCCGCTGACCGTGACTTACCAGCCGGACAAGCGAGTCATGTTCAAGATCAAGCACGTTCGGACTGCCGACTGCGTGGTCGCGGGCTATCGGGTCCACAAGTCGGGCGACGACGCGATCGGCTCGCTGCTGCTCGGACTGTTCTCCGATGACGGCACACTCGCATCGGTCGGCGTCATCGGTGCGTTCCCGATGGCGACGCGGCGGGAGCTGTTCGCCGAATTGCAGTCGCTCATAACAACTTTCGACGAACATCCGTGGAACTGGGCGGCGCACATGTCGGGAGACCGCACCCCGCGTCGCAACGAGGGCTCCCGCTGGAACGGCGGCAAGGACTTGTCGTTCGTCCCGCTGCGCCCCGAGCGGGTGGTCGAGGTCCGCTACGACCACATGGAAGGTGAAAGGTTCCGTCACACAGCGCAATTCAACCGCTGGCGGCCCGACCGCGAACCACGCTCGTGCACCTACGCACAGCTCGAGCAGCCGCTGACATTCAGCCTTGGCGACATCGTGCCCGGCCTCGGGGGCCAACCCATCTAGTTGATGAGGTCGTTCACCACGGAGTCGACGATGGCGAGGTGAGCAGCCATCGCGGCGGCCGCGTCGGTCTGCGATCCGTCGGCGATGGCCTTGACGATCGCGCGGTGTTCGACTCCGTTGGCCTCTCGCCGCTTGGGCACTGTGTTGAGCAGCCTGGACTGCTCGGTGAGGGTTTGACGCATTTCGGCGACCACGGCACCAAACACGCGGTTGCCGCTCGCCCGGGCGATCGCGAGGTGAAGCTCACCGTCCAGGCGGACCCACTCGGTGGGATCGAGCACGACGTCCATCGCATTGATCAGTGCCCACAGGTGGTCCAACTGTTCGGAGGTTCGGCGGAGCGCAGCCAGCCCGGCGCCGGGCACTTCGATGTGCGGGCGCGCTTCCCGCAGTTCGTGGACCGAGTACTGCCCCAGCAAGGTTTCGGCGTTGGCCTTGTCGGAGACGATGAAGGTGCCCTTGCCGGTGTGGGTGGCGGTGAGTCCCAACGCGGTGGTGGTGCGCAGCGCCTCACGGATCACGGATCGGCTGACGCTGTAGCGGGCCGCCAGCGCTGCTTCGGCCGGCAACTTGGTGCCAACTGGCAGCTCGCCGCGATCGATGGATGCGCGCAGGTCGGCGAGCACCGCCTCCGCCGCCCCGACCCGGGCGAAATTCGGCTGACGATCAGTCCAGCTGTCCGACAGGCTCATGGGCCGATGCTACCTCAGAACCTGTGAACTGCCGTTTCGAGTTGCCGACCTCGGGTGTACGGGGCACTATTCACATATGGACCTGTCAGACAGCCATACAGTCAGTCAACATGATGTGTCGATTGACCATGACGCCCTGGTGGGCGCCTGGTGTCAGCTCGCGGCACTCTGCGCGGCGGACGCCGCCCGCGGCGCCACTGGCGAGGACATTCGATCGCTCCGCGTGCTACTCGACGCGGCCGGATCAGAATCCGGAGCGTCCGTCTGGTCGTCGCTGATGGCGTCGGCGTACCTCACGATCTGCGAGGCCGCCCACAACGGTCTCTACGAATCGGTCGTGCTCGAGCTGTGGCACAAGATCGACGACGACGGGTGCAGCGACGTGTTGATGGCGCAACTCTGGGACCGCCGTGTCGATGCCGAGCGGTCGTTGTGGCAGGTGGTGTCGGGCATCGCTGACTTCGATGCGGACCGCGCTCACTCCGCGATGTCGACGCACCTAATGCTCGTCGGCAGGCACGCGGTCGGACGTTAGGTCGTCGGCGTCGGGCATCGATCGTCGAGTGCGATCACCACGAACACCGAGTCGGCACTGCCCGCGTCACAGCGATAGGACGTGCCGGCTCCACACAGCAGACGGTCGCCGGGGTGAAGTTCGTGGCTCGTCTCGGCCCCAGCGGGGACCGCAGAGCTGACCGACAACTGTCCGCTGACGACGTAGATGACGGTGTCGTGGCGACTTGAGCACCACCCATCGGGCACGCCATTCATGCCCACGTACTCGGCGACGCGGACCGCACCGCCTTCCCGCCCCAGCTCCCGCACCGACCCCAGGCGCTGATGATCAGCCCGGCTGACCTCCACGACACTGTTCTCACGCGCGGCATCCAGAAGGTCGGTGTCTCGGCAGTCGAGTGCCTGAGCGATGAGGGACAGCGACTGCAAAGACGGTGTGGCACGGTCGTTCTCGATTTGTGAGAGGAACGGGACCGACAGGCCGCTGCGCTCGCTCAGTTGCGCGAGGGTCAAACCGTTTACCCGGCGCAGCCGTCGTACCACCCGGCCGACGCGCACGGTCGGACTGCGCAGCTCATCCTGAACCTGCGCCACGTTACGCACTCTTAACGTTCTTCGGCTTCCATCCGGTGCCCATCGCCCTTAGCCTACCAAACATCCGATGTCATCAAATGTTTGATGACTGCTAATGTTTGGAGAACCGCATGTCAGACTCCGTGGCGTACGACACGTCGGCGCTGGCTCACGAAGAAGAGGGCTACGACAAGGGCCTCAAACCGCGCCAGTTGCAGATGATCGCCATCGGTGGGGCGATCGGCACCGGCTTGTTCATGGGTGCCGGTGGTCGGTTGCACTCCGCTGGGCCAGGCCTTTTCATCGTCTACGCCGTCTGCGGTGTCTTCGTGTTCTTCATTCTCCGTGCGCTGGGCGAGCTGGTGTTGCACCGGCCATCCTCGGGATCGTTCGTGTCCTACGCTCGTGAATTCCTCGGCGAGAAGGCCGCTTACGTCGCGGGCTGGATGTACTTCTTCAACTGGGCGTGCACCTCGATCGTCGACGTCACCGCCATCGCGCTCTACATGCACTACTGGGGAGCGTTCGAGGCGATACCGCAGTGGACCATCGCGCTCATCGCGCTGCTGATCACGCTGACCGTGAACATGATCTCGGTCAAGGTGTTCGGCGAGATGGAGTTCTGGGCCGCGCTCATCAAGGTCGTCGCACTGGTGACGTTCCTGGTGGTCGGCATCGTGTTCCTGGCGGGCCGCTTCACCGTGGCTGGCGCGACCACCGGCCCGTCGGTCATCGCCGACAACGGCGGCATCCTGCCCACCGGAATCCTGCAACTGGTCATCATCACCTCCGGCGTCATCTTCGCCTACGCCGCAGTCGAACTGGTCGGCACCGCAGCAGGCGAAACCGCCGAACCCGCCAAGGTCATGCCCAAGGCCATCAACTCGGTGGTCTTCCGCATCGCGGTGTTCTACGTCGGATCACTGATCCTGCTGGCCCTGCTGCTGCCGTACACCGCCTACAAGCAAGGCACCAGCCCGTTCGTCACCTTCTTCTCCAGCATCGGCGTGCCCGCCGCCGGCGACATCATGAACTTCGTGGTGCTCACCGCCGCGCTGTCCAGCCTGAATGCAGGGCTGTACTCGACTGGCCGCATCCTGCGCTCCATGTCGATGAACGGCAGCGCACCACAATTCACCTCCAAGATGACCAAACGCGGTGTGCCGTTTGCCGGTATCGCGCTGACCGCTTGCTTCACCGTCGTCGGCGTCTTCCTCAACCTGGTCGTGCCGTCGGAGGCCTTCAACATCGCGCTGGACCTGTCCGCGCTGGGCATCATCGCGTCCTGGGCCACCATCGTGATCTGCCAGATCCAGCTCTACCGCTGGTCGAAGAAGGGCATCTTGGCCCGCCCCTCCTTCCAACTGTTCGGTACTCCCTACACCAGCTACGCCACCCTGGTGTTCCTCTTCGCCGTCACCGCACTGATGTGCTGGGAGAACTACTGGAACCTCGTCGCACTGCTCGTCATCGTGCCCGCCCTCGTCATCGGCTGGTACGCCGTGCGCGGCAGAGTGATGGAGATGGCACAAGAACGCGTCGGATACACCGGCAACTACCCCGTCATCGCCGAAACCCCGCTGATGGACGAGTTCCTGGAGAAGGACGCCAAGGAAGCCAAGGAACACCAGGACTGAGCACCAAGCTTCACCAAACGGTTGAACCCCGTGGCGACTGCGCCGCGGGGTTCAAGCGTTGGCGCAGTTGAGCATCGCGTCCTCACGGCACCCAAACGGCCGGACTTGCACCATGGTCGTCGTCGGGATCCGCAGAGGAATGGAGCACAACATGACAATCAAACACGTGGCAATCCGCCGGGCGGCAGCGGCGGCGCTGGGCGCAGCCGCGATCATCGCCGTCCCCGGCGGCGTCGCGTCCGCCGATCCGGGCATCGGATGGGGTGCGCCAGGACCGGGCATCCTGCCCGGCCTTGGCCTTGGCGGGTTCGGCGGGCCCGCGTCCGGCTTGGGGCTGCTGCCCGGCGCCGGATTCGGCCTGCCAGGCATCGGCCTCGGCGGCGTCGGCGGACCGGGGTCGGGGCTGGGCGTGCTGCCTGGCGTTGGCTGGGGGCTGCCGGGGCCCGGCCTCTTCTAGAACCGTGGGGGATGCTGCGTCCCTCTCGGCGCGGCATCCCCCGCTTCCCCTCCGGTCCTCACGCGCGTCAAACGCCACCGGCAGGCACCATGGTCAGATGCGAGTTCTAGTGGTCGAGGACGAGAAGCTCCTGGCCGACGCGATCGCCGCCGGCTTGCGCCGCCACGCCATGGCCGTCGACGTGGTCTACGACGGCGCAATGGCGTTGGAATACACCAGCGTCAACGACTATGACGTGGTGGTGCTCGACCGCCAGCTGCCCGCCGTTTCCGGCGACCAGGTGTGCGCGCACGTCACTGCGTCCGAGACCACGACCCGCATCCTGATGCTGACGGCGGCCACCGCCATAACGGATCGCGTCGCCGGACTGGGCCTCGGCGCCGACGACTACCTCAGCAAGCCCTTCGCATTCGCCGAACTAGTGGCCCGGGTTCAAGCGCTGGCCCGGCGGTCACGGCCGGCCACCCCACCGGTACTCGAGCGACGCGGCATCCGACTCGACCAACATCGCCAGACAGTCACCCGTGATGGCGTGCCGATACCGTTGACCCGCAAGGAATTTGCGGTGCTCTTGGAACTGATGCTGGCCGACGGCGGAGTAGTGTCCGCCGAGCACCTGTTGGAGAAGGCCTGGGACGAGCACATCGACCCGTTCACCGGCGTCGTCCGCTACACCATCATGATGGTCCGCCGCAGGCTCGGCGACCCGCCCCTGATCGAGACCGAACCCGGAGCGGGGTATCGCATCTCGTGAACGTGTGGCGCAGATCCACCATCCGCACCCGGCTCACCATCCTGTACGCCGGCGCGTTCTTCATCGCTGGCGCGCTCCTCGTCGCGGTCACCTACTTCTATCTCCAGCAGTCGCTCGAGCATCGACCGGGCAGCGGAATACCCGCCCTGGTACAGCAGTTCGCCGGGGAACGTGGGCTACGCGGCATGCCGGTTCTGGAACGTCTGGCGACCGCCATTTCCGCGCAGGCCGAACAGGATCGCCGCGAAACGCTTCAGTCGATGTTGACCTGGTCGCTTGTCTCGCTCGTCGCGATCGGGGTGGCCGCGGGCGGATTCGGCTGGCTGCTCGCCGGGCGCGCGCTGCAACCGTTGCAGGACGTGACCGCTACGGCCCGCCGGGTCGCCGATCGGAACCTGCACGAGCGGATCGCGCTCACCGGCCCCAACGACGAGATCAAGGTACTGGCCGATACGTTCGACGCGATGCTCGAGCGCCTCGACCGCGCGTTCGACGGTCAACGCCGCTTCGTGGCCAACGCCTCCCACGAACTCCGAACGCCGTTGGCGATCAATCGCACCTTGATCGAAGTCGCGCTCGACGATCCCGACACTCAGGAATCCACCCGCAAGCTCGGGGAGACGCTGCTGGCCGTCAACCAGCGCCAGGAACGCCTCATCGACGGCCTCCTGATGCTCGCCGGGAGTGCCCAACGGCTGGAGACCAACGTCCGCGTCGACCTGGCGCAATCGGCTCAGCGCGCGTTGACGACGTCCGACCCCGCTGCGAAGCAGGCCGGGATCACCTTCTCGACGGACCTGAATCACGTTGACGTACAGGGTGATCCGGTGCTGCTCGACCGGTTGGCGCAGAACCTCGTCGACAACGCAGTGCGCTACAACGTCACTGAGCACGGTTGGGTGCACGTGCACGTCGCACGGGTCGGCGACGTGGCCAGATTGGTCGTGCAAAACTCCGGACCTCCTGTGTCGCCCGGCGACGTGGGCGCCTTGTTCGAGCCATTCCGTCGACTCGGCCACCAGCCGGTGTCGGGAGGTGGTGGCACCGGGCTCGGCCTGTCCATCGTGCGATCCATCGCGACCGCGCACGGCGGCGACGTGCAGGCCACCGCGCGACCCGAGGGCGGCCTCGAGGTGGTGGTGAGCCTGCCTGCCCGTCAGTAGTCGTGACAGGTCTCGGCGATCCGGGCCAGCATCGCGACCTTCTCCTGCCCCTCCGGCGTGTTGCGCTTCTCCTCGATCGCACTGCGCCACTGAGGGTTACGGTCGAGCACGTCCTTCAGCCGCTGCTTGCGCTGGTCCACCGGCAAATCGATGAGCTCCTGCAACTTGGCCTGCGCCGCGGGACGCGAGGCGAGCTCAGCCGCCAAGTTGGGCGCCTGCACCTTCAACGCGGACTCGAATTGCGCGTAGCTGCACGTCGTCGCGATGAGTGGGCCGTCACCGGGTTCCGCGGCAGCCTGCGGCACCACCGTCAGAGCGAGCATGGTCAGGCCGAGGAGCAGAGGCGACTTCATGCGCACAGTTCATCAATCCGCGCGTTTGGTCGGCGCTAGGGAACTGTGGGCCGACCGCCGGTCGCGTATAGGTGCACCAGACCGCTGGCCACGGCGAACCGCGGGCCGTGCCTTCCTTCGATGTTGGCCCGCCCGACGACGACGGGCACCGTGCGCAGTGCCTCGCCGACGGTGCGCATCAGTTCGTCGTCCAGCGCACCGCCACCCGCGAGCACCAAAGCGGTTGGCGCCCGGTCGAAGTCTCGCAGGCACCGCGCGATGTTGGCCGCGACGGTCTCCTGTTTGATCGCGAGCCGCAGACTGCGCCACTCCTCGGCCGCCAGCCTGCTGGAGAACGGCACCAGTCCGGCGGCCCCTCTGGTGCAGAGTCTGCCGATCGCGTCCGACGACGCCGGCGAGTCCAGGAACACCCGGCGGCCGTCCTCCTCGTGCGCGACGTGCGGTCCCTCGACCCGCACGGCTGGAGTCCGCTTGACCGTTTCGGCGAGCGCACGGGGTATTCCGAGCACGCGCGCCACGGCGATGGTGATCGACTCCCCCGCCCCGGCCGCCACCACGGTGCGCTCGGTGCCGATCAGGTCGATGGTGCCGCCGCCGATGTCGCACACCATGGAATCCTGCGGAAGGCCGGGCGTGGTGCGGGCGCCCCATGCGGCGGCTTGCGACTCGGTGGCCAGCGTCCGCGTCGGCCGGCCAGTCAACGCGGTGAGCGTGGCGGCGGCGTCGGAGACCTCGTCGGCCGCAAGTATTGCGACGACGGTGCCGTTTGCATCGGCGATTCCACGCCGCAGCCATGCCCCGCTGTCGATCGACGCCAAATCGGTGAAAAATGCGTCCTCCACGGCGATCCCGTGTTCGGCAGTTGGTATCGCGCGTAGCCGGACACGCTCGACTGACCCCGGCGGGGCGAGTCGTAGCACCGAGTGCGCCTGCGCCGGTGAGTACCGCACCGCCGCCCCGTCGACCAGGCAGTCGACGTAGTCGTCGTCAGTCGCTGGGGGCTCCGGCGGCCCGGTCCGGCGCGTGACCGCAATCGCCGCGGAGTCAGCGAGCTCACGGCAGAACTCGGCGACGTCGGCGATCTCGTCGGGCGGCAGCTGCAACGCCGCCGTCAGCGCGATCGGATCGGCCATCGCGCGATAGGACCGGCCCTCCTCGACCACCTCCACCGCCACCAACGCCCCGGGTTCGAGGCCGTCGACGTCGGCCTCGTCGACCACTGGGACGTCGACGGGGATGCGGTTGCGGATCAACACCGCGTCGTCCTGCGCGGCGATCACCCCGACCACTTGCCAGCCGCGTTGCACCGCGCTCGAAATCCCGCTTGCCGCCACCTCGAAGTCGCAGGAGCCGTCGACGGAGACGATGACGGGTCCGACCGCTACGTCACCACCGAGCGCGGACAGCGGGACATGTTGCCCCACTCCATATCCCGAGCCCGCCGGAGTGCTCGCCTCGGGTCTGCGCAGGCTCCGGACGGGCGAGCGCGGTGACGACGCGGGTGGGATGGGCGCGGTTGCGGTGTCGACCGGCCGTAACGCCGACAGCAGCAGCTCGTCGGCCGCGACGCCGGCGTCTACCTCGATCCTGTGCAGTAGCGCGGCCGCGCCCTTGAGCGACTCGGCGGAACCCTTGCGCCCGCGGGTCGGGGCCTGGCCGTGCGCGAGCGTCGCAACGTTGCCGTCGCTCACTCGCGCCAGCACTAGCTCCGTGGTGTGGTTGCCGACGTCGATGCCCGCCACGACGCACGCGCTCAACGCAACAGACCCCGCCTGGCATAGACGACGGCCGCGTGGGCCACCAGCTCCGCGCACCGGCCCGCGCCGCGCGCCTCCAATGACGCCCGGAGTTCCTCCAGCTGCGCGGCGGTCGAGCGGTGCGGGCGCAGCGCCTCATACAAGCCCATCACCTCCTCGTCGTCGATGATCGCCAATTCGGCTGCCCGCAGGAAGTTTTCGGCCAGTTGCGGGTTACCGCCCTGCTCCGCGACGGCGGCCTGGTGTGCCAGCGCCGCCGGATCCATGCGCAGGTCCGACAACCCGAGCTTGCCGTCGACGGCGTTCTCGACGGTGAACCTGTCGTCGGTCATGGCCGCTCTACTTCGACGGTGACGGGTGGCTGGCCAGGTCCGCAGGCCTCGCGTTCCAGCGCGACGAGCGCGACCGCCCTGGCGTGGTACCGCGCGGAGATCGACTCGTCGGTGCCTCCGGTGAAGATCGGGACCGGCGCCATCCCCTTCGCGTGCCTGGCCGCATTCTTGCCGAGCTCGCGGTACATCTTGGCGTTCAGCAACGGCGCGACGCTGAACAGCTCCAGGTTCGCCAGCGGAGCCAGGTCGCGCCGGTGTATCAACGACGTGCCCTTGCCCTGCAACCCGATTCCGATGCCGGAGCCCGACAGCCGCGCGGCCGTCAGCCCGATCAGTCCGACGTCGATGGTGGATCGCACCCGCACCAACCGGGGCACGCAGCCCTCTTCCTCGAGGCCTGCGGAGAGCTGCCGCAGCACCTCGCCAACGGTCAGCCCGCACAGGGTGAGCCAGACGCTGCGCCCCCAGGCCGGGGACAGTCCGATGCAGACCTCACGGGGGTCGCTGCCCTGGCGCGCGGGTTCGACGTCGGTGACGGTGACGTGGCCTTGGTGCTCGGCCTGGTCGGCAGTCAACTCGGCGACGGTGCGGGCCTGGCGGATGCCGTCGAGCTCAGCCCGGCGCTGGTCCGTCAGCGCGTATCCCGTGCCAGGACCGGCATAGTCGTTGGGGTCGGTCAGCTTCGAGAGCACGCGGAACTCTTCGTCGAAGATGGCCGACGTCTGCAGCTGGTCGCCACGCAGCCGTTCGCGGGTCAACCGCATGATCGCGGCAGCCTCAGCGTCGTAACCCGTGCGCTGCAGCGACGCGATCACGTCGAACACCGTCAGCTGTTTGGCCTCGATCGAGGCCGCCGCCTCCGCGACCATCTTGGGGTGCCCCGCCGACAGGTCGCGGGATCCGTTGGCTGCCACCACCTCATCGACACGTGCGTCGTCGTAGTCGGCCAGCCCGAGGTCGCGGTACACGGCCTGGACCGCTTTGGCCGCTCGGCGGCGAACGGCGGCGAGGTGTTCGGGCGACACCGTGCGCAGACCGCCGTCGGCGCCCCAGTCGCGTTGCAGCACGAGGAAGTCGTCCATGTCGTCGGAGTTGAAGTTGGACAGCGCAAACGCGTTGTCGTAGCGCGGGATCGACCCGAAGCCGGAGAAGATGAAGTCGGCGCCCGCGAGCAGCACCGGCAGCGTGTGGGCGCTCCGCCGGATGTCGGACTCCGAAATGAGGTTGTCGTTGCCCGCGCATGACTCGAGGTCGCGCATCATCACCATGAGGTTCTCGGCGAGCAACTCCTTCATGCCCTCGGGCACCGAGGCCACCACGCCGACGCCGTCGATACCGCCGTTCTGCACCCCTTGCGAGCCCAGCGCCCTGGCCAGCGAGACGCATCGCGACTCCAGGTACAGGATCGAGCACTTCTCGGCGGCCCCCATGAGCACCTCGGCGCCGCCGCCGCTGGTGACCCGCATCTTCAGCCCGCGGGACGCATAGGCCGACGTCAGAATCGCCTTGCTGAACGGGGTGTCGTCGCCGTCGGTGAAGACCTGCTCGGTGCCGTAGATGGAGATCGTCTCGGCGTAGCTGGTCAGCCCGCGCAGCCCAAGCCGCAGCTCGAGGGCCTCCTCGATCGAGCACTGCGCCATGGCTCCCGGCGTACCCACCTGGCTACCGATCAACAGCGCAACGGCATTCGACGGTGCATCGCCAAGCACGGGCACCGTCGTCTCGACCTCCCGGAACCCGTACGCGACCGCGCTGGCCGCGTCGGCGGCGACGAGCAGCGGATCGTCGAGCTGGTTGGTGACGTGCGCCTGGTTGCTCGGCGTGCGCCGCGCTCGCATCTTGGACATTGCCATCTGCATCTCGACCGGGGACATCACGGCGATGACCCTGGCGAGCTTGGCCGGGGTGGTGCCGCCGATGAGCCGCACCACCTCCGCACGCGACACGTTGACGTCAACGGCCATGCGGGCCAACGCCGTATCGTCGAGCGCCATCGCCTCGTCGGCGGCGACGAGGTCGATGCCGTACCGGGCGATGAACTCGTCGATCACGTCGAACTCGTCGGCCGGCTTTCCATCGAGTTCGACGACCTCCCCGTCGCGAATGGTCAGCGACGGGGAGGGGTCAAAGGGGCTGCGCATCGCGACCAGGCCGAGGTCTGGGTTCGCGACACTGAATCCGTCGAGGTTGACCGGCTTCGCATTGAGTACGCGAAACCGGCCTAGCTCATCCACGTTCAGAGGCCTCCCTCGTCGATCGAATCAGTCGCGAACCTCGGCGTCCTCGTACAGGACCCGGCCGATGAGTTCGTAC
Source organism: Mycobacterium sp. RTGN6 (assembly GCF_033804605.1). Lineage (NCBI taxonomy): Bacteria > Bacillati > Actinomycetota > Actinomycetes > Mycobacteriales > Mycobacteriaceae > Mycobacterium > Mycobacterium sp. RTGN6. The sequence goes on from NZ_JAPZKZ010000015.1 coordinate 100,093, forward strand.
CGCCGCGGGTCACGGAACTTGAAGTACAGCGCCATTGCGGCCCCGAACACGAACAGCCCCACCACGATCCACGGCGTCAGCTTGAACAACAGCGTGCCCGAAGCGGCGCCGGCGGCGGTGTCCTTGTGCACCCACAGCAGGTACACCACGTACAGCATGCCGATGCCGCCGAGCAGCGGCGCCAGGAACGTCTTGAACCAGTGCGCGCTGGACGGGTGGAACTTGTGGAAGTGGAAGTACGCGATCACCGCGAAGGCGCAGAGCGACTGCACCACCAGAATGGCCATGGTGCCAAGGATCGCCAGCAGTCCGTACAGGTGGATGTACGGATCCATGCCCGCGAAGAAGAACGCCAGGACAAGCACTAGCGTGATGCCGGTCTGAACGAACGACGCGACGTGGGGCGAGCCGTGCTTGTGGTGCGTCGCACCGAGCGTCTTCTGCAGCCCCGCCGACAGGCCTTCCCGACTCATGGCGTACAGGTATCTGGACGCACAGTTGTGAAAGGCCATGCCGCACGCGAACGATCCCGTCACCAGCAGCAGCTTGAACAGCGTCACGGCCCAGCTACCGTAGGTAGCCTGCACCGGATCGAAGAAGATGTTGCCCGCCGTTGCCGAATCCTGCGCCAACTCAACGGACTTCTGCGGCCCCGTGCCCGCGATGGCCATCCACGAGATGAACACGTAGAAGATGCCAACGCCGAGCACGCTGATCATGGTGGCGCGCGGGATGATTCGCTTCGGGTCCTTGGACTCCTCGCCGTACATCGCCGTCGACTCGAAGCCGACCCACGACCAGAACGCGAAGAAGAGCCCGATCCCGGCGCTCGCTCCAGCGATACCTGCCGCAGGCGTGAATGCGCCCACCGGGTTGAGCGTCTCGGCTACCGCGAAGCCGTCCGGGCCGCCGCCCCGGAACAGTACGGCCAGGGCGCCGAGCGACAGCATGAAGATCTCGGTGATGAGGAAGACGCCCAGCACCTTGGCCGCCAGGTTCACGTCGAAGTAGGTGAGCACACAGTTCAGCACCAGCATCAGGATCGCGGGAATCAGCCAGGGTACGTCGAGCTGGAACTGCGTCGCCGCGAAGTCCCGGAAGAAGTACGCGAAGATGCCGATCAGCGAACCCTCGAACACGACGTAGGCCATCGTGATGATCAGGCCGCTGGCCATCCCGACGACACGGCCGAGTCCGTGCGAGATGTAGCCGTAGAACGCGCCCGTGGCAGTGATGTGCTTGGCCATGGTTGCGTAGCCGATTGCGAACAGGCCCAGCACCACCGTGGCGAAGAGGTAACCCGCAGGCGCATGCGAACCATTTCCGAACCCGACGGCGATGGGCACGTTGCCGACCATTGCCGTGATGGGCGCGGCGGTGGCCACGGCCATGAAGATGACGGCAAGGGTCCCGATGGCGTTGCGCTTGAGCCGTTGGACTGAGTCACCAGTGTTTTCAGTGTTCTCTTCGCGAGACAAGACTTTGTCGGTCATCTGCGGGGATACCTTTCCGGCGAACGGTAGGGGTCCGGTGTGGTCCATCCCACATCGCGAACTTTCGTATATTGGCACTACCAAATAGCCAGCGCAACCGCTGCAGGCAAGAATTGACATAAATGGTTGGACCTTTTTAGGGTGAGCGGGTCGCGGCCCGACGAAGACTGCGGCGCGTTCAAGGCAGGGAGCTCCGTTGTACGACTACGGCACATTCTCGTTCGAGTCCAAGGCGCAGGTGCTGGAGCTGGCGAAGAAGTTCTGGAATCCGGACAAGACGCAGTTCTGGACCGACGCCGGCGTCGACCTCGTCATCGACCGCAGGGAGGGCTACTTCCTGTGGGACATGAGCGGCAAGCGTCTGATCGACATGCACCTCAACGGTGGCACGTACAACCTCGGGCACCGCAACCCCGAAATCATGCAGGCACTCATCGACGGTATGGCCTACTTCGACGTCGGCAACCACCACTTCCCGTCGGTCGCTCGCACGGCGCTGGCGCAGCGACTGGTCGAGTCGGCGCCGGCGTCGATCACCAAGGTGGCCTTCGGTTCCGGCGGCGGCGAAGCCATCGACATCGCGCTCAAGAGTGCCAGGCACGCCACCCAGCGCCGAAAGATCGTCTCGATCGTCAAGGCCTACCACGGCCACACGGGCCTGGCGGTGGCCACCGGCGACGACCGCTTCTCCAAGTTGTTCCTCTCCGATCGCCCCGACGAGTTCGTGCACGTCCCGTTCGGTGACGTCGACGCCATGGACGTGGCGTTGCGGGGCGGGGACGTCGCCGCGGTCATCATGGAGACGATCCCCGCAACGTACGGATTCCCGCTTCCGCCAACGGGTTATCTCGAGGCTGTCAAGGACCTCTGCGTCCGCTACGACGCGCTCTACATCGCCGACGAGGTGCAGACTGGATTGATGCGCACCGGGGAATTGTGGGGAATCACCAAGCACGGCATCGAACCGGACATCATGGTCGCGGGCAAGGGGTTGTCCGGTGGGATGTACCCGATCACCGCGGCGATGCTCGGCGACCGGGCCGCGCAGTGGCTCGATCAGGACGGGTTCGCCCACATCTCGACGTTCGGTGGCGCCGAACTCGGCTGCGTCGCCGCGATCAAGACGCTCGAGATCACCACCCGACCCGAGGTCCGGGAGTCGGTACACCGCATCGCCGACTTCTTCGCCGAGGGACTCGCCCGCATTCGGGCCGACTACCCGGACTGGTTCGTCGGGATCCGGCAGAACGGCGTCGTGATCGGCCTCGAGTTCGACCACCCCGAGGGCGCCAAGTTCGTGATGCGCGAGCTCTACGAGAACGGGGTGTGGGCGATCTTCTCGACACTGGATCCCCGTGTGCTGCAGTTCAAACCGGGTCTGCTGCTCACCCAGGAGCTGTGCGAGGAAGTGCTGGACCGGCTCGACACTGCGGTGGGCAAGGCCAGGACGGCGAGCGGATCCGGCAAGCACTGATGGACGCCTTCGTCGCGGACGATGTCGAGGTCGCCGAACGCGCCCTCGCCTTCTACGATTTGGCGCCCAGTTCGACGCTTCGGCTGTTGAACCTCTCGGAGAACGCCACCTACGCCGTGGAGGACGCCGAGACCGGCACGCGTTCGATCCTGCGCGTGCACCGCAAGGACTACCACCGGCCCCAGGAGATCTCCTCCGAGCTCGACTGGATTGACGCGCTCCGACACGACGGCGACGTCACTGTGCCGACCGTGCTCCCCACGCGCGACGGTCGTCGCGTCGTGACGGTGGACCACGACGGAACGGAGCGCCACGTCGTGCACTTCGACATGGTCGCGGGAACCGAACCCGACGAGAAGACACTGACCGTCGCGGAATTCCACACGCTGGGCCGGATCACCGCGGCGCTGCACGACCATTCGCGGGCCTGGACCCGCCCGCCAGGGTTCGCTCGATTCTCCTGGGATTGGCAGCACAGCCTGGGTGATCAGCCGCGCTGGGGGCGGTGGGAGGACGCCGTCGGCGTCGGCGACCGGGAGCGGAACGTGCTCGACCGAGCCTGCCGACTGCTCGAGCGACGCTTGAACGAGTACGGCACCGGGCCGGAGGTCTTCGGCCTCGTTCATGCCGATCTCCGGCTGGCCAACCTTCTGGTCGACGGCCCGACCATCACGGTCATTGACTTCGACGACTGCGGCTTCGGTTGGTACTTCTACGATTTCGGCACTGCGGTGTCGTTCTTCGAGGACGATCCAGCCGTACCGGAATGGCAGGACGCGTGGGCGGCGGGCTATCGCACCCGCAGGCCGCTGCCCGCCGCCGACGAGGCGATGCTGCCCTCGTTCGTACTTCTGCGCCGGATGCTGTTGCTTGCTTGGATGGGTTCTCACAGTCACTCCAAGGAATCGCAGGCCATGTCGGTCAGCTACGCCGAAGGCAGTTGTGCGCTCGCCGAGCGCTACCTCACCTTCGACGGCCGACGGCTGGCCTGACCCTCACCACCGAAAGGCGACACCCACGATGTTCAGTTCACTGCAGGGCCGTTCCGCCATCGTCACCGGGGGAAGCAAGGGCATCGGCCGCGGAATCGCGGAGACGTTCGCCAACGCAGGCGTGAACGTCGTCGTCACCGGGCGCAACCAGGCCGACATCGACACCGCCGTCGCTGAACTGGCCGGCACGGCAGGCACAGTCAGCGGGTTCGCGGCCGACGTGACGAGCCCGGACGACTGCCGTCGCGCGGTCGCCGCAGCGGTCGAACGGCACGGCGGACTCGACATCGTGTGCGCCAACGCAGGCATCTTCCCGTCGGGCCGACTCGAAGACCTGACCCCCGAGGACATCGAGCAGGTGATCGGCGTCAACTTCAAGGGCACCGTCTTCATCGTGCAGGCCGCGCTCTCGGCGCTCGCGGCCAGCGGACACGGCCGGGTCGTGATCACGTCGTCGATCACGGGGCCGATCACCGGCTACCCGGGGTGGTCGCACTACGGCGCCAGCAAGGCGGCCCAACTCGGCTTCCTGCGCACCGCAGCAATGGAGTTGGCGCCCAAGAAGATCACCGTCAACGCCGTGCTGCCGGGCAACATCATCACCGAAGGACTGGTCGAAATGGGCCAGGAATACATGGACCAAATGGCCGCCGCCGTGCCTGCGGGGAAGCTCGGTAGCGTCGCGGACATCGGCAACGCCGCGCTGTTCTTCGCCACCGACGAGGCGGCCTACATCACGGGCCAATCCTTGGTGGTGGACGGCGGGCAGATTCTGCCGGAGTCCCAGGCGGCGATAGCCGACATGTAGGAAGCGCGAGACCGTGGGCATCGACTAGAATTGGTCGTACCAAATCTCATGGGCAGGGGGGCAGGTGCCGACGCCATCCGAGGAACTGCGACGCCGGATCGTCGCCGACATCAACGCCGGCGCCCCCGGTGCGAAACTCGGCAGCGAACGTGACCTGGCCGAGCGGTACGGCACCAGCCGGTCCAGCCTTCGCCAGGTGCTGGCGGCCCTCGAGGAGGCCGGCCTCGTCAACCGAGTGATCGGCCGTGCGGGCGGCATCTTCATCAGCCACGTCCAGGTGCAGCGCAGCTTGTCCGACGTCGTCGGCGTGCCCGCGTTCCTCGCCAGTCAGGGCTACGTGGCGGGCACTCGCGTGTTGTCCACGAAGATCACCACCGCCGACCGCACCACGCAACAGGCCCTGCACCTCGGCGCGGACGACTTCGTCGTCGAGATTCAGCGCGTGCGGCTGGCAGACGGGTCGCCCATCTCGCTGGAGTTGGCCCAGTTCCCCGCCGACGCCTTTCCCGGGTTGCTCGAGCAACAACTCGGAGGATCCATCTACGAGATCCTGGAGACCCACTACGGTCTCGTCACGTCACGTGCGGACGAACGCATCGAAGCGGTGAACGCCACTCCGGAGGAAGCCACGCTGTTGGGCATCAAACAGCGTTCGGCCCTACTGCTGATCACCCGCATCGCCTACGACCAACACGAGAAGCCGTGCGAGTTCTCCCGCGACCTGTTCCGCGGCGACCGCACGTGCCTGGCCGTCACGGTGAAGGGGCACGGTCGAGGCGTCCAGTCGTCGGCGGACAAGGCATCGGTGGCCCTGCAGCGCCAGGAAGCCGGACCGAAGGCGAGCTGAGGACGGTCGAGCTCAGGACGTCCGAGAAAAACGTCTTGACCTCAAGTGAGGTTCATGTTCGAGGGTGGTGTCAACCGATCGAAGGACGACCACCATGCGACTGATCCGATCCGATCTCTGGGAGACCCGCGTCGATACTCCATACCCAGGGCTCACCACCCACGCATACCTCTGGACCGGCGGCCCGAACGGCAACGTGCTGTTCTACGGCACCCAGACCGACGCCGAGTTCGACGAACTCGATCAGCTGGGAGGTGTTGCACACCAATATCTTTCACACCGCGACGAAGCGGGACCGATGCTGGCCCGCATCCGGGAGCGCTTCGGGGCGCGGCTGCACGCGCCTGCGGTGGAACTCCTCGAGATCGGCCAACACGCGCACGTCGACGTTCCGCTCGCCAGCCGCCACGTCGACTCCAACGGCATCGAGGTGATCCCGACGCCCGGCCACTCCCCCGGCAGCACCTGCTACCTGGTGCCGGGCGCCAACGGTCAGACGTACCTGTACACCGGCGACACCATCATGCTCGGCACCGACGGCGACTGGGTGGCCGGCTACATTCCGCCCATCAGTGACGCGGGCCCGCTCGCGCAGAGCCTGCAACTCCTGGCTCCGCTGCGGCCCGACCTGGTGATCTCGAGTGCGTTCCCGGGCGACACGGCCGTGCACGTGCCGGGCCGGCTGCACTGGTCGGACTGCGTAGCCCAGGCGCGGGCGCGGTTAGCCGACGCAGCAGCCTGACTAGCGGCAGGGCTTGCCTTCCCGAAACAGCACGTGATACACATGTGTCACCTACTGTTCCAGCTAGGGTGTCGACATGAGCCCGCATCCGAAGGACGAACCCATGAGTGCATCGACCGTGACGATTCGTCGCACGCTCGACGCGCGCCAACGCGACGTCCGCACGCGGATCCTGGAGGCGGCCCGCCAGCTGATTCACGACCAGGGACACGAGACGGTCGGGATGGAACTCATCGCAGCGACGGCCGGGGTGTCGAGGGCGACGATGTACCGGTACTTCGCGTCCAAGGAGCACGTCGTCTGTGATGCCGCGCTGGCGTGGGGACACGAACTCGCCAGCCGCATCCCCTCCGCCATCGCCGCCGCAGGGCCCGCCAACGCGATCGACGTCGCCATCGAGCAAGTGGTTCGCGAGGCCGCTTCCGACCTGCCGATGGTGCGAGCCACCATGACCTCGGTGCTGGCGCTCGGCCCCGTCGCCGACGAATTCCGCCTCGGCGTGCGCGGCATGTTCCAGGCGCTGACCGCTGGGGCTGCCGACGAGTTGCCGGCAGGCCTGGAGGCCTCGATGACGCTGCTCGGCCGCGTGTTCTTCGCAGACCTGGCGCTGCTGAGCGTCGGCGACATCGACATCGAGCAATGCATCGGCGAGCTACGCACTGCCGCGCAGCGGATTCTGCTCGCAGAGACGTCCGGCGAATAGGAGTGAACCCATGAATCAGTCAGCACTGCAGCCGATTTGGAATTGGTTGCTCACTGAATTACGCGTGGGGTTCTTCGCATTCCCGCTATACTTCCTGCCCGTCGTGGTCGCGGTGGTGCTGGTGACCGGAGTGTTCTTCTCGATTCTGGACGTCGCCGTCTTCCACAAGATCCCGGCTGCAACCGCGTGGCGGGACGGACTGCGCGTGATGTCGACATACGTCGGCTCTGCGGCGCTGCTGCTGGTGCTGAACGCCAAGTTCCACCCGTGGTCACTCGACGTGCCGAGCGCTGCACCGACATTGGTGACCTTCGCCGTACAGGTTGCGCTCTTCATGGTGATCGGCGAGTTCCTCACCTACTGGTGGCATCGACTGGAACACGGCAGCAAGTTCGTCTTCAAATACGTGCACTACAAGCACCACCAGGTCGATTCACCCCTGACCATTTGGACCAACTTCGTCGTCCATCCCGTCGAAGGTCTGATGGTGATGCTCTGCCTCTACGTCCCGCCACTGGTGCTCGGAGTACACCCGATGGTGATGGTGGCCTACGCGGTCGCGAACACGACGGCCATGGTGGTCACGCACTGCGGCTATGACGTCCGGTTCTACCCGCGCTGGCTGCTGCCGCCAGCGTCCGGGCACGAACTGCACCACACCGAGAAGCAGCCGACCAACCTGTCGGTGGTCATGAGCTTCGGCGACAAGTTCTTTGGAACGTACAAGAATCCGATCGGCGTCGAGTCTGAGTTGATCAGCCGCTAGATTGCGGCTATGAGCCTTGCCGGTCGGTACGCCCCGAGCCCGTCGGCAGATCTGCATCTCGGCAACCTGCGCACCGCGATCCTGGCGTGGCTGTTCGCCCGCTCGACGGGCCGCCGCTTCCTGCTGCGGGTTGAGGATCTCGACGACCGCACGTTCCCCGACATCGCCGAACGCCAGGTGACCGACCTCGCCGCCATCGGGATCACCTGGGACGAGCCGCTCGAGTTTCAGACGGCACACCAGGACCGCTACCACGCCGTCATCGACGACCTGACCGCCCGGGGCCTGACCTTCGAATGCTTTTGCAGCAGAAGGGACATCCAACAAGCACCGCGCGCACCGCACGCACCCGAGGGCGCGTACCCGGGCACGTGCCTGACACTGACCGACGACGAACGAGCCGAGCGCGGCGCAGATGACCGACCACCCGCGCTCCGATTGCGTTCCGCCGTAGACGAATTCACCGTGACCGACGTGTTGCACGGCGAGTACACCGGCCTCGTCGACGACTTCGTGCTGCGCCGCGGTGACGGCGTACCCGCCTACAACCTGGCCGTCGTCGTCGACGATGCCGCCCACGGCGTTGATCAGGTGGTGCGGGGTGACGATCTCCTGTCGTCGTCACCGCGGCAGGCGTATCTGGCGACGCTGCTGGGCCATCCCGTGCCGTCGTATGCCCATGTGCCACTGGTGCTCAACGCCGAGGGCAAGCGGCTGGCCAAGCGCGACGGCGCGGTGACGTTGTCGGAGTTGGGGGTTGAGCATTCGCTCACCCTCATCGCGGCATCACTCGGATACGTGGCGACGACGGTCGACGGGATGCTGGCCGAGTTCGACCCGGCGAACCTGCCGCGCGAGCCGTGGACTTACCAGCGAGTCTGAGCAGAACTCTTTGCGGCCTCTCAGGTTGTTGTTACCGTCCGCCGGTGACTTCCTTCATACGGCGGGCGTTGCTCGCCGTCGTACTCGTCGCAGCGGTGATCCTCAGCGCCGCTGGCTGCGGATCGTCGGACGACAAGGGCAAAGACCCGATCAAGGCGGCAGGCGTACTGCGGGTCGGCACTGAGGGCGTCTACTCGCCGTTCAGCTATCACGATCAAGCCACCGGCGAACTCGCCGGCTACGACGTCGACGTCGCGAAGGCGGTCGGTGAAAAGCTGGGCGTGAATGTCGAGTTCGTCGAGACCCCGTGGGACTCGATGTTCGCCGCCTTGGAGGCCGACCGCTTCGACGTCGTCGCCAACCAGGTGACCATCAACCCAGAGCGCCAGGCCAAGTACGACCTTTCGCAGCCGTACACGGTCGGCGAGGGCGTCATCGTCACGCGCGCGAACGACAATTCGATCAAGTCGCTCGACGACATCAAGGGCAAGACCGCCGCGGAGAACGCCACCAGCAACTGGTCGGAGGTCGCGCGCAAGGCCGGCGCCAACGTCGAATCCGTCGAGGGTTTCGCACAAGCGATCACGCTGCTCAACCAGGGCCGTGTCGACGTCGTGATCAACGACAGCGTCGCCGTCTACGCGTACCTCGCCGAGACGGGCGACAAGTCGGTGAAGATCGCGGGCACCGTCGGCGAGAAGAGCGAGCAGGGTTTCGCCGCCCGCAAGGACAGCGGATACCTACCGGAACTCAACGGCGCACTCAGCGAACTGCGCGCCGACGGCACGCTCGCCAAGATCTCGCAGAAGTACCTAAAGGCCGACGCGACGGGCGCGCCTGCGGACACGCCGATCAGATCCGCTGGGGTGCTTCGTGTCGGAACCGAGGGCACGTACTCGCCGTTCAGCTACCACGACCAAGCGACCGGAGAACTGACCGGGTACGACGTCGACGTCGCGAAGGCCGTCGGTGAGAAGCTCGGCGTGCCAGTCGAGTTCGTCGAGACCCCGTGGGATTCGATATTCGCCGCGTTGGAAGCCAAACGCTTCGACGTGGTGGCCAACGAGGTCACCATCAACCCCGAACGCCAGGCCAAGTACGACCTTTCGCAGCCGTACTCCGTCGGCGAGGGCGTCATCGTCACGCGCGCGAACGACGATTCGATCAAGTCACTGGGCGACCTCAAGGGCAAGACCACGGCCCAGTCCAGCACCAGCAACTGGGCGCAAGTCGCCCGCGATGCCGGCGCCAACGTCGAAGCCGTTGAGGGCTTCGCACAGGCGATCACCCTGCTGAACCAGGGCCGCATCGATGCCACCGTCAACGACAGCATCGCGGTCTACGCCTACCTCGCCGAGACGGGCGACAAGTCGGTGAAGATCGCGGCGAACACGGGTGAGAAGAGCGAGCAGGGGCTCGCCGCCACCAAGAACAGCGGTCTGCTGCCCGAACTCAACGGCGCACTCGACGACCTGCGCGCCGACGGCACGCTGTCCAAGATCTCGCAGAAGTACCTCAAGGCCGATGCGACAGGTGTGGCCGCGGGCGCACCGCAGGCCGGTGGGGCAGCAGCCCCGCCACCGGCGCCCAAATCGGCGTGGAAGCTGGTCTTGGACAACCTGTGGCCGCTGGCCAAGGCCGCACTCACGGCCACCATCCCGCTGACCATCATCAGCTTCATCGTCGGCCTGGTGATCGCGTTGGCGGTGGCGCTGGCGCGACTGTCGTCGAACGTCATCCTCTCCAACGCGGCCCGCTTCTACATATCCATCATCCGCGGTACGCCCCTGCTGGTGCAGTTGGTGATCGTGTTCTACGGCCTCCCGAAGTTCGGGGTCACGCTCCCGGCGTTCACCGCTGCCGTCATCGCGTTCTCACTGAACGTCGGTGGTTACGCCGCCGAGATCATCCGCTCGGCAATCCAAAGCATTCCCAAGGGTCAGTGGGAGGCTGCCGAGACCATCGGACTCAATTACACCAGCGCGCTGAGGCGGATCATCATCCCTCAGGCCACCCGCGTCGCGGTGCCTCCGCTGTCGAACACGCTGATCTCGCTGGTGAAGGACACCTCGTTGGCGTCGGTCATCTTGGTCACTGAATTGTTCCGCAAGGCACAGGAGATCGGTGCACCCACGTTCGACTTCTTCACGACGTATACCGCCGCTGCGGTGTACTACTGGGTGATCTGCCTGGTGCTGTCGTTCGGCCAGAGTCGCTTCGAACGTCGACTGGAAAGGCATGTAGCGCGATGACCGAGGAAGTCAAGGACGAAGTCGAGTATCGAGTCACCGCGGAAGGTGTCGAGAAGGCCTTCGGCGACAACAAGGTACTCAAGGGCGTGTCGTTCGACGTGGTGCGAGGCACGGCGACCACCATCATCGGGCCGTCCGGTTCGGGCAAGACGACGCTGCTGCGGGCGCTCAACGCGCTCGACGTGCCGGACGTCGGCGTGATCCGGGTCGGCGAAGAGGAGATTGACTTCTCGAAACCCGTTGCCAAGGACCAACTCCGGCGCTATCGGTCGCAGAGCGGCTTCGTGTTCCAAGGCCACAACCTGTTCCCCCACAAGACGGTGCTGCAAAACATCACCGAGGGGCCCGTCGTCGTGCAGAAGCGCCCGAAGGCCGAAGCGGAGGCCGACGCAGTCGAACTCCTCGAGCAGGTCGGGTTGGCGGCCAAGAAGGACCAGTATCCGTTTCAGCTCTCCGGCGGCCAGCAGCAGCGCGTCGGCATCGCGCGGGCCCTGGCACTCAAGCCGAAGGTGGTGCTCTTCGACGAGCCGACCTCGGCGCTGGACCCGGAGTTGGTCGGCGAGGTGCTCTCGGTGATCAAGGACCTCGCCGTCGAGGGTTGGACCCTGGTGATCGTCACGCACGAAATCCAGTTCGCCCGACAGGTTTCCAACCAGGTGCTGTTCACCGACCACGGCATCATCCTCGAGAAGGGCACCCCGGACGAAGTCATCGGGAACCCGAAGGAAGAGCGCACCCGGCAGTTCCTCGACAGGGTCCTCAACCCGCTGTAGCCCGGCCACTTCTTCCGCGAGCGCGAGCTCGCGGTTGAATGCTTCAGTGGAACCCGGTCGAGAGCTCGAGTCGCGAGGGTTCGTCGGGTCGTGGCGGGTGTATCAGAAGCAGGCGTTGGACGCGTTCGACGTCAACGTCCGAGCCGGTGACAGCCGCTCCTACCTAGTGCTGCCGCCCGGCGCAGGCAAGACGATGATCGGGTTGGAGGGGGCGCGCCGATTGGGGCGCCGGACGTTGGTGCTGGTTCCCAACACGGCGGTGCAGGCGCAGTGGGCGGCCGCGTGGGACAAGCACTTTCCGTCGACGGATCCTTCGGCGACGAAGTGTGGCACCGAGCGTGACCTCGGCTCAGCGATGAATGCACTGACGTATCAGTCGCTTGCGGTCATCGACGACGAAACGGATCAAGACTTCCGACGGGCAGTCCTGCGCCGCGGCGACCAGCAGGCGTTGTTGGGGCTGCTGCACCCGAACGGGCGGGCGCTGATCGAGCGGGCGGCGGAGCTGGGGCCCTGGACGCTGGTGCTCGACGAATGCCACCACTTGCTGGCGACGTGGGGCGCGTTGGTGAGCGCGTTGGCGTCGGTGTTGGGACCGCAAACGGCGTTGATCGGACTGACCGCAACTCCGGTGACGGCACTCACCGAGTGGCAGCGCACGCTGCACGACGAACTCTTCGGCACCGCTGACTTCGCAGTCGCCACACCGGCACTCGTCAAGGAAGGCGATCTCGCTCCGTACCAGGAGTTGGTGTATCTCACCGAGCCGACCCCCGAAGAGGAGGCCTGGGTCGCGACAGAGCGGACTCGCTTCGCGGACCTCGCGCTAGCGCTCGTCGACCAACGGGTGGGCAGCATGTCCCTCGCCGTGTGGCTGCACACCCGGATTGTGGATCGGGCGACGAACGACGGCCACCAGCTCGCGTGGTCGACGTTCGAGCGGGCCGAACCCGAACTGGCCACCAGCGGACTGCGCTTCGCGTACGACGGGTTGATTCCGCTGCCCGACGGTGCCCGCCTGCGGGAGCAGCACCGCGTCAAGCCCGCGGCTCAGGATTGGGTCAACGTGTTGACCGACTTCAGCGTCGGCCATTTGCAGCCGAGTCAGGATCCGCGTGACGCGCAGGCGTTGAGCGCCGTGAAGCGGGTGCTGCCCGGCTTGGGCTACCGGCTGACCAGTCGCGGGGTGCGGGTGGCGACCTCGCCGGTGGACAGGGTGTGCGCGCTGTCGGATTCGAAGGTCGCCGCGACGGCGCACATCCTCGATACCGAGGACGCGGTACTCGGATCGCGGATGCGCGCGTTGGTGCTGTGCGACTTCGAAAGAATGGCCGCCACCCTTCCGGCGTCGCTGACGGAGACATCGCTGAGCACGCAGTCGGGTTCGGCCCAGCTCGTGACGGCCATGCTCAGTGCGTCCGACGGTAGGCGGCGGTCCCCACTTCACCCGCTTCTCGTGACGGGGCAGAACTTCGCCTGTCCGGCTGACGTCGCCGCCGACGTGATCGCTTTCTGCGCCGCACGCGGCGTGCTCGTCACGGCCGAGCCGTTCGACGCCCACTCCGGGCTGCGGGTGATACGCGGCGACGGCAAGTTCACGCCCCGCGTCTGGGTCGGCTTGGCGACGGCGTACTTCGTCGCCGGGCACTCACGCGTGCTCGTCGGCACGCGCGCCCTGCTCGGTGAGGGCTGGGACTGCGCCGCGGTCAACGTCAGCGTCGATCTCACTAGTGCGACGACGCAGGCGGCGATCATCCAGATGCGCGGTCGCGCGCTGCGCCGCGATCCTGCCGACGCGGAGAAGGTCGCCGACAACTGGTCGGTCTGCTGCGTCGCCTCGGGGCACCCCCGCGGTGACGCCGATTACCTGCGGTTGGTGCGCAAGCACGACGCGTACTTCGCGGCCACCCCTCAGGGCCTCATCGAATCCGGTGTCACGCACTGTGATCCAGCGCTGTCGCCTTATGGCCCTCCTGCGCCGTCCGATGCACACGCCATCACCGCGCGAGCGCTTCAGCGCGTCGCCGAACGCGCACAGGCGAGGACCTGGTGGCGCATCGGTGAACCCTACGAGGGAAGGGATGTGGCGACCATCCGCGTCCGATCGGAGCGCCCACTCGGCATCGCCACCCCCCACACCTCCGGGTCGGCATTGACCCCAGCCCTGCCCGGCCATCGCCGCTTCGGATCCACGCGCGCAGCCATCGTCGCCGGACTGTCCGGCGTCGGCGCAGGGGCGACGGCCATCGCGACCGCCGGTGTCGGCCTGCTCGCCGGTGTCGCCACTGCCGGATCAGCGCTCGTCGCGGGTGCCGGCCTGCTCGGCTGGGCGGCGGCGACCGAAAGCCGCCGACTGGCCGACGCGCCGAACGCCCTCGAACAACTGGCCGCCACCGTCGCGGACGCGTTGAAGGCCGCAGCCGGCGCCGAGCGTGGCGCCGATGCCCTGCGGATCATGCCCGACGCCGACGGCTGGATCCGTTGCGAACTCGACGGCGTGCCGACCGAACAGGCCCAGCGGTTCTCCGCCGCACTGGATGAGCTCCTGGCCCCGCTGACCGAACCGCGGTACCTGATCGGACGCAAGATCCTGACGCCGCCGACCACGGGTCTTGCCCGGACGCTCTTCGCCGCCCGCGCAGTCATCGGGCTACCGCTGCCCGGCGCCGTCGCCTGGCATCCCGTGCCCCGCTGGTTCGCCCAGAATCAAAAGCGGCTGGGCGCGCTGACGTCCGCGTGGCAACAGCACATCGGCCCGCCGCGGCTGACCCGGGCCGATTCGCCGGACGGCCTCGCCATCCTCGACCTGTTCCGCGGCGAGAACCCGCTGTCGCTGATGACCCAGCTGCGCACTACCTGGCGGTGATCGACCTTGCCGAATGTAGTCACTATTGGGCGATCGACGTCACGCGAGTCTCTGGGTACGAGCCGAAGACGCGAATGTATTCATGCACAGCCGCGAAGTCGATTGTGTCGTCGCGGTAGCCGACGTACTTGTCCGGTCGGATCACATAGACGCTAGGTCGGCGCACGCCGTACCGGTTGTGCGCGTCGCTGTGAATGTCGGCGAAGACGCCCTCGGTCGGGGCTGTTGGCAGAAAGCATCGCGTGATCATATGGACCTCTCCGTGGCCAGCCATGACCTCCTCGGCCTGGCGCTGCCAATCGGCGAGGGTGCTCGGGTTGGATTCGTCTGCAGCGAAAAGCACTAGGTGGTGGCCAGGTCCTCGGTAAATGTGTCGCATCGCCACCGGCCCCGACCGCGTCTCGACGTAGCCGTCGGGCGCGACTTTGCCGGCCGCTGGCCCTGTATTGCTCGCGTCGCTCCACGGCGCGGCATGCGCATTGAACCAGTTTTCACGAACAAGTGTGCTGTCGTGGTAGTCGACCAGGTGCTCGCCGATGGCGTTGGAGAATTGCTTCTGGAGAGTGTCGAATCGACTGAAGAACCGCAAGGCATGACGGCGCGCGCGCCGGGCAACGAGTGCGGTGCCGGTGGCAACGCGGGTAGCCGTCGTGGTCGCATTGATGACGGCTACCGCCACCGGGCGGCGCTCGGCCTCATAACTGTCGAGCAGGGCAGGATCGCATCCGTCGGCAGCCACGAGTGCTAGTTTCCAGCCGAGGTTGTAGGCATCCTGCATGCCGGTGTTCATGCCTTGGCCGCCGATGGGGCTGTGGCTGTGGGCAGCGTCGCCGGCCAGTAACACTCGACCCCGGCGAAACTGTGCGGCCAGTCCCTCCCCGGCGACGAAGGACGAACTCCACTGCAGATCCCGCAGGTGTGAGTCCAGGGGGGTTCGTTCGGCGACGGCGGCGGCAAAGTCGGTCAACTGTGGGTCGTGGGGTGGACTGTCACCAGGTGTGCTGACCAGCGCCCGCCAGTAACCGCCAGGCATCGGGAAAACCGCCACCAATCCGCGCTTGGCGAACCACACGTGGAAGCGGTCGCGGGTGATGGTCCAGTCTGCTACGAAATCGCCCAGGACGAATCCACGACGGAGATCGTCTGTCTCCCAACCAATGCCGGCGGTTTCCCGTACTGTGCTGCGAGTGCCATCGCAGCCCACCAGCCATTCGGTTTCGAATGTTTCGGTGCGATCGTGTCGATCGATGATCTGTGCCCTGACACCTGGCTCGTCCGACTGATAGCCCGCCAAACGGGTATTCCACTCGATCGTCACGCCGAGTTCTGCGACCTTCTCGCGCAACAACCCGGTTGTCTGCCACTGGGCAATGCACAGGTCCATCGGGAAGGGCGAATCGACCGCAGTGACGTCGAGCTCGGCCAACAGAGTCGCGCCGTCATAAAAGTTCAGCGCACGCAGCGGGACTCCTTGCTCGATCGCCGCGGCCGCGATCCCAAGATCGTCGAGAATTTCCAGCGATCTCGCCACAACCGCGACCGCACGGCTCTCCCTCACATCGCTTGGACCGGCGTCGATGACGCGGGGCATGACACCGCGTCGAGCCAATTCGGCGGCCAGCACCAGCCCGGTCGGTCCAGCCCCGACGATGAGAACAGATGCGTCCATGGGTCACGCCTCCTCATAGAACGAATGATCGTTCTTTTTACTACAGCATCGGAAGTTGCTCTCGTCAAGGCCGAATGTTCGCGCTATTTGGTGGAGGGTGTACGGGCCGACATCAGTGCCCGCAGCCCGGCGCGGAACGCCGCAGGGTCGGCCGTCCCATGCATCGCACTCTGCACCATGAACCCGTCGATGAGCGCGATGAGGACGCGGGCGATGTCCTCGGGAGGAGTGTCATCTGGGATCAGCCCACGCCGCTGGTGATGGGCGACCAGGCCCCCAATTACGGCACGGCTTTCGGCCATCACGTCGGCCAGCTGTGCGGCCAGGGCCGGCGATCGGACTGCCTCTGACCAGATCTGAACCAGCAACTGGGCCGACTCGGGCGTCTCGGCCAGCGGCGGCTTCTCGACGTTGAGGACGAGATCGATGATGTCATCCAACGGGGGCGGGTTCTCGATGTCCGCCCCCTCGAATGTCCGCGCGACCTCGCTAAGCGCCTCAGCCACAATTGCGGCGATGATGTCGTCCTTGCTTTTGAAGTAGCGGTACATCGCACCGACCGACAATTCCGCCTCGGTCAGGATGTCCTGGACTGACGTGGCGTGAAAGCCGTTGCGAATGAAGCAACGCCGCGCCGCGTCGAGGATGTGGCGCCGGCGCGCGTCGAGATACTCCTGGGACACCCGGGCCATGGCTCCAGGCTAAAACGAACATTCGCTCTTGACAATTGGCCGCCTCGCGTTCAGGGTGAGGGAACGTTCGTTCATTTTGAAAGGCGTGCCATGTCGACGATCACCACAGCCCTGACTGTCGTTGCGGCGCTTGTCTTTCTGCTCGCCGGTGGGCAGAAAGTCCTGATGCGGCCCCGCGTGTCCACAAACCTGCGCCGCCTTGGCGTCGGTCAGGCGCTCACCCGCTTGATCGGTGTCTTGGAGATAGTTGGCGCCGTAGGCCTTATCGCCGGGGTCTGGGTGACACCGTTGGGGATCGCCGCGGCCGCTAGCCTCATTTGCCTGCTGATTGGCGCCTTGATCTACCACGCCCGTGCTGGCGACTTCGGCAACCGCGAACGTCGTGCCGAAGCTGTTGCACCGGCCGCGCTCCTCGTAACAACGGGATTAATCGGCGCGCTCTTGGTCAGTGCGCCGTGACTGCACAGCGCAAAACGCCCCACTCGACGCCACTCCGGGCGACCAGCCAAGGTCACTCGACGGGCGAGCGGCCATTCGAAGCCCGCTCAGCGGCGGCCAGCATCTCGTCACCGAAAGCCGCCGACCGGGCGCTCTGACGTCGTGGCAAGAGCACATCGGGCCACCTCGACTGACGCGCGCCGACTCGCCGGACGGCCTCGCCATCCTCGACCTGTTCCGCGGCGACAACCCGCTGTCGCTGGTGACCCAGCTGCGCACCACCCGGCGGTAGCGTCCACGGCATGTCGCAGCCACGGAGTCTGGAAGCGGACGTGATCATCGTCGGGGCGGGACTCTCGGGACTGATCGCGGCGCGCAAGGTGCTCGAGGCGGGCCTCGAACCGCTGATTCTAGAGGCCGACGAGCGCGTCGGAGGACGGATCCTCACCGAGGTCGTCGACGGCGTGCCGGTCGAGCTCGGCGCGCAGTGGATCGGCGACACCCACCAGCGCATGTTCGCACTCGCCGCCGAGCTCGGGGTCGAGACATTCCCCCAGTACGACGAGGGCGAGACATCCTACGAGCTCGATGGCTCGGGGGTGCTGCGCGAGAAGGACTTTCACGCCCGCTACGGAGCGGAGTTGGAGGAGCTCGATCGGGTGTTGCGCCGACTCGACGCGTTGGCGGCCGAGGTTCCGGTCGACGCGCCTTGGCAGGCACCGAGGGCCGCGGAGTGGGACTCCATCACGGCGGGCGCCTGGTACGACGCGCAGGGCCTCTCGGTCGTTGCCCGCACCCTGCTGGAGATCTGCACGGTCGGGATCCTCGCGGTACCGACGGCCGAGGTGTCGTTCCTGCACCTGTTGTTCACCATCCAGACCTGCGGCGTGACGGCCGAGCTCTTCGCCGAGTCCGAGGGCGGCGCGCAGACCACGCGGTTCGTCGGTGGCACCAGCGAGATACCCCGTCGACTGGCAGCCATGATCTCCGACCACCTGGTGCTCGAGGCGCCCGTGCTGCTGATCGAACACGCCGCCGACCGCGTCACCGTCCATTGCCGCGGCGGACTGGTGGCCCGCGGACGCCGCGTCATCGTCGCGATCTCCCCGACGCTCGCAGGAAGGATCATGTACGACCCGCCGCTGTCGGGGGTCCGCGACCAACTGACGCAACGGCTGCCCAACGGCTCGGCCATGAAGGCATTCTTCGGCTACGACGAACCCTTCTGGCGCGCAGCCGGATTCAACGGCCAACTCATCTCGGACGTCGGCCCCGCCCGGATGTCGAACGACACCTGCATTCCCGGCGATGGGCATGGCGTCATGCTGCTGTTCCTGGAAGGCGATCAAGCCCGCACGTTCGGGCGACTTCCCACCGACGAGCGCAGGACGGCGCTGACCGCGGAGTTGGTGCGCCACTACGGACAGAAGGCCGCGCACCCAGAGTTCTACGTCGACGGGGAGTGGTCGGATCGACAGTGGACCCGCGGGTGCTACAACGCCAACCACGGCCCGCACGTGTGGACCAAGTACGGCGCCGCCCTGTCGGCACCCATCGGTGTGATCCATTGGGCCTCAACCGATACCGCCACCCACTGGAGTGCCTACATGGAGGGCGCGGTCGATGCGGGCGAGCGGGCGGCGCGGGAAGTCGTCGACGCGTTGGTGCGCTAGAACTTTCGCGCGGCGGCCAGCAGGTCGTCACGGAACTGCGGGTGTGCGATCGCGGCAAGCGCCTCACCGCGCTCGCGCACGGTCTTGCCTTCCAGTTCGGCGACGCCGTACTCGGTGACGATCACGTCGACCTGGTGCCGCGGCGTGGTGATCACCGCGCCGGGGCCGAACGACGGCACGATCCGCGACTGGAGCCCGTCGTCCTTGGAGAACGTCGAGGGTAGGCAGATCAGCGAGCGGTCCGACAGCTCGAGCCCGGCGCCAGCCACGAAGTCCTCGGCTCCGCCGATCCCGCTGAACTGGTCGCCGGCGATCGTGTCGGCGACGACCTGGCCATGGATGTCGATCGCGAGGGCGCCATTGATCGAGATCATGTCGCTGTTGGCGCCGATCACCTCCGGCGAGTTGACGATCTCGACGGGCAGGAACGCGACGGTCTCGTTGCCGTCCAGCCACTCGTAGAGCTCCGGGGAGCCGAACGCGAACGTCGTCACGCTCACCCCGTCGTACTGCCCCTTGCGGGCGTTGCTGACCTTTCCTGCGCGATGCAGCTTCATGCAGCCGTCGGTGAACATCTCGCTGTGCAGCCCGTAGTTGCCGCCGGCTCCGTCGGCCAGCAGGGTCGCGAGCTGGTTGGGGATCGACCCGATCCCCGTCTGCAGGGTCGCGCCGGACGGGATGAACCCAACGGCGTGCCGCGCGATCGCCTTGTCGACGTCGGTGGGCGGCGCGTCGCCTCCGGGCAGCGCGAGCGGTGCGGCGGTCGAGTGCACCAGGATGTCGATCTCGTCGACGTGCAGCGCATGGCGGTGTTGGGTGCCGAGCCCGAATGTTCGCGGGTACGAGTCCGATACCTCGACGATGAGCAGTCGGTTGGGATCGGCGCCCGCGCGGCGCAACTCGCCGATCGTGCCGCCCGCGTGAAGCGACAGGGAGCACCAGCCGTCGGCATCGGGCGGAGTCGCGACGGTCGTCATCACCCGCGGTGCCTGTCGTTCGAGCAGCGGCCCGAAGCGCCGGAAGTCCGCGGGCGTGAACGCGATGTCGGCGCCCGTGGCCCGCAGCGCCCGCTCGAGCGGACCGAAGAAACCCGACAGGTAATGGACACCCGGGCGCGAGAACAGTTCGGTGAGCACCGCGAGCAGCGCGCCGTACACCCGCAGGTCGGTCCAGTCCTCGCGCTCGCCGAGGGCACGCAAAAAGTCTGGCGGCTGGCCGGGTCCGAGTGGCATACCCAGTGCGTCTTCGGGCTCGAGGCGGGCGGCGGCCTGCTCGGCGGTCAGCTCCTCTGGCATGGCGCGACCCTATCGCTAACCCGTTGGCGAACCGGAAGCCCGCGCGATCAGTTCGGCCCGGCTCGCCGTCGCCGACTTCGCGAACAGTTTCTTCAGGTGGTCCTGGACGGTGTATTCCGATACCCCGAGCCGCGCAGCCACGAGTCGAGTGGAGTCGCCCCGAGCCAGTTCGACGACGACGGCGGTCTCCCGCTCGGTGAAGCCGTGCGCGCGGCTGAACACGTCGAGCCGGTCACCGAGTCCTGTCGAGTCGATGGTGACGGCGATCGATGCCGCCATCGCCGGTCCCGACGGCCTCAGCCGCGCGGCTTGCAGTGTGACCCAGGCGCCGTCGTGCGAGTGCATGCGAGCCCTCGCAGGGGATTCGTCGACGCCGCCCTCGAGTGCGAGCAACTGCGCGGCGACGTTGAGCGCCGCGGCAGGTATCGGGGCATCCCTCGGATCGGTCGGCAGCAGCCGGCGAAAGTTCTGCTCGGCGGCTGGCGTTTCGGTGACGAGCCGGAGCTCGTCGTCCAGCAGTACCAACGCGGGACCACGGTCATCGACGGCCTCGGGCCCCGGTTCGAACATCTGGGCCACCCGCGCGCGCTGCGCGATGGTGAGGTCGGCGAGCAGCGAGCCGAGGAAGTCTGTGTCGGCGTCGGAGAACACCGGCCCGTCACTACGCCACAGGTCGAGAAAACCCCAGCAGCCATACCGATCTCGCAACACGGCCGACAGAACGTCGACCACGGGCAGTTCCTTGCTTGCGACGCGCCACAGCGCGCTGGCGTCGAGCTCACCGCCCGTCGTCGCGACCAGTCCCCCACACGCACCGGTCGACATGGAGGTCCAGCGGTTCACCGGACTCGCGTACTTCGCTGCAATGATGGTCGGCAGCATTCGCATGTCGAGGCCAGGCAGGTGCGCCAGCGGTGAAACACCCACCGAGGTAGCGGGATCCGTCAGCGCCCAGACGTACCCGTCGAACGGCAGGGCCGGTCTGAGCGCTTCCAGCACGGCGGCCCGGAACGCCCGGTCCTCGAGCGGGCTGGCGCACCGCTCGCCCACGGCCTTGCGGGTAGCGGCGTGCTGGTTGCCCACCATCTAAGCGTAGTCCCGCGCGATCCCCCAGAAAGTTGGGATACCGCGCACTGCCAGGCGAAATGGACACTCGACACATGTCCACACTGCACATCGAGCACGAGATCACCGACCTCGACACCTGGCTGCGAGCGTTCAATTCGTTCGAACCGGCCCGTCGCGCGGCCGGAGTCGTCGAGGAGCGCATTGCGCAGCCAGTCGACGACCCCCGCTACATCGTCGTCGACCTGGAGTTCGAATCATCTGCTGCCGCAGCACGATTTCGTGACTTCCTCGTCGAGCGGGTGTGGTCGTCACCCGACGCGTCACCGGCTTTGGTGGGTCGGCCTCGGTCGGTGATCCTGCACCCGGTGTTGCTAGAGGGCGATGGGTAGCGTGGCCAAACCGCGCAGCGTCACGTTCGGCTTGTAGACCGGCTCGCCCGCAATGTGGGCGTCGGGAAACCGGGCCGTCACCGCCGACAGCGCGACCGATGCCTCCAACCGAGCCAGCGGCGCACCGAGGCAGAAGTGCGGACCCTTGCCAAAGCCCAAGTGCCGGATGGTCTCCCGGTCCGGATCGAACTCGTCCGGCCGCTCGATCGCGTTGGGATCGCGATGGGAGGCAGCCGTCAGCAACAGCATGGAGTCACCCTTGGGGACGTCCACTTCACCAATGGTCATGTCCTCCCCTGCGATTCGCATGACCAGCTGCACCGGCGGGTCGTAGCGCATCGTCTCCTCGACCACGGCCCCAACCCGACTGGGTTCGGCACCGAGTGCGCGCCATTGTGCCGGCTCGCGCAGCATCGCCAGGACCGCATTGGCGATCAGGTTGACCGTGGTCTCGTGCCCGGCGATGAGCAGCAGGTTGCACGTGGCCACGATCTCGTCGACCGTCAGCTGGTCGCCGTCCTCCTCGGCCGCGATCAGGCCCGAAATCAGATCGTCTCGCGGAACCCCGCGACGTTCGTCGATGAGCCCATGTACGTACTCGCGCAACCAGCGGCCCGCCTCCAATCGCTGCTCGACGCCGTCCGGCGCATCGCCGGACAGGGTGATGAACGGGTCGAGACCCTGAGCCAGCAGTGCCGAGGCGTGGCTGAACTTCGGTTCGTCCTCGAGTGGGACACCGAGCAGCCGGCAGATCACGGCGACGGGAAGTGGGTAGGCCAGGTCGGCGATGACATCGAAGGAACCTCGAGCTTCGATCGCGTCGAGCAGTTCGTCGACCATCGCGGTGATGTCGGGTTCCAGCGCCTTGACCACCTTCGGCACGAACGCCTTGCTGACCAGCTTGCGCAGCCGGGTGTGGTCCGGCGGATCGAGGAACAGGAAGCCCGGCGGGCCGAGCGGTCGGAACGCGCCGCCTTCGGCGAGCTGACGCTGCACGACGGTGGACTTCATGCCATCGCTTGCCGAAGCCGGGTGCCGGAGCACGTCATCGCAGTCGCGAAACGACGAGAACACCGTCAGGTTGCCGTCCGGCAGGTGGAACGGACCGTGCGCGCGGATCTGCTCGTAGAGCGGATACGGGTCGGCCCGGTTCGTCGGGTCGAGCAGTTGCACCAGCAGCGTCTGCGCTTGGGCAGTGGCGGTCATACTCCTATTGTGCACGCGTTGAGTAGTAGCGCCTCAAAACGTGCTCGCGCAGTTCGTCGAACTCGCCGGCGACGATCGCCGCGCGGATCGCGTCGACGAGCCGGATCACGAAACGCTCGTTGTGGATCGTGCATAGCGTCGACGCCAGCATCTCCTTGGCCTTGAACAGATGCCGGACGTAGGCCCTGGTGTAGTGCGCGCACGTGTAGCAGTCGCATTCGGCGTCGAGCGGCGTGAAGTCTCGCTTGTAGCGGGCACCGGTGATGTTGTACCGACCCGTCGCGGAGTAGATCGACGCATTTCGCGCCACGCGCGACGGCGACACGCAGTCGAATGTGTCGGCGCCGGCGGCGACGGCCGCGAACAGGTCGTCCGGCTCGCTGATGCCGAGCAGGTGCCGCGGTTTGTCGTCGGGCAGTTCGTCGGTACACCAGCCGACGATCGTCGCGAGGTTCTGCTTCTCGAGCGCCCCGCCGATGCCGTACCCGGCGAACCCGCTGCCCGTCTCGTCGACCAACTCGGCCAGCCCGCGCGCGGCCTGCCGACGCAGGTCTTCGTACTGGGCGCCCTGCACGACACCGAACAAGGCTTGCGGCGGCTTGTCGGCCCGCTCGACGGACAGCCGCCGGTGTTCGGTCAAGCACCGCACCGCCCACTCGTGCGTGCGCTCCACCGAACTCTCCTGGTACTGGCGGGTGTTCACCAGCGTGGTGAGTTCGTCGAAGGCGAAGATGATGTCGGCGCCCAGTTGGTGCTGAATGCCGATCGACACCTCCGGGGTGAACCGGTGCGTCGATCCGTCCAGGTGTGAGCGGAACGTCACCCCGTCGTCGTCGACGTGAGCCAGCCGCTCCTTGCCCTCGGCGATGACGTCGTCGGCCTGCACGCGCGAGATGTCCATCGCGAGCACCTTCTTGAACCCCACGCCCAGCGACATCACCTGAAATCCGCCGCTGTCGGTGAAAGTGGGGCCCGGCCAGTTCATGAAGGCACCCAGCCCGCCCGCCTCGTCGAGTACGTCGGGCCCTGGTTGCAGATAGAGGTGGTAGGCGTTCGCCAGGACCGCTTGGGCACCAACGTCCTTCATCGAATCCGGCAGTACCGCCTTGACGGTCGCCTGGGTGCCAACGGCGATGAACGCGGGCGTGTGGATGTCGCCGTGGGGCGTGCGGATGACGCCGACGCGACCGGCTCGCCCCTCCAATTCGGCTTCAACTTCGAAGAAGTCCGGGGACGACGCGCTCACCGCTGTAGATTCTCACACCATGCGCATGGTGCTAGTGCTCGCCGCCGCGACGGCCATCGGCGTCGCCGGATGCTCGTCGCCGCCGCCCGAGAAGCCGCAGCAGGGGACGCTGGTCACCGGGACGGCCCAGGTCAAGGTCAACGACGCCGACGCCGGGACCACCGACGCGGTGCAATGCTCGATTGCAGGCCCGCTGACCACCATCACCACCGGCGACGACCAGTCGGGGGTGACGGCGTTGGTGAGCAACGCCGACGAGCTCACCGCCGAGTCGGTCACGATCCGGAACCTCGGCGGCTTCACTGGCAGCTACAACGCCGGCCTCGGAGGCGAGGTCAAGGTCACGCAGACCGGCCGCACCTACGACATCACGGGCACCGCCGACGGATTCCAGACCGACCAGCCGAGCTTCCGAACCACGGGTACGTTCACCGTCAAGGTGGCGTGCTGAGCTCACCGCGCGGCACGGTTGCTGAAGCGGCGGCATTCACAGGTTGCCGGCATCCAGCTGCTGGATTTCAGCCAACTGGCAGGCAATCCGGAGTCGAACAATTCTCCGAATCCCAAGTCACCCCGTGACCAGCCCCCCATACTGCTGGGGATGGCCCGCCGATCTTGACGGGTCGCAAACACAAAAGGAGCACGGGTGTGAAGCGTGGATTGCTGGTAGCCGTCGGTGGGGCGGCGATCCTGATCGCCGGATTGTCTGGGTGTTCGTCGGGTGACAAGAAGGCCGAAACGACGTCGAGTGCAGCGAGCTCGGAGAGCTCTGCGCCTGCCTCCGAGTCGGCAACTGCCGCCCCGAGTGGCGGCGAGACCAAACTGACCATCGACGGCGCCGACCAAGCGCTCAGTGGAACCCCGGTGTGCGCCACCATGGGTGGCACCGTCAACATCGCGATCGGCCAGGCGGGCACGGGCGTCGCCGCCGTCCTCAGCGAGGGCGACGCGCCCACGGTGACGTCGGTTGCGCTGGGCAACGTCGGCGGTGCCGCGTTGGCCGTCGGTCCCGGCGTCGGTGATGCCACCGCGACGAAGGACGGCAGCACCTACACGATCAAGGGCAACGCCACGGGTGCCGACATGGCCAACCCGATGGCAGGCATGGTCACCAAGCCATTCGAACTCGTGGTGGCCTGCCCATAGTTCGGGCGGGTTTCTAGTTCGTCGAGGCGGCGGCGTCCCCAACGGGACGCCGCCGCTTTGCCTTGCCGCGACAGCTAACGTCACCACAGCGCTGACGAGGGCGCCGAATCGGCCCTCGAACACCCAAAACCCGGAGTAGTGTGCGATCCGCAGCCAGGCATAGCACACGAATTCCAGGGGGACTCAGTGGCGAAGCATCGCATGCCGAAGACGCGCAGAGCGCACAAGGCAATGGTGGTGGCGGCCACCGCAGCAAGTATCTCCGGAACGTTGGTGCTCGGGCACGCCATCAACTACACCGCAGAACACCTCGACTTCGACCTGGCGAACTCCGTCATCGGCATCGGCGGACGCGGCGACTCGCTGTCGGCGAACATTCCGAACAAGCTGAGCGGCAACATCGCCCCGGCGGATTGGAACGGAACCTTCACCTACCAGGGCATCAACTACCCGGCCGACCTCAACTTCCAGGCCAGCGTCGACGACGGCGTCCCGAAGGTGGAGGATGCGATCGCCAACCCGCCCGAAGCGGGCCCCGTCCGCATCACGTCCTATTCCGAGGGCACGCTGGTGGCCGAACAGGTCAAGCGCAACCTGGCCACTGCGCCGGGTGCACCCGCACCGGGTGAGCTCAGCTTCCTGTTCATCGCATCGCCGTACGTTCCCAATGGCGGGTTGTTCGCGCGCTTCCCCGGCTTCCAAATTCCGGGCCTGCTCCCCGTGTTCGGCCCGGCGGAGCCGTCGGTGTACGACTCGACGTTCGTGATCAACGAGTACGACCCTTACGCCGACTTCCCCGCGTACTTCAATCCTCTGTCGTTGGCTAACAGCGCGCTGGCGATCCAATATGCCCACCCCGATGCGTACTACGACAACATCGACCTCTCCGCGCTGCCGGAAGGCTCGAGCTCCAACACCATCGGCAACACCACCTACGTCTTCGTGTACAACTCGGAACTTCCGCTGTTCGCACCGCTGCGGCAGTTCGGATCGATCACGATGCTGACGCCGCTGACCGAACCGATACTCGACGCCTTCGAGCCACTCGTCCGGCTCTTCGTCGACATGGGCTACACCGACCGGATCAACGCCAATCCCGAGGCGCCGACGCCGTTCTCGTTCATCACGCCACCCGGCAAGGTCATCGAGGCCCTCGTCGGGGTGCCCGGCGCACTGGCCCAAGGCGCGGCCAACGCGCTGTCCGGCGGACAGTCGCTGAATCTGCAACCGCTGTCCGTCAACGCGAAGGCCGCACCGGAGCCGGAGGCACCCGAGGTCGGCAACCAGCGGATGGCACTCGCCTCGGTCGCCGAGCCCGCCGCCGAAGCCGACGCGAAGGATCCCGTTGCAAAGGATCCCGTCGCGAAGGCCGAGGTCAAGAAGGACGCGGTCGAGAAGGACGAACCGATCACGCACCCGACGGTGACGTCCGACGGCAACAAGGTGACGCCCACGACCACCGCGGGCGGCGCCACGACGGGCAATCAGCAACCGGTCGAGGTCGTGCCCACGACGCCCACGAATCCCCCTGCCGAGAAGGAAGATTCGACGACGACGGTCCCGCCCGCCAAGCCCGAGGCGCCCGCTTCGACCACCGTCGACGCGAAGCAAGACACCACCCACGAGGCGACGGACGCCGCGGCCGCCTAACGCCCCGATTGATCAGCGCCGGCGATCTCCCCGGACCTGATGGCCGACACCACCTTCACCATCAGCCACTCCACTGCACCAAAGGCGGTCTGGTCGTCCAGTTTCCAGGCGCGCGCGAGGCGCTCGTAACTGGTGGGACTCCACAGCACGTCGAGCAGTCCGGCGGCGATTCGCTGCTGATCCTCGGTCAGGTCGGGCGCGGCTGCGCCGACCGCCCGCAGCAGTGCCGTGCGGCGGCGCTCGTCGGCTCCCACGAACGCGTGACCCGCGGGCGTGTGGACGGTCTCCTCGACGGCGAACCGGTGCAGTGACTCGAAGAACCGCGCGGTGACTGCCGTGAGGTTGCCGAGTTCGACGTCCTCGTAGGTGATGCCCGCCTCGTCCTCGAGCCGGGCCATCACGGCGTCGTGCAGGTGACGCTCGGTCGGGAAGTGGCGGTAGACGGTGCGCTCGCTAAGCCCGGCACGCTCGGCGACGGCACGGAACGTCAGGCCATCCCAGTCCCACGTGGTGAACTCCCGAACCAGGACCGCACCCGCTGCGACGATGCGTTCCCGGGATTCGGCGACCCGCTGGCGGCGGGCAGGGCTGTTGTACGGGCGCCTGGGCTGGGACGTCGCGGGCTCACTCACAGTCATGTCAGCGTACTGACTCGGATCGCCAGATGGGCTGAACGCCCCATTGCCATGGGGATAGCCGATCGGCTACTGTGTGACGGGGGACATGTCTGGCGGCCGAACCTTGCCACGGTGTTCCGCCTGCCCGACAACGGAATTGAGGTGCGATGCAGATACTTGCCGAGGCCGAGGACCTGCCGAAGACGGCCAACATCAAGACCCAACTCATCTCGCTGTGGACCGTCCCGGTGTTCGGCGTCATCTACGTGATCGCCTTCGTCGCCTTCCCGGGTTTCCTGCCGCCGATGTCGCCAACCCTGACCGCCGACCAGGTCGCCGCGTTCTACCAGGAGCACACCGCGGCCATCCGGTTCAGCATGGTCACCTACGACCTGCTCGGCGTCATGTTGATCCCGTTCTTCATGGTCATCGTCGTCCAGATGAAGCGGATGGCCACCCAGAGCCACGTATTCGCCTACTGCTACCTGACGGCCGTCGTCAGCGGCGCAACGGTTTTCGCGCTGGCGAACATCTTCTACCTGGTCGCCGCGTTCCGGCCGGAGCGCAACCCCGAGTTGACGATGCTGCTCAACGACATGGCCTGGATCACCTTCATCGCCCCGGTCGGCATGATCGTCGGCCAGAACCTGCTGCTGGGTCTCGCGGTCTACTTCGATAGGGGGCCGAACCCGGTGTTCCCCCGCTGGGTCGGACACTTCTCCGTCGCCACCGCCCTGGCCATGGCTCCGGCCGCCCTGGCGTCCATCGTCAAGACCGGCCCGCTGGCCTGGGACGGCCTGTTGTCGTTCTGGATGCGCAACGGCGCGTATGCCGCATTCCTGGTCGTGATGTTCTTCGTGGTGCGCGCTGCGCTGCAGCGGCAGGCGATCGAGGAAGGCGTCGCCGCATGACGGATACAGTCGAAGTCGCCTCGCCGCCAACGACTCCCAAGGCAGGCAAGCGCGACGTCTGGATCGTCTTCTTCATCGTTCCGGCCTTCTACACACTGTTCGGCATCATCTTCTTCGCGCTCGCCCGGACGATGCCGCCGCCGCGGCCGGACATCACCACCGCTCAGATGGTGGACTTCTTCAACGCTCACGAGACGACGATCCAAATCGGATTCGGCCTGCTAATCCTCATCGTCGGCGGCGCGGGCATCGCCAACGGCATCGTGCTGTACCACATGAAGCGCATGTCGACGGGGTCGGTGATGGCCTACTCGTACATGGGCGGCATGGCCGTCGGCGCCCTCCCGGGCTGCCTACTGGTGGCCATCTGCTTCCTGACCGCCACCTTCCGTGCCGACCGCGACCCCGAGTTGATCGGGTTCCTCTACGACCTGGGCCTGCTCTCCTACGTCGGCTCCCTCGGCTGTTTCTCGGTGGCGTACTTCGCCTTCGCGATTGCGATCCTGTACGACCGCAACGGGATCTTTCCCAAGTGGCTGGCCTACATCACCGTGTGGCAGATCGTCACCGAGATCCTCGCCGTCCCCGTGTTCGTCTCGAGGGCAGGCGCCTTCGCGTGGAATGGCTCGATCTCGTTCTGGATGGGCACGGTGGTCTTCGGAATCTGGCTGTCCTGCGTGATCATGTTCCTCAAGAAGGCCACCGAGCTCGAACCCGCCGACTCCCCACCGCTGGACTGAGGGCCTTGTCATGACCAACACCGAACAGACGGCTGCTGCGCCGACCGAGGACGTCGAGCCGGAAACCACGAGCGGACTGCCACACCTACCCGGTGACAGCGCCATGTGGGTCATGGTGCTCGGCGACCTCCTCATCTTCGGCGCCTACTTCATCATCTTCATGATCTACCGGACGATGGCGCCCGCGGAGTTCCTCGCCTCCCAACAACACCTCAGCGTCATCGTCGGTGTGGTGAACACCGTTGTGCTGCTGACGAGTTCCTGGTTCATCGCACGCAGCGTGCTCGCTGCTCGCGCCGGCAATCACAAGCGCGCCATCCGCCTGACGTACCTTGGCGGAGCCTTCGGCGTCGGGTTCATCCTCATCAAGGCTTACGAGTGGACGACCGAGCTCGCGCACGGCTACACGCTGTCGAGCAACGACTTCTTCATGTTCTATTACATGCTCACCGGCGTGCACGTGTTCCACGTCGCGCTCGGCCTGCTCATCCTCGGAATCGTGGTGCGCGAGTTGCGCAATCCGCGCAAGCGACGCACATCGATGGTCGAGTCGGGCGGCATCTACTGGCACATGGTCGACCTGCTCTGGATCGTCATCTTCGGACTGCTCTACGTGATGAGGTGAACGTGACGACGAATACCGAGTCCGCCAGCGATGCTCGCGCGATCACCTACGCGTGGCTGGTGCTCACCGCCATCACGATCGTGTCGTGGTGGCTGGCCCCCGGACACTCCGGCGGAGTGGCCGTGCCCAACGTGGCCATCACCGTGGCCGTCGTCGTACTGGGTTTCATCAAGGGCCGGCTCATCATCCGGTACTTCATGGAGGTGCGCGCCGCGCCCCGTTGGCTGAAGCTCGCCACGGACGCCTGGCTGGCGGTGCTGTGGGTGGGCATCCTGGCGATCTACCTGTTCTGAGCCGACCGCATACGCTGACGTGGTGGCCATCGCAGATCCACCCACCCGGCTCGACTCGACGCCACGCACCGCCGCGCAGGAGCGCATCCTCGACGCCGCTCTGGACCTCATCGGCGATCACGGGGTGGGCGGCACCTCGCTCCAGATGATCGCGGACGCCATCGGGGTGACCAAGGCCGCGGTCTACCACAAGTACAAGTCCAAGAGCGACATCGTGATCGCGCTCACCGTGCGCGAACTGGGCCTGTTGGAAGACGCGCTGGAGGCGGCGGAGGCAGAACCCGAACGGCTGCAGGCCCGTTACCTACTGCTGACGCGGCTCATCGAGATCGCCGTCGCTCGGCGGCGATGGATCGCGACCTTGCAGAACGACCCCGTCATCGTGCGACTGCTCGGCGAGCACGAGCCCTTCCGCGTGTTCATGAGCCGCATGTACGGGCTGCTGCTCGACGAACACGGCGACACGGAGGCCAGGGTGGCGGCGGCCGTCATGACCGCCGCCATCGCGGGCTCGGTGGTGAATCCGCTCGTCACCGAACTCGACGACGAAACGTTGCGCGCGACCCTGCTGCTGCTCACCAAGCGGGTGCTCGACCTGCCCTGAACGACGCCATTGTTTCCATCGAGTTTCGAGAAATTCGGCCTTCAGTCGACCGACAGGAGACTCTCGGACGCCGCGTGGTCGGCGGGCGGCGTCAGCCAACGTGCCCAGGTCCGCCAGCTGTCGTCGTAAGGTGCTGTGCGCGAACGTCGTTCGGCCTTCCCAGGCCCGGCTCCGCGGGTCACGATCCGTACCGCCCGACCGCCGCGCGCAGCCAACGCTCAGCCACCCCGACAGGTGCAGATACCGGGCCAGAAACGTCACAGCGTCACTTCAGTGATTCGTACGCTGTGCTCGCCACGATCTGGGAATGGACGACAACGAACCAACGATTCAGTACCGATATGCGAAGCGGGTGGGCACGGCGGCAGGGCTCGGCGCCGTCGCCGTCATGGCGGCGCTGAGCCTCGCCCACACTGGGTCCGCCCCCACCAGCACCACGTTGGCGGGCTCCGGCGACGCACCCGCCAACACCACCTACAGCCAGCCCGTCGTCGCCGGAATGAACATGGGCGCCACGGCCACGTGGGCGGCTCCTGCATCCACCCTGGCGACCAGCATGGCAGTCCCCCCGCTGAAGGCGGGTGGGTAGTGATCACGCGCGCAGCCGTCGGCGCCGGGGCCGCATTGTGTGCAGCGGCTGCGATGTCGCTGGCCACCGCAGGGCTGGCCAACGCGGCTTCACCACCAGACGTGACTGGCAAGACGTACAGCGACGCGTCGTCGGCTCTGACCAGTGCGGGATTCAAGCCGGTGGTGTCGACCACCGTCGGCGATCAGAAGTCGTGGAGCGACTGCCTCGTCACCAACGTGGTAAGCCGCTCGGTGCCTCCACCGGAGAACTCGTCCGGGTCGGCGACGAACGAGGCGCTGGTCTCGCTCAACTGCTACTCCGCCGAGGCGTCGGCGAAGGGATCGGGGTATTCGGCAGCCAGTCCCGAGGGGAAGGCCATCGCCGCGGCGGCCAAGGAGAAGGCGGACGAGGAGAAGGCCGCAGCCAAACCGGCGAGCTAGGTGGCGCGAATCCCCTGGAATAGCAATACGATTCCGATCACCAGCAGGATGGCGGCGGTGAGTTCGGCGTGCTGGCGCTCGATCCAGAGCTTCAGCCGTGTCAAGGTTCCGTCGAAGCGCGCCGGGGCCGACGCGTACACCAGGATCGGCATGACCGCCGAGGACGCGGCAAGCAGCGTGTAACCCACGACGGCGATCCACACCCCGAGGGCGCTGAGCCCGGCCGTCGCGATGCCCAGCCCCGCCGCGGCGTTCGCGAAGAGGAACTTGGGGTTGACCAGCGGCAGCACGACGCCGAGCGCCAGGGCCGCGGCGGGCCCGACCTTCGACAGCCCGTTCAGCCACGCGGGCGTGCGGGTGGCACGACCACGCGTCAGCCAGCGCACGACGCCCGCCACGACGAGTGCCGCGCCGATCCCGATGCGGACGTAGGCCGACCAGGCCCCCTGCTGCGAGTCGGTCCCGCCGATCGCCCGAGGCAGCAGCAGGAACACCGCCGTCGACAGTCCGAGTCCCATGAGCCAGCCGAGCGCGAACGCGACACCGCATGCGCGGGGCCGCGCCGTGTGAAGTACGAGCAGCAGCGGCGGAATGACGGAGAACGGCGACAGCGCCACGACCAATGCGAGCGGGACGAGCTCGCCGGTGAGGGCCTGCCAGGTCGCTGCCACATCAGGTCCTTCTCCGGCGGGATGGAACGTCGAACGTAACAGGCCCGCATGCGCTTTCCTTGTGGGGAACGACCGACGATTCCGATGGAGGACTTCATGGACCAGGCCACCTACGACAAGGGCCGGGAGATCCGCACGGCCGTGCTCGGCGCGGAGTATGTCGAGCGGGCCGCCGCGAACGCCGACGAGTTCACCCAGCCGCTGCAGGATCTGGTCACCGAGTACTGCTGGGGCGCAGTGTGGGGGCGCGACGGACTGCCCTTGAAGACCAGAAGCATGCTGAACCTCGCGATGATCGCCGTGCTCAACAGGCCGCAGGAACTACGCACCCACGTCAGGGGCGCCCTGAACAACGGCGTGACTCGCGACGAGATTCGCGAGATCTTCCTACAGGTCGGGATCTACGCCGGCATCCCCGCCGCCGTCGACAGCTTCCGCCTCGCCCGTGACGTGTTCGCCGAACTCGAAGGGGCGTAGCTCGTCAGGCCAGCGCACAGGGACGGCCGAATCGAGCGTGCACGCCCGGCGAAAACAGCGCGCGCAGTGGCTCCCCCGCCGTTGGCACGCCCGCGGCTCGGACCAGGTCGGTGTCGAGGTCGGTGAGTTCGGCGGCGCGCAGCGGCCATGGGCCGTGCTCGTTGGGCACCCACCACGTCCGCCCCGCCTTGCGGGTGTGCGCACCCCAGCGGGCCGTCAGCCAAGTCTCCAGCGGAGTCGGGTCCACCGGGTCGCCGACGACCACCTCCACCCGATTGCGTAGCCCACGGTGGGGCCAGCGCCGCACGCTGTCGTACGTGATGCGATCACCCGTACGGGTCAGCCGCATCTTCGCCCACGTGTACGGCACGCCGAGGCTGACCCGGATGGCGGGCACCATCGCGAGCCGTTCGGTCTCCAACGAACGGAAGAGCACGCCATGGCGGCCCGCGTCGTCGATCGAGTACAGCCGGACGTTTGTCTCCAGGAATCGCCCGTAGTAGGGGATCGGAGGCGAAACACCCACTGTCAGTTCGCTCATCACGAAGGGCACCAACCCGACGTAGGACAGGCCGTCGTCGAAGACGTCCGGTCGCGCGCCCGGCGGGTAGAGGTGCGCGACGGACTCGGGCCGCACCGGCCAGTGCACGAACGTCAACTCGCTCCACCGGTTCGTGCTGAAGACGGGGCGCGGCAGCGGCGGCGGGGTGACCGGGTAACCGGTCAGACTCATCCTGCCGCCTCGATGCGCAGCGCGAGGGTGACGGTCCACTCCTTCACGTAGGCCTCGTCGGGGACGGCCACGCCCTCGGCGTGAAAGAGCATCGCCGTTGCACGCTTGCCGAGCAGCGCGTCGACCCCGAGCACCGCGATGCCGCGGGCTTCGGCGGCGGGCAGCTTGGGCGCCCAGCCGCCGACCCAGTCGGCGAGTTCGGTGTAGAGCCCGTCGACGAGCGCCGCGTACGCGTCATCGAGCCGGGCCGAACGATTGGTCGGGGTGCGAGCGGCGATCTGAAGGAGCTGGCCTTCGGCGTCGATGACGTTGAGCAGGTATCTGCCCAACAGGGTGAGCTCGGTGTGCAAGTCGCCGAGGCCGGCGAACAGGGAGCGGATGTCGTGCATGGCGCGACGTCGGTCCAGCTGCCGGTCGATGCCCGCCTCGAGCAGGGATTCCTTGGACTTGAAGTGGTGGTAGAGCGCGCCCGATCCGGCCGCCAAACCTGCGGCGGCTTCGATCTGCGCGACGCTGGTCGCCCGATAGCCCTGTTCACCGAACAGCCGCATCGCCTCGGTGACCAGCCGGTCCCGGGTCGTCGTCGGCTCTGCCATTGTCGTTGACCTCACCAAAGTGTTTACTTAGTATCGTCAAGTGAGTACTTTAGCAGCGAGGGGGCGAGCGATGGTCGATTCCGAGCGACCGGTGCCGCGCGGACGGATTCGCCGCACGATGCCGTTGGCGGGGTTCACCGCACGCGCCGCCGGGGGTCGGGTGGTCGCCGGTCTGCGCAAGCGGGCCGGCGATTCCGACGCCGTCGACCGGCACCACGAGCGCACCGCTGAGCGGTACGCGGATCTGCTCGGACACTCGAAGGGCGTCCTGATGAAGGCAGGCCAGATGGTCTCGCTCATCGACATCGGCTCCATCGGACTCGATGACGTGTCGCCGTATCAGCGGGCGCTGACCAGATTGCAGGCCGACGCGCCGCCGATGGATGCAGCGTTGGCCCGCTCGGTACTCGAGGCCGAGCTCGGGCTCACTGTCGAGGAGGTCTTCGCCGAGTTCACCGACGAGCCGATGGCCGCCGCGTCGATTGGACAGGTTCACCGCGCGGTGATGCCCGACGGGCGGCAGGTCGCCGTCAAGATTCAATATCCGGGTGTGGCAGAAGCGATCCGCGACGATCTCGCGAACACCGAACTGCTCGTGACGTTCCTTCGGTTCATGCGGTCGACCACGGTGGGCACCATGCCCGACTTGCGGCAGGCGACCCAGGAACTGTCCGCACGAATCTCCGAGGAGCTCGACTACCGCCACGAAGCTGCCAACATCACGGCCTTCAGCGAGCTCTTCCGCGACCACCCCTTCATCCGCATTCCTGAAGTCGTCGCGGAGGCGTCCGCAGACCGGGTGCTAACGATGACGTATCTCGACGGCCTCGATTGGGCCGCCGCGCAGGACGCCGACCAGGACCTGAAGAACACCTGGGCCGAGGTCATTTCGCGCATGGTCACCGGGGCCTACCGGCATTCGAACCTGTTCCACGCCGATCCGCATCCCGGCAATTACCGCTTCGGGCTCGACGGGTCGGTGGGGTTCGTCGACTTCGGTTGCGTCAAGGTACTTCCCGAAGCGCAGCGCCGGCTCGTCATCGAACTTTGCCGCGCCGCCATCGACGGGCGCAAGGACGACCTCCACGGCGCCATGACTGAATCAGGTTTCCTTTCAGCGGATTCCACGCTCACCATCGAAGATACCTATCAGTGGTGGGCCACGGTTCTTCACGAACTGTTGATGGAGCAGCCGGCCACCTACACCGAGGAAGCCTTCGCACGCGCCGTTCGAGCGCTTATCGACCTTCGTCCCAGCGACCATCCCGTGCGTCGCATGTCGGTGCCACCCGACTTCGTGTTCTTCTCCCGGATCAACCTGTCCATGAACGCAATCCTCAGCGCACTGAACGCCACGTTCCACACCCGCGGTGTGCTGAACGACATGGATGGCGTCGCCGAGCCCGTCTCGGAACTGGGGAAGTTGCACAACGCTTGGGTCCGCAGCCGCGGCCTGCCGCACGGACTGGATCGCCGTGTCCAGCCCTGAGCTCGTCGCGCCACGGCTGCCATGGGATGCCGCGGATCCGCACTCCTATTACGAGGCGCGACGCCGGGACGGCGACGTGGTGTGGGACGACACGGCGCAGGCCTGGCTGGTGGTCGGCTACGAGGCGGCCCGGGAGGTGCTTGGCGGCTCCGCATGGACCAGCGACCCCGCGGCCAACCCGACCGTGCGCGCCGCGATGGATCCGCTCGGCCTCGAGATGTCCCGTCGGTCGATGCTCGTCACCGACGGTGCAACACATCAACGCCTGCGCGGATCGGTGCGCGACGTGTTCACCCGGACGTTCGTCACGGGGCTCACCGCCGGCGTCGAAGCCATCGCGTCCGCCGTGATCGACGAGCCCGCGACGAACGACGAGTTCGACTTCATGTCCCGGGTCGCGCTGCCGCTGCCGATCGGCGTCATCGCCGAGTGGCTCCATCTGGAGCCCGACACCACCGATCTGCTGGCCGAAACGTCCCCGGTGATCATCCGGATGCTCGGGGCGCTGCCCGACTCGGAGGCGACGCAGGCGGGGACGGCCGCGTCGGCGGCACTGATGACGGAGTTCCTACCGCTGGCCGCGGACCGCCGGGTGCACCCGGGCGACGATCTGCTCAGCTTCATCGCAGGCGACCCCGATCTCGAACTCGAGGACGTCGTCGTCACCACGATCTTGCTCGCCGTCGCCGGGCATGAGACCACGGCGAACCTGTTGGGCAACAGCATCGTTCGACTGCTGAGCCCCGAACACGAAGGCACCCGGCTGGCCGATCGGATCGACCCGACCGACCCCGGCTCGATTACCGAACTACTGCGCCTGGAAGGCCCCGTTCAGTCCGCGATCCGGGTCGCCACCGACGACACGACGATCGGCGGCGTCGAGATCTCGGCCGGCTCTGCGGCACTCGTCGCAGTGGCGGCGGCCAACCGCGACCCGGCCGCGTTCGACTCACCCGACGAGTTTCGGCCCGATCGAACCGGGCGCGCACCGCTGACGTTCGGTTACGGTGCGCACCACTGCCTTGGCGCCAACCTAGCCCGGCTGGAGTTCGCGACGGCGCTGCCGCGAATCCTCGCGCGTCGACCGGCCCTCGTTGGGGCGCCATCGTGGCGGGACACTCCGGCGATCCGCGGGCCCGAACGCGTCCCGGTCGTCTTCACGGCGCCGTAGCGGCACTCGCGGGATCGATGACGATCTTGGCGTGGCGTTCCGGATCTCCGAGCGCGCTGAACGCAGCATCGACGCCGTCGAGCCCGACCGTGCCCGTGACGAGCGCCGAGGCGTCCACCTTGCCCTCGGCCAGCAGGTACAGGCAATCCCGGAATTCCAGTGGCGTCGAACCGAATACGAAGCGCAGGTCGATCTCCTTGGCAATCGCCATACCAGGCCGCAGGCGGTCCTCACCCATGCATACCCCGACGACCACCACCCGCGCTTGGAACGGGGCAGCGCCGACGATCCCGTCGATCACGCCGGGTACGCCGACGCATTCGAAGATCACCGGCCGCCTCGGGCTTGCGGCACCGAACTTGTCGGCCAGCCGGTACACATGGGCCCAACCAGGCACCTTTCGCAGCTTCTCCATGGAGCCGACGCCGAGTTCGTAGAGCTGTGGCGCCTTGGTCAGGATGCCCTTCTGGGCCGCCACCACGTCATGGGGCGAGTCCGTCGCCGGGTCGACGACGACGTCCGCGCCGCATCGCGTCGCCAACTCCCTTCGGCCAAGGGAGAAGTCGCTGGCGATGATGGTGCCGACGCCCTTCGCCTTGAGGTGGCAGATGACCGCCAACCCGACGGGCCCACAGCCGACGACCACCGCGACGTCCCGCTTGCCGATGTCGCTACGCCGCACCGCGTGGAGGGCAACCGCCATCGGTTCGGTCAGCGCTGCGATGTCAGGGGCAAGGCCGTTGGGCACCACGAAGGTCATCGACGCCTCGCTCAGCACCTGCTCGGCATACGCGCCGGGCGCGTTCGGCGAGAGCCCGGTGAGGTGGACACCGCCACTGGCGCGCAGCAGTGGGAACGCCACCACCGTGGTGCCCGGCTTGAACTCCTTGGCCGCGCCGCGCCCGCGTTCGACCACTTCGCCACAGAACTCATGCCCCATCACCACCGGGGTGTCGCTGCGCATGAAGCCGTCGTAGTCGACGGCCGCCATCACGTCGGTGAGCTCGCCCGCGTGATCCTTGGCATGCAGGTCCGATCCACAGATGCCGCAGCGCCGCACGTCGAGCAGCAATTGGCCGTCAGCGGGTTGCGGTGACGGCAAGTCGACGACGGACAATGTGCCCTCGAGGCAGCTGACGGCCTTCATGGCGGCTCCTTTGCTCTCCCTCGAGCCTATTGACACGGCGTCGACTACGTCGAAACGCCCCTCCTGGCCGAGGCACCACTGTCAGGATCACCTCTCGAGGAATCGACGACGACGTCAGGGGTTGTGCATGGAGCAGTTGTCGGCATGGATGGGCGCCGGAATCGTGACCGCGGGAGTCTCGGCAGCGTTGCTCGCCGGGGCGGGAGCAGCCAGTGCCGACACTGGCTCCGGTTCTGAGTCGGGCGGCTCGACGTCGTCGGGGTCGACGAGTTCCGATGCGGGCAAGCCGGACTCGACCAAGGACAAGACGGACCCCGCGAGCCCGAAGAAGGACGCCGAGTCCACGGACGCGGACACCGAGAAAGATAAGGACAAGCCCGACGCGAAGGACGATCAGAAGGACGTCGAGAAGGCGCCCGAGACGACGGACCCCGACGGCACCACGGCGGTGACCCCGGCCAAGCCCGACGTCCCGAAGAAGAAGTCGGCGGCCACCGAGCCACAGGAGGCCGAGAAGCCCCAGATGACCGAAGCGTCTCAGGTGACCGAGAAGACCGAGGTAGCCGAGGTGACCGAGCCCGCCGCCCCCGCCGTAGAAGCGGCGGTTCACACGTCCATCGAACCGGACGCGAAACGCGCCGCACCGCAGGCGTCGTCGTTGGCCCCAGCCCTCGCCCCGCCGGCCGCGCCGTCGCTACTGGGCTTCGTCGGGTCGGTGATCGGCGCCGTCGTCGTCAACGTCGGATCGGTCGCGTTGAGTGCCCTGCAGGCGGTCGAGGCGCTGGCCTCGGGACCGCCGGTGCTTCCGCCCGGCAGCACGGTCACCGTGAAGGACTCGTGGATCACGCTGCGCACCGGGCAACGCGTCGCCGCCAACTGGTACTACCCCGAGGTCGACGAAGGCGACCCTCCCCCGGACCGGATGATCCTGCTCAACCACGGCTTCCTGGCGCTCGGTCCGATGTACAGCTACACGGCGGCGAACCTCGCCCAGAGCACCGGGAGCATCGTCGTCACCCCGTCGATACCGTCCAACTTCTTCCTCGGCGACGACTACTGGCTCGGTGGCACGGGGATGGCATCGGCGATCGCCGACCTGTTCGTCGGTGACCGGGCCGCGCTGACGCAGAGCGCGCTCGACGCCGGCTACGCGACCCAGTACGGACTGGACCCGACGACCGCGAAGCTGCCGCAGAAGTTCGGGTTGGCGGGTCACTCGCTCGGCGGCAACCTCGTCCCCGGGGTGGCCGGCTTCCTGGCCACGAACGGCGCCGCGAGCGATCTGGTCGGTGTGATCACGCTCGACGGCGTGCCGCTTGGGACCACGCTCACCGACGCCCTCGCCAAACTGGACGCTTACGACGCGGCGACTCCGGGCGACCAGTTCATCCCGATCCGGGAGATCGGCGCACCCGCCAATCTGTTCAACTCGCTCAGCACCCTCAAGCAGGACCTCTCGTCCGCGCGCCCCGACCGATTCACCGGTGTCGAGCTCACCAACGGCGTCCACATGGACTCGATGCGCGGCGGCAACCCGCTGATCCAGTTCTCCGCGTACGTCGCCGCAGGCTTCCCCGTACCGCAGAACCCACCCGCCGTCGACGCATTGATGGCGCAGTGGTTCAACGAGTGGTTCGCCGGCGACACCGGAATCGGCGACGACCTGGTGCCGGGATCGACGATCGACATCACCACCCCACAGGGCACGGCGCACGGCGTCGTGATCGGCGCTGCCGCCGCACACGAGTTGCTCGTACCCGGGCCGCTCGAGCCGTCGGCACCGACCACGCTGCCCGAGCTGAACCCGACGCTGGCCGTCGCCGTCTGAGCCAGGGCAAGCGGGTCAGCTTAGGCAATCCTTTGTCGACGCTCTAGGGTAACGAGAACCGTATTACCGTGCTTGCCGAAGGTGGTTTCCAGTGACTGCTCAACATGCCGATGCCGAAGGGCTGCGCCTGCTCGTCGTCGGGGCGTCGTCGGGGATCGGCCACGCGGTGGCGACCAGCGCTGCCGGGCGCGGCGCCAAGGTGGCCGTCGCCGCGCGCCGCCTCGACCTGCTGACGAAGTTGGCCGACGCGATCGGCGGTTCGGCGTTCGAGCTCGACGTGGAGGACGCGGCGGCCATCAAGCGCGTCGTCGGGGAGGCGGCGGAAGCGCTCGGCGGCCTCGATGCGGTGGTGTTCACCAGCACCGTCGTGCCGTTCGCCCACATCGAGGACACGGACGTCGTCACGTGGATCCACGCGTTCAGCGTCAACGCGGTGGGGGCTAACAACGTGTTGCGGGCAGCCCTGCCGCACCTGTCCGAGCGGGGCGTAGTGCTCGTCGCCTCGAGCAACGACGTCGGCCGTCCGCGCGCGGGAACCGCCGCCTACGACGCCAGCAAGGCCGCCCTCGACGAGGTCCTGCGCGCGTGGCGCAGCGAGCATCCCGACCTGTCGATCGTGCGGGTCGGCATGTGCCCCACCGAGGACACCGAGATCCTCCGCGGCGCCGACCGGGACCTGCTGTCCGTGCTCTTCAATTCGTGGGTGGAACACGGTCAGCTGCCGGCGCAGATGGCCACCCTCAACGACGTTGCGAACACCCTGGTTTCACTCGTCACGACGGCGTACGCAAATCCGAGCGTCGTGCCCGAGGACGTCCGGCTCGCCCCGCGCATCAAGAAGAAGAAGACGACCATCGCCGCGACGCCGTGAAGGCCGGCTAGTCCAGGATCGACT
This sequence comes from Mycobacterium sp. RTGN6, assembly GCF_033804605.1. Lineage (NCBI taxonomy): Bacteria > Bacillati > Actinomycetota > Actinomycetes > Mycobacteriales > Mycobacteriaceae > Mycobacterium > Mycobacterium sp. RTGN6. The sequence continues at coordinate 140,971 of NZ_JAPZKZ010000015.1, forward strand.
CGGTCAGGCTGTCGACCGCATCCATCAGCACGTCTCGTTCCGTCCCGGCGGAGGCCAAGGCTTCGAGTCCGCGCAGTGTCGCGAGCAGGTGTCGGCCGGTCTTCCTGGGATCGCGGGAGGCGTCGATGGCGCCGGCCCGCTGAGCCGCCTTGACGTTTCCGACGAGAAGGTTCTCCAGCTGGTCGAAGGTGCGTCGTGCCACGGCTTGCACGTCGTCATCGAGCGCGGCGAGTTCGGCCGTCGCCTTCGCGAGGAAGCAGCCCCGCGGCACCGCCGTGGAGGCGCTGACTCCTGCGACCCCTTCGAGCAGTGCGCGCAGCCGTTCGACGGCCGTCTCGTCGGGACCGTCGAGATGCGCGGCAACCTGCGCGACGACGCCGTCGCAGTAGCGCTCGAAGGTGCGCAGATAGAGCGCGCGCTTGTTGCCAAAGGTGTTGTAGATGCTGCCCTTGCTCAGGCCGGTCGCCTTGACCAGGTCGTCGAGGCCGGTCGCCGCGTATCCGAATGACCAGAACCGGTCCTGCGCGGCTTCGATGACGGCGCTTTCGTCGAATGCTCTCGGGCGTGCCACGACACCAGAGTACCCGTTTTGGACCGATTGGTGTAGAACTGTTTTAGAACGATTGGTCCATAACGGAGGAGAACACGATGGGACAGCTGGACGGCAAGACGGCGCTGGTGACGGGCGCGAGCGATGGGATCGGCCTCGGGGCGGCACGGAGATTCATCGCAGAAGGCGCGCGGGTGTTCATCACGGGCAGGCGCAAGGACGCACTCGCCACCGCGGCGGAGCAGTTGGGCGAGCGGGCCGTCCCAGTGGTGGGCGATGTTTCCGATCCCTCTGATCTGGACCGGCTGTTCGATGAAGTGCGCGCGAGCGGGGCCGGTCTCGACGTGGTGTTCGCGAATGCCGGCATCGGCGAGCTCGCGACCATCGACGACATCACCCCGGAGGGGCTCGAGCACGTGTTCGGGGTCAATGTGGGCGGGACGGTGTTCACCGTTCAGAAGGCTCTTCCGCTGTTGAATGCCGGGGCGAGCATCGTGGTCAACGGATCCAGCTCGGCGTATCGGGGCATTCCGGGCTTCGGCGCCTACTCGGCGACGAAGGCCGCGTTGCGTCAGTTCGTCCGTGTGTGGGCGGCCGAGCTCGCTCCACGCGGTTTCCGGGTGAACATCGTCGTCCCCGGCCCGACCGACACTCCGGGGCTGCGCGGGGCCGCACCCGACGGGTTCCTCCAGTGGGCGGCGGGGTCGACATCGATGGGCCGCCTTGGCGACCCCGACGAGATCGCCGCGGCGGTGCTCTTCCTGTCGACGGCGCAGTCCAGCTTCATGACGGGCAGTGAGGTGTTCGTCGACGGCGGCGAGGTTCAGGTCTACCACTGAGGGGCGCAGTGCCGACACGGTCGAGAATCCCGTTGTGGGACAACCGCGCTGATACGTTCGGGCAGTGCACGCCAGATTCGACTTCGACTTCGTCACGACTGCCAGACCCGACCAGGTCATCGAGTTGATGACCGACTTCTCACCGAACCGACCGCATCGCTGGCCGGCATCGTCGGAGAAGGCGTTCGAGGTGTATCACCTCGGCGAGACCGAGGCCGACATCCGCGAAGGCCAGGACTTTCCGAAGCTGTGGGCCACGTGGCACTACGACTGGTCGACGCCAGGCACCGTGACGCTGACGGTCGTGGACAGCGATGCGATCGCGGCGGGGAGCGTCATGTCGCTGACCGCGACGCCCACCGCCGGCGGCGGCAGTTCGGTCCACGGGGTGTGGGAGCAGACCTCGAAGAATCTCATCGCACTCATTGGGGTGACCACGATGCGATTCATCGGGCCACGGGCGTTGTCCACGTACTACAAGAAGGTCTACGACGGGCTCGACTAAGTCGCACCGCGATCAGGTGAACGAATTCGCCCCGGTGACCTGTGCGACGAGCTCGGCTCCGGTCACGTCGGCGGTGCGCGCTCCCGACACGACGCGTCCGGCGCGCATCACCCACACCTGCTGGGACAGCCGCATGACCTGCTCGAAGTTGTGACTGATGATCAGCACCGACGTGCCACCGCCGACGATGCGGCGGATGAGCTCCTCGACCTGGGCGGTTTCTCGCAGGCCGAGCGCGGCGGTCGGCTCGTCCATGATCACGAACTGGTTGGACCACATCACCGCTCGCGAAATGGCCACGGCTTGCCGCTGTCCGCCGGAGAGGCGCTTGACCGTCGACGTCACGGACGGAACGTTGACCGCCAGACTCGAAACCAGGTCGTGGGCTTGGCGCCGCATCTCGGCCCGCCTGATGAAGCGCAGCGGCCCCAATCCGCGAGTCAACTCCCGATTCAGGAAGATGTTCTGCCAGACCGTCAGCTGGTCGGCCAGCGCCAGGTCTTGATAGACGGTCTCGATGCCGGCGCGTCGGGCATCCAGCGGCGAGCCGAAGTGAACGGGTTTGCCGTCGACGAGGAGCTGTCCGCCGTCGGGTGCGTGATAGCCCGAGAGGCACTTGATCAGGGTCGACTTGCCTGCGCCGTTGTCGCCGACGATCGCGGTGACCTCACCGGGACGCGCGTACAGGGACGCGCTCTTGAGTGCCTCGACGTTTCCGAAGGACTTGGTCAGCTCGGTGACCTGGATCTTGTGCTCAGCGGTGCTCGTCATCACTTGCGCCCCCGCATCAGGGTGGCCGCCGCCAGCACGATGACGCCCACCACGGCCGGCTCGAAGAACGCCTCGACACCCACCATGGTCAGCCCGGTCTGCACCACGGTGAGCAGCACCGCGCCGAGCATCGGTCCCCACACCGTGGCCCGCCCGCCGAACAGGCTGGTGCCGCCCAGCACCGTGGCCGCGACGGCCTTCATGACGTAGTCGGTGTTGACGGCTGGCTGCGTCGATCCGACGTAGAGGATCAAGAAGATCGCCGAGATGCCGGCGAGGGCACCGCCGATCATGTACCCGACGAGCTTGACGCGCGGCACCCGAATGCCCATCGCCTTGCTGGCATCCATGCTGTCGCCGACGGCAAGGAGGTGTGTGCCGATTGCGGTGTGCGTCAACACGATGTGCAGCAGCGCGCCGATGACGAGCACGATGACGAAGTTCCACCGCAACGGACCCAGCGACTCCCTGGCGATGATCCGGAGGGTGTCGTCGGCGATCGGCATCGGGATTCCGCGCGAGGCGACCAGCCCGATGCCCATCACGACGCCCATGGTGCCGAGAGTGACGATCATGTCCGGGATGCGGACGCGGCCAACGAAGAATCCGTTCGCCGCGCCGACCAGAACACCCACGCCGATCGCCAGCAGACACGAGCCGAACAACCCCCACCCGGCCTGGTAGCCGAGGCCGAACACGACGCTGGCAAGTGCCAGCGTCGCGGCCATGGACAGGTCGATACCGGCGAGCATGACGGCGAACGTCATGCCAACGGCCAGCAGCACGGGGATCGCGGCGTCGGCGAGCATCGCGTTGACGTTGTGCCAGGTCGCGAAGTTCGGCGCCACCAGCGAGAACACCACGAACGCGACGACCAGTGCCGTCGGCGCAGTGGCCTTGGTCCACGTCTCCTCAAGCGCGGCGACGCGCGCGACCCGGTGCCAGCGGGATGGCCGCAGCGCGTCCTTCGCGGCGGGTCGTTCCTCGGCGGCTGCCTCGTGCACGGTTCCGATCGTCATCGAGTCAGCCCTCGAAGGGGTTGGGAACGTTGAAACCTGCCGGAGGAGCCGGGGCCGTGGCCAACGCGTCAGCGGCGTTGGACTTGTCGACGATCAGGACCGGGGTGTCGACGCGCTCGGGCAGGCTCTTCCCGTCAGACGCGGCGATGCAGGCCTGAACCGCCTGGTAGCCCATCAAGTACGGGAACTGCTCGACGGTCGAGGCGAGGCTGCCGTCGACGATGGATTGCAGCTCCTCCTTGGTGCCGTCCACTCCGACGACGACGACGTCGCCCGTGCGGCCTTCCTGTTCGATGGCCTCCTGAATGCCCATGGCCTGGGTACCTGCCGGGGTGAAGAAGCCCTTGACCTCGGGGTTGGCGCGCATGATCGCTGCCGCGGCGTTCTTGGCCTTGACGCGGTCGGCGTCGGCCGAGACCGTCTGGACGGTGTCAAGCTTGCCGTCGACGACGCTGTGGAAGCCGGCTTGGCGTGCGATGTTGCCGGCGTCCTGGGCCAGGGTGCCGATCACGGCCACCTTCGAACCCTCGGGGACGAGTTTGAGCAGCGCCTCGCCGCCCGCGGCGCCGGCTTGTTCATTGACGGTGCCGATGTACGTGCGCAGGTTGACGCCCTCGGCCTTGGCCGCGTCGAGGTCCATCTCCAGATCGATGTTGACGACCGTGGCGTCACCCGCCTGCGCCAGCGGAGTGATCAGGTTTGTGGGGCTGGTCGGATTGACCACATAGCAGCCGTAGCCCTCCGAGACCAGCGCCGAGAGCTTGGACGCCTGCCCGGTGTCGTCCGAGACGTTCTGTGCGGCCTGGACGTTCAGGGTGACGCCGAGCTTCTTGGCCGCATCCTCGGCCCCGCTGACCATCGCGCCGAAATACGTGTTGTCCAGCGGCTTGGTCACGAAGGCGACCCGCAGGCCGCCTTCCTGGCCGCCGGAGGCGCTCCCGGTTTCGCCGCTGGTCCCCGAGGAACACGCAACGAGGCCGGCCGCCGAGACGAGGGCAAGCATGGTCAGCAACGGTGTGCGCCGTGAGTCGGAACTTTGCATGGGATTTTCTCCTCGTCGAGAACGATTTTTGGTGACGAGCGCCACATGCGGCCCGTCCTGTAGCCGCCATCATTCACATTTCTGACATCGTTGTCTAGATCCTTCTTCGATTGTCTTGAATCGTCCCGCTTCGGCGTCGGCCTTACGACGAGCCGGTCCCGGGCATCGCCGCAGCGTCGGGCCACCAGCCCAGCGCTGCGCCTACGATCGCCGCACCGCCGCGGGTGACGGTCTCGGTGATGTCGGAGATCACGGGCTCTTGGGCGCCGAACCAGTGTTTTGCGAACATCCAGCGGGTGGACCGCGTCCCGCCGCCGGTCAGCACGGTCCGGCCGGCGGCGGCGGAGTCGGCCCGAAGGGCGGCCTCTTGGTCGGCCGCCAGCCGTGCGTAGTGATCGATGACGCTCGCCCAGGTGAGGGGATCGCACCGGAGTTTCCCCAATTCGCCGCGCTCGAGCGCGAGCGATTCGCTCCGGTCGAGGTCGGGGGCGATACCGGGCGGCGGTGCGGCGGCGTCGAGCGCGGCTCTGCTGGTCGTGGACTCCTCGAGCAATGTTTGCATGGCAAGCCCGGGGCGCAGACCTTCCGCCATGACCACGAGATCGGCTGTGCCCGGCCAGGTTTCGATCGTGAAGCCGTCAGCGACCAACGGTCCCGGACCTGCCGCCTTGGCGAGCTGCTCACGGGACATCGCGACGAGCAGGCCCTCGCTGGTGCCCACGGAGTCGACCACGTCGCCGGGCGCGGCGCCGGTGCCCACGGCGGCGACGGGGTGGTCGTGGCCCGCGATGACCACGGGACAACTCGGTCGAAGACCGAGTGTGCGGGCCAGCGTCGCGCCTGCAGGCTTGCCGGTGCCTGCGGGTTCCACGCCCGGTGGTGTGACGGATCGTAGCCCGGCGGCGTTCCAGAGCGCGGGCAGATAGCGCAGCCCGACGGGGTCGAAGGCGCCGCTGGTCGACGCCAAACCGGCCTCCTGGGTGACGGCGCCCGTGAGGCGCCACGCCAGTGCCCCCGCGACCCCGAGGAAGGTGCCAGGCGGACACCCCCGGTGCGCGGCGAGCCAGCCCAGCTTGGCGATCGTCGAGGTCGCCCGCGCGTGCCCGCCGGTGACCGTGGCGAGTTCTCGCCGTCCGTACGAAGCTTCCAGCGCAGCCACGACGTCGGCGCCGCGGTCGTCGTACCACGCCGGAAAGTGCAGGTCAGCTAGCTGCCGGTCGGTCAGAATCGTGCCGACCTCGCCCATTGAGGCGATGCCGACGCCGGCCACCGGGCCGACCGTGGCGACCACCTCGGCGAGCACCTGCTCGGCCGCGGCAAGGACGTCGAGCACCGGAAAGTCGAGCCCGCCGTCGGATCGCCGGGTCGGTGTCGGCACTGTGCGCGCCGCCACGACGACACCCGCGCGGTCGTAGGCGAGCGCCTTGGTGCCGGAACTGCCGATATCGATGCCGATCAGCACGTCGTCGTGCATCGCACCTCCTGTCGACCGGCGACGGGTTGGGGTTCCCCGCTAGCAATTGTCGCAGTAGTCTGTCTATCGTTGTCAGAGAAGACAAGGCCGCAACAGCCGGCCGACCGAGCCAAGGTTCTCAGGAGGACATTCAATGACGCTCATCACCCTTCGCACCGCTCTGGACGCGGCCCGGCGCGGTGGCTACGGTATCGGGGCGTTCAATGTCACCGATCTCGTGCAGGTCGAGGCGGTTCTGGACGCGGCGGAACAGACCCGATCGCCGGTCATCGTCCAGACGCTCGCTGGCTCCTCCGCCTTCGGATCCGATGAACTGTATTGGGACCTGCTGCTGCGGACGGTAGACCGGTATTCGTCGGTTCCGACCGTGGTTCACCTCGATCACGGGCCCGACGCGGCTACCTGCCGCCGTGCGATCGACGCAGGGTTCAGCAGCGTCATGATCGACGGCAGCCTCGACCCGCAGACCCACCAGCCGGCCAGCTTCGAGGCGAACGTCGCCGTCACGGCGGAGGTGGTGGAATTTGCGCATGCACGCGGTGTCTCGGTCGAGGGCGAACTCGGCACGATCGGCGGTTCGGAGGACGGCGGGACGCACAAGGAGATCGTGCTCGCCGACCCCGCTGAGGCGGAAGCCTTCGTCGCGCAGACGCACGTCGACGCGCTCGCGGTGGCGATCGGAACCTCGCACGGTGCGTACAAGTTCTCCAGCCCCCCTGACGGTTCCGTGCTGCACATGAGGCTGATCGAGGAGATCGCCGAGAAGGTGCCGGGAACGCACTTGGTCATGCATGGCTCGTCCTCCTTGCCTGCGGACCTGCGCGCGGTGATCAACGCCCATGGGGGAACCTTGCCGGAGTCCTGGGGTGTGCCAGAGGACGAGAAGGCACGTTCGACCAAGCTCGGCGTCACCAAGATCAACCAGGGCATGGACTCCCACATGGCGTTCATGGCGGCGCTGCGACGGAGCCTGGCCAGCGACGGCGTGACGGTCGACCCGGCAACTGGGCTGAGCGCGGGCCGGGAGGCGATGCGCGACATCATCGCCGAGCGCATGGTGGTCTTCGGGCAAGCGGGCCGGGCCGGCGACTTCGCCGACGCCGAGCCGTTCGTCGCGGCGGCGGCGCTGGTGCGGGGCTAGTCTCCCCGTCATGGACGACGGCAACCCGGGTGGGGCGTCGACCGGTACCGATCAACCGCGGGGTTTTCAGCGCGCCGCACGGTTGACCGACATCGCGCAGCACGCCGGGGTGTCCATCAAGTCGGTCTCGCGGGTACTCAACGATGAGCCCTACGTCACCGACGAGCTGCGCGCAAAGGTGCTCATCGCGGTCGAGGAGCTCGGGTACGTCACCGACAACCGGGCCCGAGTGTTGCGTACCAACAAGTCGGGATTCCTCGGCATCATCGTCCCCGACATCCGAAATGGCTTCTTCGCCGGGCTCATTCATCAGTTCGAGAAGAGGTTGTCGGTCAGCAGTCAGACGTTGCTCCTGGGGATCTCGAGCGAACGTCCGGAGAAGGAGGAGAAGTACCTCCGGCTGTTCCGGCAGCAGCGGGTGGACGGACTCGTCGTACTCCCCACCGGCGCGCCCAGCCTTGCCGACGTCGCCAAGCGGGTCCCGACGGTGGTGCTCGACCGCACTCACGACGGCATCAGAGACAGCGTCGACCACGTCCTGGTCCGCAACCAGGACGCGGCGTACACGCTGACCCGACACCTGATCGATCGGCATGGGCTGCAACGGATTGCGATGGTCACCGGCGAGGCGACGATCTCCAGCGTGCGTGAGCGCCAGCTCGGGTACCTGGCCGCAGTCGAAGAGTCCGGGCTCGAGGCGTCCAGCAGCGCCGGGCACACGTCGCGGGATGAAGCGGTCGACGGCGCAATCGAACTCATGTCGCGGCTCGAGCCGCCGTTCGGAGTGCTCGCCACCGGCAACCGGATGTTCTGGGCGGTGATGACGGCGGCAAGCCACTTGCGGCTCTCGGTTCCCCGCGATGTCGCCGTCGTGACCTTCGACGGTGTCGGTGACACTGCGGCCCCTGGGCTGCCGCCGACGCAGGCGGTGCTCCCCGTGCCGACGATGGTCGCCCGCGCGCTGCAACTGTTGGCCGAGCGGGAGAACGAGCCCGATCGTCCTTACCAATCGGTGCTGCTGGACTGCGATATCGAATACGGGGTGACCTGCGGGTGCGTCGAACCCGTTCCCCTCTCTCGGCCGCCGGTGGCTCGCCGTCAATCGCGGGCGCGCGGGTGACCCTTCCCGCGGACCGGGTATGGCTTGCCGCCGAGTGCGTCCGCCTGCTGGCGTTCGGCCGGCGGACTGGCTTGGAGGCCGGCGGCGCCGCCTATCTGGATGACGCAGGGGTGCCAGCGCCGCAGTTCGGGGTACAGACGTGGATCACCGCCCGGATGGCGTACGTGTACTGCCTGGGTCACCTGCTGGGTGTTCCCGGAAGCGGCCCGATCGCCGACGCGGCGCTCGCGGGTCTGACGGGGCGGCTGCGCGATCGGGAGCACGGTGGCTGGTTCCATGCGCTGGACGCGTCGGGGTCACCGGTCACCGCGGCCGGGAAGAGCTGCTACGACCACGCGTTCGTGATGCTGGCGGCCGCCAGCGCGGTGCTTGCTCGGCGCCCGGGTGCCCAGTCGTTGCTCAGTGATTCGACGGCGGACTACCTGGAGTACTTCTGGGACGAGGCCGTAGGCCTGCCGGTGGACACCTGGGACGTGGCGTTCACCCGAGCTCACGACTACCGCGGGGTGAACGCGACCATGCACTCGGTCGAGGCGCTGCTCGCGGTCGCCGACGCCGTGCCAGCCGACGAGGCCGATGCGTGGCGAGCGCGGGCACTTTCAGTGGTGCGATTTGTCGTGGAGGTCTCGCTGTCGCACGCCGGCCGGATCCCCGAGCACTACAGCGCGGGTTGGGAACCCGACCTGGAGCTCAACCGGGACCGTCCGGGCGACCAGTTCAAACCGTTCGGTGCCACGCCGGGCCACGGGTTGGAGTGGGCACGACTGATCCTGCACACCGAGGCGGCCACGGCCCCGGACCCCGGCCTGGTGGCTGCGGCGACGGGGTTGTTCGACCGTGCGGTAGCGGACGGCTGGGCCTCCGACGGTGCCGACGGATTCGTCTATACAACGGACTGGGACGGTGTCCCGGTGGTGCGTCAACGGATGCACTGGGTGGTCGCCGAGGCAATCAACTGCGCCGCAGCGCTTTACGAGCGCACTGCCGAGCAACAGTTCGCGGACTGGTACGCCGTCTGGTGGGATTACGTGCGGCGCAACCTGATCGACGTCGAGCGGGGGTCGTGGTTCCACGAGCTCGACACCGACAACAGGCCTGCGGCCACGGTGTGGCAGGGCAAGCCGGACCTGTACCACGCGGTGCAGGCCACCCTCATCCCGCGGGTGCCGCTGACCCCGACGCTAGCCCGCGCGCTTCGTGACGGGCTGCTGCGCTGAGCGGTGCGTACCGCGCTGTCGTCAGTTCGGCTTGACCGATATCTGCTTGATGATGGAGGTGCCGCCGCTGGGGCTCTGGCGGATGATGGTGGTACCGGTCGTAATGGTGGTGCCGCTCTCGCGGTTGGAACCGGTCTGACCGTTGGTCGTCGCGGGCGCGGGCGACGTATTGCCGCCGTGGACGCCGCGCAGTTCGTCGGTGGTCAGGGTGCGGATGCTGCGGCGGCGCAGGGCGAGTGTGGTGGTCTGCATGATGTCTCCTTGGGTGGGCGTGAGTTCGGTTCTGGTGCCGGTCGTGGTGGCCGGTTGACACAGACTCTGCGGTGGACGCCTTGGCGGATTCTTGGCGCACACCGGCCTCATCCCAGAACGAACACCGCCCCACAACCGACGTCGAGTCGGCTATGGGGCGGTGGACTGGTGTGGCGATGTCACTCGTCGTTGTGGCCACTCACCAGATCATGACCTTCGTGGGAGGCGGGGGCGGCGGCGGCTTGGGGTGCCGCGTGCCGGTGCCGGTTCCATTGCCCGTTCCCGTGCCGGTGCCGTTGCCGGTGCCCGTTCCGGTTCCGTTGCCGCCACCGCCGTGAGCCATGCTCAGCTCGCTGGGGGTGAGCGTGCGGATGCTGTGCTTGCGCAGCTCCAGCTTGGTGCTCTTTGTGCCCATGATGTCTCCTTCGTTGGGTGATCGCCGCCGGTTGGCCGCGCTCACAGGTAGGAGCATTCGACTGCGCGCAGCCGGACATTTTTTCTCGAGGTTTTTTTCGGGCTTTAATTCGTGCTGCCGCCGCGGGGCGCCCGCGCGACTTGGCTTGCGTAGTGGCGATCGAGGAAACCGAGCACGACGAGTTCGTGGGTGCGTGCGGCCGAGCGCAGCAGCCGGATCGCATGGAGATGGTCGAAGCTGTGCAGCAGGTCCGGGAGCGGTTGGCTCAGCGCCCCGCGGCGGGATCGATCGGCGAGCTCGGCCAGCAGGGGGGCGAGGCGCTCGGACCGCCGCCGAAACACCTGGCGTGCGAGTTCGTACGGATGCTCCACGGTGTCGTCGAGTAGCGCGGTGAGGTCCGCGCGCTCGCTACGCCAGCGCGCTCCGATGCCCGAGTCGAGGTTGTGCGCATTCGGATACTCGCCGCGGTACCCGGCCGCGCCGGCCTTGGCCCAGTCGCGCCGTTGTTGGATGTCGAAACCGGCGTCGGCCAGCAGCCGATCGGTCGCGTAAACGCACATCTTCCATCGGACGTCGGGCCCGTCGTCGTCATCGAGCAGGCCCAGCACTTCCAGCACGGCGTCGCTGTCCGCGGCGTGAATCTGCTCGGCCAGTTCGATGCCTGCGTCGCCGCCGTAGCGTTCGAGCTCGCGGTGGTAGGTGTCGAGCACGACGTCGCGGATCGTTCCGTCGGCGAGGTACGGGGCGAACGCGTCGGTGAGTTGGGGTAATGCGTTGTTCCGCAGTGCATCCGGCTCACCGTGCAGTCGGAGCCGCACATGATGCTCGGGGTCTGCGTAGCGCAGGAAGAACCAGTGGTCGACGACCCCGGTGTCACCCAGCCGCCCGATGACGGGGCCGACGGCTTCGGTGAGGACGCGGTCGGCTGACGCGCTGCCGGTGTAGACCTTGAGGTAGAGCCACTCGCTTCCCGGGGCAAAGGTGCGCCGTGCCCGGGGCGCCGTCCACGGCTCCGGCGGCGGCGCGGGTTCACCGCGGCGCAAGAACGGCACGATGAGCTCGTGGGCGAAACGGCCCTGCGGCCCAGTCGCGACCCCGGTGGTGAGCACCTCCTCGACGACCGCCCCCGACCGCCCGCGCAATACCTTCGACGCGGCGGAAATCATTGCCGCGCTGGAGGTGTCGACGTAGAGCCGGTTGTCACCGTCGGCGATGAGTAGCTCGCCGGGGAGCCCGCGGTCGCGGGTCAGCGTCGCCCAACCGGCTGCGGCGTCGGGTCCGGTCACGGTGCCCAGCTCGGCCGCCGAGAGCCGCCAGCGGGCCCGGGCCAGCACCAGCTGCCCAGAGGTGACGCGGGGCAGCGTCGGCGCTACGGACAATGCACCCCAATGCCACCCGAGCGCGCTCGCCACCCCGTCATGCTGCAGCGCCGCGAGGAATCGGTACACCCCGAAGCCACGCCATGCCGGATTGTGCGCGGTGGTCAGCCGCGGCCGAACTTCGGTGCCCAGCCGGGGGCTGTAGAGGACGAGCCGTCCGCGGTCGAGCCGCAGGGTCAGTTCATCAACGCGCAGTTGACGTTCCGCGGGTGCCCCCGAGCGTCCCAGTAGAACAAGCTCGTAGTCGCGCAGCACCGGCCGGGCCAAGATGTTGCCGATGCGCCCTTCGGGCAGGTGGACGAGCTCGGCGAACACCACCCCCGGCGTATGGGCCTCCTCGGCACGTAGGTGGGCCCGCACGGCGTCGTGCAGCCGGGGGTCGCCGTGACAGAAACGCCCGAGCACCTCCGCGCCCGAAGGGCCGTAGGCGGCGTGGATCTCGATGCCGTCGTCGAGCAGGCTGGCGTTGACCGCCAGCGCGTCGGGCAACGGCAATGGCGCCGCCTCGGCAAGACGAGCGATGGCATCTGCGTCGAGTTCAAGCCTGCTGGAACCACTTTCGCCGGTCCGCATCAACAGCTCGAGCAGTACTGCGTCGCGTGCGGTGAACACGTGATCCGAGGCCACGCCGCCGAGGTCGAGCCCAGCCAGCAGCGGTGACTCGTCGGCGGCAGGATGGTTCGACCGGTCGAACCCGATGCCAAGCTCCTCGTCGAGCGCCTCCATCAGGGGGACCTCGCGGTCCTCGTATCGAGCGCCGAACTCGGACCTGAAACGACCGAGCGCCGGATCCTCACCGGCCGGGGTCAGCCGGTAGAGCAGGTCCACTGCGTCGGTGAGCAGCCGCACCGTATCCGGCCCAAGGGTCAGCCCCGCGCCGGCCCGGTGCAGGTCGACCTGGACCAGCCGCCCGTCGTCACCGTCGGCGTCGCCGGTCAACTCGAGCAGCGCGGCGGCCACGGAGTCGTAGGCCCGGGGCGGGTTGCCGAGCCCGGCGGCATCCAGCGCGGCGAGCTCACCGGACACCCGCTCCAACGCCTCCAACGTCGCGGCGAGGCCCTGCCCGCTGAGCGTCGACAGCACGTACGCCAAAGGCTCTTGGCCCGTCACCGCGGGCTCGGCCACCGGGGTCAGCACGCGGGCCTCGACCAGTGCATCCACGTAGTCGCGGGCCTCGTCGTGCTCGACGCCGGCGTGGGCCGCGACGGCGTCGACGACCCGCTCGACCGAACAGCCGCCGGAGGCCGCGTCCAACGCGCACCGCAGTGGCGCGTCATCCTCGATCACGACCAAGTGGTGGCTGCGGCGGCCCTCTCGCAGTCGGCTCTCGATGAGCCGCATCGCGCCGGCCGCGGGGTAGCGGCTGGAGTTGGGTTCGACCTCCATCGCGGGCCGCGTCTGTGGGTCTACCAGTAGCCGCTCGACCAGTGCCGCCAACACCTCGGTGTCGGGGCGACTGTGCCGCGCCGTGCCCTCCGGGCCGTCGACCACCAGCGCCGTATCGTCACCCACCACGCCAAACGCGCAGCCCGCGAACAAGCCGAACGGTGTTGCACGGGTGCACATTCGGCTCAGATAGGCGGTCACCGAGGCGGCCACCCGGTCATCTGGGTCACCGGCCGCCAACCGGCGCATCAACCCCGGTGACGCCAGGTGCAGCGCCTCGGCGACTTCCGGGCGCGCAGCCAAGGTGCGCCAGTACGTCGGGTCGGCGCGCAGTCGGTCCAACTCCTCCAACGGCAGCAAGGGTGCGCGCATGACGAAGAAGCCACTGGGCTTGAGCGACGCTTTACTGGACATCCGAATCGCCCCCGCCTGCGTGCTTCTCGCCGACGAGCTGCCCGCCCACCAGCTGCGCGTAGTGTCCGCCCGCAGCTAAAAGTTCGGCGTGGCAGCCGGTTTCGACCACCCGTCCAGCATCCATGACGACGATGCGGTCCGCGTCGATCACGGTGGCCAGCCGGTGCGCGATCACGATGACGGTGCACCCGAGCCCCGCGATGTTGGCGTGCACTTGGGCCTCGGTGACGGTGTCGAGGCTGCTGGTGGCCTCGTCGAGGAGCAGGATTCGTGGCTGAGGCGCCAGCGCCCGAGCCAGCGCCAACCGCTGGCGTTGACCGCCCGACAGGGAGGCGCCCGCGTCGACGAGCGGGGTTTCCCACCCCATCGGCATCGCGCGGATGTCGTCGGCGATGCCGGCCAGTTCGGCGGCGGCCTCGAGCCGCTCCAGCGACAGACTGGGGTCGCCGAGAATGAGGTTGTCGCGGATCGACAGTCCGAAGATGTACGGGTTCTGGGTGACCACCCCGATCTGGGATCGCACACTGCGCGGGTACAGGGTGGCCAGGTCGATCCCATCGAGCAGGACGCGCCCCGCCGACGGCGCGTAGAGCCCAAGCAGCAGTCGTCCCATCGTCGACTTGCCCGAACCGGAGCGCCCGACGATGGCCAGCACCTGGCCGGGGCTCACCTCGAGGTCGACGCCGTCGACGGCCGGTGGACCGTGCGGCTGGTAGCGGAAGGTGACCCCTTCGGCACGCACCGCTCCGGCGAGCGGAGGGGCGTGCTGCAGGTCGCGCCCCTGGGTCTCCGTCGGGGTGTTGAGGACGTCGTCGATACGGGCCAGATAGCTGCCGAGCAGCTGGACCTGCAACGCCGTCGCGACCAGTGTGGCGAGGGGTTCCAGGAACGCCCCGGCCAGCGCAGCCAGCGCGAGCATGGTGCCCAGCGAAAGCTGCCCGGTGCCAACGAGATACGCGCCGACCAACAACACCGCGATCGGAGCCAGCAGCCCCAGCCCGTGAAACGCCGTGTCCACCACGGCCGAAAGGCGCCCCTGGCGCAGCGAGACGTTCATCTCGGCGATGAACAGGTTGGTCCAGTGCGATACGGCGCGACGCTCGGCGCCGGCCGCCTTGAGCGTTTCCACCGCCGAGAACATCTCGTAGGCATACGACTGCGATTTCGCCTCGGTGGCCAGGGCTTCACCCATCAGATGCTGGTTGCGTCGGCGCGCGGCCATCAACACCGTGACCTCGAGGACGGCCAGCACCGCGACGAGAGCTCCCAGCAGCGGTGACAGCGCGACGATGAGGACCAGATACACCACGGCCAGCGCGCCGTCGAGCAGTGCCGCGATGGTGCCGGTGGTCAGGATCTCGCGGACGGTCGCGTTGCTGCGCAACCGCATCATCAAGTCGCCCGAGGAGCGCTTCAGGAAGAACGTATACGGCAGGTCCACCAGATGTTCGAGGAAGCCCAGCGTCATGTCGACGTCCAGCCGGCTGCGCAGCCGCAGCAGCAGATGCGACCGCAGGAAGGTCGCGATCATCGAGTAGCCGATCAACGCGACCATCACTGCGGCAACGACTTTCAGCAGGCGCCCGTCGTCGGCGGGTACGAGCTGGTCCACGACGATGCCCGTAAGCACCGGCACCGCCAACGCCATCAACCGCACCACCACCGAGGTGGCCAGGACCTTGCCGATTCCACTGGAGCCGGTCAGCATCCGGCGGGCATGGTGCAGCGCTCCCGGCGCCTTCTGCCCGCCGGCGACGAACGTGGCCGCAGGCTCGAGCATGATGGCGACCCCGCTGTACAGGCCTCCGACGGCGGGCCAGCCGACCCGGTAGCGCCCGGCCATCGGGTCGACGATGGTGACACCGTTGCGTGACGTCGAGTCCAGGACCACGAAATGCGCTGCGCCCCAATGGAGGATGGTGCCGCGGGGCAGCACGGCCAGGTCATCGAGTTCGGTGGCGACTCCGCGGGCGCGCAATCCGTAGGAGGTGGCGGCTTCGGCGAGCCGTAGGGCGTCCACGCCGTCGCGCCCGGTGCCGGTGGCCGCGTGCATCTCCGCCAGCGACACGTGCCTGCCGTGATAGCCAAGCGCCATGGCCAGCGCGGCGGCACCGCAATCGGCCATCTCGGCCTGCGCGATGTAGGGGATCGCGCGCCGGCGCCACCTCACCCCAGCCTCGGCAGCAATACGCTGATCAACCGTTGCCGCCCAGCTGGGAGCAGCAGTTCGCCCGCCGACGCGGAACCGGGTTGGTCCAGCTTGGCCACTACTTCCGTCGCGGTCACCTCGACGACCACCGCGTCGACGGTGGTCCCGGATGCGTCCCGGTACTGCGCAGAAGTACCCGGGGCGGGCGCCACCTCGCCGCGCACTGCCGTGACCGACGTGCCCTGCACCACCGCGGGCAAGGCCGCGGTCCGAGCGACCGTCACCGTCGAGGCCGCCACGGCGCCCGCGGCCAACAGCACGCCAAGGGCCACGAGTCCCGCATCGATCCACCCGGGCTGCTTGATCAACTCACCCGGGCGAACTCCGGTCGTCTGGCGGTCGCGCCAACTCTTGCGAAAGATCGTCTCGCGAGCGACCGCGTCCCCCTCGCTCACGACGACCTCACCCGCTAAGTGTGGCTGCAGCGGCGCCGGTGTGCTGCCGGATCTGAAACCTAGTCGATCGAGGCGAGCAGATTCCCCAGTAGTTCGTCCCGGTTCTTATCGCCCCACACCTCCAGCGGGCGCAGCGCCACTTCCAACTCCTCGCCGAGCGGCGTGAGTGAGTACTCGACGCGTGGCGGAATCTCGGGGTAGATCTCACGGTGCACCACGCCGCTGCCCTCGAGCTGGCGCAGATTTTCGGCGAGGACCTTCTCACTGACACCGGCCAACAGCTTGCGAAGCTGGCCGAAGCGTTGCGGCCCACCGGCGAGCGCCCACATCAAGTGCAGTTTCCACTTACCGCCGACCACATCGATCGCCAGGCTCATGCCGCATACATCGTGAGCTGTGTCACTACTCATGTCCACCGCACTCCTTCTGACCTGAATTCGAACCTCTGGGTAAGCAACCCCACCTCAACGTTCGGTCTTCCCGACTCTACTTGCGGCGACGGAGTATTGAGCTCGGCGCCGACAACAATCCACCGAGAACCGAAGGGACACAAAATGTCCGAGCAGCACACTTCCCGCTCAGTCTCCGTCGTCGGCTTGGGTCCGATGGGCCAGGGCATGGTCCGAGCCTTCCTGGCGGCCGGTGTGGACGTCACGGTGTGGAATCGCAGCACCGACAAGATCGACGCCATGGTCGAACTGGGCGCCAAGCCTGCCGCATCGGTGGCCGAGGCGCTGGATGCGAACGAAGTGACCGTCCTGAGCCTCACCCACTACGCCGCGATGTACGACGTGCTCGGTCCGGCGACAGAGCACCTGGCCGGCAAGGTGATCGCCAACCTGTCCTCGGATTCCCCGGAGCAGGCGCGCAAGGGTGCGGCCTGGGTCCGCGAGCACGGTGCGCAGTTCATCTCCGGCGGGGTGATGTCAGCCGGTGAGAACATCGCCCATCCGGCGTCGTACATCTTCTACAGCGGTCCACGTGAGGTGTTCGACGCACACGCCGAACTGCTGCGCCCGCTGAGCCCGCAGGAATACCTCGGGACGGACGACGGCCTGGCCCAGGTCTTCTACCAGGCCCTGTTGACCATCTTCCATCCCTGGTTGCTGGCCTTCGACCAAGCGACCGCGGTCATCGACCGTTCCGGCCACAGCGTCGCCCAATTCGTACCGTTCGCCATCCGTTCTGCCGCCGCCTTCCCCTACTTCATGGAGGAGTTCTCGGTCGCCAACCAGAACGGCGGCTGGGCCACCTTGGCGAGCCTGAAGATGATGGACGCTGGCGCGCAGCACATCATCGACGCCAGCGAAGAGGTAGGCGTCGACGCCACCTTCTCGCACACCGCCCAATCCTTCTGGCGCAAGGCGATTGCCCGAAGCGAAGAGAAGGGTCAACCGGTCTCCACCTACGCCCTGATGCACGCAAAAACCGCCCTTGCCTGAAATAGCAGGAGGGCGGTTATGGCGGTGGCGGAGGGATTTGAACCCTCGGACGGGGGTTACCCGTCACACGCTTTCGAGGCGTGCTCCTTAGGCCGCTCGGACACGCCACCGTCGGGCAGCTTACCGGCATCGCGCCACGGCCCATAATCGCCGCCGAACTCAGCGCTGCCGCGCGAAGAACTCCTCCAACGGTCTGGCGCACTCCTCAGCCAGCACCCCGCCGCGCACCTCCGGCCGATGCGACAACCGCCGATCGCGCACCACGTCCCACAGCGATCCGACCGCTCCCGTCTTGGGCTCCCACGCGCCGAACACCAGCCGCGCCACCCGCGCCATCACCAGTGCGCCCGCGCACATCGTGCACGGTTCGACGGTCACCGCCAGCGTCGTGCCCTCCAGCCGCCAGCCGTCGCCGACGACCGCGGCGGCCGCGCGCAAGGCGAGGATCTCCGCGTGCGCGGTCGGGTCTCCAGACTGCTCGCGGGCATTGGCGGCGCGGGCCAACTCAGTTCCGTCGGCGGCGAACACCACTGCACCGATGGGGACGTCGCGTGGATCGGCTGCCGCAGCCGCCTCGAGCGCAAGGCGGACGCAGTCCTCGTCGGTGCTCACCGATCGAGTTTGTCGAGCACCGCCGTCAACTCGTCACCGAAGCCCATCTCCTGCGCGATCCGGACCAGTTGCTCGTCGGCGTAGTCGTCGGTGTCGAGGATGATGCTCAGCACACCCTCGGAGAGCCCCACGTCGGACAACACACCCAGGTCGCCCTCCTCGAACGGGTCCTCGTCATCGAGGTCGTCCAGGCTGATGTCGGCGTCGAGCTTCTCGAGCACCTCTTGCGCGATGTCGTAGTCCAGCGCGGCCGTCGCATCGGACAGGAACAGCCGTGTGCCCGCAGGGGCGGGCCGGACGATCACGAAGAATTCGTCGTCGACGTCGAGCAGCCCGAAGACCGCCCCCGCACTGCGCAACTCCCGCAACTCCGTCTCGGCGGCACCGAGACTCCCCAGCGCAGCCTTACGCAGCGGCGAGCAACGCCACTTGCCGTCCTCCCGGACGACTGCAATGCCGAAGCCGTCGGGGAGTTCGGCGGCCTGGTTTTGCGCCTGTGCACGCTGTGCTCCCATGAAAGTAACGCTAGCCCCACGCCAGGGCTTTGACCAGGAACCGAGATCAAGCCCGGCGCGAGCGTGGCGTAGCCGTATGCCAACCTAGGAGCGTGACGACTCCGGTGTGCGTGCTGGGCTTGGGCCTGATCGGTGGATCGGTGATGCGGGCCCTGAAGGTGGCCGGCCGGGAGGCCTTCGGCTACAACCGCTCGATCGACGGCGTCGAGGCCGCCCGGTTCGACGGATTCGACGCCAGCGACCACCTCACCGAGGTCCTGGCCCGCGCCGCCGCCACGAACGCACTCATCGTGCTCGCCGTCCCCGTGCCCGCGCTGCCCATCATGCTCGACCACATCCGCACCACGGCGCCCCACTGCCCGCTCACCGACGTCGTCAGCGTCAAGGGTGCACTGCTGCAACTGGTCCAGCAGTACGGCCTGCTGGACCGCTACGTCGGCGGGCATCCCATGGCTGGCACCGCCCGGTCGGGTTGGGCGGCTGGCAACCCGCACCTCTTCGTCGGCGCGCCGTGGGTGATCAGCGTCGACGACCACGTCGACGCGGGAGTGTGGGCCCAGGTCATGCACCTCGCGCTGGACTGCCGCGCCATCGTCGTGCCTGCCCGCTCCGACGAGCACGACGCGGCCGCCGCGGCCATCTCGCACCTGCCCCACCTGCTCGCCGAGGCGCTCGCCGTAACGGCAGGCGACGTGCCTCTGGCGTTCGCGCTGGCGGCGGGTTCGTTCCGGGACGGCACCCGTGTCGCGGCGACGGTCCCCGACCTGGTGCGCGCGATGTGCGAGGCCAACTCCGAACAGCTGACGTCGGCCCTGGACCGGGCCATCGACCTGCTCGTGCACGCTCGCGACGGGCTGGCCAGCACCGGATCGGTGGCCGACCTGGTCAACAGCGGCCACGCCGCCCGCATGCGCTACGACAGCTTCGGCCGGCCGGACATCTCGCTGATCACCGTCGGGGCCGACGACTGGCGCAACGAACTCGCCGCGGCGGGGCGCGCAGGCGGCGTGATCAGATCCGCACTGCCAGTCCGGGGTAGTCGAGGATGAAGCCTTCGGCGTCGACGGTGATCGGAGTGTCGGCGACCGGGGAGTTCAGCGTGAATCCGGCGGCGCCATTGGAGTACGTGATGGTCTCGAGCTCCACCGAGAGGTCCGGCAGCCGCACGTAGACGACCGGAATCGAGATCGAGTCGACGCTGCGGTAGATGCCGGTGCGCCGGATCGGCAGCGCGTTGAAGAACGGGCTGAATACCACGTCGACGTCCAGTGCGCCGTCGTAACTCTCGCGCTTGGTCTGGTTCTGGTGGTCCTGAACCATCCACATGTTCTCTTCGTCGCGCGCGATCGACAGCTGGCGTTCACGTTCGGCGAGCGTGACGGTCAGCGACAGGCGTTTGGTGGCGCCGTTCTCGTCGGTGACCAGGTCGTACGAAGCGCTGAACGCCGGATGCGACGGGGTGGCAGCGGCGACGATTCGCCCGTACGCCTTGATGCGGTTGCCCGACAACTGCACCCTCACCGATTCCATCCGCGGCACGTCATGCGCGCGCCACGTCAAGATTGCCGGCCAGGCCGGGTCGTTGGCGTCCTTGGTGGGCGGCTGGGCTGCACTCACCCATCTACCGTAGGCGACGGAGCCCTCGCTTCGTAGCCGCCTTGAGAAGAGCCACCAGATCGAGACGAAGCCGCCGATTCAAGGGCAACCTCGTCGCCAAGCAGCGGCTGCGGCATCCGCCGGAACCTGTCGGTGCCCGGTTCGGACAACCACACCGCCAACGCAAGGACGGCATCGAGGATCAGCGCAAGCGCCGTCACCATCAGGGCGCCGACCAGCGCGAGGTAGAACTCGCGCACCTTGATGCCGTCGATGAGGTAGCGGCCGAGGCCGCCCAGACTCGCGTACGCAGCGACGGTGGCGGTCGCCACGATTTGCAGTGTGGCAGTGCGCAGTCCGCCGACGATCAGCGGCAGCGCATTGGGTACCTCGACGCGCAGCAACACCCGGGCCTCGGTCATGCCCATCGACCTGGCTGCGTCGACGACGTTGCGGTCGACGTTCGCGATGCCCGCGTAGGTGCCCGCCAGCAACGGCGGAATGCCCAGCAGCATGAGCGCGACGGTCGGCGGCACCAGCCCGAGCCCCCACAGCAGCACCCCGAGCAGCAGCACGCCGAGCGTGGGCAGCGCACGCAGCGCGTTCACCCCGGTGACCACGAGGAACGTGCCGCGGCCGGTGTGTCCGATGGCCATCCCGATGGGGATGGCGATCAGCGCGGAGAAGAACACCGCGACGACCGTGTACTGCAGATGCTCGAGCACGCGCGCCGTCAGTCCGGCGGGGCCGGCCCAGTTGGCGGCGGTGAAGATGAAAGACAGGGCCTCCTGGAGGAAGTTCATGCGGCCGCCTTGGCCCGGGCCGCCCGTCGGCTGACTTGGCCCGCCCTTGTCCACGGAGTGATGGCCTTGCCCGCGAACATGATGAGGGTGTCGACGACGACGGCGAGCAGGAAGATGGCGATGATGCCCGCGATGATCTGGTCGCTCTTGTCGGACTGGTAGCCGTCGGTGAACCAGGTGCCGAGTCCGCCGATGCCGATCACCGAACCGACCGACACCATCGAGATGTTGGTGACGGCCACCACGCGAAGGCTGGCCACCAGCACCGGAATCGCCAGTGGCAGTTCGACTTTCAGCATCCGGCTCAGCGGCCGGTAGCCGACGGCCGTCGCCGCGTCGAGCACGGCGGGCGAGACGGCGTCGAGCGCCTCGGGGACGGCGCGCACCAACAGCGCCACGGTGTACAGCGTGAGGGCCACGATGACGTTGGCTGGTGCGAGGATCGTCGTCGGGATGATCAGCGGTAGCACCACGAACAGCGCCAGCGACGGGATCGTGAAGATGATGCTCGCGGTGACGGTGGTCAGCCTGCGCAACAGCCTGGTCCGGTGCACCAGTGCGCCCAGCGGTACCGCGATAACCAAACCCAGCACCAGCGGCAGCAACGACAACCACAGGTGGATGACCGTGAGCTCCCACGCGTCGTCGAGATGGGTGAGCAGATAGTTCACTAGGTGGTCCCGCGTTTGTTCTTCAATGCCGCGACGACGTCATCGGCCTTGATGCCCCCGATGACCTGTTTGCGCGCGTCGACGGCCACTCCGAGCCCCGCCGGGGACGACAGCGCCGCATCGAGCGCCAACCGCATCGTTCCACCCGGCAGGAAGAGTGATCCACCGGCAATGCTGCTGTCGTACAACGACTTTCCCTGCCGGTGCAGGCCGACGCCGTTGGCGTCGATCCACGCGTACGGCGAACCGTCCGGCTTGGTCACCAGGGCCCACTCCCCCGGGCCCAGCTGCAGGGCGTCGATGGCGGCCTCTTCGACCGTGCGGATGTCGTGGAGCGGCAGCCCGGTACCGGGGGCGAACTGCAACCCCCGATAGCCGCGGTCGGCGCCGATGAAGCCCGCTACGAAGTCGTTGGCCGGGTTGGACAGCAGTCGGCCGGGGACGTCGTACTGTTCGAGCACGCCTCCGCGACCGAACACGGCGACCTTCTCACCGAGCTTGATCGCCTCGTCGATGTCGTGGGTGACGAAGACGATGGTCTTGCGCAATTCGCTTTGCAGCCGCAGGATTTCGGTCTGCAACTCCTCCCGCACCACCGGGTCGACGGCGCTGAACGGCTCGTCCATCAAGAGGATCGGGGGGTCGGCGGCCAGCGCCCGCGCTACGCCGACGCGCTGCTGCTGGCCACCGGACAGCTGAGCCGGATAACGTTCGGCCAGCTTCGGGTCAAGGCCGACGCGCTCCAGCACGCCCAACGCGGCTTTCCTTGCGCTGCGCCGAGATTCGCCCTTGAGCACCGGGACCGTCGCCACGTTATCGACGACGCGAAGGTGCGGCATCAGCCCGGCGCTCTGGATGACGTAGCCGATGCCGAGCCGCAGCTTCACCGGGTCGACCTTGGTGACGTCCTTGCCGTCGACCGTCAGGGTGCCCGAGGTGGGCTCGATCATCCGGTTGATCATCCGCATCGACGTCGTCTTACCACAGCCGGAGGGGCCGACGAATACGGTGAGCGTCCCGTCGGGCACGTCGAGAGTCAGCTCGTCGACGGCGACGGTGCCGTCGGGGTACTTCTTGGTGACCTTGTCGAAGGTGATCACGTTGCGTTTATCCCCCCACCGGCTTGTCGAACCCGTTGTCCTTGACCCACTTGGCCGCCGCCTCGTCGGGGTCGATGCCGGCGTTGCCGGAAGTCTCCGTGTTCATCTCGATGAGCGCGTCGGTGGTGAGCTTCGCCGAGACGGCGTTGAGCACCGTCTTGAGTTGGTCGGACAGCTTCTGCGACGCCACGAGTGGGACCACGTTGGCGGCCAGGAAGTTGTTCTTCGGGTCGCCGAGCACGATGAGCTTGTTCTGCGGGATCGCCGGTGAGGTGCTGAAGATGTCGGCAGCGGTGACCGACCCCTCGACGAGGGCCCGCACCGTGGCGGGGCCGCCCCCGTCGCTGATCGCGATGAAGTTGGCGGGTGCGACGTCCAGGCCGTACTTCTCCTTCAGCCCGGGCAGCCCTTCCTTGCGGCTGAGGAACTCCGACGGCGCACCGAACTTCACCTCCGGTGAGTGTGCGGCGAGGTCGGCGATGGTCTTGAGGTTCCACTTCGCCGCGGTCTCGGAGGTGACGGCGACGGTGTCCTGGTCGTTGGCCGGCGACGGGGTGAGAATCGAAAGGTCGCCCGGCAGCGCGTCGTACAGCGCCAACAGCACCGCGTCGGGATCGGTGGCGGTGGTGTTCTTGTCGAAGTACTGCAGCAGGTTGCCGGTGTATTCGGGGATCAGGTCGATCGAATGGTCCTTGACCGCAGGGACGTAGGTCTCGCGGCTACCGATGCCGAACTGACGACTGACGTCGAAACCGTTGGCCTCCAACGCCTGTGCGTAGATCTCGGCGATGATCTTGGACTCGGGAAAATCCGCAGAGCCCACCTTGATCGACTTCAGGTCGCCCGAGATCGGGCCGCCGCCGAGCGGGTTCGCGCTGCCACATGCCGTGGCGAGGAAGGCAATCAACGTGGCCAGCAGCGCCAGCCCGCGGAGGTACACGGTTCGTCGCGCGGGGTTCATGGATGCGTCCCTTCGGCGTCACCAAATTGACCTGACCCTAACCGCCAACCGCTGCTCTTGCCCTGGTTTGACTCTCCTCGACGCCAACGAGGGGCAAGATGGGTCCATGAGCAGCGAACCATCGACACCCAAGGAACCCGACCTCGAACCGCTGCCGCCCGAACCGCTCGAGCCGCAGGTCAACGATCCGGACCCGGATACCAAGGCCCCCAAGCCGAAGGACGAGGCCGGCCAGTTCACCAGGGCGGGGGCGCTGTGGACGGCACTGGTCATCGGCTTCCTGGTGCTGATCCTGCTGCTGGTGTTCATCATGCAGAACATGGACTACACGACGGTCCAGCTGTTCGGGTGGGCGTGGCAGCTACCCGTCGGGGTGGCACTGCTTCTCGGCGCGATCGCAGGCGGATTGTTGACGTTCCTGGTGGGGACGGTGCGCATCCTGCAGCTGCGTCGCGCCGCGAAGAAGAACCTGAAGGCCGGGTTCTAGTCAACTCCGGGTTGCCAGCTGTTGGTCAGTTGGTTGGCCGTGGTCGGTCACGGGGTCGTTTGTCGGTGGCGTTTGAGATGGTCGGGTGATGAGCGCACGCACTCGCCGACGGTGTTCACGGCCAGCGTTGAGCGAGACGAATCGGCGTTGCGCCGCGGTGGCAGCCGAGACCAGCAGCGGTGTTGCTCTATGACGGCCAAGAAGTTGCGGCAATGGCGTGGCGTGACGCCGGTCGCGGCGCCGGCGGGGGTGGCGATCACGACCCGGCTGCGGACCACACCAGCCGATGAACATGTACTCGACCAAGTGGCCGAGCATCTGGGCCGGTTGCGCCGCACTGACCTGAGCACGGTTTGTCGTCCCGAGCCGCTGGCACCGGATCTGGATAACGGTGCGCGGCGCGACGCTCGCAGGGGCCGGCTCAACACCCGCAAGAAGGCGTTGACCGCACAGTCCAGTGCGCGATGGGCCAACGCGATCATCGCCGCCAACGACGACCAGTACCGACTGTCCCGTGAGGCGCAGTACCGCCACATCGTCGGCTTGCACGCGGCGATCGCCACGATCGAGAAGCGCCTAGCCCTACCCAGCCTTGACATGCTGACGGTCGCGCAGCGCAAAGCACGACGCGAAGCGAAGTCACCGAAAGGGTATGCGACCCAAGCGGAACGGTTCGCCAAGCAGCGTCGGCTGCAGCATCTACGCGCCGAGCTGACCCGCGTGGAGGCCGACAGGGCCGCTAACCGGGTGCGGGTGGTCGAAGGCGGGAAACGGCTGGCCAAGACCCGCCACCACCTCGACACCGCGGGCCTCACACCGGCGCAGTGGCGCGATCGTTGGGACGCGGCCCGGTACCGGATCACCGTCAACGGCTCCGGCGATGAGCCGTTCGGCAATCTCACCATCACCGTCACCCCCGACGGCGAAGTCAGTGTGCGGCTACCGAAACCCCTGGAACACCTGGCCAACGCCACCCGCGGCCGCTACCTGCTCTCCGGTCGGGCCGTATTCGCCCACCGCGCCGGTGAATGGAAGGCGCGGATCATCGGCGGAAAGTCGGTGTCCTACACCATCACCCGCAAACCCGTGCGGGCTGGCCGCTACCTCACCGCGTG